>NZ_CP113097.1:3187500-3825000 GCF_026625125.1 Pseudomonas putida | reverse complement strand
GATAAAAGGTACTCCGGGGATAACAGGCTGATACCGCCCAAGAGTTCATATCGACGGCGGTGTTTGGCACCTCGATGTCGGCTCATCACATCCTGGGGCTGAAGCCGGTCCCAAGGGTATGGCTGTTCGCCATTTAAAGTGGTACGCGAGCTGGGTTTAGAACGTCGTGAGACAGTTCGGTCCCTATCTGCCGTGGACGTTTGAGATTTGAGAGGGGCTGCTCCTAGTACGAGAGGACCGGAGTGGACGAACCTCTGGTGTTCCGGTTGTCACGCCAGTGGCATTGCCGGGTAGCTATGTTCGGAAGAGATAACCGCTGAAAGCATCTAAGCGGGAAACTTGCCTCAAGATGAGATCTCACTGGGATCTTGAATCCCCTAAAGGGCCGTCGAAGACTACGACGTTGATAGGTTGGGTGTGTAAGCGCTGTGAGGCGTTGAGCTAACCAATACTAATTGCCCGTGAGGCTTGACCATATAACACCCAAGCAATTTGCTGCTGCAGATTGTGGTGGTGAAGATGATACGAACCGAAAGTTCGCAACGAACCACAAATATCACATATCCGGATTCGCTGGGCTGTCCATCTGGACATTCTGGCTACAGAATTTCTTGACGACCATAGAGCATTGGAACCACCTGATCCCATCCCGAACTCAGTAGTGAAACGATGCATCGCCGATGGTAGTGTGGGGTTTCCCCATGTGAGAGTAGGTCATCGTCAAGATTCATTTCGCAAAACCCCTATCTGCGTGAGCAGGTAGGGGTTTTGTCTTTGTGTGCGGAAACGTTTCTAGCCTCGGGCCAGTTCAGCCAGGTGCGCGATCGCCTCTTCGCTTTTGAGCACCAGCACATCGCCCACCAGCGTATCCAGCACGACTTCAGAGGTATTGCCGATCAGGGCGCCAGAGATGCCCGTGCGCGCGACAGTGCCAATGACCGTGACCACTGCATCGAGCTTCTGCTCAATATGCGGTATCAGCACATCCGCAGGGCCCTCTGCGACATGCAGGCGATCCTCGCTGATATCGTATTCGGCCTGGAAAGCCCTGCACGCCTCTCGGTAGCGTTTTTCGATGGTCTCACTGAGCTGGTAGACCGGGTCGGATGCCGCCAGCATGGGGGAGGGATGCGCAGTGATCACGTGCAGTTCACCCTTGGCCAGGCTGGCGATGTCATAGCCATGCTCGATGATGCTGGCATGCAGCCGCCGATGGTCTTCGTCATCGTTGCCGACATCCACGGCAGCCAGAATTATGCCTTGCGTCCAAGGCCGCTCGCTCTTGACCATCAACACTGCGCAAGGGCACTGGCGTAGAAGTTTCCAGTCGCTTGGCGTCAGCAATGCCTTGCGCAGGGAGTTGTCAGGCCGGTGCTCCTTGATCACCAGGTCGCAACCCTCAGCCTGCTGAACGGCAATGATCGACTCATGCAGGCTCTCCCTCCAGTTCTGTTCGTGAGAGACGTTTGCGTAGCCATCGTCGTGTAGCTGACTGCTAAGCAAGCTGAGCAGTGCGCTGTGATCCTGTTTTTTGTCGCACATCAGCAAGTGCAGGCGCGCGCCGGTTACGCCGGCTATCAGCTTGGCGCGGGTCAACGCACGGCTATGGGCATGATGAGGATCGAGTACCACTAGAATGCTACGGACAGCTTGCATGGGCATGAACTCCCCTCAAAAGGTGGTGACCTATGCCTGACTATAGTAGGCCGGCCTTGCGTCGCCGTTTGATGTACATCAAGCATAGCCACTGGCGCTCATGATCGGCGCCGGTATAATCGCCCGTCCTGCCTGCTGTGTGTGGTTGTACGTTATGTCCCTGATCCCCGAAATAGATGCCTTCCTTGGTTGCAAGACGCCAGACGCCTGGATCGAGGCGGCCATTGCTGACCAGGAAACCTTGCTGATCGACCACAAGAACTGCGAGTTCAAAGCTGCCAGCACGGCGTTGAGCCTGATCGCCAAGTACAACACCCATCTGGACCTGATCAACATGATGTCACGCTTGGCCCGTGAGGAACTGGTACATCATGAGCAAGTGTTGCGTTTGATGAAGCGCCGTGGTGTGCCTTTGCGCCCAGTGTCGGCGGGGCGCTATGCCTCTGGCTTGCGCCGCCTGGTGCGCGCCCATGAGCCAGTCAAGCTGGTGGATACCCTGGTGGTCGGTGCCTTTATCGAAGCACGCAGTTGCGAGCGCTTTGCAGCATTGGTCCCGCACCTGGATGATGAGCTCGGCACTTTTTATCACGGCTTGCTTAAAAGTGAAGCGCGCCACTACCAAGGCTACCTGAAACTCGCCCATCAGTATGGCGATGAAGCGGATATCGCCCAGCGGGTTCAGCGGGTGCGTGAGGCGGAAGCAGATCTGATCCTGTCTGCGGATCAGGAACTGCGTTTCCACAGTGGTATTCCGATGGCGCAGGCCGCCTGATGTGCAACAGCCGGCACTGCGCCTGGTAACGGTTAGTGACGGCGGCCCAGTAGCAAGCCAATTACCAGGCCAAACCCGGCAGAGACCGCAACGGTTTGCCATGGGTGGCCGCCGATATATTCGTTTGTAGCGTCTACTACCGGTTGGGCTTTGGCGCGCACCTGTGCGGCTGCCTCTCGAGCCTGGCGAAGTTTCAGGCTGACCTGCGCGCGCAGCGTGTCGGCTTCTTCACCTACCAGGGAGGCGCTGTCGTTGAGCAGCCTCTCGGATTCTTCTATCAATGCCTGCAGCTCACTGAACACCTGATCCTTGATCTGCTCGCTGTTAGCTGCAAAGGCTGATTTTCGGGCCATGAACATGTCCTCGTCGATAGGGGGGTAAGCAATGGATGCCGGTGCGCCGGGAAAGTTGCGCCAGCTTAGCGATGAAGCACCACTACGGTGTAAGATAGCGGCCATTTCAACTGGCAGGTGCATTCATGAGTTTCAATCTGGCCAACAGGAGCTTCGAGGAACGGGCACAGATCGAGGCAGAAAAGGCGCGGCTGTTCGAACTGTGGCAGAACAACCTGGGCAAGGCGAAGGCTGACGCAGCCCGGCTGATTTCGGAAAAGCCGCGTCGCAAGGGCAAATGGGCTGAATGGGTACGTGCCGAGCTGGACGGCATGTCGCCGCCTGAATACGCCAGCATGGTACGCAGCGAGGTAAACAAGATGATGGCTGCTGCCAGCACCAACCGCTGATGATCCGCGGCCTGTCACCAGTACACGTTGCCCCCCTTGGGCAGGTCCAGCTTGCCCTCATCGGTAAAGCGCACGGTGCCCAGTGGGCCGCCAGCCAGTTTACCGCGCAGCACATAAGGCATCCCTTGTAGCGAGTCGAGCTTGCTCAGGCCATAGGCCTGGCGCAGGAATGCAAACGCCGTGATGCTCACCGGTACCACCACCACCGCTTCACTGTAACGGCCGATATGCCCCCGCTGGTCGCTGACCCCAGAGGCAAGTGCCTGGCCGTTGACCTCCAGGTTCAGCGCGATGCCGTTGTAGTCGACGGCTGCCTCGTTGGGATTTTGCACGCGCATCTTTACCGCCATGCGCATTTCCAGTTCTTGACCCGGCAAGGGTTCGATGCCGATCACGCTGATGTTCAGCGGGTCGCGTGCCTGGAGCAAAGCGCAGGCGTTCAGCACACCAGCCAGCAACAAGACCAGCAGCAATCGGGCGTAGCGTTGCAAAACGGCAGTCATGAAAATGGACCTTGCCAATGGAAACCGGCCTTGAGTGTGGCAAATGTCAGCCAGTGTTGAAAGCAGCGGTTCTGCTGCTGGGATGCCGCAATCGCTACCTTCGAGCATCCGAAGCCTACGCCTGGCATATTCTGTAGGTGCTCAGGGCTGCCTGAGGGTCATACTGAAACATCGCGAATCGCATTCACCCTTTTTCTGCGAACGCATGACGCCTTAGGCTATCAAACGCACGAGGCGCACCTTTTCGTACACGAGGTGGAGTATGAATCTTACATTGCCGGCCCTGGCCGTCGGCCTGTTGCTGGGCCTGCCTGTACAGGCGGCGCCGCTACAGCCTTTACTGCTTGCTGCCAGTAGTAACAACCCCTACAACAGCCCGATCCAGCGAGCCAACCCCAACAGCCGCCAAGGCAGCCTGCCTGTCACGCCACCGGTGCGCGGCCCTTCGACCCAGCCGATCCAGCGCACACCTAGTCTGGACAACCGCGGCATCGGTAATGGTGACAATTTGCGCCGCCAGCAGCAGACGCCGAACCTGGAACCCACCCGCCCACCGCGTGACACCCAGCGCGCGCCCTGAGCCGCCACTCAAAGGAATTCTGCATGATCAAAGCTACCTGGCTGACCACGTTTACCGCTGCTGCATTGCTGCCGCTGCTCGTGCATGCCGCCGCCGAGAAGCGCTTTCCCAGCGAGGAGGGGCAGGTGACCGTCAGTACCGTAGCGGACGGCTTGCGCAACCCTTGGGCATTGGCGTTCCTGCCCGGCGGTAAGGATATGCTGGTGACTGAACGCTCCGGTAATCTGCGTGTGGTCAATGCCGAAGGCAAGGTCGGCCCTCCCATAAGCGGAGTGCCCAACGTCTGGGCCGAGGGCCAGGGCGGCCTGCTCGACGTGGTGTTATCATCTGAGTTCGCCCAAGATCGTACCGTTTACTTGTCGTATGCCGAAGAGGGCAGTGATGGCAAGGCCGGCACTGCGGTTGGCCGTGGCCAACTGTCCGAAGATCGCGCACGTTTGGAAAATTTCGAGGTGATCTTCCGCCAGCAACCCAAGCTTTCGGTGGGCAATCACTTTGGCTCGCGCCTGGTCTTCGATCGGAATGGCTACCTGTTCGTCGCGCTGGGCGAGAACAACCAGCGCGCCACCTCCCAGGACCTGGACAAGCTGCAGGGCAAGGTTGTGCGCATCCTGCCCGATGGTGAAGTGCCCAAAGACAATCCCTTCGTCGGTAAAGACGGCGTGCGCCCTGAAATATGGTCGTTTGGCCATCGGAACCAGCAAGGTGCAGCGCTCAACCCCTGGACCGGCAAGCTGTGGACGCACGAGCATGGCCCCCGCGGCGGTGATGAGATAAACATCCCGCAGGCTGGGAAGAATTATGGTTGGCCAATCGCTACTCATGGCATCAACTACTCACTGCTGCCAATCCCTGAGGCCAAGGGCGAACATGTGGACGGTATGGTCGATCCGCATCATGTTTGGGAAAAGTCGCCAGGTATCAGCGGCATGGCTTTTTACGACAGCCCCACGTTCAAGGCTTGGGACCACAATCTGTTCATCGGCGCGCTGGCCACTCAAGAGCTGATTCGCCTGCAGCTCGATGGCGACAAGATCGTGCATGAGGAGCGCCTGTTAGGGGATTTGAAAACGCGAATCCGTGATGTGCGGGTTGGGCCGGATGGTTACCTGTACGTGCTCACCGATGACAAGGACGGGATGCTGCTGAAAGTTGGCTTGAGCCGGGGCTGAAAGCGCTTCCGGGATGTACTGGCCTATCGCAGGCGAACAGCTGAGCTGAAGTACAGTAGCGGGCGCTGGCTTGCCGATGATCGGCACCATCAACATAATGCGGCATGGCCTTAGACCCCAAAACGCTCTATCAGCAGGCCCTTGCCGAGCAAGGCTATGTCCCCGACCCGGAGCAGGCTCAGGCCGTCTATGCCTTGCAAGCCTGTTTCGAAGCCCTGGAGGGCGGTCGCCCCGCTCGGGGCCTTTACCTGTGGGGGCCGGTCGGCCGCGGCAAAACATGGCTCATGGACTTGTTCCACCGCTGCCTGAGTACTGGCGCCCGGCGGCAGCACTTCCACCATTTCATGGCGTGGGTCCACCAGCGGCTGTTTCAACTCAAAGGCACCGCTGATCCGCTGCAGGCGCTTGCCCGAGCGCTGGCGGGGGAGATCCGCGTGCTGTGCTTCGATGAGCTTTTTGTCAGCGACATCGCAGATGCAATCATTCTCGGTCGCCTGTTCCAGGTGTTGTTCGATCATGGTGTGGTAGTGGTTGCCACCTCCAATCAACCGCCGCAGTTGCTGTACCAAGACGGTTTCAATCGCGATCGTTTTCTGCCGGCTATCACCGCCATAGAGCGGCACATGCAAGTGCTGGCGGTGGCAGGCGAACTGGACCATCGTCTTCACCCTGGGGCCGCACACCAGCGCTACTGGGTGGCTGAAGCTGGCAAGGCAAAGGCGCTTGAGGCGGTGTTCAAGCAGCTCAGCCCCGACGATCCGGGCACTGCGCTGCCGTTCGCAGTGGGCGCACGGCAGATCCGGGTGATCCGGCGTAGCTCACAAGCGATCTGGTGTCGCTTTGCCGACCTCTGCGAGCAGCCAATGGCAGCAATGGAATTCATGGCGCTGTGCGATCAGTTTCCGGCGATCCTGGTCGAAGGCATTCCAGCCCTGAGCGGTGAGCAGCAGGCCGGGCGTATCGCCCGTGGTACCGAGGACGGTGCCGCACGGGTGGAGGCCGGTAATCGGCAACTGCCGGCGCTGGCGGCCAAGGATGACGCCGTGCGCCGCTTCGTTGCGCTGGTCGACGAATGCTACGACCGCAGGGTGGCGCTGTACCTTGAGGCGCAGGTTCCGCTTGAAGCGCTCTACACTCAAGGGTATCTGGCCTTCCCGTACCAAAGGACCCTAAGCCGGCTACGGGAGATGCAACTGCAACGCTTCGCCTGAAGGAGCCGAACCATGGAGCCGCTGTCGCATCATCTGCTGACCCAGGCCTATAACAATGGCTGGGCCAACCACCGCCTGTACAAGGCCTGTCTGCAACTGACCCAGGACGAGTTCGTCGCGCCCCGGTGCAGCTTCTTTCCGTCGATCAAGGCCACTCTCAACCATGTGCTGACGGTGGACTGGTTCTATCTGCACATGCTCGAGTGCGAGCAGCGTGGTGAGGCGCCTGCGGCCGACGGTGAACGCTTCTTCGAGGCGGAGCAGCCTTTTGCCACGTGCACCGACCTGCACGCCGAACAGGCGCAGGCTGACCACCGGCTGATCGCTTACTGCAGTGTGCTGAGCGACGACCAGTTATCGCGCTACGTGAGCATCGTGAGGCCCGACCGTGTGCAGCGTGAACAGCGCCTGCGCTTGCTTGCACACCTTTTCGAGCACCAGATCCATCACCGTGGCCAGGTCCATGCCATGCTCAGCGATACAGCAGTGCGCCCGCCCCAGCTCGATGAGTTCTTCTGTGAGGAAGAGGCCGGTTTGCGAGTGCATGATTTTGCCGAGCTTGGCTGGAGCGAGGATCGCGTCTGGAAGTGAGGCCGTGCTGCACTGGCTGACTATTCAGTTGGCGGCTTTGCGCCGGGGTTGTCGCGGCTTGCTGCCTGTGGCCTTGGCACCGTTAGCTGCAGGTTTGCCTTTGCCACCGCTGCGGCGCTTTTTCTTCCACGGCGCCGCCTTGCCCACCGCTGGCCCGTTGATGGTCATGCGCATGCCGCTGCAGCGCTCCACCAGTTTGCCCATCCATGCCGACTGCCGAGCAACGAAGTCCTCCAGGCTCATTTCACCATTTTGCACCATGTCCAGCGCCTGTTCCCAGATTGCCGTGGTACCTGGGTCGGCGATGGCGCGTGGCACGGCGTCGATCAGGCTGAAGGCGGCTGGGGTGGCGGCCAGTGCCTTGCCGTTCTTGACCAGATAGCCGCGGTCGAGCAGGCCCTGGATGATGCTGGCACGGGTCGCCTCGGTGCCGATGCCGGTGGTTTCCTTGAGCTTCTGTTTCAGCCGCGGGTCGTCCACCAGCTTGGCGACATTCTTCATGGCCTTGATCAGGTCGCCTTCGGTGAAGGGTTTGGGCGGTTGGGTCCACAAGTCCTTCAACTGCAGGCCCTGTACGGCGCAGTCCTGGCCCTCGCACAATGTGGGCAGCACTTGCGCCGGCGGCGCTTCGCGACCTTTGGCTGGAGCCAGCGCCTCGGGTAATGCGCGACGCCAGCCCGGCTCCACGATCTGCTTGCCGACTGCACGCAGGGCATGGCCTGCACAGTCGAACTCGGCCTGGGTGCGATCATACTCGTGGTTAGGCAGGAACTGGGCCAGGTAGCGGGCGCGGATCAGGGTGTAGACCGCCTTGTGCTTGGCTGGCAAGCGTGACGGGTCGCTGGCGGCCGCAGTAGGGATGATGCCGTGGTGCGCGGTGACTTTGGCATCGTTCCAGGCCCGCGAGCGGCGGTGCGGCGCAAGGTGCGCTTGCAGCGGCGCCAGGCTGCTATCGGCTCGCTGCAATGCAGCAAGGATTGCCGGCGCTTCGCTGTGCTGGCTGAGGGGCAGGTAACCGCAATCGCTGCGTGGGTAGGTGATCAGCTTGTGGGTTTCGTACAGGGCCTGGGCAATGTCGAGGGTTTCCTGCGCACCAAGGCCGAATTTCTTGGAGCACAGTTCCTGCAGGTTGCCGAGGTCGAAGGGCAGGGGGGCTGCCTCGCGTACACGTTCTGTGGCCACCTTGATCACCCGTGCAGTACGGGCGTTGCCGATGTCTGTGGCGGCCTGTTGGGCCAGCGCCTGGTCAAGGCAGCGGCCCTGGTCGTCGCAGATCTGTTGTGGCGCTCGCCACTGGGCGTTGAAGCCCATGCCGGCATGCTCGAGTTGCACGTCGATGGCCCAGAACGGTAACGGTACGAAATCGGCGATGCTGCGGTCGCGGTCCACCACCAGGCGCAGGGTAGGTGTTTGTACCCGGCCCACCGGTAGCACACCCTGGTAGCCCGACTGGCGGCCCAGTAGGGTGAACAGTCGGCTCATGTTCATGCCGATGAGCCAGTCGGCGCGTGAGCGGCCCAGCGCCGAGTGATAGAGGTTGAAGGTATCCTGCCCCGGCAGCAGGCGCGCCAAGGCCTTGCGAATCGAGGCATCGTCCAGGGCGGACAGCCACAGGCGCTGTATGGGCCCACGGTAGCGACAATGCTCGACCAGTTCGCGGGCGATCATTTCGCCTTCGCGGTCGGCATCGGTCGCGATTACCAGTTCGCGTGCCTCGCCGAGCAAGCGCTTGACGGCCTTGAACTGGCTGGCGGTCTTGGGCTTGACCAGCATCTTCCATTTGTCTGGAATGATTGGCAGGTCGGCGAGGTTCCAGCGCTTGTAGCGTTCGTCGTAGCTGTCGGGCGGCGCGGTTTCCAACAGGTGGCCGATGCACCAGGTGACGCAGACGTCTGTGCCTTGCCAGCAGCCGTCGCCCTTGCGGTTGGCACCTAGGATCTTGGCGATGTCTTTTGCCTGGGAGGGTTTTTCGCAGAGGAACAGGCGCATGGCCGGGACGCTTTATCGAGAGTGATAGGCACTAGGATGCGCAAGCGCGGGCGCGGAGGCAAGTTTTATCTGGATGGATGTACAGGTTTTTATCAGTGAGGATGTTGCTGCGACCACCGTCCTCGCGCCGGCAAGCCGGCCCCCACAGGTGTATCACCGCTCCTGAAAGCTATGAGGTATGTGGGGGAGCCGGCATGCCGGCGAGAGGGCCGGTGAGGTCAGCCGCTAGGCATCAGGCGATCTCGCGGGAGTCGCGCACCATGTCAACATGCGGGATGCCGGCTTCAAGGAATTCCTCGCTGACCACGCGAAAGCCGAGCCGCTCGTAGAATGGCGTGGCATGCACTTGCGCGCTGAGCATCTGTTGCTTGAGGTCACGGTTCTGCGCCTCGAGGATGACCGTATTGACCAGTGCATCGCCAACCTTCAGCCCGCGCCAGTCCTTTAGCACCGAGATGCGCCCGATCGTACCGTCAGCCAGCAGGCGGGCAGTGCCAATCGGGTAATCGCCTTCCAGCGCCAGAAAATGCAGCGCGTCCTGGTCTTCCGAGTCGAACTCCAGCTCAGGCGGAATGTGCTGTTCGGCGACGAACACCGCTTCACGGATACGCCGGATATCGGCATTGTCTTTCTGCCAATCGGCGAGGCGCACGCGAATCTTATTCATTGGCGAATCCCAGGCTTCCTTGTTTGATCAACTGCTGTACCAGCATAAGGCCGTCTTCATCCTCCAGCCACTGTGCAAGGTTGTCGATGTGTAACGCGTCGGCGGCACACACCAGCTTCAGCAGCTCGCGCAGTTTGGCGGGCAGCGGGCAGCTGCGGCCGCTGGCGAACAGCATCAGGTCATCGCCAAGCTCCGACCAGGCCATGCGCGCACTTGGGTTGCGAATCAGGATGGCACCGTCTTCGAGTGCTTCGATCAGCTCCTGCTCGTCCAGCTCTTCACCGACGACCTGTTCGGGGTAGCGCGGCTCGGTCATGAACTGGCCGAACCAGGTCAGCAGCAGGTCCTTGTCGTTCATGTGCTTGTCGAGCAGGCCCTTGAGACGGTCGAGGGCGTCGTGCTGGATCTGGTGCGGGTCGCTGGCAGGCTCGGCGTCGGCGTCGCTGTAGCGTTCCTCGTCCGGCAGGAACTGGCCGAGGAAGTCGGTGAAGTGGGTCAGCACTTCGGCGGCGCTTGGCGCGCGGAAACCGACCGAGTAGGTCAGGCAGTCGTCCACGGCTACGCCGTAGTGAGCCAGGCGCGGTGGCAGGTAGAGCATGTCGCCAGGCTCCAGGGTCCATTCGCCGCTCTGTTCGAATTCGGCGAGGATGCGCAGGTCGGCATGGTCCAGCAGCGGGCTGTCGCTGTTGCACATCTGGCCGATCTTCCAGTTGCGCTGGCCGTGGCCTTGCAGCAGGAACACGTCGTAGTTGTCGAAGTGCGGGCCTACGCTGCCACCGGGAGTGGCGAAGCTGATCATCACATCGTCGATGCGCCAGCTTGGCAGGAAGCGGAAGTGCTCCAGTAGTTCGGCCACTTCAGGTACGAACTGGTCGACGGCCTGAACCAGCAGGGTCCAGTCTTTCTCAGGCAGGTCGGCGAAGGTGTCTTCGTTGAACGGGCCGCGGCGCAGCTCCCACGGGTGGGCGCCGTGCTCGAGCACGATGCGCGACTCGACTTCCTCTTCCAGGGCCAGGCCGGCCAGCTCGTCGGGGTCGATCGGGCTTTCGAAGTCCGGGAATGCCTGGCGCACCAGCAGCGGCTTCTTCTGCCAGTAGTCGCGCATGAATTCACGGGCCGAGATGCCGCCGAGCAGCTGCAGTGGAGTATCAGGATTCATGTTCAACCTATTGAAAAAACGTAATTTTCGTCCGGGAATAAAAACGCCCGGCCAGGCCGGGCGTTGAACTCGACGCTTAGCTTAGATGCGTTTGGCCTGCGCTACGGCGTTACCGATGTAGCTGGCAGGGGTCAACTGCTTGAGCTCGGCCTTGGCTTCGGCTGGCATGTCCAGGCCGTCGATGAAGGTCAGCAGTGCTTCTGGGGTGATGCCCTTGCCACGGGTCAGCTCCTTGAGCTTCTCGTAGGGGTTCTCGATGTTGAAGCGGCGCATCACGGTCTGGATCGGCTCGGCGAGGACTTCCCAGCAGGCGTCCAGGTCGGCGGCGATACGTGCGGCGTTGACTTCCAGCTTGCCGATGCCTTTGAGGCTGGCTTCATAGGCGATGACGCTGTGAGCGAAGCCCACACCCAGGTTGCGCAGCACGGTGGAGTCGGTCAGGTCACGCTGCCAGCGCGAGATCGGCAGTTTGCTGGCCAAGTGCTGGAACAGTGCGTTGGCGATACCCAGGTTGCCTTCGGAGTTTTCGAAGTCGATCGGGTTGACCTTGTGCGGCATGGTCGACGAGCCGATTTCGCCAGCGACGGTCTTCTGCTTGAAGTAGCCCAGCGAGATGTAGCCCCACACGTCGCGGTCGAAGTCGATGAGGATGGTGTTGAAGCGGGCGATGGCGTCGAACAGCTCGGCGATGTAGTCGTGCGGCTCGATCTGGGTGGTGTACGGGTTGAACACCAGGCCCAGTTCGTCTTCGATGAAGGCGCGGGCGTTTTCTTCCCAGTCGATCTGCGAGTAGGCCGACATGTGGGCGTTGTAGTTGCCCACAGCACCGTTGATCTTGCCCAGCAGCGGCACGGCGGCCACTTGAGCGATCTGGCGCTCCAGGCGGTAGACGACGTTGGCCAGCTCTTTACCCAGCGTGGTCGGCGAAGCCGGCTGGCCGTGGGTGCGCGACAGCATCGGCACGTCGGCGTGCGCATGGGCCAGGGCGCGAATGGCATCAGCGATCTGGCGCATCAGTGGCAGCAGCACGTCATCGCGGCCAGCACGCAGCATCAGGGCGTGGGACAGGTTGTTGATGTCCTCACTGGTGCAGGCGAAGTGGATGAATTCGCTGACTTTGGCCAACTCAGGCAGTTGCGCAGCCTGCTCCTTGAGGAGGTACTCGATCGCCTTGACGTCATGGTTGGTGGTGCGCTCGATTTCCTTGACGCGTTCAGCGTGCTCGAGCTTGAAGTCGGTGGCCAGGCTGTCCAGCAGGGCGTTGGCTTCGGCGGAGAACGCCGGCACTTCGCCGATCTGCGGGTGGGCGGCCAGGCGCTGCAGCCAGCGCACTTCGACCAGGGCGCGGAAACGGATCAGGCCGAATTCGCTGAAAATGGGGCGCAAGGCCTGGGTTTTGCCGGCATAACGGCCGTCTACAGGGGAAACCGCAGTGAGCGAAGAGAGCTGCATGGGGTGTTCTCGGACAGTCAGGCTTTTGGAGGGCGCATATCATACATGAAAAATGCGCCGAGGTCGGGTGGCTGACCAAAGGTCAGCCCAATCTGAATCGGGTGGCAGTCGCTGTGCAAACAGGCAGCTCAGCCCTCAACTGGGGCTGCGCATCATATCGTACAGCTCGTTGAGCAACTTGCGCCGGCTGAACACCAGCTGCCAGCGGTGCCCGCCCAGCTGGCGCCAAAGGCGTGCGGCGCGGATACCGGCCAGCAGCAGGGCGCGAATTTTCGAAGCGTTGCTGGCCTGCTGCAGGAAGCGCATGTCGCCATGCACCTGAATGCGCTGGCGCAGGGTGCTCAGGGTGTCCTGATACAACGCGCCGCTGGAAGCGATGACGTTTTCGTGAACCAGGCCGAAATGGTCGGCCTGTGACTGGATCTGCGGCAGGCGGTTGCCAATGGTGTCGAGCAGGTCGCCACGCTTGTTCAGCTGGCGTTCCAGGCCGAGCATCGACAGCGCATAACGCAGTGGTTCGCGCTGCAGGCTGCTGGGGTCGCGCTCCAGGGCGCCGACCAGGGCGCGATAACCGTCACGCAGGTTGAGGTCGTCGCCACCGAACACCTCCAGGGTGTCCTTGGGGTCGCGCACCAGCAGGCTGCCCAGCATGCAGCCGATATCGGCCTCGCTGGCCTGGCCGGTGCGGGCGATGCGGTCGACCAGCACGGCGGCCTGAAACACCCCGCCCAGGGCAATCAATTGCTCCTGCAGTTTGCTCATGCGCGCGGGCTCCACGGCTCGGCCGTCTCGATAACGCCGCCGCCCAGGCACACCTCACCGTCGTAGAACACTACCGACTGGCCAGGGGTAACGGCGCGCTGCGGCTCGTCGAACACGGCGCGGTAGCCGCTTTCGGTCAGTTCCAGGGTGCAGCGCTGGTCGCTCTGGCGGTAGCGCACCTTGGCAGTGAGCGTGCGCGGGCTGCTGAGGTCGATCGGGTTGACCCAGAAGATTTCCGAAGCGAGCAGCGCACGGGAGAACAACCAAGGGTGTTCATTGCCCTGGCCGACCACCAGTACATTGCGGGCCAGGTCTTTGTGCAGCACGTACCACGGCTCGTCGCCTGCGTCTTTGAGGCCGCCAATCCCCAAGCCCTGGCGCTGGCCAATGGTGTGGTACATCAGGCCGTGGTGGCGGCCGATGACTTCGCCTTCGGTGGTCTGGATCTCACCTGGCTGGGCCGGCAGGTACTGCTTGAGGAAGTCACTGAAACGGCGTTCACCGATGAAGCAGATACCGGTGGAATCCTTCTTCTTGGCGGTGGCCAGGCCGTGTTTTTCGGCGATGGCGCGGACCTCGGGCTTTTCCAGTTCGCCGACCGGGAACAGGGTGCGAGCGATTTCCTTGCCACCCACGGCATGCAGGAAATAGCTCTGGTCCTTGTTCGGGTCCAGGCCCTTGAGCAGTTCGGTGATCGCGCCAGTGTCGCGGCGGCGCACGTAATGACCGGTGGCGATCAGGTCTGCCCCCAGCGAAAGCGCGTAGTCGAGAAACGCCTTGAACTTGATTTCGCGGTTGCAGAGGATGTCCGGGTTGGGTGTACGGCCGGCTTTGTATTCTTCGAGGAAATGCTCGAAAACATTGTCCCAGTATTCAGCAGCGAAGTTGGCGGTATGCAGCTTGATGCCGATGCGGTCGCACACGGCCTGGGCGTCGGCCAGATCTTCCCGGGCGGTGCAGTATTCGGTGCCGTCGTCCTCTTCCCAGTTCTTCATGAACAGACCTTCCACCTGGTAGCCCTGCTCCATGAGCAGAAGGGCGGAGACGGAAGAGTCCACGCCGCCGGACATGCCGACGATGACGCGGGTCTTGGCGGGGTCTTTGAGTGCTGGGCTGGTCATGGCTACCGATGTGTATCAAGGGGGAAAAGCGCCGATTCTATCAAACCCGAGGCTGCGCGTCAGTCGCGCAGCAAGTCGAGGCTGTGCAGCGGGCCTGCGAGGTAGTCATCCAGGCAGCGTGGCACCAGTTCGCTGCGCCAGCGGTCGGGGGCGGCCAACAGCTCCTCGCGGGTGAGCCAGACGGCACGGACGATGTCGCTGTCCAGGGCGCGGTCGGCGTGGTGGCGTACGGGGCGTGCGGCGAAGCAGATGCGCTGGTAGGTCACGCCGTTGCTGGGTGCGGTGTACAGATAGATGCCGACCACGCCGGTGAGCTCGACTTCCCACGCGGTTTCTTCCAGCGTTTCGCGCAGTGCGGCCTGGGGCAGGGTTTCGTCAGGCTCCAGGTGGCCGGCGGGCTGGTTGAACACGTGCTGGCCGGCCTTGAACTCCTCGACGAAGAGGAATTTGCCTGCGTGCTCGACGACGGTGGCGACGGTGATGTGCGGTTGCCAGGACACGGTCGATGTTCTCCGATGGTTAGAAGCTGCAAGCTGCAAGCTGCAAGCCACAAGCCACAAGCCACAAGCCACAAGCAAGAGCAAGAGCAAGAGCAAGAGCAGTGCGCGCATCGCTTTGTCTTGCAGCTTGCAGCTTGAAGCTTGCGGCTCAAAAAGCACAAACCCCGGTGCGTGGCCGGGGTTTGTGCTGTTACGTCAAGCGAGCCTTACAGGGCGGCGATCGCGCTGTTCAGGGTCTGGCTTGGGCGCATCACCTTGGCGGTCAGCTCTGCGTCCGGAGCGTAGTAGCCACCGATGTCGGCCGGCTTGCCCTGAACGGCGTTGAGCTCGGCGACGATGGTCGCTTCGTTCTCGGCCAGGGTTTTCGCCAGCGGCGCGAAGCGCGCCTGCAGCGCGGCGTCGTCAGTCTGGGCGGCCAGGGCTTCTGCCCAGTACAGGGTCAGGTAGAAGTGGCTGCCGCGGTTGTCGATACCACCGACTTTACGCGAAGGCGACTTGTTGGTGTCGAGGAACTTGCCGGTGGCCTGGTCCAGGGTGTTGGCAAGGACCTTGGCGCGCGGATTGTCGTACGTGTTGCCCAGGTGCTCCAGGGACGCGGCCAGGGCCAGGAATTCACCCAGCGAGTCCCAGCGCAGGAAGTTTTCTTCCACCAACTGTTGCACGTGCTTGGGTGCCGAACCGCCAGCGCCGGTTTCGAACAGGCCACCGCCGTTCATCAGCGGCACGATCGACAGCATCTTGGCGCTGGTGCCCAGCTCCATGATCGGGAACAGGTCGGTCAGGTAGTCGCGCAGCACGTTGCCGGTCACCGAGATGGTGTCCTTGCCTTCACGAATGCGGGCAAGCGAGAACTTGATGGCGTCGACCGGCGCCAGGACACGGATGTCCAGGCCAGCGGTGTCGTGATCCTTCAGGTACTTCTGCACCTTCTCGATCATCACACCGTCGTGGGCGCGGGCCGGGTCCAGCCAGAATACGGCCGGGGTGTTGCTCAGGCGGGCGCGGTTGACGGCCAGCTTGACCCAGTCCTGGATCGGCGCGTCTTTGGTCTGGCACATGCGGAAGATGTCACCGGCTTCGACGTTCTGCTCCAGAACGACCTTGCCCTTGCCATCGACCACGCGCACGACACCGTCGGCCTTGACCTGGAACGTCTTGTCGTGGGAGCCGTATTCTTCGGCTTTCTGTGCCATCAGGCCGACGTTCGGTACGCTGCCCATGGTGGTTGGGTCGAACGCGCCGTTGGCCTTGCAGTCTTCGATGGTGGCCTGGTAGATGCCGGCGTAGCAGCGGTCCGGGATGATCGCCTTGGCGTCCTGCAGCTCACCGGCGGTGTTCCACATCTTGCCCGAGTCACGGATCATGGCCGGCATCGATGCGTCGACGATGACGTCGCTCGGCACGTGCAGGTTGGTGATGCCTTTATCGGAGTTGACCATGGCCAGGGCCGGGCGGTCGGCGTACAGGGCCTGGATGTCGGCTTCGATCTCGGCCTGCTTGTCGGCTGGCAGGTCCTTGATGCGGGCATACAGGTCGCCGATGCCGTTGTTGGCATTGAAGCCCACTTCGGTCAGCGCGGCAGCGTGCTTGGCCAGCACTTCGCCGTAGAAGGCTTCGACGATGACGCCGAACATGATCGGGTCGGAAACCTTCATCATGGTGGCTTTCAGGTGCACCGACAGCAGCACGCCAGAGGCCTTGGCATCGGCGATCTGCTCGGCGATGAAGGCTTTCAGGGCCTTGCGGCTCATGGTCGCGCAGTCGATGACTTCGGCGGCTTTGACGGCGGTCTTTTCTTTCAGCACGGTGATGCTGCCGTCTTTGGCAACCAGCTCGATGCGCAGGCTGTCGTCAGCCTCGATCAGTGCGGCCTTTTCGCTGCCGTAGAAGTCGCCCTGGGTCATGTGGGCAACGTGCGACTTGGAGTCGGCGGCCCAGGCACCCATCTTGTGCGGGTGCTTGCGCGCGTAGTTCTTGACCGACAGCGGTGCGCGGCGGTCGGAGTTGCCTTCGCGCAGTACCGGGTTCACGGCGCTGCCCTTGATGCGGTCGTAGCGCGCGCGGGATTCTTTTTCTTCCGCGGTGGCCGGTTCGTCGGCGTAGTCCGGGATATTGAAGCCCTTGCCTTGCAGTTCCTTGATGGCGGCCTTGAGCTGCGGCACCGAGGCGCTGATGTTCGGCAGCTTGATGATGTTGGCTTCAGGTGTGGTAGCCAGTTGGCCCAGTTCCGCCAGGTGATCGCCTACCTGCTTCTCGGTGCCCAGTTGCTCCGGGAATGCCGCGAGGATGCGGCCAGCCAGGGAAATGTCGCGAGTTTCGACGGCGATGTCAGCCGAAGCGGTGAACGCTTCGACGATCGGCAGCAGCGAGTAGGTGGCGAGGGCGGGGGCTTCGTCGGTGAAGGTATAGATGATCTTGGAACGGGTGGGCATGCGGGTTAACTCTCTATGTGCTGAGCGTACTCGAGTCTCGAGGTGCGCAGGGTAGGCGCTTCGCCCTGGCGACGCCATGAGCGGAAAGTCGAGAGGCTGCGAGCGGTGATGGTGGATGCATCAGTCGAGCGTCAAGTGCTGAACTGCGGTAACAGCCCAGGCTTTGTGGCCAGTTACTGGCCGAGGGCGAGCCGCATTTTCCTGGGATTCGCCCCGATGACCCTTCGGTCGCGGCGCAGTATATCAAACCAATCGGGCTATTCAGCAAGGCGAAGTGACATCGGCGCCATTTATAAGACCAAAGACGTAGCGGCAATGTGGCGTGATGTCGCAGCGCTTGCAGGTCGGCAGATGTGGTTTAGGCTCAGTGGGATCGCATGATGTCCAATCACACCCGAAAGCGGAGTAGTGCAAGCATGGGATACCAGAAAATCAAGGTTCCGACCGACGGCGCCAAGATCACCGTCAATGCAGACCATTCGCTCAATGTGCCCGACAACCCCATCATTCCCTATATCGAAGGCGACGGCATTGGCATCGACGTCTCACCGGTGATGATCAAGGTGGTTGACGCTGCTGTGAACAAGGCCTACGGCGGCAAGCGCAAGATCGCCTGGATGGAGGTGTACGCCGGGGAGAAGGCCACCCAGGTCTATGACCAGGATACATGGCTGCCCCAGGAGACCCTGGATGCGGTGCGCGACTATGTCGTATCGATCAAAGGGCCGCTGACCACCCCGGTCGGAGGGGGCATCCGTTCGCTGAACGTGGCCCTGCGCCAGCAGCTCGATCTTTATGTGTGCCTGCGCCCGGTGCTGTGGTTCGAGGGCGTGCCCAGCCCGGTCAAGAAGCCAGGCGATGTCGACATGGTGATCTTCCGTGAGAACTCCGAGGACATCTACGCCGGTATCGAATGGAAAGCCGGCTCGCCCGAGGCGGACAAGGTGATCAAGTTTCTCAAGGAGGAAATGGGCGTCACCAAGATCCGTTTCGACCAGGACTGCGGCATCGGGGTCAAGCCGGTTTCCCGCGAGGGCACCAAGCGCCTGGTGCGCAAGGCCCTACAGTACGTGGTGGACAACGACCGAGAGTCGCTGACCCTGGTGCACAAGGGCAACATCATGAAGTTCACCGAAGGTGCCTTCAAGGACTGGGGTTACGAGGTGGCCAAGGATGAGTTTGGCGCCGAGTTGCTCGATGGTGGCCCGTGGATGAAGTTCAAGAACCCCAAGACCGGCCGCGAGGTCATCGTCAAGGACGCCATCGCCGACGCCATGCTCCAGCAGATACTGCTGCGCCCGGCCGAGTATGACGTGATCGCCACGCTCAATCTCAACGGCGACTACCTGTCCGATGCATTGGCGGCGGAAGTGGGGGGTATCGGTATCGCGCCAGGTGCCAACCTGTCCGACACCGTGGCCATGTTCGAGGCCACCCACGGCACGGCACCCAAGTATGCCGGCCAGGACAAGGTCAACCCGGGCTCGGTGATCCTCTCGGCAGAGATGATGCTGCGCCACATGGGCTGGACCGAGGCAGCCGACCTGATCATCAAGGGCACCAACGGCGCGATAGCGGCCAAGACGGTCACCTACGACTTCGAGCGGCTGATGGAGGGCGCGAAGCTGGTGGGCAGCTCAGGCTTCGGGGACGAAATGATCAAGCATATGTGAAACAATTGAAAACCGGCCGCCCCTTATGACGGGGCGGCCGGTTTTTCGTGTGCCGGCGCAAAGCAGGGGTCAGGCTTCTGCGGTCGATGATTGCGAGGCTCCCGTCGAGGTGCTGGTGATAGCGTTGGCGATCTCGGTCGCATGCAGGCCCTTGGGGCCCTGCACGATCTCGAAAGTCACGGCTTGTCCGGCCTTGAGGGTTTTGTAACCGTCCATCTTGATCGCCGAATAGTGGGCGAACAGATCGTCGGTTTTGCCGTCTTCATTGATGAATCCGTAGCCCTTGGCATTGTTGAACCACTTGACTTTACCGCTTGCCATCCCTATGTCCCTCTGCAAAGGACTCCATCACTGGAGTATCATCCACTTCATCCGCATACGAACCTTGCGAAAAATCTGGTTGACTGCGCGGATCTTTATCGACCACGGTGGGTTCTTATTGGTTGTAACACCGTTTTGCCGATAGTCAAGGTCGCCCCGTCTACACGCGGGCTGCGGCTTGTGCGGTCAACTCACAACCTTAACCTGTCGATCATGATGAAATTCTTTCCATGCATGCACGTAGCGAGATTCGACTAACATTCAATCAGGATCGCCCGCAATCGAATGAGGACGACGGCTCAGGGCTTGCGGTACAGGAAGCCAAGCCGATCCTGCAGGCGCCACCGATGTACAAGGTGGTTTTGTTCAACGATGACTACACGCCGATGGATTTCGTCGTCGAAGTGCTCGAAACGTTCTTCAATCTGAACCGCGAGCTGGCGACCAAGATCATGCTGACCGTCCATACCGAAGGGCGGGCAGTGTGCGGATTGTTTACCCGGGACATCGCCGAAACGAAGGCCATGCAGGTCAACCAATACGCCAGGGAAAGCCAGCATCCGCTACTCTGTGAAATCGAGAAGGACGGTTAATCGCCGACCACTTGGGTATGAGGTGAAGCTATGTTAAACCGCGAGCTCGAAGTCACCCTCAATCTTGCCTTCAAGGAGGCCCGTTCGAAGCGTCATGAATTCATGACCGTCGAGCATCTGCTGCTGGCACTCCTTGACAATGAGGCTGCTGCGACCGTTCTGCGCGCCTGTGGCGCCAATCTCGACAAACTCAAGCACGACCTGCAAGAGTTCATCGATTCCACCACTCCCCTGATTCCCGTCAACGACGAGGATCGCGAAACCCAGCCGACCCTAGGCTTCCAGCGTGTGCTGCAGCGTGCCGTGTTCCACGTGCAAAGCTCTGGCAAGCGCGAGGTGACCGGTGCCAATGTGCTGGTGGCGATCTTCAGCGAACAGGAAAGCCAGGCCGTGTTCCTGCTCAAGCAGCAGAGCGTGGCCCGTATCGACGTGGTCAACTACATTGCCCACGGCATTTCCAAAGTGCCGGGCCACGGCTCGCACAGTGACAGCGACCAGGAAATGCAGGATGAGGAGGGCGGCGAGACGTCGTCCTCGAGCAACCCCCTGGATGCGTATGCCAGCAACCTGAACGAATTGGCCCGTGCTGGGCGAATCGACCCGCTGGTCGGGCGCGAGCAGGAAGTCGAGCGTGTGGCGCAGATCCTTGCCCGCCGGCGCAAGAACAACCCGCTGCTGGTCGGTGAGGCTGGTGTGGGCAAGACCGCGATTGCCGAAGGCCTGGCCAAGCGCATCGTCGATGGTCAGGTGCCCGACCTGCTGTCGCAGAGCGTGGTGTATTCGCTCGACCTTGGCGCACTGCTGGCAGGGACCAAGTACCGTGGCGACTTCGAGAAACGCTTCAAGGCGTTGCTTGGTGAGCTGCGCAAACGCCCCCAGGCCATCCTGTTCATTGACGAAATCCACACCATCATTGGTGCCGGTGCTGCCTCGGGCGGCGTGATGGACGCCTCCAACCTGCTCAAGCCGCTGCTGTCTTCCGGCGAGATTCGCTGCATCGGTTCGACGACGTTCCAAGAGTTTCGTGGCATCTTCGAGAAGGATCGTGCCCTGGCACGGCGCTTCCAGAAGGTGGATGTCAGCGAGCCGTCTGTCGAGGACACCGTGGGCATTCTGCGCGGCCTCAAAGGGCGCTTTGAAAGCCATCACAATATCGAGTACAGCGACGAAGCCTTGCGCGCCGCCGCCGAGCTGGCATCACGCTACATCAATGACCGCCACATGCCGGACAAGGCCATCGACGTGATCGACGAAGCTGGGGCCTATCAGCGCCTGCAGCCTGAGGCGAATCGGGTCAAGCGTATCGATGTACCTCAAGTCGAGGACATCGTGGCCAAGATCGCGCGGATTCCGCCGAAGCACGTCACCAGCTCCGACAAGGAGCTGCTGCGTAACCTGGAGCGTGACCTGAAACTGACCGTGTTCGGCCAGGACCAGGCGATCGATTCGCTGGCCACGGCAATCAAGCTGTCCCGTGCAGGCCTCAAGGCACCGGACAAGCCGGTCGGTTCGTTCCTGTTCGCCGGCCCTACCGGTGTGGGCAAGACCGAAGCGGCGCGGCAGCTGGCCAAGGCGCTGGGTGTCGAGCTGGTGCGCTTCGACATGTCCGAGTACATGGAACGGCATACTGTGTCGCGCTTGATCGGTGCGCCTCCTGGGTATGTCGGGTTCGACCAGGGTGGCCTGCTGACCGAGGCGATCACCAAGCAGCCGCATTGCGTGTTACTGCTCGATGAGATCGAGAAGGCGCACCCGGAAGTCTTCAACCTGCTGCTGCAGGTGATGGACCACGGTACCCTGACCGACAACAACGGGCGCAAAGCGGACTTCCGCAATGTGATTCTGATCATGACCACCAATGCCGGCGCTGAAACTGCGGCACGCGCTTCCATTGGTTTCACCCATCAGGACCATGCGTCCGATGCGATGGAAGTCATTCGCAAGAGCTTCACACCGGAGTTCCGCAACCGTCTGGACACCATCATCCAGTTTGGCCGCCTGAGTCACGAGACCATCAAAAGCATCGTCGACAAGTTCCTCATCGAACTTCAGGCGCAGCTGGAAGACAAGCGCGTCTTGCTTGAAGTCAGCGATGCCGCCCGCGGCTGGCTGGCGGCCTCTGGCTACGATGTGCAGATGGGTGCGCGGCCGATGGCGCGGCTTATCCAGGACAAGATCAAGCGGCCGTTGGCCGAGGAGATTCTGTTTGGCGAGCTGGCCGAGCACGGCGGTGTGGTGCACATCGACCTGCGCGATGGGGAGTTGGTGTTCGACTTCGAAACCACGGCAGAAGTCGCGTGATGCAAGGGGCTGCTTCGCGGCCCCAAGCCATTTTTGCGAGCACAAAAAAGCCCGGCACATGGCCGGGCTTTTTCATGGCTGGAGCTTAGCGCGCACGGTAGGTGATGCGGCCCTTGCTCAGGTCATAAGGCGTCAGCTCGACGCGGACCTTGTCGCCAGTGAGAATACGGATGTAGTTCTTGCGCATCTTTCCGGAGATGTGCGCGGTTACGACGTGCCCGTTTTCCAACTCCACGCGGAACATGGTGTTGGGCAGGGTGTCGACGACAGTACCTTCCATTTCGAAGCTGTCTTCTTTCGACATGCAGTTGAGCCCTCGGTGTCCAGTGTTGGCCCGACGCATAACCGCACCGGGCAAAAAAGTGGCGTGGATTATGCCGGAAAATAGTGTGTCAAGCCAATGCTTTCAGTTGAGAGTGACCCAACGCTGGTTGATCAGCAGCTCGATGGGGCGATACTGGGTCTTGTAGTTCATCTTCTTGCAGTTCTTGATCCAGTAGCCAAGATAAACCGCTTCGAGGTCCTGGCGCAGGGCTTCGGTGATTTGCCAGAGGATGGCAAAACGCCCCAGGCTGCGCCGTTCTTCGTCGGGCTCATAGAACGTGTACACCGCAGACAGCCCGTTGGGTAGCAGGTCGCAGACGGCAACTGCCAGCAGGCGACCGGCCAGGCGGAATTCGTAGAACCAGCAGAACGGCAAGTCGCGCACCAGAAAGGTGGAAAACTGATCGCGGCTTGGCGGGTACATGTCGCCATCGGCATGACGGGTTTCGATGTAGCGAC
This sequence comes from Pseudomonas putida, assembly GCF_026625125.1. Taxonomy (NCBI): domain Bacteria; kingdom Pseudomonadati; phylum Pseudomonadota; class Gammaproteobacteria; order Pseudomonadales; family Pseudomonadaceae; genus Pseudomonas; species Pseudomonas putida. Next base: position 3,802,020 of record NZ_CP113097.1, on the reverse strand, counting down.
GGTACAGGTCGAAATATTCTTCTTTGAACGCCGGCCGTGCAGCCGTCACGGTGAGGTCTGCATTGCGCTTGAGGATGCGCCGCTGCTGGCGGTTGGGAATGAAGCGCGCGGCCGGGATGCGCGCCGGCACGCAGGCATTGCAGTTCTGGCAATGGGGGCGGTACAGGTGGTCGCCACTGCGGCGAAAGCCCATCTCCGAGAGGTCGGCATACACATGCACATCCATCGGCTGGCTGGGGTCGAGGAACAGGGTGGTCGCCTGCTCGTTCGGCAGATAGCTGCAGGAGTGGGGCTGAGTGGCATAGAACTTCAACCGCGCCAACTCTGTCATGATCGACCCCTTCGGTGAGACTTTGCTTTAAGTGTAAGCCAGCTCTCGGAACTCGCCTAGGTGCGCCAGCTGGCACTGTTGGGCTGGTCGAGGTGAAGGGCCAGGTAATCGGCGAAGCTCGCGCGGCTGATCGCGCGGGCGCCCAGGCTGTGCAGGTGATCGGTCGGCATCTGGCAGTCGATCAGCACGAAGCCTGCATCGCGCAGGTGGTTGACCAGGGTCACGAAGCCGACCTTGGACGCATTGTCGGCGCGGCTGAACATCGACTCGCCGAAAAACAACCGCCCCATGGCCAGGCCGTACAGGCCGCCCACCAGTTCGCCGTTTTGGCGTACCTCCACCGAATGGGCGATACCGCGCCGGTGCAGCTCGCAGTAGGCGTTGCGCATGGTGTCGGTGATCCAGGTGCCGTCCGCGTAGTCGCGCGGCGCGGCGCAGGCGTCGATCACGGCGGGGAAGTCGGTGTCGAAGCTGACCTGATAACGCGCCTGGCGCAACAGCTTGGCCAGCGAGCGCGAGACATGCAGCTCGTCCGGGAACAGAACGGTGCGTGGGTCGGGCGACCACCAGAGGATGGGTTGGCCGTCCTGGTACCACGGGAAGCAGCCATGGCGATAGGCCTGCACCAGGCGCTCGGGGCTCAGATCGCCACCAGCGGCGAGCAGGCCGTTAGGGTCCTGCAGGGCTTTTTCCAGGGGTGGGAAGGTCAGCGAGTCGCGAGTCAGCCAGGTGAGCATGGTCTATCGTGCGGTGGGGGAGGGGAGCAGGCAGCATGGCAAGGAGGGCGCCTGCGGTCAATGCTTGGCCCGCGCGGGGCAAGTCCTGCCCGCAGGAGCGTCCAATCGGGCGATAGGGTCGGCAATTTCCTACACATTCGTGAGGCTACAGGCACCATCTGGCACATTTGCTGTCACACCTGTGCAAAAACACAGCATAAGCCTTTGTCACAAAAGAAAATGCATGCTCAAATTGCAGCTATACGAAAGTCGCCCCCACCCAAACGCCATAGGGCGTGCCGCCATGGCGGCCGGCGGGCAGTAATGTTAAAAGTAGGGGTTCATTGGCCTGTCATCGGCCAATCACTACTGGACGCGCAGCACGCGCAGGAATAGACGCGTTTTGAAGAAATCCACCGCAACTCCAGCTCCATTGCCTGTGCCCCTGTGGCGCCAGCAGCTGCATTACCGCCTCAAGGAAGGTGCGTTGATCGCTGTCGGCGCCCTGTGCCTGTACCTGTGGATGGCGCTGCTGACCTACGATACCTCCGACCCAGGCTTCAGCCACACCAGCAACGTCGACCAGGTGCAGAACGCTGCCGGGCGTGCCGGTGCGTATTTCGCCGATATCATGTTCATGGTGCTCGGCTATTTCGCCTACATCTTCCCTTTGCTGCTGGCGATCAAAACTTGGCAGATCTTCCGCGAGCGCCATCAACCCTGGCAATGGAGCGGCTGGCTGTTCTCCTGGCGCCTGATCGGCCTGGTGTTCCTGGTGCTGTCGGGTGCTGCACTGGCGCATATCCATTTCCATCCCCCGGCGAGCCTGCCGTTCTCCGCCGGTGGTGCCTTGGGCGAAAGCCTCGGCGATCTGGCGCGCAACCTGCTCAACGTGCAGGGCAGCACGCTGATGTTCATCGCCCTGTTCCTGTTCGGCCTGACCGTGTTCACCGACCTCTCGTGGTTCAAGGTGATGGACATGACCGGCAAGATCACCCTGGACCTGTTCGAGCTCGTGCAAGGCGCGGCCAACCGCTGGTGGGAGGCGCGCAACGAGCGCAAACGCCTGGAAGCGCAACTGCGTGAGGTGGACGAGCCGAGGTTCGATGCGCCGCCAGCGGCTGCCGAGAAGCGCGAACCGGCCAAGGCGCAGCTGCGCGAGCGTATCGGTGAGCGCGATGAGCCCCCAGCGCGCCCTGTCGTCGCCCAGCGCGAACCGGTTGTGCCACGCGAGCCTGTGGTCCCCCGTGAGCCTTCGATTGCCCCTGTGATCATGCCGCCTGCCGCGCCGGCCAAGGCAGTGGAGCCGAGCAAGCGGGTGATGAAGGAAAAGCAGGCGCCATTGTTCGTCGACAGCGCCGTGGAAGGCACTTTGCCGTCCATCTCCATCCTCGACCCAGCCGAGCAGAAGAAGATCGAGTACTCGCCAGAATCCCTGGCCGGCGTCGGTCAGTTGCTGGAAATCAAACTCAAGGAATTCGGCGTCGAAGTCTCGGTGGACTCCATTCACCCGGGCCCGGTCATTACCCGCTACGAAATCCAGCCCGCGGCCGGGGTCAAGGTCAGCCGCATCGCCAACCTGGCCAAGGACCTTGCGCGGTCGCTGGCCGTGACCAGTGTGCGGGTGGTCGAGGTCATCCCCGGCAAGACCACCGTGGGTATCGAGATCCCCAACGAAAACCGGCAGATGGTGCGCTTCTCCGAGGTGCTGTCGACACCGCAGTACGACGAGCAGAAGTCGCCCGTCACCCTGGCCCTGGGCCACGATATCGGCGGCAAGCCGGTGATCACCGACCTGGCCAAGATGCCACACCTGCTGGTAGCCGGTACCACCGGTTCCGGTAAGTCGGTGGGTGTGAACGCGATGATCCTGTCGATCCTGTTCAAGTCCGGCCCTGAAGACGCGCGCCTGATCATGATCGACCCGAAGATGCTCGAGCTGTCGATTTACGAAGGCATCCCGCACTTGCTGTGCCCGGTGGTCACCGACATGAAGGACGCCGCCAACGCGCTGCGCTGGAGCGTGGCCGAGATGGAGCGGCGCTACAAGCTCATGGCGGCCATGGGCGTGCGTAACCTGGCCGGTTTCAACCGCAAGATCAAGGATGCCCAGGAGGCCGGCGAGGTCATCCATGATCCGCTGTACCGTCGCGAGAGCATGGAAGACGAGCCACCGGCCCTCAAGACCCTGCCGACCATCGTGGTGGTGGTCGACGAATTCGCCGACATGATGATGATCGTTGGCAAGAAGGTCGAAGAGCTGATCGCCCGTATCGCCCAGAAGGCTCGGGCAGCCGGTATTCACCTGATCCTCGCCACCCAGCGCCCATCGGTGGACGTGATCACCGGCCTGATCAAGGCCAACATCCCGACCCGCATGGCGTTCCAGGTGTCGAGCAAGATCGACTCGCGCACCATCATCGACCAAGGTGGCGCCGAGCAACTGCTGGGCCACGGTGACATGCTCTACATGCCGCCAGGTACCAGCCTGCCGATCCGGGTACATGGCGCATTCGTCTCCGACGATGAAGTGCACCGCGTGGTGGAAGCATGGAAGCTGCGTGGTGCTCCGGACTACAACGACGACATCCTCAACGGCGTCGAGGAGGCCGGCAGCGGCTTCGAAGGCGGCGGTGGCGGTGGCGGCGACGAGGATTCGGAAAGTGACGCCCTGTATGATGAGGCGGTGCAGTTCGTTCTCGAAAGCCGCCGGGCGTCGATTTCGGCCGTGCAGCGCAAGCTGAAGATCGGCTACAACCGCGCCGCCCGCATGATCGAGGCGATGGAGATGGCCGGTGTGGTCACCCCCATGAACAGCAACGGTTCGCGGGAAGTGATTGCCCCGGGCGGCCCGCGCGACTGATGAACACCTTGCCAGGCGCCGACGGTGGCGCCCGGCTTCATAAATGCTCAATGAGGATTAACATGCGCGCGATTCGCATGCTGTTGGTTTCTGCCCTGACCCTGGGTTCGGTAACGGCCACACTGTCGGCTCACGCTGGTGAGCAGGACGTACAGCGCCTGACCCAGTTGCTGGAAAAGTCGCAGACCATCGAGGCCAATTTCTCCCAGCTGACCCTGGACGCCGGTGGCACCAGCCTGCAGGAGACAACCGGCAAGATGACGGTCAAGCGCCCGGGCCTGTTCTACTGGCACACCGATGCACCCCAGGAGCAGGTGGTGGTGTCCGACGGCAAGAACGTCACCCTGTGGGACCCTGACCTGGAGCAGGCCACCATCAAGAAGCTCGATGTGCGCCTGAACCAGACCCCGGCGCTGCTGCTGTCCGGTGACGTGTCGAAGATCAGCCAGAGCTTCGACATCACCTCCAAGGAGCAGGGCGAAGTGATGGACTTCACCCTCAAGCCAACCACCAAGGACACCCTGTTCGATTCGCTGCGCGTATCGTTCCGCCGTGGCCTGATCAACGACATGCAGCTGATCGACAGCGTCGGCCAGCGCACCAACATCCTGTTCAATGGCGTCAAAGCCAACCAGCCGGTGCCGGACAGCAGGTTCAAGTTCGACATCCCGAAAGGCGCGGACGTCATCAAGGAGTAAGCAGAGCGCACCATGGACCTGTTTCGAAGCGAACCTGTTGCCCAGCCCCTGGCTGCCCGGCTACGCCCGTCCAACCTGGACGAGTATGTCGGCCAGGAGCACCTGCTGGCGCGCGGCAAACCGCTGCGTGAGGCGCTGGAGCAGGGTGCGCTGCACTCGATGATTTTCTGGGGGCCGCCGGGCGTGGGCAAGACCACGCTCGCCCGGCTGCTGGCACAGTTTTGCGATGCGCACTTCGAGACGGTTTCGGCGGTACTGGCAGGGGTCAAGGAAATCCGCCAGGCCGTCGAGGTGGCCAAGCAGCAGGCCGGCCAGTATGGCCGCCGGACCATCCTGTTCGTGGACGAGGTGCACCGCTTCAACAAGTCCCAGCAGGATGCGTTCCTGCCTTTCGTCGAAGATGGCACGCTGATCTTCATCGGCGCCACCACCGAGAACCCTTCCTTCGAACTGAACAACGCTTTGCTCTCGCGTGCGCGGGTCTACGTGCTCAAGAGCCTGGACGAGCCCGCCTTGCGCAAGCTGGTCGACCGCGCACTCAACGAAGAGCGCGGTTTGGGCAAGCGCAACCTGAGCGTGGGCGACGACGCTTTCAAGATGCTGATGGCCGCCGCCGATGGCGATGGCCGGCGCATGCTCAACTTCCTCGAAAACGCCTCGGACCTGGCCGAAGATGGCAGCGAGATTGGCGTAGACCTGCTGCAGAGCCTGCTCGGTGACAGCCGCCGGCGCTTCGACAAAGGCGGCGAGGCCTTCTATGACCAGATTTCCGCCCTGCACAAATCGGTGCGCGGCTCCAACCCGGACGCCGCGCTTTACTGGTTCGCGCGCATGCTCGATGGCGGCTGCGACCCGCTGTACATCGCCCGCCGCGTGGTGCGCATGGCCAGCGAGGACATCGGCAACGCCGACCCACGGGCCCTGAGCCTGTGCCTGGCGGCCTGGGACGTGCAGGAGCGCCTGGGCAGCCCCGAGGGCGAGCTGGCGGTGGCTCAGGCCATTACCTACATTGCCTGTGCGCCGAAGAGCAACGCCGTGTACATGGGCTTCAAGACTGCCCTGCGCGAAGCCGCCGAGCATGGCTCGCTGGAGGTGCCACTGCACCTGCGCAACGCCCCGACCAAGCTGATGAAGCAGCTCGGCTACGGCGAGGAGTACCGCTACGCCCACGACGAGCCCGATGCCTATGCCGCAGGTGAAGATTACTTCCCGGACCAGCTCGAGCCACGTCAGTATTATCAGCCCGTGCCCCGGGGGCTTGAGCTGAAGATCGGCGAGAAACTGCGCCACTTGGCCGACCTCGATCGCAGCAGCCCGCGTCAACGGAGAAAGCCGTGAGCGCTCTGTGCCATGACCCAGTCCTGCACAAGCCGCTGGCGCCTGTCGGACAGCGCGCTGGCCTTATCGTCGGCGTCACGGCGACGTTTTCCTCTTTTTCGCTCCATACCGTGCGCCCGGTGGAAAGTGGGCAAGTGCCCCTGGCCGTGGGCTATACCGGTATTAGCGTGATGGGCGGGCTACTGGCCTGCCCCTGACCCGACTCTGAACCAACCTACACACATAACGAGAGAACGATATGCTCGATTCCAAACTGTTACGCGGCCAACTTCAGGAAGTGGCGGACCGCCTCGCCTCCCGTGGCTTCAGCCTGGATGTCGCGCGCATCGAATCGCTGGAAGAGCGCCGCAAGGCGGTGCAGACCCGCACCGAGCAGCTGCAGGCCGAGCGTAACGCCCGCTCCAAATCCATCGGTCAGGCCAAGGCCAAGGGCGAGGACATCGCACCGCTGATGGCTGACGTCGAGCGCATGGCCAATGAACTGGCCGCAGGCAAGGTCGAGCTCGATGGCATCCAGGCCGAACTGGATGGCATTGTCCTGACCATCCCCAACCTGCCGGACGCCAGTGTGCCGGTCGGTGCCAGCGAAGACGACAACGTCGAAGTGCGCCGTTGGGGCACGCCGAGGGCGTTCGATTTTCCAATCAAAGACCACGTCGCCCTAGGTGAAATCAGCGGTGGCCTGGACTTCGAGGCTGCTGCCAAGCTGTCGGGCGCCCGTTTTGCCGTGCTGCGCGGCCCGGTTGCCCGCCTGCACCGCGCCCTGGCGCAGTTCATGATCAACCTGCACACCGCTGAACACGGCTACGAAGAACACTACACCCCGTACCTGGTGCAGGCGCCAGCGTTGCAGGGCACCGGCCAGCTGCCGAAGTTCGAGGAAGACCTGTTCAAGATCACCCGTGAAGGCGAAGCCGACTTCTACCTGATCCCGACCGCTGAAGTGTCGCTGACCAACCTGGTAGCCGGCGAGATCATCGATGCCAAGCTGCTGCCGCTCAAGCTGGTCGCCCATACCCCGTGCTTCCGCAGTGAAGCCGGCGCTTCGGGCCGTGATACCCGTGGCATGATCCGCCAGCACCAGTTCGACAAGGTCGAGATGGTCCAGGTGGTCGAGCCGTCCAAGTCCATGGAGGCGCTGGAAGGCCTCACTGCCAACGCCGAGCGCGTACTGCAGCTGCTGGAACTGCCCTACCGCGTACTGGCCCTGTGCACCGGCGACATGGGCTTCGGCGCGGTGAAAACCTACGACCTCGAAGTATGGGTGCCGAGCCAGGACAAGTACCGCGAGATCAGCTCCTGCTCCAACTGCGGTGACTTCCAGGCGCGCCGCATGCAGGCCCGCTGGCGCAACCCGGAAACCGGCAAGCCAGAGCTGGTGCACACCCTCAACGGTTCGGGCCTGGCCGTAGGCCGTACCCTGGTCGCTGTGCTGGAAAACTACCAGCAGGCCGATGGCTCCATCCGCGTGCCGGAAGTGCTCAAGCCCTACATGGGCGGTGTCGAGGTCATCCGCTAAATGGATTACCTGCCGCTGTTCCACAAGCTGCAGGGCGGCCGTGTGCTGGTCGTCGGTGGCGGCGAGATCGCCTTGCGCAAGGCGCGCCTGCTGGCCGATGCCGGCGCCGCGCTGCGGGTGGTGGCGCCTGAGGTCGACGGCCAACTGGCTGCGCTGGCCCGTGAAGGTGGCGGTGAGGTCCTGGTGCGTGGCTATCAGGGGGCTGACCTGGTCGGCTGTCGCCTGGTGATTGCGGCCACCGACGACCCTGAGCTCAATGCTCAGGTGTCGGCGCAGGCGCAGGCGCTTTGCGTGCCGGTCAATGTGGTGGATGCGCCGGCGCTGTGCACGGTGATCTTCCCGGCCATTGTCGACCGTTCGCCGCTGGTGGTTGCGGTATCCAGCGGCGGTGACGCCCCTGTGCTGGCGCGCCTGATTCGCGCCAAGCTGGAAACCTGGATCCCGTCCACTTATGGCGAGCTGGCCGCCTTGGCAGCGCGCTTCCGGCACAAGGTCAAGTCGCTTTACCCGGATGTCAACCAGCGTCGCGGCTTCTGGGAAACCGTGTTCCAGGGCCCGATCGCCGAGCGTCAGTTGGCCGGGCAGGGTGCCGAGGCCGAGCGGCTGTTGCAGGCGATGGTCGATGGTGCCCCGGTGCAGCAGGGGGGGGAGGTGTATCTGGTAGGGGCGGGGCCGGGTGATCCGGACTTGCTCACCTTCCGCGCCTTGCGCCTGATGCAGCAGGCCGATGTGGTGCTGTATGACCGCCTGGTGGCACCGGCGATCATTGAGATGTGCCGCCGCGACGCCGAGCGTATCTACGTCGGTAAGCGTCGTGCCGAGCATGCCGTGCCGCAGGATCAGATCAACCGTCTGCTGGTCGACCTGGCCCGCGAGGGTAAGCGTGTGTTGCGCCTGAAGGGCGGTGACCCGTTCATTTTCGGCCGTGGGGGCGAAGAGATCGAAGAGCTTGCCGAGCATGGCATCCCGTTCCAGGTGGTGCCCGGTATTACCGCAGCCAGTGGTTGCTCTGCCTACGGCGGCATTCCGTTGACCCACCGTGACCATGCTCAGTCAGTGCGCTTCGTCACCGGCCACCTCAAGGACGGTACCAGCAACCTGCCTTGGAATGACCTGGTGGCGCCGAACCAGACCTTGGTGTTCTACATGGGCCTGGTAGGGTTGCCGACCATTTGCGCTGAGCTGATTCGCCATGGCCGTGCGTCGAGCACGCCGGCGGCGTTGGTGCAGCAGGGGACTACCCGCAATCAGCGGGTGTTCACTGGTACGTTGGCTGACCTGCCAGCATTGGTGGCCAAGCATGAAGTGCATGCGCCGACCCTGGTGATTGTCGGGGAAGTGGTCCAGTTGCGTGACAAGCTGGCCTGGTTCGAAGGTGCACAGCAGGACCAGTAAAAGCGGGGGCCGCTTTGCGGCCCATCGCCGGCAAGCCGGCTCCCACAAGATGGTGGTTTTCACCGAAGAAGTGGGCTGCAATCCAGTGACCTGGGCAGTCAGGGTTGGTCAACTTTTTGAAGGCCGGCGCCATACCTTGTGGTAGCAACTGTCCTGCTCAACTTCTAAAGCTGGCGCGATCCCTGTGGGAGCCGGCTTGCCGGCGATGGGCTGCAAAGCAGCCCTAACTCCCTCAGCTCCAAATCCCTTTGCCAGGCAACCGTTCCCGATCATGCGGCAAGTTGAAATCCTGCAGCGGGCCTTTGGGCACGATCCCGTTCGGATTGATGGTTTTGTGGCTCATGTAATAGTGCTTCTGGATGTGCTCCATGTTCACCGTCGGCGCCACACCCGGCCACTGGTACAGCTCACGCAGCCAGTTCGACAGGTTCGGGTAATCGCTCAACCGGCGCAGGTTGCACTTGAAGTGGCCGTGATACACCGCATCGAAGCGCACCAGCGTGGTAAACAGGCGCACATCGGCCTCAGTCAGATACTCGCCTGCCAGGTAACGTTGGCGATCCAGCAGTGCTTCCAGGTAGTCCAACTCGTTGAACACTTCGTCGAACGCAGCCTCGTAGGCTTCTTGCGTGGTGGCGAAGCCGGCACGGTAAACACCATTGTTCACGGCTGGGTAGATACGTGCGTTGAGCGCCTCGATGGTCGGGCGCAATGGCTGCGGATACAGGTCGAGGGTGTTGCCTGTCAGCTCATTGAACGCACTGTTGAAGATACGGATGATCTCCGCCGACTCGTTGTTGACGATGCGCTTTTCCTTTTTATCCCACAGCACGGGCACGGTCACGCGGCCTGTGTAGTGCGGGTCGTCCTGGGTATAGCGCTGGTGCATGAATTCGAGGGCGTCAAGGTGATCGCCGGTGGAGCCCTGTTGCTGGTCGAAAGTCCAGCCGTTTTCCTGCATCAGCCAACTGACCACCGACACATCGATCAACGGCTCCAAGCCTTTGAGCGCCCGAACGATCAGGGTGCGGTGAGCCCATGGACAGGCCAGCGACACATAGAGGTGGTAGCGACCGCCTTCAGGGGCGGGCAGCGGATTGCGGCGTTGGGCGTTCTCGCGCTTGAAAGTGCCATCCTTGCCGTTTTCGTACCACTGGTCGTGCCAGCGGCCGTCGATCAATAGGCCCATGATGAGCTCCTCGGAACAAAGTTGTTTGTCGTTGGAGCCCAGTCTAGGGCAAGGCGTTCGAATAAATAGCGCAAAGACTGCGAAGAAATGATCTACTTATTCGATTGGTTCCGGGCGCTCCAATAGCTGCGTGCGGTCGCAAAGGCCTGCTCGCGGTCCTGCCCCAAGCCGCGCAACGCCAAGGCCATGGTCGCCACCACGGCCATTTCCCCATAGCTGTCCTGAGCCTCCCCGCGCCAAACCGCCAGCAGTTGTTCGGGCTGCAGGCTTGCAGGTTTTACATGGCGCCGCTCACTCAGCGCTGGCCACTCTTCGTCCCAGTTTTCACCTGCGCTAGTGCCGTACAGGTGGCTGATGACATCCGGGTTAACTTCAATTTCGCCGCCATCGCCCTTGATCACTACTGCGTGGTCACCCAGCAGCCGGCTGGCCTCACGGTGTACGGCCTGGTAGCCGGGGTGGAAGATGCTCTGCAGGCCACAGCGGGCGCTCAGCGGGTTGAGCACGCGGGCCAGCGAATGGATGGGGGAGCGCAGGCCAAGTATGTTGCGCAGGTCGATCATGCGCTGCAGTTGCGGGGCCCAATCGTACAGCGGGAAAAACGCCAGCCTTTGCTGGTCCAGCGCCTGCTCCACGGCGGACCAATGGCGACAAAGCGGAATTTCCAGCAGGGCCAACAGCTGCTCGGTGTACATGCGCCCTGCGGTGTGGGCGCCACCACCATGCATCAGGATGCGCACGCCGTTGGCGGCCAGGCATTTGGCGGCCAGCAGGAACCAAGGTAGGTGGCGCTTCTTGCCGGCATAGCTGGGCCAGTCCAGATCGACAGCGATGCGAGGTGCATTCAGTTGCGCGCGCAGGGCCTCGGTGAAGCCCGCCAGCTCCTCCGCGCTTTCTTCCTTGTGCCGCAGCAGCATGAGGAAGGCGCCGAGCTGGGTGTCTTCAACCTTGCCTTCAAGCAGCAGGGCCATGGCGGCTCGGGCTTCCTCGCGGGTGAGGCTGCGAGCACCGCGTTTGCCTTTGCCAAGGATGCGTACGAATTCGGCGAACGGGTGTTCGGCCGGGGTTTGTAGGGTGAGCGGGCGAGCGTCTGTCATATGCAATTGGTCGGCTTGGGCAGGCCCGCCAGCTTGGCGGCAAGTTTGGCGGGGGTGCCGTTGAACAGGCGGTTGAGGTGCGGGCTGTTGCCCTTTTCAGGGCCCAGCTTCAACGCGGTGTACTTGATCAGTGGGCGCGTTGCCGGAGACAGCTGGAACTCCTCATAGAACTGGCGCAGCAGTTCGAGGACTTCCCAGTGGTCGTTGGTCAGGGCAATGCTTTCGCGCGCGGCCAGCGCTTCGGCGACGGCGTGGGACCAGTCTTGCAGGTCGACCAGAAAGCCGTCCTTGTCCAGGGCGATTGCCTGGTCGTCTACGGTCAGGGTGTTCATAGCCAGCTGTTGACCTTGTCATAGTGCAGTGACAGCGCGACGAACCCCTGATAGTCCACGGTGTTGGCCAACTCGCTGCGGATACCGCGCGCTTGCAGGTCCTCGTCGAGTGCAAAAAGGCGCTGCTCCAACGCTGCCGCCTGAAGCAGACGCTGTGGTTCGCTGCCGTCACGCAGGGCATACACCGCGTCGCCGCACAGCAGCAGGGCATCTTCGTCAGCAAGCAGGCGCAGGCAACTGCTCAAACGATCGTCGCCAAAAGGCGAGTGGGATATCACATGCAAAGTCGGCATCAGAGCGTCACCACTTGGTCGAAACGGGCAATCAGGGCCTTCAGGGCCGCGTCGTCCAGCACCTCAACGGGCAGGGCCAGGCTGTCGGCAGCAAGCCCGCGCAGGGCCAGGCTGTGCTGGCAGGCGAACAGCTCCTCTACACCAAACATCGGCAGTGCCTGCAGGTTGGCGGCGAGGTTCTTTTGTTGCACGGCCGCTGGTTGCTGGGCTGGGGCGAGCTGGAACACGCCGTCATCGAGGAACAGCATGCCCAGTGGCAGATCGAAAGCGCCGCCGGCCAGTGCGATGTCCAGCGCTTCGCGGGCAGACGGGCCGCTCCAGGGCGCCTGGCGGCTGATGATCAACAGGGATTTGGCCATTTCAATCGCCTCCAAAGCAGACAAGGCGGTCGGCGAGCTGTGCCGCTTCATGCAGTTGACCCAGGCCGGAGAGCTCCCACGGCTTGGGCAGGTTCACCGCTTGGCGCTGGTAGCGGCTGGCTTCGGCCTCATCGAGCACGCCGCGGCGCAAGGCAGCGGCGATGCACACCACGGCGTCCAGCTGGTGCTGCTCGATAAAGGCGCGCCACTGGCCGGCGATGTCCTGTTCGTCCTGGGGCGCGACCACGTTGGCCGAGGCGCTGTGAACACCGTCCTGATAGAAGAACAACCGGGCAATCTCATGCCCGCCGGCCAGCACCGCCTCGGCGTAGCGTAAAGCGCGCCGCGAGGAGGGTGCGTGGGCCGGGGAAAAAACCGCGATAGCGAATTTCATGGGCAACTCGTGCAAAGGAATGCGGCCATTCTAAAGCAAAAAGCCCGCGCGAGTAGGCGCGGGCTGGCTGGCCGGGGCAGGGCTGTCAGGCGTGTTCGTTGCGCTCTGGCAGGAACCAGTTCAGCACCAGGGCGCAGATACCACCGGTGGCAACGCCTGACTCAAGTACATTGCGAATAGCCGCCGGCATGTGCGCCAGGAACTCCGGCACCTGGGCCACGCCCAGGCCCAACGCCAACGACACGGCGATGATCAGCAGTGCACGGCGGTCCAGGCGCGTGCTAGCCAGAATATTGATGCCCGAAGCGGCCACGGCACCGAACATGACCATGGCCGCGCCGCCCAGCACAGGCTCAGGTACAGCCTGAATAACACCGGCAACACTCGGGAAAAGGCCCAATACCACCAGCATCACGGCAATCCAGATACCAATGTGGCGGCTGGCGATGCCGGTCAGCTGAATCACGCCGTTGTTCTGCGCGAAGATCGAGCTGGGGAAGGTATTGAACAGGCCCGCCAGCAGCGAGTTGGCGCCGTTGACCAGCACGCCGCCCTTGATGCGCTGCATCCACACCGCGCCTTCGACCGGTTGGCGTGAGACCTTGCTGGTTGCCGTAACGTCGCCGATGGCTTCCAGTGAGGTCACCAGGTAGATCACCAGCATCGGGATGAACAGCGCCCACGAGAAACCGAGGCCGAAGTGCAGCGGCGTCGGCACCTGGAACAGTGCAGCTTCATGCATGCCGGTGAAGTCCAGCCGGCCGAGGTAACCCGCCAGGGCGTAACCCACCGCCAGGGCGATGACGATCGCGCAGCTGCGCATCCACACCACCGGGAGGCGGTTGAGGATGACGATGATTGCCAGCACCACGCCCGACAGCAGCAGGTTTTCACCATTGGCGAAGGTGCCATTGGCCATGGCGCCAAAGCCGCCGCCCATGCTTATCAAGCCTACCTTTATGAGGGTCAGGCCGATCATCAACACCACGATGCCCGTCACCAGCGGCGTGATCAGGCGTTTGACGAAGGGCAGGATGCGCGACACGCCCATTTCGACGAACGAGCCGGCGATCACCACGCCGAAGATCGCTGCCATCACGCTTTCGACAGGGGTGCCCTGCTTGACCATCAGCGCCCCACCTGCAATCAGTGGGCCGACGAAGTTGAAGCTGGTGCCCTGTACGATCAGCAACCCCGCGCCGAACGGCCCAAACCGCTTGCACTGCACGAAGGTGGCGATACCCGAGATCACCAGCGACATCGACACGATCAGGTTGGTATCACGCGCCGAAACACCTAGCGCCTGGCAGATAAGCAGGCCTGGGGTCACGATCGGCACGATAATCGCCAGCAGGTGCTGCAGTGCCGCCAGCAGGCCGATCAGCAGCCGTGGCTTGTCCTCGAGGCCAAGCACCAATTCATTGGCAGGCGCATCCGCGCCCGGGCTGTGTTCGTGTGAGCTCATCGGTGAAGCTGCCCCGGAAGAAAAAAGGAGCGCATTCTACGGGGTGAAGGGGGATTGCGGTAGTGGCATGCACGATGGCGGCAAGATCGGCGAGTATGCCGCTAATAACCTGACTTTTGGGTCAGTTGGCGCGCCGAGAGCTGGCTTGAAGATAGAGGCCTGCACGAACACACAAAAAAGCCCGCCGAGGCGGGCTTTTTGAACGGGCTCTAGCAACCGCTATCAGTCGTCGCGGCCCATGATGCCGAACAGTTGCAGCAGGCTGACAAACAGGTTGTAGATCGATACATACAGGCTGATGGTCGCCATAATGTAGTTACGCTCACCGCCATGGATGATCGCGCTGGTCTGGAACAGGATGCAGACCGACGAGAACAGCACGAAGCCAGCGCTGATCGCCAGTTGCAGGCCGCTGATCTGGAAGAAGAAGCTAGCCACTACGGCACCCAGCAGGACGAAGAAGCCGGCGGTGATGAAACCGCTGAGGAAGCTCATGTCCTTGCGCGAGATCAGCACATAGGCCGACAGGCCACCGAACACCAGGGCCGTCATGGCGAACGCCGAGCTGACCACCTCAGCGCCACCGGCCATACCCAGGTAACGGTTGAGGATTGGGCCGAGGATGAAGCCCATGAAGCCGGTGAGGGCGAAGGTGGACACCAGGCCCCACGCCGAATCACGCAGTTTGTTGGTAAGGAAGAACAGGCCGTAGAAGCCGATCAGCACAACGAAGATGTTCGGGTAGCCCACACGCATTTGCTGGGCGACGAAGGCCATGACACCGCTGAAGGCGAGGGTGAGTGCCAGCAGGCTGTAGGTGTTGCGCAGGACCTTGCTGACCTCGCGCTGCTCAACCTGTTGGCCGCTGTGTACGGCATAATCCTGTTCGCGCATGGCGACACTCCTTGGTAAACCTGTGGTTTTGGAACGTTCAGATGCTAGGAGTCTATCAGAGCTCCTGCAACCGGCGACATAGAGAGTTTGACAGCGTGTTTCATTACGGTATTATGGCGGCCGCAAACGAGCTGGAAGCGTGGCCGAGTGGTTTAAGGCAACGGTCTTGAAAACCGTCGATGGGCAACTATCCTAGAGTTCGAATCTCTACGCTTCCGCCACTTTCTTCAACAAAAGCCCCGATTATTCGGGGCTTTTGCGTTGTGCGCCAGGCATGGCGCGTTGCGCGTCAGCGCAACCCGCTTGGCTGTGGTGGCCGAGTGGGTGACTTGGAGGTGAAAGTCCTCTACACACCCGGCAAGGGGAAGTGTTAGCCAGAGGCAAGGGTGTCGCAGGCGACTGCGAATCTGAAGGAAGCCCGAGGCAAAATGCTGGCCTGACGAACAGGAAGCGGATTAGGCGGCGCAGCGGGGTAAGAAGGCAACAATCTTCAAAGCCCAATACTTGCACGGAACGCTGTGACGTAAATCCGACAGGCATAAGCAGGAAGGTCGCGCGAATTACCCTGGGAGATCTGCACGCTTGCCTTTGTGCTACCGAGCGTCGTAAGGCGACGGGATGAGCATGCAGAAGTCAGCCGAAGCCGTAGTAAGTGGCGGTTAACCGCGCCACCAAGGGCCGAACAGGTTATGCCGCCAGTAGGCGTCACTGTCTCGTTGGTAGCCGTAATGCAGAAATTTCCCACAGCGGAAACTGTCATCCCGAGTCCCGGCCAGAAGCTGAGGATGATGCATGACAGTGCAAAGGTATCGACGGCGTCAGTAACGTGGACGAACGCGGAGCCGGACACGCTGATGGAGCGGGTGCTTGCACCGGCCAACCTCAGACGTGCGTATCAACGCGTGGTCAGCAACAAGGGAGCGCCGGGTGCCGATGGCATGACGGTCGCTGACTTGGCGGGCTACATGAAACAGTATTGGCCAACCCTCAAGGCCAGGCTACTGGCCGGTGAATACCATCCACAAGCAGTGCGAGCGGTTGAAATTCCCAAGCCGCAGGGCGGCACACGGCAACTGGGAATCCCCAGCGTCGTGGACCGCTTGATCCAGCAAGCCTTGCAGCAACAGCTCACGCTCATCTTCGACCCACTGTTCTCGGACTACAGTTATGGCTTCCGTCCGGGCAGAAGCACACATCAAGCTGTCGAGATGGCCCGTGCCCATGTGGCATCGGGGCATCGGTGGTGCGTGGAAATCGATCTGGAAAAGTTCTTCGATCGAGTCAACCACGACATCCTCATGGCCTGTATCGAGTGCCGGGTCAAAGATAAGTGCGTACTTAGGCTTATCCGTCGCTACCTTGAAGCGGGAGTCATGTCAGGCGGTGTCGTTAGCCCACGGCAGGAAGGGACGCCGCAAGGCGGCCCGCTCTCGCCGCTGCTGTCGAATATCCTGCTCGATGAATTTGACCGCGAACTGGAGCGGCGGGGCCATCGCTTCGTGCGCTATGCCGATGACGCGAACATTTATGTGCGCAGTCCTCGGGCTGGCGAGCGAGTACTGGTCAGTGTCGAGCGCTTCCTGAACCAACGTTTGAAACTGACGGTGAATCAGAAGAAGAGTCGAGTCGCGAGAGCCTGGAAGTGTGACTACTTGGGCTATGGGATGAGCTGGCATCAGCAGCCAAGGCTGCGGGTGGCAACGATGAGCCTGGGTCGCCTGCGCGACCGGCTCGCAGAGTTGCTACGCGGTGCACGGGGTCGCAAGATGGCAAATACCATCGAGCGGATAAACCCTGTATTACGAGGCTGGGCGGGTTACTTCAAGCTCAGCCAGAGCAAACGGCCACTTGAGGAACTGGATGGCTGGGTCAGGCACAAACTCCGCTGTGCCATCTGGCGCCAATGGAAGCAGCCCTCTACGAGGGCGCGCAACCTGATGCGTCTGGGCTTAAGCGAAGAGCGTGCCTGTAAATCGGCCTATAACGGCCGAGGCCCGTGGTGGAACTCGGGGGCGCCACATATGAATCAGGCGCTGCCGAAGAAACTATGGGATCGACTCGGACTGGTCTCGATACTGGATACGATCAATCGGCTTAGCCGCATAGCCTGAACCGCCGTGTACGGAACCGTACGCACGGTGGTGTGAGAGGACGGCGGGTGTGAACCCGCCTCCTACTCGATTCTGGTGTCTGGGTAAACTGTGTCGATGCTCGAATCTTTGGCCCGTTAGCGACCCAAATATGTGATCGCTGTTATCGCCACCCCATGGCGCTAACGTACTAGCCTTCAGCGCACGCTTGCCCGCACTTTTTCGCGGAAATTGTTTTCATAGCCGTCCTGAAGCTTCACTTTCTCGGCCAAGGTCGGGATCAGGCTGCGAGCGACGACGATGATGCCGTCACGATCACCGATAATCGCGTCGCCTGGGTAACAGACGACGTTGCCGCAAGCCACCGGGATGCCAACCTGGCCTGGGCCCCACTTCGATGGGCCGGCTGGGTTCACCGCTCGGGCGTAGACGGGCAGCCCCATGCTGTTCAATTCTTCAATGTCACGCACGGCACCATCAATGACCACCGCTGCAACTTGCTTGGCAAGGCAGATTTCGCCGAGCAGGTCACCGAAGACCGATCGGTTCACTTCGCTGTTGCCATTGATCACCAGCACATCACCAGCCTGAGCTTCATCCAGTGCTCGGTGAATGGCTAGGTTGTCACCTTCGCGGGTGTTGAGCGGCAAAATGTTGCCGAAGAATGCCGGTTTGCCAGCGGTGTGGCGGATGGCCGAAGCCATCATGCCCATGCGCTGGAGTACGTCACCGATGAGCGCTACCGGGTAGTGCGAAACTGCTTCGATCAATGACAGGTCAGTTCGCTCCCAGTCGGCGTTGACGCTGATTGCCTCGTCGGACACATTGATGAACATTGAATATCTCCCTATACGAAAAGGCTTAGCTGAATGACTTGGGCACAGGCTTATTGACGGGGTGCGCAGGCACCTCATCGTTGAGCACCGCTGCGATGGCCTCCAGGGCACTCATGCCAACGCGCATCAGCGATTCGTCTGTCTGTCCGGCAACATGGGCGGTCACGATCAGGTTGGGCGTATTGGCGATGTCGGGGGTGCTATGTTCGAATGGTCTGATCATGTCGATGTTCTCAGCGTTGAGCACATCCACGCCTGCGCCTGCCAGCTTTCCGCTCTTCAGCGCGTTGACCATCGCCACCTCGTCAACCACGCCACCACGGCTGGTGTTGATCAACACCGCGCCTTCTTTCATCCGGGCGAACTCTGCTGCGCCGATGAGGTTGCGGGTGGTCGCAAGCAGCGGCACATGCAGGCTCACGACATCTGCGGTGGATAGCAGCGTGTCAAAATCCGTCCAACGGCTGTCTGAAGCCGGCTCGATGGCAGGGTCGGTGAAGATCACCTTCATGCCGAGGGCTTCAGCAACAGGCGCAACGCTTGAGCCAATGTTACCGAAGCCCACCAGGCCCACGGTGCGGCCTTCGAGCTCGATGCCGGTCAGCGCAAGACGGTCTTGTGCCCAGTTGCGGTTACGGGTCTGGTCGGTCGCCAACGGCAGCTTGCGGCACAGCGACAGCAACAGGGCGAATACATGTTCGATCACGCTGCGCCGGTTGGCACCAGGCGTGTTGGTTACCCAGACGCCGTGGGTTTGAGCGGCCTTGTAATCAACGTTGTCATAGCCCGCGCCGTGTCGCGCAATGATGCGTAGCTTCGGGGAGGCGGCAATCATTTCAGCATTGATATGGCCGCCGCGTAGAAATACGGCATCTACCTCATTACGGATTTCGTCATAACTCACAGCGTTGACGCCATAGCCAAGACGGACTTCCCCCAGATCGGAAAGACGAGCAAGCACCGTTTCGTGAATCGGGCTCGTAACGTAGATAAGCGACATTTTGTTGTTCTCAGGCAAATTGATGTTTGTTGTCGTCGGCGGCAGCTTGGTTGCGGACGGTCCACAACACGATCAGGCCGAGAACGCCAGCGCCGCAGAGAATGAAGGCAGGCGCGCTTTGATTGCCGGTGGCGCCGATCAACCAGGTCGCCATGAACGGGCCGATGCCACCGCCGATCACGGCACCTACGCTGTGGCCGAAAGCGACACCGGTATGCCGAACATGGGTAGGGAAGAACTCCGGCATGACCGAATAGGTACCTGCCAGGCAGAGGGCGTAGGGCACCATGCCCAAGGCCAGGCCAGCCATGGCCAGGCTGACTTGTCCTTGCTGCATCAGGATAAAGGACGGGATGGACAGGACCGCGTAGCCAAGGTATGCCAGGCGCAGAAGTGCCTTGCTGCCAATGATCGAACCTAGTTGACCTGCCAGTGGGATCATCAGGGCCGCGAAGCTGACGGCAACCAGAACGATCGTCGACGCTTGACCTTTGGAGTAGCCGAGGATGGAGCTGAAGTACGCGGCAATAAAGACGGTGCCGATATAGGTGCCGATGTTCTGCACCATCGAGATCATCATTACCTTGGTCAGCGGGCGCATGTACTCACGAATGAGTTCGGCGAACGGCGCGCCTTTTGGCTCCGTCTCTGCGGTTTTCCTGGACTCGAATTCCGGGCTGTCCTCAATGCCCAGGCGCATCCACAGGCCGATGATGCCCAGTGGCAAGGCCAGCAGGAACGGTACACGCCAGCCCCATTCTGCCATCTCGGGGTCGGTCAACGATGCTGCTGCCAAGCCCGCGATCGCAGCTGCCAGGCCTTTGCCGAACTGTGCAATCGACGGCAGGAAGGAAATGTAGAGCGGGCGACGGTTGGCTGGCGCCCATTCGCGAATGTAGCTTGCCGCACCGCCGATCTCGCCGCCTGCTGAAAAACCTTGAAGCATACGCAGCGCGACCAGGAGGATGGGTGCCCAAACGCCAATCTGTGCATACCCAGGCAGTAAGCCAATGAGCGTGGCTGCGATGCCCATCAGCGTGATACTGGCGATCAGGCTCGCGCGGCGCCCGACCTTGTCGCCGAGCCAGCCGAAGGCGACTGCCCCCAGGGGGCGTACGAGAAAGGCCGAGCCGAACACGAGAAACGTGTTGAGCAGGCCGGTCGTGGGGTCGTCGGAGGGAAAGAACACCAGCGCCAAGGTTGCGGCGAGATACCCGTAGATACTGAAGTCATAGTACTCAACGAAGGTGCCGAATACGGCGGCAGCGGTGGCTTTCTTCGCCTTCGTCTTGCGCTCGGCTACAGGCTCAAGCATGGCGACAGACTCCGTCAGCGTATTGTTCTTATTCATAGGTCACTCCAGCTTATCGGATACGTCCATGTTAAAAAATGGGACGGCGTCCTGTTTTGTTGTTTTTGTAGGATCCTCGTGCCGTACTTGCTTGTCAACAGGCTGCTGATTGCCACGGGCTAGGAAACAGGCCCAAAATGGAGCCCCCAGATGCTTTCAAGTCACCTGAAATGCCCAATGCGCCCCTCGAAACAGCTATTCCAAAGGCACCCGCTGCTACCTCCAGCCACGGTCGATTGATCGAGGTGATGGACGCCTTGGCCAGACGAGTGGAGGGAGAACCTTGGGGCGTGAGGGAGTTGGCCGGTGAGCTGAGCGAGAGCCGAAGCACGGTCAACCGAATCCTGACGGCCTTGGTCGATCGTGATTTCGCAGTAGAAGACGGGGTAGGAAAGTATCGGGTCGGGCCGCGTTTGCGAGTGCTCATGGCCGCCCTGAGTAACCGCAGTGCGTTGTTGAGCGCCGCCAGGCGTCTTCTGGACGGGCTGGCAGGGGTTGCCAAACAGGCAGCCTTGCTGTCGGTTTATGCCCCGCACGTGAATGGCTACTATGTGCTCTACTGCGGTGAGGCCCAGGCGACCCTTGCATTCAGACCAAAGATCGGCTCGGTCTACCCGTTGGGTTTTGGCGACATCGGCCGCGGTTTCAATGATTTTTTACAGCGCTCTCCGGACGAAGACTCATTGATGCTGCATGGGAGCTTTGGGGGTTCGGTTCCGCCTATTGCGGAGTACGAGTTCCCTGCTGCAGTTGCGATAGTGACCAAGCGATTAACACAAGGGTTGATCATCACGGTGTCGCTACACAATCTCGGTGGCGACGGTGGGCAAGGCGCGCAGACGTCACTCGCAATGGTTGAGGGTGTGGCAACTGAGCTTGAGCGTTTCCTTGCACAACACAGGGAGGATAAGCAAAGCATCATCTGTAGCGATGACAGTTCTACTATTTCTCGATTAGAGGGATTGTTGCAGATTCTTTGCGCTATACCGAATGGTTATGTATGCAGTTCGGGGCTTGCATCGCAGCTACAGTGCAACATTGCGACTGCCCGAAAGATCGTCGAATCGGCCTCTCAGGCAAAACTAGTGTGCGCAGATGGCAAAGAGCTGTTCCCGGGGGCGCGTTTATATCAATGGGTGGCGCTGCTAAACAACAGCGTATGCACGGTCGCTAAATTGTGCAGGGCTGTCATCGAAGCCCTGGTCAAGGAAACCGGCGAAACCATCGCGTTCCTGAGCTACGACCCAGCCACTAAAAAAGCGCATTTCATTGAAGTTGTGCAGGGATGGAGGCCGATCCAGTACACGCTCGAAACCGGTGTTGACGTACCGCTTTATGCAGGGGGCGCCGGTAAGGCGGTGTTGGCCTACTTAGATCCTGAATTTGCAGGTGGGTTGACGCTACAGAAACTTACAAGTGCCACGATCGTGTGCCATGAAGAACTTGGGGCTGATCTTGCTGCAATCCGAGAGCGTGGTTGGTCGGTTGGTGATGGGGAGCGTGTATTGGGTGCATTTGGTATTGGTGTGCCGTTCTTCGTTGATGGCCAAGTGGCTGGATCCATTTCGGCGACCATTCCCCAGTACCGTAAGCAAGACTGTGATGTTCCCGCATTGGTCGAGAACATGAAACTGGCAGCTGGGCATATCGGCCGTCTGCTCTCCATCGGCACTTCACAGTAACGCTCATTGGTCTCAGGAACAGGGTAGGGGCCAGCGGCGGAGTTTGACTCGGCGCCGCGGGCGAAGTGGGATATCACTCTACGGTGCAGACCCAGCGGTGGTTGTGCCTATAGGGCGCACGGATGAATGCAACGTCTGACACGAAAGTCATGCCGCGCTCTTGAAGCGCTTCGGCCAGTTGTACGAGTGTCTCTGCTTCGATAGTCATCGCTGTTACCTCGTCAGATTACTGCGTTCATAATTCTTGACCGAGTTGGAAAACAGCTAATTCAATTTTTCTCGCTGCTGAGTTTACAAAGGCTGGGGGGGCAATACCGTCACTTCAATGCAAAGGCTGGCGCCTCTGTTGTACCGGCTGGCATGTCAGGAAATCAGTGCATCATCCCTAACTCAGCATCATCCATCAGCGCCTTGGCCAAGGCACTCAAGTAGTGCGCTGCCCAGACCATCATCGGTTTCTCATCCATCACGCCGATGATCGTCAATTCCCGCACATAACCCATCAGTTCCGAAGCCTGCTCCCGGGCAGACTGGCAGGGGATGCCGGCCTCGACGCGAAACAGGGGATGTGTCTGGTGTTCACCTTGAAAGAACGTGGTCTTGCCCACGGTGGTTTTTACGTCCGGCTCATCGCTTGGCATTGATCTCTCCGAAGCATCCAGGGTCTGAGCGGGCCCTTTAGCGGGTAAGCTGCGCCCGTAGTCGCGACACCAGCCTCACGCAATGCCGCGCATGCCTCGGTAGCCGGCTTGCCGGCGCCAGGGCCCGCCCAGACAACACAGTGTTGTCGACTCAGTGCAGGGTTCGCGGCTCGGCTGGCATCTGGACCTGAATCAATGCCGCCTCAAGCAGAACACGCAGCGACTCGAGTTCATGTGTCGACGCCATCATCAGGGCCGACGCAGGCGACCGAGGCTGAACAAGCATCGCCTGATGCGCAACGGCTAGCGCGCAGTTAGCGAAGTCTGCGGCCTGGATGAGAGTGTCTTCGAGGTTGTGGAGGGCGTGGGGTGGATCGGGGACTATCTTCAACATTCCTATATCTCCAAGGGGAGCACACCTATCCCGCTGTCAAACAGGTTGGGTGGCAGCTGTGTGCAGGTTGACAGACCGGCGGACATAGGAAGTTCCGGCGCACGCGAGCGTGCCCCACACACAGCCGCCATTGAAGACGCTGCCGACCTACATACCGTTACGGCCTGTCAAAGCCGTGTCGCTGTTGTGCAGCAACAGGCCGAGACTAGAGCGCGAGCAGGGCGACCGCAACGGAAATCAGGCGGCTGCAGTATGTTTGGGAAATGGACTACATGAAAGGGAAAAAGTCTGATTTTCCGACCACAACCAGTAACCACCTAGACCCAGAGCTGACATTCACTCACGGCAGGCAAAAGCACTGGCGCTGCCGTGTGTGAAATGCTGTTTCCTGCAGCTACAACGCCCTAAGCATCTCCCAGAACGATGCCCCAACGCCCGTGATGCTTTCACCGGCAATCAACCCTGCGGCCGCTGTGATCGCGAAGCGCTCTGTGACTTTCGGCCATCGGCAGTTGACCAGCCAGGTAAGCACTGCGCCAAAGCCCATCATCATTGCGATCGACGCCGGCAGTATGAACGCCAACCCCAGTGCGGCGGTGCTCGGCAGCCAGCGTGCCGCCCGTTGCGGTAGCAGGCTGTCCAGCATGCCCAGCAGTACGCCAACGGCGCTGCCGCCCAAAATCGCCCAGCGGATTTCCGGCGACAGCGCGCCCAAGCCATGTGTCAGCGTCTGGGCCACTGCTTTCCAGGTCGCGACAGCCGGCGCAGGCCACTGCTCGGTAAGCAGCATGGTTTGCGGGTCCGGGATCAGCATCA
Organism: Pseudomonas putida; assembly: GCF_026625125.1. Lineage (NCBI taxonomy): Bacteria > Pseudomonadati > Pseudomonadota > Gammaproteobacteria > Pseudomonadales > Pseudomonadaceae > Pseudomonas > Pseudomonas putida. The sequence goes on along the minus strand of NZ_CP113097.1, from coordinate 3,778,327 downwards.
GGTAAACCAGCACGCCGACCACGCTGCCGATGAAAATACCGATGCATTGGGCAACCAGCTGCTTGTGCGGGGTGGCGCCGATCGCCAGGCCAACCTTGAAGTCGTTCATCAGGTCAGTGGACTGTCCGGCCGCGCCACCTGCCGTGTTGGCGCTCATCAGGTTGATGGCCACCTGGCCCGGGGCGATCAGGCCGAAGCTGAGTTGCGACAGCTTGCCAATCGCGCCAATCGGTGCAATGCCGGTGGCACCGACGACGCGTGCGGCGACGACAGCAAGGCAAATCGCCAAAGGAATGCTCAACAACGCCATCCACCAATCGATCCCGAACAGCAGCGCCTGCAGGGCGACGACCAGAGCGATGGACAGCAGCAGACCCGATGCAGGCCCTGGCGAAAACCGTGCCCTGACACGCGGCGCCCGACGTTCTGGCTCATTCGCAGGCAACCGTCGTGGCACTTGCAACAGACGAACTGCCAATGACGTCAGGGTCGCACAGACCATCAGGCTTACGCCCGGCCACAACAGCCACTCCACCAGCGCGGCGAACTGGGGGCCGCTGGCGTTCGGGGCAATCACTACCAATGCGTGGTCGATCAGCCACGGCGCTAGCCCACCCCAGGCCAGCGCGGCGCCGAACAGCAACGTCAGGCCCACGCGAATGCCGATGATGCCGCCAAAGCCGATAAGCAATAGCGAAGGGTCGACGGTGAAGGTCAGGCGTTCGAGCGCAGGTGTGGGGGCCCAGCGCGGTATGGCCCAGACGAAGCCATCCATCCACTTCACCAGCCCTGACAGCAGCGCTGCACTGCATAGCACTTTGATGCGAGCCATGGCCTCGCGCCCATGATTGTAGATCTGCTGCAGCGTTTCCAGGGTCGCCATGCCTTCGGGGAACTTCAGGTCACGGTCGTTGAGCAAGGCGGGGCGTAGATACCAGGCGATCCAGATGCCCAGGAAGCTTACGGAAAACACCCAGGCCATCATCGGCACTGGGTCCAGTTGGTTGCCGGTGAGCAGCGTATAGGCAGGGATCGGTGCCACCAGCCCGCCGGAAATGATGGAGGCAGCCGCCGACGCCACGGTCTGGTTGATATTGCTTTCGTGCAGTGTCCACGCGGGCCGGCCCTTTGTGCGGCCCGCCATGCCCTGCCAGAGGGCGAAGCCGACCAGCAACGCGATGATCGACATGTTGAATGACCAGCCGATCTTGAGGCCCGCATACACATTCGATGGCGTGAGCAAGATGCCCAGCAGCGCGCCGGTGAGCACGGCCCGCGGGCTCAGTTCACGTTCGATGCGAACCTTTGGCAGAGCGGCGGGTGGAGCATATCCCATTACAAATCCCTTTCTCGATGGTGCAAGCGCTGTCTGCACAACTGAGCCCGCAGAGCCCTGAAGGTTCACGCCGATGGGCAGCGTTGTGGACTGGATCGTGCCATGGACGAGGCAGGCCATGGCAAATCGCGAGCAAAAGAAAGCCCGCCGGGAGGGGCGGGCAAAGGAGCGTCTATCACGTAGGGATGGCTGCAGTATCCGCGCGTTGCGGTGAAAATTGAGTGAAAGAAAAGTCAGTGCGACGTGACGGGGCCAGCATGGCAGCCGAATTTTCTCCGGCATGAACAACTCAGGCCTGCGTGCGCTCTTTCTCTGAAAACAACCAGAAGCTTGCATGAAAAAAAGCCCGGAGCTTTCACAAGCCCCGGGCTTTTGTTCAACAGCAAGCCACTATCAGTGGAACTGCTCTTCTTCGGTCGAACCGGTCAGTGCCGTCACCGACGATGCGCCACCCTGAATCACGGTGGTCATGTCGTCGAAGTAGCCGGTGCCCACTTCCTGCTGGTGCGCCACGAAGGTGTAGCCTTTGCTGGCGTCGGCGAACTCCTGCTCCTGCAGCTTCACGTAAGCGGTCATGTCGTTGCGGGCGTAGTCGTGCGCCAGGTTGAACATGCCGTGCCACATGTTGTGGATGCCGGCCAGGGTGATGAACTGGTGCTTGTAGCCCATGGCCGACAGCTCGCGCTGGAATTTGGCGATGGTGGCGTCGTCCAGGTTCTTCTTCCAGTTGAAGGAAGGCGAGCAGTTGTACGACAGCAGCTGGTCCGGGTATTCCTTCTTGATCGCTTCGGCGAAGCGGCGGGCTTCGTCCAGGTCCGGCTTGGCGGTTTCGCACCAGATCAGGTCGGCATACGGCGCGTAGGCAAGGCCGCGGGCGATGGCCTGGTCGAGGCCGGCGCGTACCTTGTAGAAGCCTTCACGGGTACGCTCACCGATCACGAACGGCTGGTCGTAGGGGTCGCAGTCGCTGGTCAGCAGGTCGGCGGCGTTGGCGTCGGTACGGGCCAGGATGATGGTCGGTACGCCCGATACGTCAGCGGCCAGGCGAGCTGCCACCAGCTTTTGCACGGCTTCCTGGGTAGGTACCAGCACTTTGCCGCCCATGTGGCCACACTTTTTCACCGAGGCCAGCTGGTCTTCGAAGTGCACACCGGCAGCGCCCGCTTCGATCATGTTCTTCATCAGCTCGTAGGCGTTCAACACGCCGCCGAAACCGGCCTCAGCGTCGGCCACTATTGGTGCGAAGTAGTCGATGTAACCTTCGTCGCCGGGGTTCTTGCCGGCTTTCCACTGGATCTGGTCGGCGCGGCGGAACGAGTTGTTGATGCGCTTGACCACGGTCGGTACGGAGTCGACCGGGTACAGCGACTGGTCAGGGTACATGGACTCGGCCGAGTTGTTGTCGGCGGCCACCTGCCAGCCAGACAGGTAGATGGCCTGGATGCCGGCCTTGACCTGCTGCACTGCCTGGCCGCCGGTCAGGGCGCCCATGCAGTTGACGAAATCTTTTTCAGGGCGGAAGGACGGGTGGGCACCTTCGGTGACCAGCTTCCACAGTTTTTCTGCACCCAGGCGGGCCAGGGTGTGCTCCGGCTGCAGGGAGCCACGCAGGCGAACGACATCGGCGGCGGTGTAGGTACGGGTCACGCCTTTCCAGCGCGGGTTTTCGGCCCAGTCTTTCTCGAGGGCTGCAATTTGCTGTTCGCGTGTCAGTGCCATGGAAATAAACCTCGTCGCATCGATCTTGGGGTAATTGTGCTGATGCTCACGAAGCGAATCAGGGGCGTGGCGGCTGTCCTGTCCGGGGGAGTGCGGCGGCGAACGGGAAGGTTCGGAGGGGGGAAGGGGTTGCAGGCCGGGCGAGGGCATGCGCCGGCAGGTCGGCTCGTGGATGCCTTGCTGCGGTGCTACGCGATTGCCAGAACTGCGGTGATGCGCTTCCGTCCCGCGGGACAACTTCTTCGTTGCAGTCGCAATCCCGTCGAACCGCCTTGTGGGCCGTATAGACACGAGTGCCTCCAAGGGTGGGAGGAGGCGCCTCGAAGGCCCTTGCCAGGGCCCCTGATTAGCGGGAGCGAGGCCATCATGCCCTTGGGAAAAAGAACCTGTCAAATGTTTTGTAGTGCTTTTCTGTGCTTACTACATCTTTGGTCTAGTGCGACTTGTCGGTCAGTTTCAAGGCCTTTGGTCGAGGCCTTGATTCGCCTGGGATCAGTCGAGAAGGTCGACTTTGACACGTAAAGTCATGTTTTCACCCCGTTGGGTGCTGTATGTGCGGCTTGACGCATTGAGCTCGGCCTGGCTCTGCTGGTTGAACCCTGCCAGGGTAATCCACTCGCCGAGCTTGCCGGTCACCGTCGTGTCGGTACTTTGCACTTTCACTACATCAGCACGTTCATGGCTGATGCGGTCATTATTGGTGCTTATTTGTAGACGAACCGTTTCCCCGGTCAGGCTTGGGGTCACGTAGAAACCCTGGGTGACATTGCGGTATTCGGTAGAGCTCTGGATGCGCCCGTAGCCGTCGGTGCTGGTGCTGGTGACCGGGATGCTCTGGCCGACCTGGATCAGCGCGGGTTGGCCTTCGCTGGCTTGGACCTGCTGCAGGCCACCATCCCGGTTGCTGGTGCCGTAATGGATGATGCGCGCATTGCCACGGTTGTCCTGGTAGTTGCTGTCGTTGTTGTCGACGCTGATCATCAGGCGCTTGGGCGCGGTGTCCAGCTGTTGCAGCAGGGTGCGCAGGTCGTCGATGCGTTCGGGGCTGGCATTGACGATCAACTTGTTCTCGAAGGCGCTGACGCTACCGTCCTTGCCGATGAACGACTGGGCGGCGGGCAGCAGCTCGGCGCTGCTGCGGTGTTGTAGCGGCAGCACTTCGGTGGCGGCGTGGGCGGCCAGGCTGGCGGCCAGCAGCAGGGAAGTTAAAAGGGGGCGTAGCGCCATGTCCATGATCTCCGCAGGTGGAATCAACATGATGGCAAAATTGCGCGACTCGTGCCTGTCGTGCATCACACGCTGTCTTTTATCCTGAATTTATTCTATAAAACATAAATTATAGTCGTCTGGATAATTCAGGATAGTGCCATGAGCCTTGCCCGCCCGATCTTCCGCCGCGAACAGCTGGCTAAAGCCCTGGTAAGGGACCTGGCTGGCGAGTCGTTCGTCGACTACAGCTCGGGGATGTTCCTCGCAGCGCCACGGCGCACGGGCAAGAGTACATTCCTGAACAACGACTTCATTCCAGCCTGCCTGGAACGTGGCTGGCTGCCGGTGTATGTCGACCTGTGGTCTGACCGTGATGCCGACCCTGCCGAGTTGATCAGTGGTGCCATCGGCAGCGCTCTGGCGCGTTTTGAAAGCACCCTGGCCAAAACCGCGAAGAAGGCGGGTATCGACAAGATCAACCTGCTGCGCACGCTCAGCTGGGATTTCACCCGGCCGCAGCTGCCCGCCGGTACCACACTGGCCCAGGCGCTTGCGGTCTTGCATCAGGTGTGTGGGCAAATGGTGGTGCTGGTAGTGGACGAGGCGCAGCATGCCCTCAACAGCGAGGGTGGGCTGAACGCCATGTTCGCCCTCAAGGCGGCGCGCGACCACCTCAACCGGGGTGACGGCCCGGATGGGCTGCGCCTGGTGTTTACCGGCTCCAGCCGGGACAAGCTGGCCAACCTGGTGCTCAAGAGCAAGCAGCCATTCTATGGTGCCAGCATCACAGCGTTTCCGCTGTTGGGGCGGGACTTCGTCGACTTCGTGACCGCTGTCTGGAATGGCCGTCTGGCGGCCAGCAACCAGTTCAAGGCCGAGGACCTGGAGTATGCCTTCGAACGTGTGGGCCGGCGCCCGGAGATGCTCGGTAAGTTGCTGACCGAGGTAAGTATCGGGCTGGGCGAGGCGGGCAACCTTGGCGAACTGCTGCGCACCGGCGCACTGAACCATCAGGCCGGGGTGTGGAGCGACTACGAAAGTGCCTGGAACGAGCTGTCTGCCTTGCAACAGGCGGTGCTGGCGGTGATGGCCGAGCGCACGCTGGCCCGGCAGCCGTTCTCGCCTTTCACCGAACAGACCTTCATCGACGTCAACCGCAAGCTGGAACAGGCCGCTGCTCAAGCCAATGCCACCACACCCAATGTGCAGAAGGCCCTGGATGCCTTGCGGGAAAAGGAGCTGGTGTGGAAGGCCAATCGTGGCGAGTACGCGCTGGAAGATGTGGCAATGGCCGAATGGCTGGCGCGCGGCTAGGGCTGGCCTGCTCGCGGTGGTCTCAGCCAGACAAATTCCGTAACATCCCGCCCTTCGTTTGTTTTTCAGTATCGGCCGCCTGGCCCTGCATCACAGGATACTCATGAAACCCGCCCGACTTCGCGCCGACCTGCTCGCCGGCCTGACCACTTCATTCGCCCTGGTGCCCGAGTGCATCGCCTTCGCCCTGGTGGCGCACCTCAACCCGCTGATGGGCCTGTACGGCGCCTTCATCATCTGCACCCTGACTGCGCTGTTCGGTGGCCGCCCGGGCATGATCTCCGGTGCTGCCGGCTCGATGGCGGTGGTCATCGTCGCCCTGGTGGTGCAGCACGGTGCGCAGTATCTGCTGGCCACCGTGCTGTTGGGCGGAGTGGTGATGGTCCTGTTCGGCCTGCTGCGCCTGGGCAAGTTGGTGCGCCTGGTGCCGTATCCGGTGATGCTTGGCTTCGTCAACGGCCTGGCGATCGTCATCGCCCTGGCCCAGCTGGAGCACTTCAAGGCGGGTGAGCAGTGGCTCAGCGGCACGCCGCTGTGGCTGATGATCGGCCTGGTGGCGCTGACCATGCTGGTGGTGTACGTGCTGCCCAAGCTGACCCGCGCCGTGCCACCAGCGCTGGTGGCGATCCTCGGCGTTGGCGTGTTGGTGTACCTGCTTGACCTGCCGACCCGCACCCTCGGGGACATGGCGCACATCGCGGGTGGGCTGCCGGCGCTGGCCCTGCCGGACGTGCCCTGGAACCTGGAGACGCTGAAGATCATTGCCCCATACGCGGTGCTGATGGCCATGGTCGGCCTGCTGGAGACCCTGCTGACCCTGAACCTCACCGACGAGATTACCGAAAGCCGCGGCTACCCGGACCGCGAGTGCGTGGCCTTGGGGGCGGCCAACATGGTTTCAGGCTTGTGCGGTGGCCTGGGCGGCTGCGCGATGATCGGCCAGACGGTGATCAACCTGAGCTCCAATGGCCGCGGCCGGCTGTCCGGCGTGGTGGCGGGGGTGATGATCTTGTTGTTCGTGCTGTTCCTGTCGCCGCTGATCGAGCGTATTCCGTTGGCGGCGCTGGTCGGGGTGATGTTCGTGGTCGCCCAGCAGACCTTCGCATGGGCGTCCTTGCGCGTGCTTCACAAAGTGCCGGTCAGCGATGTGCTGGCGATCATTGCCGTGACGGTGGTCACGGTGTTTACCGACCTGGCCACGGCCGTATTGTTCGGTATCGTCATCGCAGCGGTGAATTTTGCCTGGCAGCATGCTCGGGAGCTGTATGCCGACAGCCATGAAGATGCCGAGGGGATCAAGCATTACCAAGTGCATGGCACGCTGTTCTTCGCCTCGGTCACGCCGTTTCTCAACCAGTTCGACCCGGCGGGTGACCCGGCCAAGGTTACCCTGGATTGCCAGCATGTGAGCTTTGTCGATTACTCGGCAATTGCCGCATTGAAGACCTTGCGCGAGCGCTATGCCAAGGCGGGCAAGCAGCTGCGGGTGGTGCACCTGTCCGAGCGTTGCAAGAAGCTGTTGAAGCGGGCTGGCGAACACCACTGAGTTCTTGATGGGGCAGTGCCGGCCCTATCGCCGGCAAGCCGGCTCCCACCTGGATTGCGGCAACTTTTAGAAGTTGGGCAAGACAGTTGCTCCACGGATTGCGCTGGCTTTCAGAAATCGGGCAAGAAGGTTGCTTCCACAGGTAAAGCGCAGCCCTGAAGCGCTGCGCGGTCGGGGTGGGAGCCGGCTTGCCGGCGATCGAGGGCGCAGCCCTCGCGCGGTTCACTCCCCGCGATTCTTCTTCACAATCCCGTCTGCAATGCTCGCCGGCGCCTCGGCATAACGGGTGAACTCCATCGTGTAGCTGGCCCGCCCCTGAGTCATCGAGCGCATCGAGGTGGCGTAGCCGAACATTTCTCCCAGTGGCACCTCGGCACGGATCACCTTGCCGGCGGGCGTCTCGTCGCCATCCTGGATCATGCCCCGGCGCCGGCTAAGGTCGCCCATGATATCGCCCTGGTATTCTTCGGGCGTGACCACCTCGACCTTCATCACCGGCTCCAGCAACACCGCCCCACCTTTTTGCGACAGTTGCTTGGTGGCCATGGAGGCGGCGATCTTGTAGGCCATCTCGTTGGAATCGACGTCGTGATATGAGCCGTCGTATACCGCAGCCTTGAGGTTGATCAGTGGGTAGCCGGCAAGCACGCCGTTCTTCATCTGCTCCTCGATGCCTTTCTGAATCGCCGGGATGTACTCGCGCGGTATCACGCCGCCCACGATTTCGTTGATGAACTCCAGGCCTTCCTTGCCTTCATCACCTGGCGCAAAGCGGATCCAGCAGTGCCCATACTGCCCGCGCCCGCCGGACTGGCGAACGAAGCGGCCCTCGATCTCGCAGGTGTTGCGGATCTTCTCGCGGTAGGCCACCTGGGGCTTGCCGATATTGGCCTCGACGTTGAACTCACGCCGCATGCGGTCGACGATGATATCCAGGTGCAGTTCGCCCATGCCGGAGATGATGGTCTGGCCAGTCTCCTCATCGGTGCGCACGCGGAACGAGGGGTCTTCCTGGGCCAGCTTGCCCAGGGCGATACCCATTTTTTCCTGGTCGGCTTTGGTTTTGGGTTCTACGGCCACGGAGATCACCGGGTCCGGGAAGTCCATGCGCTCGAGGATGATAGGTTTGTCCATGTCGCACAGTGTGTCGCCTGTGGTCACGTCCTTCATGCCGATCAAGGCCGCGATGTCACCGGCGCATACGTCCTTGATTTCAGCACGTTGGTTGGCATGCATCTGCACCATCCGGCCAATGCGTTCTTTCTTGCCTTTGACCGAATTGAGCACTGCATTGCCGGAGCTGAGCACGCCGGAGTACACCCGGGCGAACGTGAGCGTACCGACGAAAGGGTCGGTGGCGATCTTGAACGCCAGGGCCGAGAACGGTTCTTTGTCGTCGGCGTGGCGTTCCAGGTGCTTATCTTCGTCGTCCGGGTCGGTGCCCTTGATTGCCGGGATCTCGGAGGGCGCTGGCAGGTAGTCGATCACCGCATCGAGCATCAGCGGCACGCCTTTGTTCTTGAACGAAGAGCCAAGGATGGTCGGCACGATTTCGTTGGCAATGGTGCGCTGGCGCAGGGCGGCCTTGATCTCCTCGATGCTCAGTTCCTCGCCATCGAGAAACTTCGTGGTCAACTCGTCATTGGCCTCGGCCGCCGCCTCGACCATGTGCGCGCGCCATTCGTCAGCCAGTGCTTTGAGTTCGTCCGGGATTTCTTCTTCGCGGTAGGTGGTGCCATGGTCGGCGTCGTTCCAGTAGATCGCCTTCATCTTCACCAGGTCGATCTGGCCGATGAAGTTCTCTTCGCTGCCGATGGCCAGCTGGATCGGTACCGGGTGGTGCCCCAGGCGCTTGTCGATCTGTTTGACCACGCGCAGGAAGTCCGCGCCCTGGCGGTCCATCTTGTTGATATAGGCCAGGCGCGGGACGTGATACTTGTTGGCCTGGCGCCACACGGTCTCGGACTGTGGCTCCACCCCGTCGGCACCGCTGAACACCACCACGGCGCCATCGAGCACGCGCAGCGAACGTTCCACCTCGATGGTGAAGTCGACGTGGCCGGGGGTGTCGATGATGTTGAAACGGTACTTGTCGGCGAACTGCTTGGTCGAGCCCTGCCAGAAGGCCGTGGTCGCCGCCGAAGTGATGGTGATGCCGCGCTCCTGCTCCTGGGCCATCCAGTCCATGGTCGCGGCACCATCATGCACCTCGCCCATCTTGTGGTTGACCCCGGTGTAGAACAGGATGCGCTCGGTGGTCGTGGTCTTGCCGGCATCCACGTGGGCGACGATACCAATGTTGCGGTACAGCTCGATGGGCGTTGTACGGGCCATGACACACTACCTGCGGATGAGCGGATTCTCCCAAGGTAGCAGAGCGGGAGAATCCTGCTTTACCGCCGGGCCGTCAGTCGGCCTGGGCTTGCAGCAGCCACTGGCCGTCCACTTCGCGGGCAAGGCCGCTGGCGGGCAGCAGGGCCAGCAGGCGCTCATGCAACGCCGCCTCGGTAAAAGTCTTGAGAGTGGCAAGGTCCAGGGCCCCGACCAAGGGCAGGTCAGCCTTGGTGTACGACAGCCAGGCTTTTTTCAGTACCTGCGCGACGTCGCTGCCGGCGGTGCTGGCGAAACGTCGGTGCCACTGGCCGCCCTCGAACATGAAACTGTGGGCGTGGGTATAGGTGCTTTCGTCGCCACCTTCGCTGCAGCGGTGGCAGCGGCACAGGCCTTCGCCAAACGCGTTGCGCAGGTAGCTGTTGAAGTCCACGACGGGCTTGAGGGTCAGGCGTTTGTCGACCTCGAACAGGTCGGCGATCAGGGGTTCTTCGGCGCTCACTCGGTGTCCTCGTGTGGTGTGGCGTGCATCGGCGCGCACCCTAACAGATCAAGCCGGGGGAGGCCATTAGAGACAACAGCGTACAGCTGCCGTAATCTACGCGCCCGCAAGCCTGCATCCAATACCGAGGTAACCCCGCTTGAGCACCCAGTTCCCGTACACCGCCACCGTCACCATCAGCGCCGAAGACCGTGGGGGCGATGTCGAGGCCTCGGAAAACCCCAGCATGCGTGTTGGCCTGGAAGCCGTGACCGAAACCCTGAAGAAGGTGCATTTCGTCGGCACGCTCGCGGCCCCGGAAAAACCGGCCACGCATATCTGCGTGACGCTTGAGAACGGCCTGACCTACTACGGTCCGATCGTCAACGGCCACGCCGAACTCGAAGGCGGCTGGATCGCTTTCGAGTCCGACATGCTGACCCCGCAGGAGCTGGGCCTGTAAGCCTCAGTTCAACTCCGCCAGGCACTGCTCGAAGATGTTCAACCCTTCTTCGAGCACCTCGGCTTCGATGGTCAGTGGGGCCAGCAGGCGAATGATGTGGCGCGCCTTGCCGCTGGGCATCAGCAACAGGCCTTTGGCCCTCGCCGCGTCCATGACCTTGGCCAGCTGAGCGGGGGCAGGGCTGCCGTCGGCATTGACGAACTCGATCCCGCGCATCGCACCGACGCCTGTCAGGCGCCCGATGAACGGAAAGCGTTGCTGCCAGCGTTCTACGTGGCTGACGATGGCCTGCTCCTGGCGCTCGCCCCATGTGGCAATGTTCTCATCCGTCATCTGCGCCAGGCTTGCCAGCGCCGCCGCACAGGCAATCGGATTGCCCGAATAGGTCCCGCCGAGGCCGCCCTTGGGCAGCGCCGCCATCAACGCCTGGCGCCCGACCACCGCCCCCAGCGGCAGGCCACCGGCAATACTCTTGGCGAGCAGCAGCAAATCCGGCTCGATGCCCAGCCGCGGGAAGGCGAAGCGCTGCCCGGTGCGGCCGAAACCCGACTGGATCTCGTCGATGATGATCAGGATCCCGCGCTCGTCGCAGAACCGGCGCAGCGCCTGGGCAAAGGCCGGGTCCAGGGCGAGGAAGCCGCCTTCGCCTTGCACCGGCTCCAGGATGAACGCCGCCACGTCCTCGACCGCAAGCTCGACGCTGAACAGGCGGTCCATGGCCTGGAGCGCCTGCTCGCAGGTGACACCGGTGTCGGCGCTGGGGTAGGGCAGGTGGTAGACCGGCCCCGGCAGTTCACCGACCCTTTGTTTGTAGGGCGCGACCTTGCCGTTGAGGTTCAGGGTAGCCAGGGTGCGGCCATGAAAGCCGCCATCGAAGGCGATGATGGCGCGCTTGCCGGTGGCACCGCGGGCGACCTTGAGGGCGTTTTCTGCTGCTTCGGCGCCGCTGTTGGTCAACATGCCGGCCAGCGGGTAACTGACCGGCACGAACGCGCGCAGGCGCTCCATGAGCTCCAGGTAAGGGCCGTGAGGCGCCGCGTTGAAGGCAGAGTGGGTCAGGCGCGTGGCCTGGGCCTGGATGGCCGCGACCACGGCCGGGTTGCAGTGGCCCAGGTTGAGCACGCCAATGCCGCCGACGAAGTCGATGTAACGTTTGCCGTCGGTATCCCAGACTTCGGCATTACGGCCATGGGAAAGTGTAATCGGATGAACGATGGCAATGGATTGGCTGATACTTTCCAGATTCATGGGCACGCAGACCTTGTTCGAGTTTCTTACTATCGAAGCGCGTCGAAGTGCTATTCCACAAACGAATTATTCGATTGCGATCATTCCATGGATTCGCGAACTTGGTCAGTCTCCCTCTGCCACGCGTTCACCAATCCACTGCACGAAGGCCCTGATCTTCGGTACCTCTGCCGCGTGCTCGGCATGGGCGATGAAGTGCCGCCCATTGCTCGCCACCGGGTGGTCCCAGGCCACTACCAGCTTGCCTTCGCTCAACTCCTCGGCCACCAGGTAGCGCGGGATCAGGGCGATGCCGCAACCTGCGATGGCCGCACGGATGCACAGGTAGAACGTGTCGAACCGTGGCCCGTGGTAGCTGTTCTGGCTGTGCAGGCCCAGCCCCAGAAACCATTCGTGCCAGGCTTCCGGGCGAGATGCGCATTGCAGCAAGCGGTGCTCGGTGAGGGCCTGGGCACTGTCGAAGCGGTGCCTGGCCTGTAGCTGCGGTGCGCACACCGGCACCACTTCTTCGCTGAACAGTTCGATGCAGGTCGCCCCCGGCCAGGTGCCCTGGCCGAAAAAGAAGGCGATGTCCGCCTTGGCCTGCACCAGGTCGAAGGGCTCCAGCTCGTTGCGGATGTCCAGGTGGATGCGCGGGTAGCGGTCACCGAAGCCCCTGAGCCTGGGCACCAGCCAGCGAGCACCGAAGGTGGGCTGGGTGGCGATGCGCAGCACTTCGGTTTCGTCGCCATAGCTGAGGATGTAGCGGCTGGAAATGTCGATCTGGTTGAGGATCTTGTTCACTTCGGTCAGGTACAGGGCGCCGGCCGGGGTCAGGTGCAGGCGCCGACGAACGCGCTGGAACAGCGAGTGTGCAAGCAGTTCTTCAAGCTGCGCGACCTGCTTGCTGACGGCGCTCTGGGTCAGGTGCAGCTCTTGCGCCGCCCGGGTGAAGCTCAGGTGGCGGGCGGCCGCTTCGAAACACTGCAGGGCGGTAGTCGAGGGCATCAGGCGTTTGGACATGGCAGGCGCGTACCGAGCAAAAAAGGAAGGAGTTCATTCCATACTGGAATCATGTGCTTCGAAAAGGTCGTTTGTTGACCTCGCCCTATAGATTAATACTGACCTGGATCAACGATGACAACCGGTACTGCGAAGAGGAGGAAAGTGCACCGCCGGCAACTGCAAAACAAGAAAAACAGCATCACGACTTAGATGAATTCTGCTCCAACTTTTTCAGCCGTCCCTGGGACGGCCGACCCATTCGAGGGTTCTCCATGGCTTCGCTAGAAAATAAGAAACAGCGTTCCCTGCAGCACGGCCTGACCTCCCGTCAGGTGTCGATGATTTCCATCGCCGGCATCATTGGCGCCGGCTTGTTCATCGGTTCCTCAAATGCCATTGCCACCGCTGGCCCGGCCATTCTCATCTCCTACGCCATGACGGGCCTGTTGGTGTTGCTGGTGATGCGCATGCTCGGCGAAATGGCCATTGCCAACCCCAATAGCGGTTCCTTCTCGACTTACGCCTCCGAGGCCATCGGCCCCTGGGCAGGGTTCACCATCGGCTGGCTCTACTGGTGGTTTTGGGTGCTGATCATCCCGGTCGAAGCCATCGCCGGCGCTGACATCCTGCATGCCTACTTCCCGGCGGTACCGTCGTGGTTATTCGCCTTCCTGATCATGTTCGTGCTGTCGGGCACCAACCTGGTCAGCGTGAAGAGCTTCGGGGCGTTCGAGTACTGGTTTGCCTTGGTCAAGGTGATCGCGATCATTGCCTTCATCGTGGTCTGCAGCCTGGCCGTGTTCGGCTTCTGGCCACTGGCCGAGGTCTCAGGGGTGAGCCGGCTCTGGGACAGCGGTGGGTTCATGCCTAATGGCTTCGGTACCGTGCTCGGTGGCGTGTTGATCACCATCTTCTCGTTCTTCGGCGCCGAGATCGTCACCATAGCCGCTGACGAGACCGCCAACCCGAAAGACAAGATCCGCCGCGCCACCAACCTGGTGGTGTACCGCATCGCCATCTTCTACCTGGCCTCGATCTTCCTGGTGGTGTCGCTGGTGGCCTGGAACGATCCGCAACTCAAGGCGGTGGGTTCGTTCCAGCGGGTGCTTGAGGTGCTGAATGTGCCCGGTGCGAAATTGCTGGTCGACCTGGTGGTGCTGGTGGCGGTCACCAGTTGCATGAACTCCGGCCTGTATACCGCTTCGCGCATGCTGTATTCCCTGGGTGCCCGTGGCCAGGCGCTGAGCATGACCAAACGTATTTCCGGTGCCGGCGTGCCGACCGTGGCGGTGGTCCTCTCGACCCTGGCAGGCTTTGCCGGCTGCTTCGTCAACTACGTGTTCCCCGGCAAGGTGTTCGGCTTCCTGCTGTCGACCACCGGTGCGATTGCCTTGCTGGTGTACCTGGTGATTGCCGTATCGCAATTGCGCATGCGGGCCCGTGCCGATCGAGAGGGGCGTGCGCTGGAGCTGAAGATGTGGCTGTTCCCCTGGCTGACCTGGCTGGTGATCGGCACTATCGTAATGGTGCTGGGCTATATGCTGTTCAGTGATGCGTACCGTTACGAGACGCTGATGACGGCCGGGGTGACCTTGTTCATCTTGCTGGTTTCGCTGACTCAGCGCGGTGCCAGGGCGGTGGCGCAGCCTGCCTGAACATTGGGGCGCTTTGCGCCCCTTTGCATTGGCGCATGCCAGGCGCGGCGCTACCATGCAGCTTGCATCCCTACCCATTGCCACACGTAAAGGACGCGTATGAACGAACAAGCGCTCTGCCTGCAGGCATTGGCCGCACCCGACGGTATTTGCTACGGCTGCGGCGTTGCCCACCCCAGCGGCCTGCATGTGCAAAGCCATTGGGACGCCGACGGTATCCACCTGGTGTGCCGCCACACGCCCGACGGCACGTTCACCGGCTGGCCGGGGCTGGTCTACGGCGGCCTGCTGGCGATGCTGGTCGATTGCCATTCCAACTGGACTGCCATGGCCTACCACTACCGGGCCGAAGGGCGTACGCCGGGCAGCCTGCCACGTATCGATTGTGTCACCGGCAGCCTGGGCCTGAACTACCTCAAACCCACACCCCTGGGTGTCGAGCTGCTGCTGAAGGCGCGTGTGGAAGGCGAAGTCGGGCGCAAGACGCGGGTCATCTGCGAGGTCTGGGCGGGGGATGTGCTGACAGTCAGCGCCGATTCGGTGTTCGTCCGTGTGGATACCGAAAAGCTCAAGCTCAAGGCCCATGGCCAAGTGAGCTGACAACGGCAGGTGATGGTCAGCCGCCCGTGATGTTACTAAAGTGACAGGTCCATTCCCTTGGCACAGGTTGACCATGACCGATCTCAGCGCATTTCCCGTCACACGCAAATGGCCCGCGCAACACCCCGAGCGCCTGCAACTGTACTCGCTGCCTACGCCCAACGGCGTCAAGGTGTCGATCATGCTGGAGGAGATCGGCCTGGCTTACGAGCCGCACAAGGTGAGCTTCGAAACCGACGACCAGCTCAGCCCTGAGTTCATCTCCCTCAGCGCCAACAACAAGATCCCGGCGATCCTCGACCCCGATGGCCCTGGCGGCCAGCCTTTGCCGTTGTTCGAGTCAGGCGCGATCCTGCAGTACCTGGCAGAAAAGAGCGGGCAATTGCTCAGCCATGATCCGGCGACCCGCTACCAGACGCTGCAGTGGCTGATGTTCCAGATGGGCGGCATCGGCCCGATGTTCGGCCAGGTCGGCTTCTTTCACTTCTTCGCTGGCAAGGAGTATGAAGACAAGCGCCCACGGGACCGCTACGTCAACGAATCCAAGCGCCTGCTAGGCGTGCTGGACCGGCACCTGCAAGGGCGGCAGTGGATGGTCGATGAGTACAGCATCGCCGATATCGCCATCTTCCCTTGGGTGCGTAACCTGGTGCAACGCTATAACGCCAGTGAGCTGGTCGGCTTCGATCAGTTCAAGAACGTGCAGCGCGTGCTGAGCGGTTTTCTCGAGCGCCCAGCCGTTCAGCGGGGCCTGAAAATCCCAGGTTGATGCGCTGTGACCCGGTCAGTGAATTTCCAAGCCTGTCGAAAGGCTGCGTGCCAATGCAGGAGGCGTCGATGATCCGCTGCAAGCGCGAGGTGCCACGGCCACGGTTGGTTGAGCAAGGCGGTGTGTGATGCCCATTGAGCTGATACCTGCGACCGATGCCCACCGCACCTTCGCCCGTGACCTCACGCGCCGGGCCATGCTGGCCTACTATCGAGAATTCGATCTGTTGTGGATCGAAGAGGCGTTCGATCAGGCCTGGGATTGGCGGGAGCAGTGGCTGATCGTGGAAGGGGGATCCGTGCTGGGCTTCTGCAGCCTCAGCAAGGACCGCCAGGCATTGTTCATTCGCGAACTGCACCTGTTGCCTGAGCATCGCGGGCGGGGGGTTGGCAGTTGGGTACTGCAAGCGCTGGCCGATAAGGCGGCGCAGCAGAGGCTGCCATTGCTGCGCTTGATGGTGTTCAAGAGCAACCCGGCGCGGCGGCTGTACCAGCGCCAAGGGTTTGTCGAAATGGGCGAGGATGAGTGTTTTGTGCGTATGCAGAAGGTGATTGGCTGATCCGCGTCATATGTGTGTTGTAAAAGCCATGCAGATCAAGACTTACGGCGCTTGGTGGAGGCATGATACTGGCTTGCGACTCCGGCGTGCGATGGGCATAGTGACCGAGTAGTCTGCAAAGGCCCACAGGGTTGTGAGCAGTTTTTGATGATGGCTAGGGAAGCAGGAGAAACATCAGTATGAATGGGCTCGGTCCGCGTCTTAAGGAAGAGCGTGAACGGCTGGGGATGACCCAGCGGGTGTTTGGTGATATCGGCGGCGTCGAACCCAATGCCCAGGGCAAATATGAAAGTGGCGAGCGCACGCCAAGGCTCGATTACCTAGCTGCGCTGGCGGCCAGAGGCGTGGACGCGCTCTATGTGCTCAGCGGTGTTCGCACCCCCGCGCAACTGGACAGTCTGACGGCGGATGAAACCGGTTTAGTGGCTGCGTTCAGGCGCCTGGCTGCTGACGACAAAGCCGCGTTCGGGCATTTGCTGGAGCGCCTGTTGGGCGATGGAGGGCGCAGTGATGCGATGCGGCCGCAGTGGCGTGAGCGTAGGGCATTCTCTAAGGAAGTTTTACGCTAGGCCCGCCTTGAAAAATTTTGTTAAGGTGGCGGGATCCAATCGCCCTGTTGACGAGGTGTCTGCTTGATTAGGGTCCTAGTGGTCGACGACCACGATCTGGTGCGAACCGGTATTACACGCATGCTGGCCGACATCGACGGCTTGCAGGTAGTGGGGGAGGCGGATTCGGGCGAGTCGGCGCTCAAGCTGGTCCGGGAGCTCAAGCCGGATGTCGTGCTGATGGACGTCAAGATGCCTGGCATTGGTGGCCTTGAGGCTACCCGTAAACTGTTGCGCAGCCACCCTGATACCAAGGTGGTGGCCGTGACCGTGTGCGAGGAAGACCCGTTCCCCACCCGCCTGATGCAAGCCGGCGCGGCCGGCTACCTGACCAAGGGCGCGGGGCTGGACGAGATGGTCCAGGCCATCCGCCTGGCGTTTGCCGGGCAGCGTTACATCAGCCCGCAGATTGCTCAGCAACTGGCACTCAAGTCGTTCCAGCCGCAAGGTTCGCCGTTCGATGCGCTGTCGGAGCGGGAAATCCAGATTGCCCTGATGATCGTTGGGTGCCAGAAGGTTCAGCTCATCTCCGACAAGTTGTGCCTGTCGCCCAAGACCGTCAATACTTACCGGTATCGGATCTTTGAAAAACTCTCGGTCACCAGCGACGTCGAACTGACGTTGCTGGCCGTTCGCCACGGTATGGTCGACGCAAGCCTCTGAACCTCATGTCCCAAGCTTTTGATGCCAGCGCGTTCCTGGCAACCTGCAGCGCTCGCCCGGGCGTCTACCGGATGTTCGACAGCGAGGCTCGGCTGCTCTATGTGGGCAAGGCCAAGAACCTCAAGAAGCGTTTGGCCAGCTATTTCCGCAAGACTGGCCTGGCGCCTAAAACGGCCGCGCTGGTGGGGCGCATCGCCCAGGTCGAGACCACCATCACCGCCAATGAGACCGAGGCGCTGCTGTTAGAGCAGAACCTGATCAAGCAGTGGCGGCCGCCTTACAACATCCTGCTGCGCGACGATAAATCCTACCCGTACGTGTTTTTGTCCGACGGCCAATTCCCACGGCTGGGCATTCACCGCGGCGCGAAAAAAGCCAAGGGGCGCTACTTCGGGCCATACCCCAGCGCCGGGGCCATTCGCGAAAGCCTCGGCCTGCTGCAAAAAGCCTTCTCGGTACGCCAATGCGAGGACAGCTATTACGCCAACCGCACCCGCCCTTGTCTGCAATACCAGATCAAGCGCTGCAAGGGGCCTTGTGTGGGGCTGGTCGATGCAGAGGAATATGCCGAGGACGTGCGCCATTCGGTGATGTTCCTCGAGGGCCGCAGCCAGCAGTTGGGCAATGAGCTCAATGCCGAGATGGAAAAGGCCGCGATGGCCCTGAACTTCGAGAAGGCCGCCGAACTGCGCGACCAGATCGCCTTGCTGCGCCGGGTTCAGGACCAGCAATACATGGAAGGCGGCTCCGGCGATGTCGACGTAGTCGCCGCATTCATCAACCCCGGTGGGGCCTGCGTGCACCTGATCAGCGTGCGCGGTGGCCGGGTGCTGGGCAGCAAGAATTTCTTCCCGCAGGTAGGCATCGAGGAAGAGGTGTCCGAAGTGATGGCCGCCTTCCTGTCCCAGTTCTATGTGGGCAATGCCGAGCGCGAATTGCCGGGCGAATTGATCGTCAACGTGGTGCACGAGGACTTCGCTGCAATCAGCGAGGCATTGCAAACCCTGCGCGGCCGTGAGCTGACCATCAGCCACCGCGTGCGCGGCACCCGCGCGCGTTGGCAGCAACTGGCGGTGACCAACGCCGAACAGGCGCTCAACGCCCGCCTGGCCAACCGCCAACACATGGCAGCACGGTTCGAGGCCCTGGCCGAGGTGCTGGGCCTGGACGAAGTGCCGCAGCGCCTGGAGTGCTACGACATCAGCCACTCCAGCGGCGAGGCAACGGTCGCCAGTTGCGTGGTATTCGGGCCTGAAGGCCCGCTCAAGTCTGATTACCGTCGGTTCAACATCGAAGGCGTGACCGCCGGTGATGACTACGCCGCTATGCACCAGGCCCTGACGCGCCGCTATGGGCGCATCAAGGACGGCGAGGGCAAGTTGCCCGACGTGCTGCTGGTGGACGGCGGCAAGGGCCAGCTGAACATGGCCCGCGAAGTGATGCAGGAGCTGGCCTTCACCGACCTGACCCTGCTCGGTGTGGCGAAGGGCGTGACCCGCAAGGCCGGTTTCGAGACCCTTTACCTCAATGACGTGGCCCACGAGTTCACCCTCAAGGGTGACAACCCGGCGCTGCACCTGATCCAGCAGATCCGCGACGAAGCGCACCGTTTTGCCATCACCGGCCACCGCGCTCGCCGTGGCAAGGCCCGCCGAGTGTCCAGCCTGGAAGACGTTGCCGGGGTAGGGCCCAAGCGCCGCCGCGACCTGCTGAAACATTTCGGCGGCCTGCAAGAGCTCAACCGCGCCAGTATCGATGAAATCGCCAAAGCGCCCGGCATCAGTAAAAAGCTTGCCGAGTCGATTTATGCCAGCCTGCATAGCGAGTAGAATGCCGGGCTCAACCCGCAGCCAGTCGTACCGATGAATATTCCAAACCTGCTCACCGTTCTACGCGTCCTGCTCATTCCGATCTTCATCTTGCTGTTCTATATGCCCTATCACTGGAGCTATATGGCCGCCAGCACGGTGTTCGCCATCGCCGCCGCCACCGACTGGCTGGACGGCTACCTGGCGCGTCGCCTGCAGCAGAGCACGCCGTTCGGCGCGTTCCTCGACCCTGTGGCCGACAAGCTGATGGTCGCCGTAGCCCTGGTGCTGCTGGTGCAAGTGCACGCCAACTTCTGGCTGACCCTGCCGGCCGCCGTGATCATCGGCCGCGAGATCGTGGTGTCGGCCCTGCGTGAGTGGATGGCTGAGCTCGGGGCGCGGGCGCATGTGGCGGTGTCAAACCTCGGCAAGTGGAAAACCGCAGCGCAAATGCTGGCGCTGATCATCCTGCTGGGCAATCCGCCGCTGGTGACCTTCTGGGTGATTCTGGGCTACGGGTTGCTGTTGGTTGCTGCGGCGCTGACGCTGTGGTCGATGGCCCACTACCTGCTGGCCGCCTGGCCGCACCTGCGTGAAGGTTCGGAACAAAAATAAAACTTTTTTGAATCAAGGGGTTGACGCCGTTTTAGATATCGCTAGAATGGCACCCATCACGACGCGGGAATAGCTCAGTTGGTAGAGCACGACCTTGCCAAGGTCGGGGTCGCGAGTTCGAGTCTCGTTTCCCGCTCCAGTTATAGATCTACAGAGTTCGATCGAAGTCTGTAAGTCATCGAAAAAAGACGCTTCGGCGTCTTTTTTTCGTTTCAGTCAAAGCCACTCTGGTGCCTGGTGATCCGGACTTTTTTAGTCCCGAAATTAGTCCACGAAATCCGGACGTCCACAGTGGCGGTTTGTTGCTGGAGAGGAGCGTTGAGTGTTACGAGCATCTAGCCCTGATTTCATGTTCAGGAGCTCGTACATGGCACTCTCAGATGCAACGGTTCGCCAGGGCAAGGCCACGTCAAGGACAACACCCTTGGCGATAGCGATACCTCATGGGCCAGCAAACAAAAGCGCTTGTCGTTCGGCAGCTATCCCGAGGTAGGGATGCGCCCGGCGCACTCGCTGCGCGATGAGCTGCTGTGGTTAATCGCCGAGGGCACCAATCCCCACCGCGACCGGCCTTTGGCTGCTCGGCCAGTGGCGTCTCGAACAGTTGCAGGTTGATGTCGTGTTCTTCCTCGCGGCTGCAGGCCAGCAGCGCCGCGAGGCGTTTGGGCAGGATGCCGTCGGAGAGGGCAACGCGCAGTGTCACGAGTGAGTCGGCAGCGGCAGCCAAAGTTGCATGCGTGCCTGGATCAACCAGACTGAAAATCCGTGGGGCGGATTCTGCCAGTGCTTGGCCTGCCAGAGTCAGATACGCCCCAATGCCAGCACGCGCTCAAACAGAGTCACTCCCAAATCATGTCCCAGGTCACGAATCGTTCTGAAGAGCGGTGATTGTTCGATGTGCAGGCGATCGGCCGCACGGATGAAGTGGCGATCTTCGGTCGCAGCGAGGAAAAATTGCAACTGCGGCAAGTTCATCGTGCGCCTCTGGGATGCATTGCCATTGATGAGAACAACTCTCGCCGCAACGTTGCAAGTCAGGCACAAGCGCTGGAAAGGGATACTGACTGCGAACATGATGCTTCAACTTTGATCAATGCAGGCAGACCGCTGCTTGCAGTGCAGAACATGACATCGTGGGTTGAAAACCCTCAGCATCCAAACCGTTGCTTACATACTGAGGTCGGTTTTCCTTGGCAAAGATCAGCTGCGGCCCGACTTGAGAGGGTGCCGGCAGGTAGAATGTTGGGTGCTACTCAATTTTGTCGTGTACACGTGGTTACGCCCCCAATTCCTGTAGGGGTTTTCCTTTCGATCGGAAGTAAAAACTCATCCGCTGAGAAAGCTCATACCGAGACGCCAGTATAGTAGTGCGATTACATCAGTTCTGCTGTATGGCGCGGGGCGGAAATATTCTCGAAGGTCATGCTTTTGCGATTTTTAGTCCGCCCTTTTGGTATTGTTGGGTACATGAAATGCAGGGGGCGCAGTAATTTATTGATGAAGCTGATGCACTTTAGGTGAGGTTTCATTCTAGGCTTGACCCTCCTGTCAGCTCGCTTGAAAACCACGCATCGAATAGGTTTCCTGGTAGCAGATCCGGAGTGTTGGTGAAAACGTTATCGTATCGTAATTGTGCGCGAAATTTTCCACTTCTTACTTCATAATGTAGTCGCATTTCTGTAGGGGCTTTAACTCCAAATTCTAGACATTTTTCCTCAATGGCGTCGATATTATCTAGTCCAATATCCAGCATGGCGTCTTGTCGATCTTCTGAGTCGTCATATTTGGTTTCGCTGGGTTTGATGTTAGAATTAATCTCCTCTTTTCTCACTATTTGGCCATTGATTTTATAGAATACATCGAAAGACGATATTCCTTCTTCTGACGCAGCGTGAACGAAAACTTCGTCAGCTCTACCGTCTACGTATTCAAGTGCTATTCTCATCATGTCTGCCTGGTGTTCAGAAAGATAATCTTCAAAAGATTTGTTCATATTTAAGATTTCCTAATTTTTAATTCGTTCTACTTTTTTAGACCGTCGATCACATGGTCGACTCTGAAGCTGCTGGGCCTGGCGGATGATCCGGAATAGATTGGCCTGATTTTATAGATGCGCATTTACCCTCTTTGAGGGCTTCTGCCCATTGATTTTCGAGGCTTTTATAAGTGCTTATGTTTGCAGTCTTGATTGGCTGACGATGTTATCAAGCTTGGGCGAGCTTTCAAATCTATCATGTATATGATGCCCTGCGTGATCGTCGTCTAGTTTTTCTGGAGAATTTCGATTTGTGTGGGAGTCGCTTTTCTCTGGATGTTGCTCTGTTTTTGACTTTGTAGTTGAGTGTAGGCTTGAACACGGCTAGACTCACTCTCTCATTGAATATTGATGGGGCCTCTGAAGCAGTGTCCTTGTATTGTAGGAAATTGTATGAATTCGTTTTTGAAATTATCATTTGACTCACAGGATTTTCCTGCCTAACATGCAGAGTTTAGCTTGATTTTTCCGGATCTCAGCTTTTCGCCAAGAATGCTAATACACGTGATTTAAAACTTTTTGATCTTGGCTGATGCACTTGTTGCATGGATCGCATCAAGTTGGATGGGTACAAGCGCATCATATGCCTGTGTATGCATTCATCTATTAAGTCGCAGGTATCGGTAGACCCTGATGGGTTAAGTATCCCAATGCAGGGCCGGGATATAATAAGGTTGGTCAAGGTTTTTTGCTGGGAATGTCAGCTTTGAGATGCTTGGCTGATACTCTACTCCACCATGGTTTGTCGGTGTTTATTTGGTCGGGTAGGTTGGTAATTCGTTTGCTTTTCAAGGCCTTAATTATTAGGTCGTCAGACTCCGTGATTATGTCGTCCTCATGGTGGAGGCCTAGTATCGTCATGATGTTTATGGATTCAAATAAATGACCTATTTTCTCGCTCTCCTCGTATAATAGTTCTCCTTTATGCGTGGATAGGCGCTGTAGGTATTCGAAGGTTAGTGTAATGACGTTAGGGAATTTTGAGTTATTAACGCTTGAAACAAAATCCGTTATGATTCCCCTGTCTGCTAGTTTGTCGCTGCAAAGCCATGTGTAAATTTCGCTGGCGAGTATTTCAATATCATGAGGTCTCCGGTATCCATTTGTAATGTCGGTCATGATTTTTTGCTTATGGGGCATGGTTTGAAACCTCAAATTTCGGCGCTGATTCCGTAAGCACCTCAAGTCTGATCATGGTTCAAGAAGATGAATTGAATAAAAGGCCCTCACCCTGTCTGGCTGGTTGAGGTAACTAACCCCGCTGTCATAATGCCCACCTCTTGGTTTGTTAGTATGCTGGTTGCTGTATGTAAAATTTCTGCCATTTTGTATCGTGGTATTACACTGAAATTCTATTCTTTTAAATTGTTAACATGGGTAATGCGTGGTACCTCATTCAACACGATGTAGACATAGAGGTGACCACTGCTATTCAGGTCTTTTTGTCCAGCCAAGTGATCCAATTCAGCCCAGCCGAGGTGGTATGATTCTTCATTCTCGTTTGTGAGTTCCAGTAGTCAAGCATCGGTGTCGTAACGGAAAGTTACGCTGTAGCCATGGCGTCCGACCAGGCATTGATGCTGTCATGCAAGCTGCAATGGACGTCGTAGTGATACGGCGTCTGGGCATTGCTACAGTCGCGGTAGCTGAGCTACTGACCGCAAGTGTTCCAAGTCAGGTACTTGTTCTTTTCGAGGGCATCAGTGATCTGGGTAACGCGGCCTTCTGGGTTGCGCTGATACTGTGTTTTGCGGCCCAGCGGGTCTGCTGCCAAAGCAGATTGCCGTGTTTGTCGTAGCCGTATTGCTGAGTTCGCCCGGCTGTATCGGTAACCTGGACCGGCAATGCCCAGGGTCGCAAGTATTTGATGTGCTCGCTGCGGCCGAGGGGATCGCGGGTTTCAATCAAGCGACCGATATCGTCGTAGCTGTAGCGCCATTCGCCTCCTTGAGGGTCGATGCTTTTCAGCAGTTGGCCGGCGACAGTCTCTTCTTGCCAGCAATTGCCGAGTGGGTCGATGTGTTTGTAGACCTCGTACAATGGGCCCCTATAGTAGTGATCACGGCGGCCGAGATTGTTCGTGACGAGGGTTTCACCGGCTTCTAGGTTGTACTCGAACCGGTACTCGTCTCAATCGCTGCCCCAGTGGCTCATGACTCCTAATTCCTGGCTGGGCTTTGGCCGTTGTTGGGGGCGGCAGAGGATGCCCACGCTTCTGGTCGAGCTGGTGCAATAAGTGCCGCCCGATGACGGTGTTATGGCTACCGTCGCCCAAGCGACGAGACGCGTATACAGCGGATTGCAAGATAGGTTCGTCGCAGATGTTCAGGTATTACTGCGGACGGCACCTCTTCATGATAAAAGCTCTTCCCAGAACTCACCGTTCTCTGCGTGTACCGCAGGTATTATTTCTGAAGCGTTTCCTTGTTTTAGGAAAATAGTTCCGACTCCTCTTGCAAATGCTTCAAAATTAAAGGCGATTGTTTTCCAGTCAGACATTTTTGATTCGCTAGTGATAGCAAAAATTTTCCCATTTTCCGTATTTAGCAATATTGTATAAGGATCGGAGGTTGCAATGGCAATAGTGTTGCTTGGTCTTAGCTTTCCTGTCCACCAGCGACTAAATTCATTGTCTGCATTGATCTCTATGAGTTGCTCAATGTAATCTTTGTGTGTTCCGAATGATATCGGCCCAAGCGTAAAATTCTTCATGTCGTACTGTTGGATGAACATCAAAAAATCGCTTGGGATCTTTGCGCTGATCGAATTTTCCAGTATGTTTATATTTTTGCGGGGCGATGTGCGGCGTTTAAGGATAAGGTCATTCATGTCGCTGCCGAAAGGCTCAAACTTCGTTCTGAGTTCAGACTCAATTTGTTCCATGGTGAGTAACATTCTTAATCCTGACTTCCTAAGATGCTTAAAGGCTAAGCATTGTTTGAATGCTGTATGCCTGGAATACAAGGGGTCGGTAGGTTTTTTCCCGGCCGCTTACATTAAATGTAGTTAGATTGCCCGTGGTCTCAATGGTAAAACAAGGCTGTAATGATAATTGTGTGTAGTTTAGTTTTGGTTCAGGTTGTACTTCCTGTGTTGATGCGATGTCTATGCTGTCTGAATCCTTATCTCGTCTAATGGTCGTTTCATAGGGATATTCCTATCGAATAAAGTTGGATTATTTCATCAGTTTTTCTAGGTCTGTATTGGAGAGGGGTAGTTTCGGAGTGTCGAGATCACGTAGAATTAGAAAGTGAGGATCGAGCTTTACTTTACGAAGATTTTCCAAGCTGGGCTTCCCTCCTGCCACAAGGGCGTGTTCGAAGCCGTACATTTCGTCGACGGCAAGTGGGCCGTATTTCTTAAGTGCGCGCTCAAATAAAGGTTTGCCGTTTGAGTCGGTGTTATCATAGTCGTCGGGTTCGCTGGTTCCAAATAGTGATTGTATTGTCATGTTTTGATTTGCCAGCTCTTTAGGTTTTAGGCGGCTTTTTAATGCAAGTATCTCATTGTTGTTACAGATAACTGATGCACTATGCCCGGTTTTTTCGCCGCATAAGTATAGGTTTCCGAAAGCGCTTCTGGCTATGACGTGGAATCTATCAAGAAATTCTATCGGTGTATCTTTCAGCCAGGTGTCTTTAAGATGTTCGTAATCGTCAGGGTTAACAGTCCAAAAAATTCCGTTTCCATATCCTGCCCACCCCTCATCTTGCCAGTATTGGATTAATACAGGAGGGAGTGTATCCTTCCATTTCGCAATGCTTGCTTCTGGAACGTGGGTTTGTTGAATGGCTTCTCCAAAGCACTCGATGAACTCAGCAAAATCTAAATCTCGCATAAATTATTTCCTTTTTTATCTGTTGGACTAATGATTAGATTGACACCCTTTTGGCCGCACGTTCGATTTTCTCCATTCCCGCCTTATGCCCCCAGCTTTCACCAATAGTGCTGCATGCCCCCCCCCCCCGCTTGCAGGCTCTTGATCACGATTTCTGTGGCAAGTAATTAAGTGAAAGTGCTTTATACTTTTGCCAAAAATTTGTGAGAAACAGTAAGCCATAACGGCTATCTTGCCGCCTCGGGAGTTTGGGTTTAGGTAAATCTGGCGAGGCGCCAATAATTTTCGCGCCGGGTTTTCATAAAAATGGCTCAAGCGTGAAGCCATATTGGCACTCGCAGTAAAATGATATAATTGCTTGAGCGCGCTGCGATGTGATTTTATTAAAGTAAATCATCCCTATAGCCCGCGCGCAATATCCGAATTGATTCAATGCAGTTATCCATGTTGTCAAAATTTATCCATATCAAAAAATTTCGAAAGAACCAACGGGCATCTCCGAAGACTATGTTATCACTCCAGTGATCGGCTTTTTGACCAAGTCGTTCTTCTAAAATGCAAGGGTTGTCATCGAAGTTTAGACCGAAAGGCAATGGACCCCTCCAAGCCGTCGATGTCCCTAGACGGTCACGGCACATATTGATTCCGGCGAATGTGGGTCGCCCGTCCGAAGCACGTTTTGACTTGTCGAAATACAGCGAAAACCCATAGTGATTTTTTCTTTCAACGATCTCTAATTCTGACTCATTCATTAATGTGGCAGGATCGAAGTCGCGGAAAATATACTGGAAGTCTGAGGTGGCGGGAGATTGTCCGAAGAGCTCATAAATTTGGTCAACTGAAGGGTATTCGTAGGGCGGATAGGGTTCAGTCGACGGAGGCATTGTAATTCCTAAACTGATATCAAAAATTCCCGGTAGTTCTGGGCTGATTATATCTCCGGGCTGATAAGTCAGACGAATGTGATAGTTAGGCAGCCACCAGGCGTCTCGTTTGTAGGCGCGTAGTTGTTAACTCCAACCAGTTTTTGCTAGCTTTTCGCGGGCTCTGGTTCGATCATCGCTCCAATGTAAGTCAAAAGGTAAATCATTGCCGGTATACGGGCGCATGATGTGAGGTTTGCCTGACGTGATGGCGATATTTGTGAATATCAGCGTGTTGCTTCTGCCGTGTGAAGTTATCGGCAAGCCTTCCCAGTAGTTTCGCTCGCTAAACGAAAATAGCATGCCCAAAAAACTCGCACGCAGGATCACCTCATAAGGAGGGTAAGCGGGGCGGTGCAGTTGGGGTCTGCGTGTTATGCCCAGAGAGTGCAGCATACAATCAACTTCTGGGTCAGAAGTGCTCTTTCCGAAGAATGCTATTATTTCATGAAGTTTCATGTCATCGCCATTCCTCAAAAAATTTGGAAATACCCGCAATGACATTTGTTATTCAACTGGAAGCCCAAGACTGATGCAGCGAATACCCCTGGCTCCGTCATAGTCGACTGTGATTTCGACCTCTCCTAACCTCCAAGCATCGATATTATTGGAAAATCCGAATATCTCAGGCTCTCCAAGATCTGTGGAGAGCTTAATTCTTACCTGGCCGCGGTCCATGCTGAAGTCCAATCCGTATGGAAGTGGACCCATATAAAAAGTATTAGTTTCTCGCTGCCATCCCCAGAAAATAACATCCGTGAGCACCCATGGTCCCTCATCAATGTCGTGATATGGAACTTTCTCTAGTAGTCCAATATCTTTGAATTCCAACTGAAGGCCCAATATGTCATTTGACCAAATTCGCTGACCGTTGACATCTAGTTGATAGTGATCTAGGTCTTGCCTGGAGATTTTGAGTTCGGAAAAAATAAAATTGAGCTCTGGTGAGTTTGAGTCTTTATGTATTGCATGTAAGAAATTTTCAGGTGTTGGATATTTGCTGTCGTGGTCTAGAGTATTCATTCCTAAAGCTCCATAATTTTTTGTGCAAAGGGTCTTCGATCAGCCTCCTAAAAAATTGTCTTGCCAGGCCTGATCATAGTTGCCGGCGATTGCCAGGCGTGGTGACTAAGTTTCGCCGACCACGCTAAAGTTGCGGGCGAGTAGCCATTCCGATTGGCCACAGAGGCCTTAATTAATGGAAGTCGGCCGTCAGCTTTTTGCATCCTCAATCGGTGTCTACTGATCCATTCTCCAAGTTTCTGCGCGTGCTTTCAAAGCTGCTTTAGAGGGAATATGGTCGCGAGTGTATTTGCACTTACCACTTTTCCTCTTCAGATCACCATATTTCCTTTCCGCCTTTGCCTGCTCGCTTTTTACGGTGCTTACTCACTTCATTGGCAGGTTTGCCGGAAAGATTTTCACCTATTTTGTTGGTGATCTATCGTTTGTTAGTTTCGCCTCATGTTCACTGGCTCGTCTTGGTACTATGGTTGATGAATCGCTTGCCGTTTTGGTGCCATATCGTCCAACCTTGGCTGCTGTGCGTGCATATCCCACAATAGGAATAGCCGAAATCAGTGACAATGCGGCACCCGCATAGCCCCAGAGGTAGGCTGATGCCGGCGTTAGCGAAATCGGCGATCTCGGCCATTGGAGTCAAGCCAAAAATATCCAGCCATAACTGAATACTGTCGAGCGCCTGTTCGCCCTTTACCCCTTCTGCGGGGGCTTGCTGTCCGCGTCAGTATTGGAGTTGGAAGCAATCATTTGAAGTTGCTGGTAGATAGGAGGTCATGAAACACCAAATCTTGCTGGTTGCGTACTCAGGGGCTGTTGAATGTCAGAAAATATTCTTTGCTTCAAAGCTAAAATCGCCCTACCTACAATCGTCCTACGCCCGCTGAAATATTGGCGTACGACCAGGTCAGTACCCTCTGCCGTGCTTGGAGCGGTGGCAACACACGTGTTGAAAAGTGCGCCTCCCTCTCTCGATTTCATAGCTTAAACGACGAAAGCTGCGGTCTGCCGCGCTGGCAATCAAGCTACAATCGTCCCGTTTTTTCGTGTCGTCGCCTTGTCACTACTTGTGGCTATGGCATAAGTCCTAAGGTCAGGACTCTATGTTGGTGCTACGTCTTGGTGGTCGAATTGATTGATGTTTGTTTGGTGGTAAATTTAATTGACGAGTCCTCGATTTTTCAGTAGTTCCAGTGAAAATATTCCATCGGCTTCCATAAGAAATATATCTTCGCCATCAAGCATGTAGGCCTTTAGTAAGTGATCCAATCCTAGTCGTTCATTACCAAGCTTGGTTTGGCACTGCCCCAATCGAAAATGTACGAATGGGTTTTCGATCCCTCCAGGTGCATTCAGAGCGTTGATAAAGTTTGCGCTTGCGATCTCATAGAGTTTTTTTTGGTATAAAGCATCCCCTATAGAGGCGGATAGCCACATGTAGGCTTCCCAGTCTGTTTTAGGTTCTGGAATGAGATCAATTGCTTTTTGCCACTTCTCAACTGCGAGGTCAAACTCATCCGCATCCATGAGTGTATTGCCTTCTTGCGAAAGAGAGTTTATGGCGTTATAGGTCTTCATTGGAAGCTCCACTTTAAGACTCCTTTGTTCGTTCTGTTACAAAATGCAAGTATCTTTTATCTTCGCCTTCAAAAGCTCTTTTTCCATATTTTTTGTATTGTGGATAAAACAGCTCGTATGCGCGCTCCAGTTCGTTGTTTTCAAATAGTATTGTTCCTTCTAGGAAGCTTATGTATTCCTCAGAGGCTTCGCCGGCACCGTAAGAACTGCGCGCAATATTAAGCCATAATTTAGCTTTTTCAATCTGCCCGGTTGATCTGTAGAAAATGGTGATCCCGTATGAGGCTGTTTGAGAGAAGTCGTATTCTAGTTTCGGTTCTGGTATTGCGTCCCATGAGGCAAGAAAATCATGCTCTGCGAGTTCGAGATTGCCAGCGAGCCATGCTTTTCTTCCCGATGTTGCCAGCTCTTTAATGCGATCTAGGTGGTCTTTGTTAACCTTCATATGAAAATCCACTCCGGTATTTCAGGGGGTGTCGTATTGGTGTTTCTGTCCTGTGATTGCGCCTCGACTTCTATTTATGGATCTGTGTTCAAGATAGTAGTTGTCAGATTTTAGCATCCACTCTCTCACTTTTGGGCTTTTGGCTCCGTGTTTGCGCCCTACGCGGTTCCACCATACGACAGCATCTTCTTTGTGAGCCATATCCGCTTTGCTCAGGTCATACCATTTTCCATCTGATGCCATAAACTCGGGTTTGCCTGTATATGGGTTATCTTGTAGCTTTCCTTCATGGCGCATACGCTCTTGGACCTCCCGGCCCGTCTTGGATTTCTTTCCTGGCGTGCGTCCTAGATACCTCTCCCTGAGTGATTTTGCCTTCTCTAGTACTTTAGCTCCAGAACCATCTATTCCAGCAACCGTGTTTTTTGCCTGACTCTCAGTGGTTTCTTTAACCGATCGTTCATAGGTTTTCTTTGCAACTTCAGTCGACGCCTCCTGAATTGGCTTCGCGCTGTGACGTCCGACCTTTCCCGCTGTACCCAAGTAACCTACGAACGGAATAGCCGAAAGCAGCGACAATGCGGCACCCGCATAGTCCCCGCGCGATAGGCTGATGCCGGCGTTAGCGACATCGGCGATCTCGCCCACCACCGGAATCAAGCCAACAATATCCAGCCCTAACTGAATACCGTCCAGCGCCTGTTCGCCCGTTACCCCTTCCGCGGGCGTCTCGCTGTCCACCTCAGCATTGGCGTCGTTCGCAGCCTTACCCATTGCAGGCGTTTCACCGTTCACGCGCCCCAGCGTGTTGCCATTGGGCGAGGTGATAGCGCCACCGCGGCCTGCGGGAGGGTAGAGTTCAGTGTAGGTGGGTATGTCCTGCAGGTCAGCAAGTTCTCTCTGAAATGCCTCCTTGCGCAGTGCTTCATATCGTTCTTCGTCAAGCTGAAGGGCCTCGCCCCATTCGCTGACCCCATCTGCAAAGTCGACCAACACCTTACCGGTGCCGTCAGTCTGTATGAACATCCTGTCTGGGCCGCCTGGCAGCTTGCGTAGTGCTACCTCCTGGACCTGGACATGAAGCGTGTCCAGTTGCACGGGCTGATCCGTCATGGCATCAGCTCCCATTCATCCAGAACAAGTCGCCATGACGAACCAGATGACGCCCCTCGGCACGCACGGAACTGCTGTGCTCCAATGGGTGACACTTGCCCTCTACAGTCCCGCTCTTTATACCTTTCGCCTTGCCGGCTGCGTCGCCGATGGTATTGGGTGTAAAGCTACGTTTGTAGATCACAACCGGATGGCCATTGGCGCGTACGCTCTGGGCAACCCCGGTGCTGGTATCGAGCTCTGCGGTAACGGGGTAGGGCACGGGTGGAATGCTGCTGCCCATGGGCGTTTTGCAAACATCGGGCGCGATGCTGACGACTGTCCATTTGCCTTGTTGGCGGGCCATTACGTTGTCGGCCATGTCACACCTGCTCCCTATTGCCGCGTTTTGCCCGCCGGATGATCGGAGCGTCAGGGTTGCTCTCAAACCGTGCTTCGAGCACACGTATATCGAGCGATCCGGGCAGGCTGATGCGGTGGGTCATTGACAGCGTCATGGCATCGGTATCGATGCGTAGCGTGTCGGTGAGCATGGGCAGCGGGAGCATCACACCGTTGGTCATACGCATGAGTACGAAAGGTCTGTGCCCAGGTAACTGGATGTCACAGCGTCCATCAGCGCTCAATGATGGATCGATCAGATTGAACAGCGTGATGCGCGCGTTGGGCGCTGGGTGAGGGATCTGTTGATCGGAGGGGGCACCGTTCCAGTAAGCGAAGTCGAAGTCTTGCGGCAGACCTGGCCAGTGGTTGTCTTGCCAGGTTTGATCATAGGTGCCGGCGAGAGCCAGACGTGGTGACCAGGCGCGGCCGACGACGCCAAAGCCTGCGGGCGTGTAGCCATACCCATTTGCCACATCGGCCATAGCTGATGCATCCAGCGGGCCCGCCGGGTGCCGTGTGCGAACGAGGCGTTCAATGGGATCGTCCAGATGTTCTATTTGGGCGGCCGGCAAGCGCTCAAGGAAGTCGCCCGTCAGCTCGTAATGCAGCTTTCCATGGTGGTGCTCTAGCCATCCCCGGCCTAATGGGTTGCTAAAGCAGACTTCGTTGAGGAGAAATTCGGGAGCATCGGGTGCGCGCCCAAATTGTGGGTTGGCGATTTGGCTCGCCCCCCCAAAAGCCCATTCCCAGCGCAGTGGAACGCGGGTGGCGAGTTCTGGTTCTGACAAATGCCATCCCAGTAGCCCATGGCGAAACTCACGCGGGCCGGTGAAGCGAAGTGTTTTGTCCAATAACAGCTGCGGCGTGCGCTGTTCTCTACTACGTCGCCGCACGTCCAAGATGTTGGCCTGATGCTCTTGCAATTCGGCGGCGGTGAGGCGAACACCCGGTGCACGCTTTGGCGGCGCTGGATCAGAGAGCTCGATGTTGGGGCGGGTGGATGTGACGCGTATCCCAGCCTCCCAAGTGTGTGCCGGACGACCTGCAGGCGCATGTGAGTGGCCGACTACGATGACATCGCAGCGGGGTTTGAAGGGCGCTAGGTCGCTTTCCTCGAGCACAGAGCCGATACCGGGTTCGCCGTAGTAGGTGTCGGCTTTACATAGCGGTAGCGGGTCTTTATCGATGACGATAGCGCGATACCGGCCTGCCTGATCTTCAACCGGTTCAAGGCGATAGCCAACCTTCATTGCGATGACCGGATGTTCCTGGCCGTCAGGCGCGAGCGCACTGAAGCACATGACGTCAAAGGGCGTCAGGTTGCGAAACTTCATCTTGGGTTACCCCTTCAGTTGATATCGACATCCTTGCCGTTGATTTGCACAGGCCCTGTGGCACTGAAGTCAAAGTTGCTGCCGTTGATCAGCACGGTGCCGTCGGACTTCATCACTAGCGTGGACTTACCCACGGTGATGCTCAGTTCGTCACCGGCGGTGATGTTGAACGTGTTGCCGACTATCACCGACTTATGTATCCCCACCTGTTCGCTCTGACTGAGCCCAACTGTCGTGTTCATGCCCGCACCGACACTCACTTGGTAGCCCGCCCCGACGGTCAGGGCCTTGGCCAAACCGATGGTTTCCGCCTTGGCGAGACTGATGGTTTCAGTCTTGTTGGCGCCGATGGTCACGCTGCGGTTGGCGCCGATGCTGATTGTTTCGTTCTTGCCAACGTCTTCAGTGCGGTGGTCACCAATGGAGAGGGTTTCGTTGTGATCCACGCGTTCGCTGCGGTCATTGCCAACGAAAGTGGTCTCGTTGTTTTTGACGACGTTGTTCTGGTCCTTTTCGGCATGGATGAATACCTCCTGCCGGCCCAGTTCATCCTCGAAACGCAGCTCATTGAAACCATCGCCCTTATGTGTCTGGCTCTTGATGGTCATCCGCGTCTTGTGATCGGGCAGGTCATAAGGCGGCAGCTGATCACCGCAGTAGGTGCGCCCGGTTATCATCGGCTGGTCGGGGTCACCGTTGACGTACTGCACGATCACGTCCTGGCCGATCCGAGGGATGGCCATCGAGCCCCAACTGCCACCCGCCCAGCCTTGAGATACTCGCAGCCAGCACGAACTGAACTCGTTGTTCTGGCTTTCGCGGTCCCAGGGGAAACTGACTTTTACCCGGCCCCATTCATCGCAGTAGATTTCTTCGCCCGGTGGGCCGACGACGGTGGCCATGTGCGGTCCGTCGATTCGCGGTTTTGCCAATGGGGCAGGGCGCCACTCGGTTCTGCCGGGGACCAGCACTGCGGTCTGCTCGTAGCGCGTGCTTGCATCGGCGCCGGCGGCTTCTTCCTGCAGGCTGGTGAACTGGTGGCCTCTATGGATAACGGTGTTCACCCGCCAATGCGTATTGAGATCGTCACGTGGGTGACCGGTCAGGGTGAAACTGAGGCCCGGTTGCAGGCGCACGTCATCGCCCTGGACCTCGGCAATACGGACATCATGGCGCAGCGCAGTGATGCGGTTTTCAGTGAACGGTTTGCCCACGGCATCGCGTTTATAGCGGCCTGGGTAATCGAAGTATTCGTACTCTCTGGACTGATGCTCCAGGAAGGGCCCGGCGGCTCTGTGCTCCTGGCGGTAGGCCGGGTTGGTAAAGGTGTAGTCGCGCTGCACTTGGCGGGCAGTACGCACCTGCTCGCTGTAGCGCAAGCGGCGCAGGCAGGGTTTGGTTTGGTCACCACCGCTGTTGGTGTGGTACAGCACGCGGTTAGGGTCTATAGGCTCGTCGTCATCGTAGAACCCTTCATCTTCATCGTCGGTTTTGATGGCGCCATGGCTGATCTGGCCCAGGGACTGCAGCCGATCGGTGATGATCAGTTTGTGCAGCTTTTCACTGTGCGCGAAGCGGTAGACGAAGCCCTCTTCGGCCGCCAGGCGGGCGATGAACGCCAAGTCCGTCTCACCGGCCTGGACGCAGAATTCGCGGACCTGATGGTCCATGCTGGCGCGCAGTTGGTATTGGTTGATGCCCTGGCGCTGGAGCATCAATTCAAGAATCTGCGGCACGGTCTTCTGCTGGAAGATGCGCCAGTTCGAACGCAGGTTGGCACGGGCCAGCTGGGGCTCGATCAGTGCGTCATAGTAGGTGCGATAGAAGCCACTTTCCGCCTGGCTGAAACGGCTGACCAGGCCGTGCACGTAGCGCACCGGGCGTTCGCCTTCCCAGGTGGTGAAGAGCACGGGTTGGTCGAGCAGGTGGCCGAAGTCGATATCGTTTTCAAAACTGACCAATTTCAGGTCCAACTCGAAGGGTATGCTGATCCCTTCTCGAAGCTCGAATGACACCACTTCGAATTCAGCTTTGCCAGCCAGCGTTTGGAAGCTATAACGGACGTCGGATTGTCTAAGCATCGCTGCTCCCGCCCGGTTGTTCTATTCCCTGATTGTTGTCCCACAGCCAAACGATATGCCCCTTTGCTGATTCAGTCCTCACATCTGGGAATATCTCTCCTTTCGCGAAGAACTTTCTTGATTTTAATTTCGCAGGTGTAGTCCACCAGCCGTCTACGGGACATTGGCTACCGGCGGGCATGGCTGTAAGAGGCGGCGTGTATTGTGGATTGCGAGGGCTGTTAAAGCGCGCGCTACGCAAGGGCCAGTCACTCTCTTCATCGAACCGACCAAGCCAGCGCTCGGCATCAATGTCGGAGAAGCGTTCGTTAGGGTCGCCCGACCATTGTCCGAAACCAATTAGCCCTAGGTTTTTATGACGTATTGGCTTAATTACCTTGTTGATTATGATAGGCAGTTCGGGAAGGCCATTCTCCACCGGATAAAGACTTGGGCGCTCTCCTAGTTCTATCCACTGGCCTGTTCTTAATTCTTTTATCGATATATTTGGATGATTCAAGGCTTTTTGCACGGCCTCACGATCCAGCGCTAGCTTTTCTCGCCAATAATCGGATAGGAAAAAACCCCATGTGGGTGGCCTTATTCCATCCATTAATTCGTCTCGCATCCCAAATGGGAATTCGATATCAAGGCCGTAGAAGCGAGCGGCTAACGATCGCTCCCATGTTGCTGCTTCTGAACGGGCGCCGAACTCCAATGGGTTGGCGACCGCGAGGCCACAGTAAGCCTGGTGGGGTTCCAACAGATCGATCGTCTTGAGTGTCAAGTTTCTCCATTGTTCGCGATTTTCTAACCACCAACTCCAGCGGTAGTATAAAAGTATGGAGGAATATGCATTATTGCTCACCCCGTCCCAGGTGGCGCTTCGCCAAAAATATCCGGCAGTGGACGGTGAATAACCATGATTTGGTTCGTCTGTAAAATTAAAGGTAAAGCTCTCGTTTATCTTCCATTTTTCGGCCAGCTTTGTTATGTCAGGTATGCGAGTCGAGCTATAGGGATAAGGTTTTTCGGATACAGGGTGCGTGGCAATTACATAAGGGAAATCAAGCAGTGCCTCAAACGCTTTGTGGATGGAAATCATGGATTTCATTGTTTCTTGATGTTTTTCCGGTGAGTAGGGAAAGTAAAAACTCAAGAACGGGCTTACGCCAATTTCGCATGCTTCGTTCCCAAATGCGCTGTTCGGCCACTCCTTAAGCAACTCGGAGAATTCGTCAAGCTCGGCTGCAGTAAACAATGGGCGCGTGGTACTCATCTTTTCCTCCCTCTGTTTTGTGTTGACGCTTTTTTTGTGGTGTCCTCATCCGTAGATGATGTGCAGTCCTCAGGTACTCTCAATAACGCCACCTTTTCCTTTCCGGCTTTGCGTGGGTTCGGGCCAGATTTTGGTGTCATTAAGTGAGCGTATTCCTCTAGTTGCCTCACCTTTACCCAGTCTCTAGGGAATTTTATTTCTACAGCGGCAAATACATTGTTTGACTCGAATGGTTTTTGTCGATATTCCACTATTACCAGGTCGGGAGCTAAGCTGTTTCTAGGGCGCGGCCAAAATGGAAAAGTTTCGCTGAGCCTCTGTGGCCGTGTTACGGGAGTGCCAAGATAGGGCGCCTTAGTTACTTTGTCATAGTTGGGTTCCGCTTTTAGCGGGCTTTGCCATTCTAGTACTTCATCAATTACCTCGACGACCAAAGATGCGGTGGTTTGTTTGAGGGTAACTTCGATTGTCGTTTCTATCACTTCGCCCGGAATTTTTTTCTTAAGCCTTCTTGGGACTCTGATAGGGCTGGTCAGCGCCGCATTACAGATCAGGCTAATCGCTGGGCGGAAAGGAATTTTGCGCTCGATGAATTCTCTGAATGTTGATCCTTCAGTGCCTCTTCGGTGCACGGTGCTTTTGCCGGATGTTCCTATAAGTTCCATGGTTTGAGTGTTTGTGGTTATTTCTTTTTTTAGTTGTTGTATGGTTGTTTCGAATAACTTAGTGAATTCCTTTCTTCTGGCGCTAATTTCTGCCGCTAGTTTTGCAGCGTCAGCTGCGGTTTGAGCTGATTCGTATGCGGTATAAGCTTTCCAAGCAGTGTGTCCGCCCCTGATCAACCATGGGAGAGCTGGGCCAGGCATAGGTCAGTCCTCCTCGCCAAAAATGTCCAAATAGTCAACGTTTAGTTCGGGAAGTTTCGTTTTGGGTACGTTCGAGATGGTCATCAGGCGAGGCCGCCAATGATCACTTATTTTCTGGTCTTCACGCATTTTTGCCTTTTTCAAATAGATTGGTGTTGCTGCTTCCGTTTGTATCCACTCGGTATTTCCGTCTTGTTTAGTTATACCTGTCTGAAAGGTTCTTTTGTCGTCTGATAACGAGTACTTATAGCCTTCATATTTTTGGTCGTCGCTTTTGATTAAGGTGAATCTTGCGATGTATGGCGCAGAGATTGATTGGTGTTCAGCTGGCTCTTTTATATTTAGGTCGACTATCCGTCCGCTGATCTTTGCAGGGCCTGTCGCTTCAAACGTGAAGCTGTGTCCGTTGATAAGCACTGATCCATCGCTTTTCATCAAAAGTATGGATTTTCCGACCTCAATGCTAAATTCATTCTCAGCGCTGATGCTGTAGCGCTTCCCTATAGTTTCTTTCTTATGTATCCCCACCTGTTCGCTCTGACTGAGCCCAACTGTCGTGTTCATGCCCGCACCGACACTCACTTGGTAGCCCGCCCCGATGGTCAGGGCCTTGGCCAAACCGATGGTTTCCGCCTTGGCGAGACTGATGGTTTCAGTCTTGTTGGCGCCGATGGTCACGCTGCGGTTGGCGCCGATGCTGATTGTTTCGTTCTTGCCAACGTCTTCAGTGCGGTGGTCACCAATGGAGATGGTTTCGTTGTGATCCACGCGTTCGCTGCGGTCATTGCCAACGAAAGTGGTCTCGTTGTTTTTGACGACGTTGTTCTGGTCCTTTTCGGCATGGATGAATACCTCCTGCCGGCCCAGTTCATCCTCGAAACGCAGCTCATTGAAACCATCGCCCTTATGTGTCTGGCTCTTGATGGTCATCTGCGTCTTGTGATCGGGCAGGTCATAAGGCGGCAGCTGATCACCGCAGTAGGTGCGCCCGGTTATCATCGGCTGGTCGGGGTCTCCGTTGACGTACTGCACGATCACGTCCTGGCCGATCCGAGGGATGGCCATCGAGCCCCAACTGCCACCCGCCCAGCCTTGAGATACTCGCAGCCAGCACGAACTGAACTCGTTGTTCTGGCTTTCGCGGTCCCAGGGGAAACTGACTTTTACCCGGCCCCATTCATCGCAGTAGATTTCTTCGCCCGGTGGGCCGACGACGGTGGCCATGTGCGGTCCGTCGATTCGCGGTTTTGCCAATGGGGCAGGGCGCCACTCGGTTCTGCCGGGGACCAGCACTGCGGTCTGCTCGTAGCGCGTGCTTGCATCGGCGCCGGCGGCTTCTTCCTGCAGGCTGGTGAACTGGTGGCCTCTATGGATAACGGTGTTCACCCGCCAATGCGTATTGAGATCGTCACGTGGGTGACCGGTGAGGGTGAAACTCAGGCCCGGTTGCAGGCGCACGTCATCGCCCTGGACCTCGGCAATACGGACATCATGGCGCAGCGCAGTGATGCGGTTTTCAGTGAAAGGTTTGCCCACGGCATCGCGTTTATAGCGGCCTGGGTAATCGAAGTATTCGTACTCTCTGGACTGATGCTCCAGGAAGGGCCCGGCGGCTCTGTGCTCCTGGCGGTAGGCCGGGTTGGTAAAGGTGTAGTCGCGCTGCACTTGGCGAGCAGTACGCACCTGCTCGCTGTAGCGCAAGCGGCGCAGGCAGGGTTTGGTTTGGTCACCACCGCTGTTGGTGTGGTACAGCACGCGGTTAGGGTCTATAGGCTCGTCGTCATCGTAGAACCCTTCATCTTCATCGTCGGTTTTGATGGCGCCATGGCTGATCTGGCCCAGGGACTGCAGCCGATCGGTGATGATCAGTTTGTGCAGCTTTTCACTGTGCGCGAAGCGGTAGACGAAGCCCTCTTCGGCCGCCAGGCGGGCGATGAATGCCAAGTCCGTCTCACCGGCCTGGACGCAGAATTCGCGGACCTGATGGTCCATGCTGGCGCGCAGTTGGTATTGGTTGATGCCCTGGCGCTGGAGCATCAATTCAAGAATCTGCGGCACGGTCTTCTGCTGGAAGATGCGCCAGTTCGAACGCAGGTTGGCACGGGCCAGCTGGGGCTCGATCAGTGCGTCATAGTAGGTGCGATAGAAGCCACTTTCCGCCTGGCTGAAACGGCTGACCAGGCCGTGCACGTAGCGCACTGGGCGTTCGCCTTCCCAGAGGGTGAAGAGCACGGGTTGGTCGAGCAGGTGGCCGAAGTCGATATCGTTTTCAAAACTGACCAATTTCAGGTCCAACTCGAAGGGTATGCTGATCCCTTCTCGAAGCTCGAATGACACCACTTCGAATTCAGCTTTGCCAATTAGAGGCTGGAAGCTGTAACGCAAGTCAGATTGGCGAGGCATTTGAAATCCTATTTCGCTGGCCTACACGTCACAGTCCGGGCAGTAAGCCTGCCCGGTTGCTGCAGTGTTAAATTAAACTTCTGTTTCTATTGGTTTACGCCAGTCGTCCGAACCCGCAGTGCTGGCTGTAATGTGTTCCCATTCAATACCGCGATAAGACATTGAAACTTTGAAGAACTGTGTGAAGTCTTTGTTCTGCTGGTTTTGAATGTGCGGCATCGTCAAGTCGATATCGGTGATTACGGCATCGGTCAACTTGGTCGTGAAGAAGCGTTCTTGCTTGCCCTCTATAGAAGTGCGATACCAGCTGAGCTCGACATTTGGCAGCATCTCACCAGTGGACAGAGCGCTGTAAAGTAGCGGTACGGCTTTGTTGAGAGCGCATGTAAACACCAGTGGACCATGAACACGCTGTCCTGCCGGTTGACCGCTTTGAGGGTCGGTGGGCACGGTGATGCGGTGACTGACTTCCTGTACCAGAATTTGATTCTCGTGACCTTCAACATAAACGTTGCCCACCGAGTCGGCAGTAAAGGCATCCTTAGTGATGTTTCCTTGGCTTATACCTTCGATAGAAATGTAAGCGGGTGTTGGCATAACAATGACTCCTGCATCTATGTGGATAAAAACACGCGTGCCAAAGGCGGCGTGGCCATCGAGAGTGATGGGCTTGTCAACGAAGCAAATCGCCTCGTCAATCCGTTGAATTCAGTTGCGTCGGTTGTCGGCTGTTTACTGCTGCAAAATGCTGTTGAGCGACTCCAGCACTTCGGTGGTTATCAAGTGCAGCCGGTAGCTGTAGATGCCGTAGGCCACCGCCATGGCGATCGCGGAAATCACTAACGGGCTCCACCACGGCCATTGCCGGTTCATGCGGAAGTTGCGCGGGGCCACGTTGGTGTAGGGGTCGCAGACCGATTCCGGCACGGGGCCGCGCAGTTCCCGGATGATCCCGTGGAGCTGGTGAATAAGCCCGTTCAGTGACTCTTCGCCTTTCGGCGCGATGGCGTATTTGCCCTTCAGGCCAAGGCACAGCACGAAGTACATGAACTCCAACACGTCCTGGTAGCGCTTGGGTTCCTGCATCAAGCGCGACAGCACGGTGAAGAATTTCTCCCCACCCCAGGTTTCGTCATGGAAGATGCTCAGCAGCGGTTTCTGGCTCCAGCAACTGTTTTTACCCCAGGGCCTTTCCATGACCGCTTCATCGATGAACAGGCAAAGGCCGTAGGAGTACGCCAGCAACTGAGCGGGCTCGTAGCCGTGCTGGCGTAGCTCCTCGCGAATATTGACGATCGTGTTGCTTACCTGCTGGTGCACCTCCTGGATGTTGGGCAACGCATCCAAGGTGCGCAGGCGTATCACCAGGCCAAACAAGGGGGCGGCGGCGTCCAGCATCAGGTTTACGTAACCACCGCGCAGTTGAAATTCCGGGTCGGCGGGGTAGCCTTCAGAAGCAGGCTGGGCCTGTGCTTCTGATTTGGCATCGGCAGGCGATGTATTCACCCCGCTATCAGCATTCTCTATCGCCCCGAAGAACTTTTTATCGTGATCCTGACTGTTGTGAGTGTCATTTTTCATTTCATTCACTCCTAATCGCCCAGAACTGCAGCTCTAGCCCAGGGAAGTCCCCTGCAATATGAATCCCGAAGCCATTGGCTGTTTTCATGCACGTCCACGCAGGGGCACGTCGATCCAGTTCGAAGTAGCTGAAGCCTGCATGGAAGGGCAGGTCGCGAGGCGCCACCGGCAAGGTGTTCAAGGGAATGCCGGGCAGTTGCAACTGCACCAACTCCTCCAGTGCTTCGAGTGAAGTGATCTTGGCTTTCTGGATGAACATCTGGCGCAACGCCTGGGGTGGCAGATCGGCGCGCACTGCAAGGATGAACGTGGCCCCATCGATCAGTCGGCGGTCCTCCAGCGCGGCTGTCAAAACGCCGTACTCCAGCGTCTCCAATGGCAGCGAAACGGCGCGTGGTTGCAAGACTGTGCTCAGTGCCCGGCGTAGCGTCTCTTCCAGCGGCTTGAAGGAGGTGCGTAGCGCGGTATGGTGATAGGCGGGATATTCCTGCGGCAGCCGGCTCTCGTCGGTAAAGGTCACGAACTCACCGCAGGCCTGGCTCATGCACAGGTAGAGCTGCTCGGGGTGGGTCTGCCCTTGCCGAGCCAGATGCTGGAAGCACGGCCACCAGCGGTTCATGGCCTGCAGCAGGTTGAAGTCGCGAATATCGGCGATACCGGACTGCCCTGAGGCGCCAATGCGGGCGGCCAGGCTGCGCGCACGTTCGCGAAGGGAGTTGGTGATTTCTTCAAGGAAACGCTGCAGCGCTGGCACCGCACGCACCGAAACGCTGGTGGGGTAGAACCCCTCATCCAGCTGCAGGCTGCCATCGGGGCGGCGTTCCAGAATGCGGGCCAAAGCCAACCGTG
Organism: Pseudomonas putida; assembly: GCF_026625125.1. Lineage (NCBI taxonomy): Bacteria > Pseudomonadati > Pseudomonadota > Gammaproteobacteria > Pseudomonadales > Pseudomonadaceae > Pseudomonas > Pseudomonas putida. Next base: position 3,736,711 of record NZ_CP113097.1, on the reverse strand, counting down.
TATAAGCGCTGCTGTCTTCAGCCTTGCGTTTGAGCTGTAGATTCGGCACCGCCAGGTCGACTTGCACCAAGTCTCCGTCGGCGCTGTGGGTGTCCTTGATTTCCTCTGCGTGGGCACGGTAACGGAAGTTGGCGGCATTGTCGGGCCAGCTCACCTCCCGGCCACCTTCGGTACGCAGCGGCAGGCACAGGTAGATCTCGCTGTCGTTGGCGCCGTCGTCCTCGATTTCCAGCGGTGGGGGTGGTGGCAGGTCTGCGGGGATATCGAACACTGTGCCGTCCGGCATGATGCCTCGTGCACGGGTGATGGCGACCTTGCCCAGGCTCAGGTATTCATCGTTCAACTGCAGCTCGCTGAAGCCGTAGAAGGCGGCGTTCAGGCTACCAAGACGTTGATGCAACGCCGCTTCGGCGGCACGGCAAGCCTGTTGGAAATGCTGCGGTTTGACGAACAGGCCCTCAGGCCACAGGACGGGGTTACGTGAACTCATGAGCGCTCCATGTCAGCGTGAGTAAGCGAGAAATGCAGGGCTGCAGGTACCATCAGTCCTCCTCCTTGAGCAGGACCTGCGTGTCGTTGAGCAATACCGACAAGATGATCTGGTGGCCACGGGGCGCAATGCGCAGTACCTGGCTCCAGGTGGCGTTTTCCTGGTTCCGGTAGTCGGCGATCACCGCAACGAAGCGTGTCTCCGGCTCGATGGGCGTAAAGGGGATGAACTTGAACTGGCCAGGGCGCAGCAAATAATCGTCATCGCGTATGTAGGTGCTTCGCAGCGCCTTGGCAGGGTCCTTGTCCAGCAGTTCGTACACGCTGTTGCGGATGAGCGAGTCGTCGCGAAGTTGCAGGATTTTGATGGCCATGGGCGTAGCGATGGGCTCGGCAGCCACGGTGGTGGTGCGAGGCAAGGTCAGGGCTACGGTCGGATCCTCGTAGCTGCCGGGGGTACTTTCTTCCAGGGGGGAGCGCGCTGGATCGTCGCCATCGTCCAGTGGCATGTCGACGGGCGACAGGGCGGGGAAGTGTTCCTGCAGGTACTCATGCAAGGCCCCGACTTTTTCGGTCAGCACGTAAGGGTCACCGGCGCTCAGGCTAACGGCATACGGGCTGGGCTCGATCAAAGGCTCCAACTCGGATACCACTTCAAGGCTGTGCGGATTGCCATTGAGTGTTGGGCTGGCATTGATGCTGAACGCGACTTGAGTGGGGTGTTCATTGGGTGGGCCGACGGGTACCGAGGGGTCCATCACCACTTGGCCGATTTTGCTCAGGGAGGTGCACCCCGAAAATCCGAGCAGCGCAACCAGCAGGCCGGCCACGAGTGAATGACGCATCATGGGCGATCTCCTGCAATGAAATGGTCCAGCGGGGGCTCGTTGGCTGAGCTGGTCGCTGTATCCAGCGCCGTCAAGGGATCGTTGCCGATACCTGGCGCGAAGGCCGAGCAGATATCGGCGGCAACCTGCGCGGCGCCTGAATCGGTTTGCCAGGCGGTGCCTGGGGCCTCTAGCAACCAGCGGTCAAGGAGGTTCTGTTTAGAACTGAACAACTCCTCCAGGGAATGTGAATCGGCCTGTGAAAACTGAACGTGCAGGCGATAGGCACCAACCCCCAGTTGGTCACCCTCAACCAGACGCCTGGGGGCGAGTGGCCCCAAGTTCTCGCGGCTGTCATTCAGGTAGGTACGCTGACAGCGGTCGATGACGCAGAAGCTGCCCTCGATCCAGCGAATCTCGCAGTGGACCGGTGCAACGGTCTGCTCACGATCATTGATAAACCAGGTGCAGCCGGCGCTGCCGATGGTGCCGCCCGCGCAGTCGAACTGATGGCGGGCGGTGACGTTGTGGTGCAGCTGATCAAGGTTGGTGATGCTCAAGGTCAATGTGCTCATGAGCGCCCCCGGAACCGCACCACAGGGCTGATCTGGCCGTGGCGGTCATCGACAAAGCTGGTCCAGCCCAGGTAGGCGCCTTGGCTACGGTGCAGGCAGAAGGATGACAGCGCGTTGCGCTTTATCCGCAGCTCCAAGTCATAGGCCAGCCCGTCGCGCAACAGGAAATCGATCAGTGCACGCAAGCGATTGAAATTGAGGCCGCTGGGCAAAAAGTCACGCAACTGTTCCTGGTCCAGCTCGCTGATCACGATGGTGAACTTGCTGCTGCGGGTTCGCGTGCGGCTGCCGACCATGAAGGAGTTGCCAAGCTCGCCGTTGCTGCGGCCAAGGCGTACCAGCTGCTTGGCCTCAGTGAGGACCGAGCGCGTTTCGAATTCGCGGATCTGCACCTGCTGCAAGTCGAAACAGTGGGCAATGATGCCGGCAACGGTACCCGGTGCACGGCTGCGGCTGGCAATGACCCCAGCGAAGCTGAGCAGCCGGCTCCAGGGCAGGGCGGTGTGGCCGCGCAGCTGTTTGTCGTTCAACCCGAGCAGGGCAAAGATGTACTGCGAGAAGCCATCGGTAGCACCCGGCTGGAAGCGGATGTAATAGCGGTACTTGCGCCAGATGCGGTGCAACAGGCTCAGCAGGTAGTGATTGAAAAAGTCGAAGAAGGCCGGCCGCACACCGATGCCGTGGGCATGCTCGTACGACACTTCTTCCAAGTAATAGGTTGGCAAGGGCGAGTCAGTGCCGTGCAATCCCATGAAGGTGGTGCACACGCGATAGCGGTCTCCTGCGTCTGGCATGCGTTCGGCCTTGTACACGTCGGCCACCGGAAAGGTCAGCCGCGGGTCGCTCGCAAGCCGCACGCGCCGCCGCGTGGCCGGGTCGGGCCAGCGTGGTTCCAGGTTGTCCCCGTGCAAACCGTGCAGGCGCTCCAGCAACTGGAAGAAGTTGTACTGGTGCGCCTCGGCGAGCAGTTTGTCGGCTAGATCAGCGGTTGCTTGCCGGTCTGGATTGGCCATGTGTAGTGCTCGTTGTTGGTGGTGTTGATCACTTCCAGTTGGTGGAAGGAATTGATGCTGGCGTACAGGGCGAAGAAGTGCGCGAGCACGCAACCGAACAGATACAGGTCGCCTTCGCAGAGGAATGCGCTTTGGTCCAGTTTCAGCCGTGTACGCAGGCCGCGAATGGGCTGGCCCTTGATCAGCCAGTCCAGGGGGGCTGTGTGCACATCGTGGATGCCGTCCAGGCGTTTGCGGGTGGTACGGGTTTGCTGGATGTCATGCAGGGCGGCGAAGTCGTAGGCATTGATGACCGCTTTCAACGGCTCGGCCGAGAGCAGCGACAGGTAGTTCAGCGACATGTTGGAGATCAGGGCCCATTGCAACTGGCCGTCCAGCACCGGCCGACAGGGGCGGCTTGGAGCACAGAGGTTGGTGTAGGTGGCCAGGGGAGGCGTGATCTCGGAAATCACATTGATGTCGTCGACCGCCAACGTCCGCGGCAGATCTCGGTTGGTGCAGGTCAGGTCGATGGAGGCTGTTTCCAGCTCGCCGATGTAGGCGTTGGCGTCTGCGCGTACGAATGCGATACGGTGGGTGACGCTATCGTCCCGCAGGGACGGTTCCATGATGTAGCGGTAATACAGCGCTGTGCGCCCCTGCACGTGCTCGATTTCATGGGCGAACGACTCGAAGGTTCGGAAGGTTCGCAGGTGTTCGCCGGCGCTGCCGTCTGTTGTCGTGCGGGTGCTGATGACCCGATCGACGCTGAATATTTCATACGCGTGGCGCTCCTCACCTCGGGGCGTAAGCTCAGCCTGGGCGAACCGTTGGGACAGGTCGATGGGCTCGGCGCTGTGGCTGAACAGGTTTACCGCGGGGGTGCAGAACAGGCTGAAGTCTGCCCTGCCGACCCGTAGCGAATCAGGCAACTGCCGGGTGAAGTGAAATTCAAGGCAGACCTCCTGAGTCGCCTGCTCTGGCCAGACCTTCTCCAGGCCGGCAACGCTGAAAAAGTGGAAACGCTCGGGAAAGATGAAGTACTCCTGCAAAATCCGGTAGCCGTCGAACACGTTCGGTGGGTAGGGCAGCAAGGCTTCATCCGGGCTGAACCCTGGTAGGACGATGCTGCTGGCCGGCAGCCGGCGGACCTCGCCGTCGACTGTCACCGCGACATGTTTGAGGTAGTGAGCAATCCACAGATAGAGGGTGCGGGCTGTTTGCGTATCACCGCTCAAATGAAAATCGAGACTGGCGCAGCCCAAGGTGTTCAACGGCCGATCGACCAAGGTTCGCAGGTCGAGCCGAAGCACCGAACTGTCAAGTGTCTGCGTAGCACTGACCGCGTCGATCTCGAACGGATGGATGTCCACCGCCGTACAGGTCCGAAACTCGCAGTGCACGCCATCCACGGGTTTGGAGAACAACCGCGAGCCCTTGGGAATACGCTGCGACTGGCTGAGCGCTTGCTTGCGTGGGGTGAACTGGATGATCGTGGCGCTCGGCAGAGGCCGCAGGTAGTTGGGCCAAAGCAACTGCAGCATCGGGTGCGTCAGCTCCGGCAGCTCGTCCTCCAGCTTCAACCGGAGCTTGGCGGTCAGGAAGGCAAAGGCTTCCATCAGGCGTTCGACATCCGGGTCGCTACCACCCTTGCCGAGCAGCCGGGCAAGTTGTGGGTTGTCCTGAGCGAAATCTTTCCCCAGTTCATGGAGATAACGCAACTCTTCGCTGAATCGATCCTTGAGTGACATGGGTCACCTCACGCGGGTGTGGCGGTTATGGCCGTTGACCAGCAGCTCCAGTTGCAGCTGCTCGGTGTGGTTGTTGACCTGCACGTGGCAGTCCAGCCGGAAATGCAGTTCCAAGGGGGCATGACAATCGGGTACTGCCTTGAGCGTTCGCACGTGCACGCGCGGCTCGAAGCGCTCAATGGTGCGGCGGATGTCTGCGCTCACTTGCTTCAGGAGGTCGCCGCTGCTTGCGTCGTGCCGGTTGAAGTCATGCAGGCCCAGCTCAGGGCTGCTTTGTGAGCAACCCTGGCGAGCGTTGAGCAACGTTTCGAGGTGGCGCTTGATGGCGGCGAACTTCTGGGTAGCGTTTTCTTGCCTGGACAGCGCCCGGCCTGCGAACGGGTTCGTCACCAAGTCATCGAAAAATCCACTCATTGGGTATCAAGCCGGCCAACCAGGGAGATTTCGAAGTTCGCTCCCATGTACTTGAAGTGCGGTCGTACGGCGAGAGAAACCTGGTACCAACCCGGTTCACCGGCAACGTCCGAAACTTCGACCTTTGCAGCGCGCAACGGGCGACGGCTGCGCACATCGGCAGACGGGTTTTCCTGGTCGGCGACGTATTGCTTGATCCATTTGTTCAGCTCGGACTCAAGGTCCTTGCGCTCTTTCCAGCTGCCGATCTGTTCGCGTTGCAGCACCTTGATGTAGTGAGCCAGCCGGTTGACGATGAACAGGTAGGGCAGCTGGGTGCCGAGCTTGTAGTTGGTCTGCGCTTGCAGGCCTTCCGGGGTCTTGGGGAAGTTCTTTGGTTTTTGTACCGAGTTGGCTGAGAAGAACGCGGCGTTGTCGCTGTTCTTGCGCATGGTCAGGGCGATGAAGCCTTCTTCGGCCAGCTCGAATTCCTTGCGGTCGGAAATCAACACTTCGGTAGGGATCTTGGCCTGAAGCTGGCCTAAGGCCTCATACAGGTGCACCGGCAGGTCCTCGACTGCGCCACCCGATTGTGGGCCGATGATGTTCGGGCACCAGCGGTAGCGGGCGAAGCTGTCGTTGATGCAACTGGCCAGCAGAAAGGCGGAGTTGCCCCACAGGTAATTGTCGTGCTGTCCGTCGATGTCCTCGCGGTAGTGATAGCTCTGGACCGGATTTTCCTGCGGATGGTAGGCCGAGCGGAGCATGAAGCGTGGGCCGGTCAGCCCAACATGCCGGGCATCCTCGCTTTCACGGAAGGCACGCCACTTGGCATGCCGTGGGCCGGCGAAAATGTCCTTGACCTCCTTGAGGTTTGGCAGCTCTTCGAAGCTGCTGAGATTGAAGAACTCAGGAGACGGCGCTGCGAGAAAAGGGGCGTGTGCCATGGCGCCCACCGAGGCCATGTAACTCAGCAGTTTGATATCTGGAGAGGAGGGGCCGAAGTTGTAGTTGCCGACCATCGCGGCAATCGGTTCACCGCCAAACTGGCCATAACCTGCGGTGTAGACATGTTTGTAGATGCCACTGCAGGTGATGTCGGCTGAGTTCTCGAAGTCGTCGAGCAGATCACCTTTGCTGACGTGCAAAACTTCAAGCTTGATGTTCTCGCGAAAGTCTGTTCGGTCGACTAAAAGCTTGAGGCTTCGCCAGGCGGATTCAAGTTGCTGGAACTCGGGTTCATGCAGGATGGCATCCATCTGCTTGCTGAGTACTCGATCCAGCTCCGCAATCATCTGATCGACCCGGTGTTTGTTGATGAGTTGATCTGGGTCATGACTTTTAAGGATTTCGGTAATAAAGGCAGACACGCCTTGGCGAGCGACTTGATAACCCTCTTGGCTGGGAACCAATTTGGTTTCCGCCATGATCTGGTCGAGCAGGGTAGCGTTGCTCAGCGTTTCGGTCGTTGTTTCAACCGCGACAGTCGTGTTGTTTTGCTTTGGCATAGGGACGCTCCGTTGTCTCAGTCTTCTTTCGGCGCTTCAAGCACCAAGTCCAGTTCCTGGGCCAGCTGTTTGCGCGCTTGCTCGTCATTCAGCAGGTGCTGCAGTTGCTTGCGGAACGTGGGCACGTTGCCCAGGGGGCCTTTCAGGGCGACCAACGCTTCGCGAAGCTCCAGCAGCTTGTTCAGCTCCGGTACCTGTCGCGCGATGCTGTCGGGCCCGAAATCGTTGATGGACTTGAACCGCAGGCTGACCGCGAGCTCTGCGTCGGGGGCCGTGCTGAGCACGGAGGGCACGGACATCACCAGGTTGACATCGGCATCGTTCAACACATTGTTGAAGGAGTGTTTATCGATGCGCATGACCGAGCGGTCCTCCAAGGCGCGGGCATCTTTCAACCCGAAATCACCAAGCACCAGCATCTTATGCGGCAGCTCTACTTCGGCCTGTTCATCGCCAGTGGCGGGTACATATTTGATGTTGATGCGTTCTTTAGGTGCAACTGACCCTGTGGCTTTTGCCATCGCCGAATATCTCCCTTGTTAATTGTGGGCGTGCGTAAAAGTTATGTGGTGTGCGTCAGTATGTTTTGTAGGAAATTTCCCTGATGTTGGTCTGCGGTATAAACAAAAAAACAACGGTGTTTTAAACAAGCTGGCGGGCTGTATGGGGCGCCCAAAAAAAACATGCGCTCGGTTTGCATGTTTGGTCGAGTGCAAAAGTGTTAAAAAATATTTGTTTGTCGCACAGGAATTTTATCAGCTAGGCTGTTGTCGATTTCCGGATTCAGAAGTGCCTGATGGTTATTTGGATTCGTTGGTGATCAAGGAGTGTGTGCTGTTGAAAGGGAGTTACTTGCGATGGCTGGTAAAAATTCTTACATAGTAAGTCTTGCACTGGTGCTCAGCTTTCTATCGATGTCCGTGTATTCCGATCAGGATTGTCGGCGCATCGTTTCCAATTTGGAGCGCTTGGCCTGTTTCGATAGATCGGCCGGAACGCCTGCTCATCTTGTGCCTGTGCAATGGTCCGCGCCGGAGCAAGACTCGCCCACGTTGCGTCGTGTGTTGACCAATGAGGTGGGACGGCCCCCAGAGGACCTGACGTTTCGCCTCAAGGCTGAAGATGATGGGCTGATGATCTCGGCGCCGGCAATTGCTTCGGTCGCTCCGCATACCTACCTGGTCATCAGCTGCGTGCAAAATATTTCCAGGTTGCAACTGGTTACCGCACAACCCATCGAGGCCAGCCGGGTGAACGTGCAGTTGCAGGGTGAGCGGGGTTCAACTGTCCCTACCCTCTGGCAAGTGACGGAAAACGGCCAGGTGCTTGACGCTGGCAGAGGCTTGCCGGGCATCGAGCAGATCAAAAAGCTGATAAAGGCCCATCGCATTCAGGTCCAGAGCGATAACCCAGCCGTTGACGGGCTGCTTTTCGATGCCCATGGGCTGGACCCACTCATCGATGAGGCGCGCAACGCATGTCGCTGGTAGCAGAGGTCACCGCACAGGACATTGCCCGGCTGCTTGCCCCCATCGACGCACAGAACCCTGCCGGCCTGTTCGACGTGGAGGACGAAACCTACCAGGCCATTGACCAGGAGATGGTCAAGCTGGGTGGGCTGCAGGAGCCCTCCATCGATTGGGCATTCATCGAAGAAGCGTCCCGCCAGTACTTGGGCCAAGCGTGCAAGCACTATCGCATCGTCGCGCACCTGAGTGTCGCTTGGCTACGTAGCCGATGCTGGGAACGCTGGGGTTTTACCCTGGCCTTGTTGGCCGGCATGGTCGAAGCCTATTGGGAAAGTGCACATCCTAAACCGGGCCCTAAAGGGTTTCTCGGTAAGCGTAAGCTGGTTGCCCTGACACTGATCCGCTTGGCCGAGGCATTACCGCGCCTGGATCGCTTCACCTTCAGCCCCGCGCACGCGGCGGCGGCTCAGGGCGCACTGCAAAGGCTGCAACAGCAGCGCGATGCAGCGCAGCTCGAAGAAGCGGCCCTGAGCGAGCTGGATCGGTTACTACGCAAGCACATGGAGCTTGCTAACGGGCTCACTGAGCCCCCCACGGAAAAGCCCCCTGCAAAAGGCAGCAAGTCTGCGTCGTTGGTCGAGGTCATCGCCACGCCAATGCCCCGTGTGTCGTTCGCCAACGAGCGTGAATCACGAAGAGCCATGCTCACCATGGCTGAGCTGATCAACCAGCAGGACCCCTACGATCCTGCTGGCTACCAGTTGCGTCGTTTCGGCTTGTGGGCCCACATCCAGACGGCGCCTGAAACCAGGCACGGCCATCGCACTGAGCTGATGGCGGTGCCGCAGGAGATCGCCGGGGACTATGAAGATGCCATCGCCGGCACTGCAGTTGACGTGGCCATCCTCCAGCGGATCGAAAAGAGCGTGACGGCCAGTCCCTACTGGATACGTGGCAGTTTTCTCGCAGCGAGCGCTGCCACGCGCCTGGCGATGGGCGAGGTGGCTGAGGCTATCCGCGCAGCGAGCGCGCGGTTCGTACAGCGCATACCTGCGCTGCAGCAGCTGTGCTTCAGCGACGGCAGGGTATTTGTCGACGACCAATGTCTGGCGTGGCTCCGGGGGGCACAAGGGCAGTCCGATTCGGGCGCAGTTTCGCAGGAATTCGCAACGCTTCGAGAGGAACTGGCCTGCCAGCTGGAAACCAGCGGCGTTGAAGCGGTATTGCTCAGGCTGCAGGGCATGCAGGCGGACTTCCGTAGTTTGCGTGAGCGCTGCCATACCACCGTGATCGCGGCTGATCTGTTGTCTGCCCGGGGTGTGTCCTGGCTGGCCCAGGATTTGTGCGCAGGCGTTGCTCGAACGATGCAGGAAACCTCCGCCAGCGCCTGGGAACCTGAGGTGTTTCAACGCCTTCAGCAGTATGCATCCACCATCCCTCGCGGGCTGATTGCAACAAGAAACGGGAGTCACGATGAGTCGAGTGTGGAAGCATCTTAAACGTTGGGGCCTGCCCCTGCTGACGGGTGTCGGCCTGGCCATGCCGCTGCTGCTTGGGCTGGGCGCCGTCTTGCTACTGGCTGCGATCTGGTGGCTCGGCCCGCAATGGACATGGCGCGAGCAGCAGCCGCTGGCGAGCGTGGCGCATCGCGCGCTGGCTAGCCTGACACTTGTGTTGGTGCCGCTGCTCTGCTGGCTGGTGGTCTTGCACGGGCGTTCGCGCCGCCTGCAGGCGCAGCGGCAGCAGGCGGTGGCCGCTGAGCTGGATGATGTATTGCCCTTCGTTCAGGCACAAGAAAAGGCATTAGACCAAGGGCTGGCGCGTTATCTGGACAACGCCGGTGGCCGACGTGCGTTGTATCGGCTGCCCTGGTATCTGGTGGTGGGTGACGAACAGGCCGGCAAGACCAGTTTTATCGACCGTACTGAACAAAGCTTTTCCCTGACCCGTATCGACAAAGCACAAGCTCGGGGCCGACAGGCGCAAGCATTGGCACACCCGATAGGCTGGTGGGTCAGTGACGACGCCGTGATCATCGACCCTCCGGGCGCCTTCATTCGTCAGGGGGCGTTGGCGGGCTTGTCCGAAGCATCGAAAACATCGAACCCACCCCCTGCAACCTCGGCCAGGTTGTGGGAACACCTGTTGGGCTGGCTGGTGCGTAACCGAAGCCAAAGAGCCCTCAACGGCCTCTTGCTGGTTGTCGACCTGCCTGCTTTGCTGCAGGGGGCACCTGAGCACCGTGTTGCGCTGGCGCATGTCTTGCGCGCGCGGTTGTATGAGGTAAGCAATCAGTTGGGATCGCGCCTGCCAGTGTATGTGGTGCTGACCAAATTCGACCTGCTGGACGGTTTTGACCAGCTATACGCCGCGCTGCCTGCCGCCACACGGGAAAAAATGCTGGGCTTCACCTTCAAGTTGGAGGCTGCCGGCACGTTCGACGATTGGCTGGAGGAATATGGTGAACACTACCGTCGGTTGATCAACGATCTGTTCGAACAGGTGGTCGAACGGCTGGACGTCCTGAACGGTGCAGCACAGCGCTCGCGTCTGTTCACACTGCATGGGCAGCTGATCGGGTTGCGTCCGATACTGCTTGGCTTCTTGAAAGAAGCCCTCGCGAGTGACCGCTTCACCACCCCGGCTCTGGTGCGCGGTGTTTACTGGTCCTCGGTCGTGCAGCAGGGCGACATGCTCAACGCGTTCGTGCGTGAGGCGGCGCAGCCCTACAAAACCGAGTTTCCGCTGCGTGAGGGCAAGTCGCAGGGGCCGGCGCTGGTCTATTTCATTCAGCATGCCTTCCGGCGTGTCATCTACCAGGAAGCCGGGCTTGCCGGAGACAACATCAAAGTGGCACGCAGCAAACGGCGGTTGCTGTGGGTGGGTTCTGCAGTAGGCGGGCTTGCCTTCTGCGTCGCCATCGCCAGTTGGCAGCGCTACTTTGACATCAATGGCGCCAAGGCCGCCAACGTGCTTGCCAAGAGCAGTGAGTACAGCCATCACCAAGTGGACCAGCGTCTGGACCCCTCCGGGCGCAACCTGTTGGAGCCCCTGGACCAGATTCGCGATGCCGTGTCGGTGTTTGGCAACTACCGTGATGCATGGCCGGGTATTTCCGACCTTGGTTTGTACCAGGGGCGCGCCATCGGCCCCCGCGTCGATGAGGCCTACCTGGCTTTGCTTTCCAAGCGTTTCTTGCCCGCCCTGGCAAGTGGCGTGATCGATGCAATGGACGCTGCACCACCTGGCAGTGAACAGCAAATGGCTGCTCTTCGTGTTTATCGAATGCTGGAGGACCGCCAGAATCGCCGGCCCGAATGGGTCGAGGACTGGTTCGCCCATCAGTGGCAACAGAAGTATCCCGGCCAGGGGCAACTGCAACGCGACCTGATGCGGCACCTCAACTATGCCTTGGCCTATGCCGATACCGATCTGCCGCAGTACAGCCAGCGCATTGCCGAGGTGCAGCAGACGCTGCGCCAGATTCCCCTGCCAGAGCGAGTCTATGCGGGCCTGAAACAGCAGGCTGGGGAACAGCTGCATGTTGGCTTGGATCTGCGTCATCAGGTGGGGCCAGCGTTCGATGTGGTGTATCAGCTGTCGTCTCGCGCCGGGCAGGGTGAGGGGGTACTGATAGCACCCATGCTCACCGCCAAAGGCTTCAAAGAGTACTTCGAACCCCGTAGTCAGCGGTTTGCGGAAATGGCGATGATCGACCAGTGGGCGCTGGGTGAGCGCGGTCAGCTTGATTACTCGGATGCCGACCGGGAGGCGCTAGGCGAACGGCTGCGTAACTTGTACAGCGCCGATTTCATTGACAGCTGGCGGCGCGCCTTGAATGCCTTCGCGGTGGCTGACTTCCGTGATCTGGATCATGGGGTCGCGATCCTGCAGCAATTGACCGGGCCTGCGGCGCCCCTGCATCGGCTATTGGATGCTGTGAAGGACAATACGTCGCTTTCATCGGCCGTGGGCGCAGAGTCTCTTGCGCAAGCCGGGGCGTTGCGGCCCGCAAGTAGCAAACCCGAGCAGCAACAGGCATTGGCTATTCAACGGGCCTTTGCTGGGCTGGGTGCCATGCTGCAAGCAGCCGGTGAGAAACCCAGCTATTACGATGAGACCCTCGGTGCGATCACGGCCGTGCACGACTATGCCAAGTCGGTGCAGGATAGCCCTGACAGAGGCAAGGCCGCGCTGCAGGCCGTGCATCAGCGATTCTCGATGAAGGGGCAGGACCCGATAGGCACCCTGCAGCGGGTGGCTACTGGCTTGCCGGAACCCATCAACCATCAGGTCCGGAAGGTCGCCGATCAAACGGCGCAAGTGCTGAATGTCGAAGCCCTGCTTGAGTTGGAGCGGCGCTGGGACGCTGAGGTCTATAGCTTCTTCCAGCAGCGCCTGGCCGGGCGCTACCCCTTCGTGGTGCGGGCGCCCGATGCCTCCTTGGACGACTTCGAGGCGTTCTTTGGCCCGAAGGGGCGGCTTCAGCAATTCCATGATCAATACCTGAAGGTCTTCCTGCAGGAAAACCTCGAAAGCCTGCAAGCCGGCCATCAGGGGCAATCACTGATCCGTAGCGATGTGATCGAACAGCTGGAACGGGCAGACCGTATCCGTGAGACCTTCTTCGATCAGCGCGGCAACCTGAGCGTGCAGTTCAGCATCGAGCCGTTGGGCCTGAGTGCTAATCAGCGTACAAGTTTGCTGGACCTCGACGGCCAACTGATTGCCTACACCCATGGCCCGAGCCAAATCACCGGTATCGTCTGGCCTAACACCCTGGGGCAGCAGGTGCGCAGCAACCTGACCTTGCTGAGGCAGAACGGCAACAGCAGCAGCCTTGAATACCGTGGCCCCTGGTCGATGTTCCGCTTGCTCAGCCGTGGCTCGCTCAATGGACGCACGGCGGCCAGCGTGGACCTGAGCTTCAGGGCCGGCGATGGCGTGATGCGCTACAGGCTCAACGCTGAAAAAGCATTCAACCCCATTACTCAGGAACCGTTCAAAGGTTTTCGGTTACCTCGTGGGTTGTTGCAGCAGATACCGAAGATGGCACAGGCGCATGACGTTTCCATGTGAGAACCAAAGGCTCTCGTTGATCAGAGGGGATACTAGATGAGTGAACAACGTGGTAGTCACTGCGCTACATATTTCGATGTGATTAATAAATTTAAGCAGTCGTTTGGAACTGAGTTTGACAAGCTGCCCTTCCAAACCAGTAGTGGCCAATCTATTGTAGGTGCAGATTTTAATGGAGCTATTAGCGGGTGCGAGATACTTGATCGGCAAGGTTTGGGCTGGATGTGTCAGTGTAGGCTGTTTGATGAAAAAATCAGGCTGACCTCTGAGGGTGAAATGCTGCCTGCCGGTAGTAAATACATAATTACACTGGCGGATGGGCGTATCGTTTCCGGCTGTACCGATGAGGCAGGATGCACGGAGAGAATTAAGAGCTCAGAACCTATCGGTTTTGAAAAAATTGAGATATTCGTAGACGATCTAAGTCCATGTTGCGGCGATGGACATACAGGAGAGGTTTTGCTTTCGGTGGATTTGAACGGTGTCCATACATCTAAAGAAGGATTTGGGCAATCTGAGAAGCATGTCACTGTCGAGAAAGGCTATAGACCATTGACCGAAGGTGAAGTTGGTCTCGCCAGACTTCTATTCAAGGACTCAATAAATTATGGGTCTGTAAGGGTCTATAATAAAAAATATTTTGCATTTCATCCCAAGCAAATGGCCATCGCGCCTAATGGTCATATATATTTTCATCCTGCGGACTTCAAAGAAGACTTTTCGGTCGAAAGGACTAGGCTTAAGCGGTGGTTTATCCACGAAATGACACATGTATGGCAGCATCAACTTGGGTATCCAGTACTATGGCGAGGGTTAATCCGCTTTGGCCTGCCTTATAGGTATGAGTTGGCTGAGGGGCGGAGGCTAAGCGACTATAATATGGAGGCGCAAGGGGATGTGCTGGCGGACTATTTTGTGCTGAAGTTTTTGAAGGCTCCAGGTTCAATCAATATGGGTAATTATTCCGACTCGCTATGGTTGTACGAGGATGTTCTTGGTGAATTTATTAATGATCCGCGATTGGCGATTCATTTGCCGTGGTTCGGTTATTTGTTCGTCCATTTTTTTGATGTCATGTCTAGGTGACGTGCGTGTTAATAACGCTTCTGTATGGGGTAGCGCTGGAGGAGTATGTTTCGCTCCAAGCGAGCGGGGCGGCGAGGCCCCAATTCTACATGCAGTAGAGGTTTATGATATTTCCGAGTCTCCCTCTGTGCTCGTTTGGTCATTCTATTTTCCGCCGACTCTGGGGAGGCCGGCGCTTAGTTCGGAGTGCCTGAGTTATGGGGTTCTCCCTAATGATGCGATCAGCGAAAAAGATGCAGAAGCGCTAAGCGCTGGGACCGTCTACGAAGTATTTATAAATGCTCGCTATTCAGATCCATACAGCTCGGTTTCTGGTTTTTCCAGGCGCTTTTGTCTGAAGCCTGAAAAAGAAGTTGTCGTGATTGACTATGATGATTATAAGGGTTGGGACCATTCAATTTGCAGGTAGGCGCGGTCGATGGGCAATAAGTATTGTGGCGCACCATGGTTCTGTTGAAAACGGTTGCAGCTTTTGTACTGTGATTATCGCTGAGCAAAAATTTCAGGTCTTATTTATTATGCTTGAAATTGCCGATCAGTTGCTTTGCGCTATCACCGTGCTTAGCGGCGAGGCTGGTTAATCAGTCTCAAGCCGGAGCGATATTACTTTTATTCGATAAGCTTGGCCGAGGTATTTCACCTCATAAAGGTTTCCAGTTGCCACGAGGGCTATTGCAACAGTCGCCCAAGCTGGGGCCTAGCACGCAGGCAGGTTTATAAAGGGGAAGATCATGCAAACGGAAGAGCGAGTAAAGGCGCTGAATTATTGTGCCCGCGCCATCGAACAACTGGAGTCTGGCATTCATACCGTGCGTAAGGATATGCCCGGTATCCTGCACGCCCATTACGCCGTCGTGAGGCTTTTGCGTGAAAGTGTGAAGTTCATCCTGCCCAACTGCGCTGAGCGAGTGGACATGGGCCCCGTTACGCTCAGTCGAGAAGCTACCCTGGTGTCAGAGGTAGCTTCGAGCTCCGCAGGAACGCGTACTCCCAATCATTTGGAGCTTGGTCGGCCCGGAATGTGACTGAGGATTGATTTGGAGAAGCCGCCGTCCACACAAATATCCTGTCCGGTAACATATCCGGCAAGAGGGCTTACCAGAAACTCGATCACATTTGCGATATCCATTGGCTCACCGATTCTCGCCAGTGGAATGATCACTTCACGTGCTTTTTTAATCTGCGGGTCGGCGTACATTTTTTCAGACATCGGTGTATGCGTCATGCCTGGGGACACGACATTGACTCGGATTCCGTCAGGCGCCCACTCCAGCGCGAGGGTTTGGGCGAGCATTGTCAAGGCTGCCTTGGTGGGGCTGTAAGCGCCCGAACCGGCATGCGGAAGCTGGCCAGACATCGACGAGGTGAAGCACGCCGAGCCACGACTCTCGCGCAAATAGGGGTAGCTGGCTTTGGCAAGCAACCAGGCACCGCGAAGGTTGACGGCGAACATGTCGTCCCAATCCTTGAGGGACAAATCACAGATCGCGCCGGGGCTGGCGACGCCGGCATTCGCCACAAGCGTATCAAGCCCACCGAACTCCGCGATTGCAGCTGCTACGAGTTGGTCAGGTACTGCAGGATCGCCAAGGTCACCACACAGCGAGATCGCGATGCCCCCCATCGACTCTATCTTTCGAACGACCTCATCCTGGGTTGCGTTTGGGGTATGCCCGCACACGGCAATTTTCGGCTGCGAGCCCCGGGCAAGCGAAGCCTCCGCGATTCTCACACACGTAGAAGCACCGATGCCGCTACTACCGCCACTGACCAAAGCTCTCATTTAACAGCCCTCGCACACAGATTTTATTGTAGGTGGAAGCCCTAACCTACAAAACTGGGTGCGGCTTTGCAATCAAATTGACAACGTAACTCGATTCCATTATCGTTTTTTCATCATCCAGGTGCCCTCAGCAGCGCAGTGGCTGCCGCCATCCAGTACATCCAAGCCCGCGGATTCGTGCGGCTATAGTGGTCAACCTACAAAATTCACAATATGAATGGCCCGTTTCACTTCGGTGAATCCTCAACTGAAAGGATGTTTCGATATGATCATCAGCACGTTTTCTTATCTGTGGTCATCCACGGCAATCGATGCAATTGCGCAGTTGTCCGAACATGGGCACCGTGTGTTCGAAGTGCCCGTAAGCTCACCACATTGCTGGCCGGTGGAAATGTCGAACGCAGAGCGCTCTGCTGCAAGCGTGCGCCTGCGCCAGTACGACGCGAAGATCAGGTCGCTCAATGCCGGCGGCTATGACCTGAACTTGGCCAGTCCCGCTGCCAATATGCGTCAGAAGAGCATCGAACACATCAAGGCGGTGATTGACTTGGCTGTCGCTTGGGATACTCAAGAAGTGGTGATATCGCCAGGCACCCGGCGCCCGATGATCTCTCCACCGCTTGAGAAAACCTATGACTGGATGTACGAGAGCCTGGCGGTTTTGACACCCCTTGCAAAACAGGCGGGTGTTCGCCTGCTGCTGGAAAACACCCCGTATTGCTTCACGCCTACGATGCGGGAGCTGGCAGAGGTTGTTGGGACTATCAATGATGATGTCGTCAGGGTCGTTTATGACATCGCCAACGCTGCTTATATAGGTGAAGATCCGGTTGCCAGTCTGCTGGCCTATCACAGCGCGATCGACTTTGTGCATGTGTCCGACACCGGCACGGATGTTTGGGGCCATGATCCAGTTGGCACCGGGGTCGTCGACTTCGTCGGACTGGGTGAAGCTGTTAAGGCGACCTGCGGAATTGAAAACTGCGTGCTCGAAATCATCCGCGAAGAAAACGCGCTGTACGAACTGAACAAAGGTGTGCAGGATTTGCGAGAGAAGGGGTGGAATATCCCGTAATTGCGTTTCGATCGCTCGTCATCACGGTAGCCCTGAGGCCCGCAATGGGCCCAGGTGCAGGTTGGAGCGTTAGCGCGCAGGTGGCGAGCATTCACTGCTGACTGAAGTCCACAGCGACCAGCACTCGCCAACCTTGATGGCCGACCGTTTCAAATGTTGGATATGAGCATTCAGGGTTTCTTCTCGCATGCGGGCGATAGGGCCGGCGATGCTGAGGGTTGCCACCGGCGCTGAGTTGCTTGAGCGCGCTGGATCAAATACGGGTACTGCCACAACGCATACACCCACTTCTCCTTCTTCTCTGACTACCGCGTGCCCCTCTTTGCGGATCAGGGCGATGTCATCGAAAATGTCCCGTATCGAAACCCGAGCATTGGGCCCAGCGTACTCTCGGCTGTTCTCGATATCCCAAGTCGCGAGAATACGCATGGCGCGCTCATCGCGCATGGTGGAGAGCCATGCTTTGCCTGCGGCCGTGGTGTGGGGGATGATTTTTTCGTCCAGGGCGCGGCGATATTGAAGACCCCTCGTATTTTTCGTGGCCTGCAGTACCCAGGTCAGATGGTCCTCCGCAACTTCCGCCAAGCGAACATGCTCGCCAGTTTCGCTGGCGAGTTCGTCGAGCAACGGTTGCATTATTCTGGCAAAGCCGGTTTCAGTGATGTAGTTCACGCCCATGCTGGGAATTTTCAGCGTCAGGCAGTAGTGGTCCTGCTCGTCCTGGTAAACGTAGCCTCTTTCCCGCAGTGCGCTCAATATACGGTGAGCCGTGGCCATGGCCACTTGAGTCTGTTCACTGATGTCAGACAGGGCGAGGCCGCCTGGATGGGAGAGGAGCAGTTCCAACGTATTGAAGTAGCGGCCTATGTGTGACAATTTTCTAATCCTTTGTTTCGCGTCAGGGTGTTAGACCTTGATGGGGACCCCACCCAGGCGATCTGACTCATAGGCCGCCTCGATGATACGCATGACGCTGTGCATGTTTGCTAGCCCGGCGCCTGCATAAGCGACATCACGATCAGGCGCCAGGATGTCGGTTACGAAGTTGTCGTAATACACGTCAGAGTTCAAGCTCATGTGCAGGTCACTTGCCTGCCCGCTGGCATCGACCAGGCGCATGCCTTCTGCGCTTGAGCGCGCGTAGAACTGATCCGTTGACATTGAAAATGAATACTCCCTTTGTTCGGGCGTATTGGCGGGATAATTGTACCCCGTTTCGATAGTGCAGATGCAGCCACTCTCGGTCACCAGTGTCATCAACGAGCCGATCTCTACGGCGGTCAGCAGCGGGTCGCGGTACATCACTGCCGATACGCTTCGAATCGCCTCGCCGGTAATTTCCTGAACTAGATCGACGAAATGAGGGGCGAGATTGATCGTGCATCCGCCACCCGAGCGTTTCGGCTCGAGCATCCAGGAGCAACTGTTGGTCAGGTAGCGCCCAGGCGGCCCAGCGTTGAATCGAAACGCCAGCGTTCTCCACTTGGCTTCACGCTGCCTGGCTTCGTGCTGCAGGCGGTTGAGTAACTCGCTGTGCCTCCATATCAACGGCACCGCGACGAACAGGTTATTGGCATCGGTGCGTTTGTGAAGGTCCAGCACTTCGTGCGGGGTTAGTCCGCAGGGCTTTTCCATCGCGAAGGGGACTTTTCGTTCGATCAGTGCCTCACCCATGGCATAAAGCTCATCGTGTGGGCCGAAGGCGAACGCGAAATCAGCTTCCTCATGTTCCAGCAGGGTTTCCCAGTGATCGTAAAGTTGTGCCCCGAAACGTTGGGCGAGAGCAGGCCCCCGCGACCCCGTTGCATCGGACACCGCTGTTACCGTTACATCAGGCAAGCGTTCCAGTGCATCGAGATAGAGTGGGGTGTGCCAATGACTGACTTCCAGGAGAACGACTTTCAAATATCCACCCTTTATTACTAAGTGAGTTTGACAAACTTGTCGACGCTACCGAGGTTGCGGATCACATACGAACAGCACGCAAGCGACACTGCTGGGGTTTTCAGCAGACTAGCACGACACAATTACGAACGGAAGCGAGTTACGTTTTGCTGAGCGGCCAGTGTGCGGAAAGCATGGCGGCCAGCACCATCCATGTGAGCATGCCCAAAGCATGCGCATCGTGGAGGGTTCAGGTTGGCGTGATGAAGAACGCTCGGGCTGGCTGCCAGGGGAGGGAGGAGGGGCCTAAAGCCCCGTCGAGTAACGACGCTCGATGTCTTTGAAACCGAGGAACCCAAGTGCCAGCAAGGCCTGACCCAAATGCATGGGTTGGCCATCGAGGGTTTTGCATCCGCGTGCCTGTGCCGCCAGTAACAGCGCGGTTGGCTCGGCCCGAGTGATGATGTCGACCAATACCGTGGCGGGGGTCAACCGCGCTGCGTCTATTGGCATCGGATCATCGTGGTTCATGCCGAGCGGGGTCGCATTGATAACGATGTCATGACCTGCTGGGTCAGCTGGACCTGCTTGGACCTTGCACGAACCCTGGTTGCCAGCTTTTTGCGCCAGGGCAGCGGCGCGATGCGGGTCCAGATCTGAAATAACCAGTGAGCGGGCGCCTGCAGCGGCCACGGCAAAAGCGATGGCCCGTCCCGAGCCACCTGCTCCGACCAGCAGCACAGATTTCCCAAGCAGAGAAACCCCTTGACGCTGCATGCCCAGTACGCAGCCGAGCCCGTCGAATACAGCGCCCTCCCAGCGACCGTCCCGGTCGCAGCGAACCACATTGATTGCGCCTACCTGGCGCGCGGTAGGGTGAAGGCTGTCCACCACCTCAAGCATGGCTTGCTTGTGCGGCATGGTGACCAGTAGCCCCGCGAGGTTGCGTACAGCGCGCGCGCCTTTGACGAACTCGGCGAGGCCCTGCGTACCGACCTCCAATGGAATGCAGACGGCATCAGTCTGTGCTTCGGCGAATAGCCTGTTCAGCAGCATCGGGGATTTGGCGCTCTTGAGCGGGTCGCCAATCAATCCATAGACGCGTGTATTGCCGGTGATGAGTGGATGCATGTGAACCTACTGTGGTTGGCGAGTGCGCGCCAATTGCCAGCTCGCGGCCAGGTGATGCCGTGCTGGCGGCGCACACGTTCGTCGCCGTGGAACTCAACGTACTGCGCAGAGCAACTGCGCAGCACGTCGAGCATGATGGGCCTGGCTATCAGGCGTGCATCACTGCAGTTGATTGTTAAGCGCCGGATTGGAGGCGTTACTGCTCGCTTTGGGATTGGATTTTTCCTGAAGCAGTTCGTACTCCTGCTTGGACATCGGCACAGCGTTGGGGTCGCCAAGTTCGCTCAGACGAATACGGAAGGTTTCGCGTGTATAGAATGCTGCAATTGCGCAAATTGCACAGATACCAAAAGTCAGACCCCCAATTTTCAGAGGAATGTTTTCGGTGCCAGGCGGGGCAACCGATACGAACAGGGCGGGTAGAAACGCAGTGCATGCCACGCCGATGTTTTGCCCGATGGCCATACCGGTGACGCGCACGCGGGTGCGGAACAACTCTGGGAACATGCTAGGGAAAACACCATTGAAGCCTTGGTACGCCACGCCCCACATGAGAAGGGAGAGAATCAGAGACAGCCAGAGATTGTGAATACTGATCGCATAGAGGTAACCGAACGACAATAGACCGCCGCAGAGCACGCCCACGATCACAGGGGGGCGACGGCCAATTCTGTCAGAGAGTTTGCCGACGAAGGGGATAAGGATTACGGCGCACAAATTGCCCAGCACAGGAATCCACATGAACAGGCCGGAAGGGAAGCCAATACCGTAAGCCGGCTGAACTGCATAGGTGGCGCCGAAAACGGAGGCAAGGATTGCAAGTACTGCAGAGAGTGCCATGCAGATGACGCGCAACACATCCTTCCAGCTCTCGGTGAGCACTTCGATTACTGGCAACTTAGTGGGCTTGTCCTGTGCTCGCGCCTCAGCGAAGACCGGGGCCTCATGTACTTCACGGCGGATGATCCATCCGACGACAAGCACCACAGCGCTCAGCAAGAAGGGAATTCGCCAGCCCCATGACGCAAAGTCATCCGCAGGCATGAATTGGGCCAGCGGCAAGAACACCGCCGCCGCCAGCAGTTGCCCGGCTTGCACGCCTTGCAGCGTAAAACTGGCGAAGTAACCACGGCGCCCGTCAGGTGCATGCTCCATGGTCATGGAGCTTGCGCAGGACACCTCGCCGGCCACTGCGAACCCTTGGATCAGACGCAAGGTAATCAGTATTGCCGGCGCCCACACGCCGATCTGGTCGTAGGTCGGGAGCAAGCCGATGCACATGGTCGAGAAGCCCATCAGGAACATGCAGTAGACCAGTACGGTTTTGCGGCCATGGCGGTCACCCAGGTGCCCCAGCACCACTGCGCCTACAGGCCGGGCGATGTAGCCAACACCGAAGCTGGCCAGTGAAACGATGATTCCGACGGTGGGATTGTCCGTTGGAAAAAACAGCTGCGGGAACAGCAAGGCTGCGGCAGTGGCATAGATGAAAAAGTCGTAGTACTCCAACGCCGAGCCGATCCAGCCGCTAGCAGCGGCCTTCTTTGACTGACGCTTGGAGTGTGGATCGCTCGGGATGCCATGGCTCATGAAGTGTCTCCGGTACCGTGATTTTGTTATTGTAACTCCGTTCCATTTGTAATGTTGTTCCCGGAATTTGCCTTTGTCAAGGGTGCTGGTGGCACCTGCGTGCTTGGCATCGATCCGCGCCGATTTGGGTACTCGGGGCCGATTCGCTGTGCACGGCCAGGCGCAATGGCCGGGTGAGCCCCCCCGCACTTTCAGTACGCCGGGCAGGGGGGAAGTCGCGACGGGGTTGCCACCGGTTAACCGTGATGCGTTGACTTGACGATCACACGATGCTTACTATTGTAACCGTGTTCCAAATAGAACAGCGTGACAATTTTGTTGGCGCTGCTCATAACCAGCTGAGAAGAATTCCATGAGAGTCGTTAAAGGTGCAGTTGATCGCTGCCTTGAGGCTATCGAGCTGCTGGCTCGTGAGGCCCGCTGGATGCGAATGTCAGATATCGCAGGTGAACTGGGGATGGAAAAGGGGCCGGCACACCGTGTGCTTGCGCAGTTGGTGGAACAAGGATGGGCCGAGCAGGACGAGGCGACCTCCCAATACCGCCTGACACTCAAGTTGGCACTGTTGGGGCAGCGTTACCTGAACGGCATCGGGTTGCCGGAGCTTGTTCAGCCGATAATTGAACATGTAGCGTCGTTATCGCATGAGCTGGTACGCCTGACTGTCGTCTGCGAAGGCGGTTTGTCCTGGCTGGCCTCCGCCCAAGGCGCTGCACCTGGTTTGATGTACTCGCCAGCCATGGATCAGCCAATCAATCTGTACACCACTGCAAACGGCAAAGCCTGGCTTGCATCGATGCCAGACGAGCAAGCGGTCGAAATTGCTATCCGCGACGGTCTGGGTAAAGACCAGGGTGTAGGGAAGGGCCCCAAGGCCATCAATACCGTCGAACGTTTGCTTGCCGACTTGGCGGCGACACGATCACGGGGTTATGGGCTTGTTGTAGAAGAGGCCGAGGCCGGCGTGTGGGCGATCGCGGTTCCGGTAAAGATGATTCCTTCTGGCCTTGTAGTCGGGACCATGAGCATCGCCGGCCCGGTATTGCGCATGCATCCAGACCGCTACGACGAATTGCATGCCTTGCTCGAGGATGCTGCGAACAAGCTAGGTACGGTTTGGCCTCGGCAACCCAGTGTGCACGGGTGAATCTCATGGAACTGAGCAGCCAATCAGCTGATGTGCCTGAGTCAATCCTGCTGCAAGCCGCCGCATCCCTGGCGAACGCTCGCCAAACCGGTGATCGCTTGGATGCATTGCCCTTTCATGAGGCGTCGTTGAGCCTGGAGCAAGGCTTTGAGATACAACAGCATGTGGGTGTGTTGGCCGGGAAAAAAGTGGGTGGCTGGAAATGCGCACTGCCCAAACCTGGCAAGTGGATAGTCGCGCCCATCTATACCGATAGCATCGTGAGTTGCGACCAGTACCCTCTGGGCTTCGCAGCTTCCAAGGTGCGAATCGAACCCGAGCTCGCTTGCGTGCTGGGTGCCGGTCTTCCTGCCCGCGCGGCTCCCTACACGGCCGACGACATCACGCGCTCGATCAGTCAGATACACCTTGCACTCGAAGTCATCGACTCGCGGTACACCGATCCGCAGAAGGTTCCGTTCGAGCAGTTGCTGGCTGACGGGTTGTTCAACCATGGGCTAGTGCTGGGGCCACGCGCAATGTCGCTGAGCTCGAACAATTTGCCCACTCACCTTGATGTGACGCTGAGCCATCCGGGGGTAGAGCCTGTGAGCATTGCCGGCACCCACCCGGATCAAGACCCTGTCTCGCCGATCGTCTGGTTAGCAAATTTTCTCTCTGCACATGGCATCGACCTGCAAGCGGGTCAGGTCGTGATCACCGGGTCCTATGCAGGGCTACTCGAAGTTCCCACCCACCAGCCGCTGGACATCCAGTTCGGCGAGGCAGGATCCCTGTCTGTCTTTTTTTCAACGCTTGAGGAGTAACGTATGCGCTTGGTTCGTTTCGGTTTGCCAGGACAAGAACTGCCTGGGATTTTGGATGCTCAAGGACAGGTCAGGGATCTTTCTGGCATCGTGGATGATATCGACGCCGCCGCGCTGTCGCCTTCCAGTCTCGAAAAACTACGTGGCATCGACACGGAGCGCCTGCCACTGGTACCGGCCGGTACACGTCTGGGCCCGTGCGTGGGTAGCGTGCCGAACCTGATCTGTATCGGCCTCAATTACTCAGACCATGCAGCCGAAACCAACACGCCGATTCCGAGCCAGCCCGTTGTGTTCAACAAGCACACGGGGTCGATCAGCGGGGCAAACGACCCTGTGATCCTGCCTGGTGATGCGAAGAAGCTCGACTGGGAAGTCGAACTGGCGATCGTCATCGGTTCACCCGCCTGGCACGTTGAAGAAAGCAAAGCGCTGGATCATATCGCCGGTTACTGCCTGGCGAACGATGTCTCTGAACGCGCCTATCAGCTGGAGTACGAAGGGCAATGGACCAAGGGTAAGAGCAGCTTTTCCTTTGCGCCGCTTGGCCCCTGGCTGGTGACTCGCGATGAAATCGCCGACCCGCAGAACCTCGACCTCTGGTTGGAAGTGAACGGCAAGCGTTATCAGAACGGTAACACGCGGACGATGATTTTCAGCGTGGCTCACATCGTGTCCTACCTCAGCCGTTTCATGCCACTGCTGCCGGGTGACGTGATCATCACCGGCACGCCGCCCGGCGTAGGTCTGGGCCAGAAACCCCACGTGTTTCTCAAGGCCGGGGATGTCATGCGCGTCGGTGGAACGGGCCTGGGTGAGCAGTCCCAGACAGTCGTTCCCTATGTTTCGGAGATGGGCGCAGCCTGGGTTGACGGTCGCTACCCTAACGTTGATTGATCCCGGAGACAACGATATGAGCTTTGCAGGAACAGGTGTAGTTGCAATTTGGCATGATCTTTTGCCCGAGGCGCGCGATGAGTTCTACGAGTGGCATAACCGGGAGCACATGCCAGAGCGCGCGGCGATCCCCGGCTTTCAGCGCGGGCGGCGATACATCGCACTCGATGCTGGGCCTGTCTATTTCAACCTGTACGAGGCCGATACCGTTGACGTGTTAGGGGGGGCAGATTATCTGGCGCGCCTGAATGCGCCGACACCCTGGACGCAGAAAGTCGTGCAGTCTTACCGCAATGTCGCACGATCGATCTGTGACGTGCACTACACCGCCGGGGTGGGAAATGGCGCTTACCTGGTTACCCTCCGCTTCAATGTAAGCGCCGAACGCCACGAAGACGTCCTGCAAGCGTTGCGTGATCGGCTGTTGCCTCCGCTGACGGATGCTCAAGGGATCACGGGGGTTCATCTGTGCACCGCCGATGAAGCCGTGAGCAAGGTTGAGACCGCAGAGAAAAAGGCCCGGTCGGAGGGTACTGAAATCCCATCCTGGATCATCATCATCGAAGGCTGTGCCGCCGATTATGTAGGCCATGCCAGAGAACAATTGGTCGCTGCCGTTGGCAATTTGCTGGACGTGCCTGAAACGCAACTCGCCACGACACTTTATCAACTGGAATATACGCGCTGCAAAACACCTTCGAGCGCGGGATGATAATGGCTGACTTGCAATAATCAGACTGTGTTTCGCGTTTTCCTCACCGGGGCGCGCCTGCCAGCGCAATAGGTATTGCTTAGGGCGCCCTCTCTTTTTTCGGAATGACGTGGGAAACCGTCGGGTCGAGCTCGGTGTACGACTTGCAGGTGGCATTTATACACGTTACCGAATTGGGAGTAGTTGTTGATGCCACCGGATATGACCCATTCCAGTTTTTGCAACGGTATTCGATATAAGCATTTAATGCTGATCGACACGCTTGCACGCACGCGCAATATGCATGCTGCGGCAACACGTATGAGCCTCACGCAGCCTGCCTTGAGCAAGATGCTGCGCGACGTGGAGCAGCAGTTCGGCTTTGCACTGTTCGAGCGGCTGCCGCGGAGCATGTCCCCAACCGAACTCGGCGATCATGTTATTCGGTTCGCTCAAAATGCTTTGGCTGAATCGCAACAGTTTGTCGATCAGGTCAACCGCCTGCGCAATGGCGGTCATGGCTGTTTGCGTGTGGGTGGAATCTTCGCGTCAACTGCGCAGGTGTTGCCGCAAGCAATCGCTGCTATCAAGGCTCGCTACCCGTTGCTGTCGATTGAGGTCATCGAGCAATCAAGCGATCACCTGCTGGCCCTGCTGGAGCAAAAAAAACTCGACATCATGATTGGCCGCTTCACTGATGAGCGCTTCCACGCGTTATTCGATTTCCAGCCTTTAGAGCCCGAACCCTTCAGCCTTGTGGTCAACCATTCACACCCGCTCAATACGCAGGTGAGTATTGACCCTGCGGCCTTGGGTGATTGGCCGTGGGTGCTGTACCCCGTTGGCACGCCGATCCGCGACCGCTTGGAGCAAGCTTTCAAAGTCGTCGGCATCCCTACACCCCCGGACAGTGTCGAAACTGTCTCGATGTCAGTGTTTCTGCAATTGCTGCAGTCTGCGCCGATGATTGCCATGCTGCCGCGCTCAATGATTGCCGCTCAACTTACAAGTGGGCTTCTTAAAGAGTTGCCCTGTTCGCTAACACTGTCGCCACTTGAGTATGGCGTAGTGACGCGTAAGGATGAAACGCTGAGCGCTTCTGCTCGCCTGTTCGTCGACATCCTTATAGAAGGGGCCCGGCGACGGGGCGAACATGTTAAGTGGGGTGATCGATTTTCCTGTGCATAAGACAGATGCGATAACGCTCCGTTATCAAATGATCAAATCATCTCATTGGGAATGTTCAGCAAAAGTTCTTAAGGTGTACGAATAAAGTCCGGTTATCCGGACCACGCCATAACAAGAAGCTCGCCGTGACGCACTGAGAGGTTTTATGCAACTCATCGCTAAAACGGGTGATCTTGCGGTCATTCGCTTGAACCCACTGGACAATGTTCTTATCGCTCGGCAGCCGCTTGCGCAGGGCCAGTATCTGGAAGCCGAAGGCATCACCGTAGGGCAGCCAATTCCGTCAGGCCACAAGGTTGCCACCGAGCGGGTAGAGCATGGCCAGCCGCTGCGCCGTTATGGGCAAATTATCGGTTTTGCCTCGCAGGCTATCAACGCGGGTGATCATGTGCATGTGCACAACGTGCAGATGGGCGAGTTTGACCGCGACTATGCCTTTGGTGTCGATCTGCGCAGCCAGCCAGCCACTGAGGCGACGTTTCAAGGCATTGTGCGAGAGGATGGCCGGGTCGCTACGCGTAACTACATCGGTATTCTGACCTCGGTGAACTGCTCTGCAACTGTCGCGCGTGCAGTGGCCGACTATTTCCGGCGCGATATCCACCCCGAGGCTTTGGCCGATCATCCAAACATTGACGGTGTAGTGGCCCTGACACATGGTTCCGGCTGTGCGGTCGACCCTGGCGGCGAGTCACTGGGGCTGCTGCGCCGCACCTTGGCCGGTTATGCCATACATCCTAATTTTGCCGCCGTGCTGATTATCGGCCTGGGCTGTGAAACCAATCAGATCGAAACACTGCTCGAAACCCATGGCCTTGAGGCCAGTGCGCAGTTGCGTACCTTCACCATCCAGGGGATAGGGGGGACTTCGAAGACCATTGCTGCCGGTATCGAGCAGGTCAAATCATTATTGAACAAAGCGAACCAGGTTCAGCGTGAGCCGGTCAGCGTCCGCCACTTGGTGGTTGGCCTGCAGTGTGGTGGTTCCGATGGTTATTCAGGCATTACTGCCAACCCCGCGCTGGGTAATGCGGTCGACCGTCTGGTGGTCGCAGGTGGTACCGCAATTCTTTCCGAAACCCCCGAAATATACGGGGCAGAGCATCTGCTGACACGGCGCGCAGTCAGCCGCGAGGTCGGCGAGAAGCTGGTCGCGCGTATCCATTGGTGGGAGGCGTACTGCCAGCGGATGAACGCCGAGCTGAACAATAACCCCTCGGCCGGTAACAAAGCCGGTGGCTTGACCACCATCCTGGAAAAGTCTTTGGGCGCAGTCGCTAAAGCCGGCTCCACCAACCTGGTCGACGTCTACGAATACGCACAAGCAGTGCAGGCGCACGGGCTGGTTTTCATGGATACACCAGGCTATGACCCGGTTTCCGCCACCGGCCAGGTGGCAGGGGGGGCGAACTTGATTGCCTTTACCACCGGCCGGGGCTCGGCGTACGGCTGCGCGCCGGCGCCCTCGATCAAGCTGGCGACCAACAATCGTGTCTTCGAGCATCAGGAAGAAGACATGGACGTCAATTGCGGCGGCATTGCCGATGGTTCCACCACCATCGAAGAACGCGGCGCCTACATCTTCGACCACATGTTGCGCATCGCATCAGGCGAGCGCAGCAAAAGCGAACAGCACGGCTATGGGCAAAACGAGTTCGTGCCCTGGCAGATCGGAGCCGTGACCTGATCGCCCTGCATACCAATTTTGAGGCCATAAACCTATGAATGTCAGTGGATACAATTTTATTGCAGGCCAGCGCAGTGGCCAGGGTGACAGCCTGTTGTTCAGCATTGACGCGGGGACCGGCGAGCGCTTACCCGGCGGGTTTCGCCAAGCCACTGTGGATGAAGTAAACGCCGCGGTAGCGGGTGCTGTGTCCGCTTTTGCAACGTACCGAAACCTGGCGGCAAGCCGCCGTGCCGAGTTCCTCGACGCCATTGCCGATGAGCTCGACGCGCTGGGTGAGGACTTCATTACGCTGGTTTCCCAGGAAACCGCATTGCCCGCCGCCCGGATTCAGGGGGAGCGCGGTCGCACCAGTGGCCAGATGCGCCTGTTTGCCCAGGTGTTGCGTCGTGGCGATTTCTACGGTGCTCGCATCGACCAGGCGTTGCCAGGACGTACCCCGCTACCGCGGCCGGATCTGCGTCAATACCGCATTGGCGTGGGGCCGGTGGCGGTGTTCGGCGCCAGCAATTTCCCCTTGGCCTTCTCCACCGCCGGCGGGGACACCGCCGCCGCTTTGGCTGCGGGCTGCCCAGTGGTGTTCAAAGCGCACAGCGGCCATATGGGCACTGCTGAACGGGTCGCGCAAGCGCTGGTCCGGGCAGCCGAACGCACGGGCATGCCAGCAGGTGTGTTCAGCATGATTTTCGGCAGTGGCGTCGGAGAGGCGCTGGTCAAGCATCCGGGCATCCAGGCGGTGGGCTTTACCGGTTCACTCAGGGGGGGGCGCGCGCTGTGTGACATGGCTGCCGCACGGCCGCAGCCGATCCCGGTGTTCGCAGAAATGTCGAGCATCAACCCTGTGCTGGTGCTGCCTCAGGCACTGGCCAATCGCGGCTCATCCATTGCCAAGGAGTTGACTGCGTCCGTTGTGCAGGGTTGTGGGCAGTTTTGCACCAACCCGGGCCTGGTTCTGGGTATCCGCTCGCCGGCGTTCAGCGCGTTCATCAACGACTTGGCCGGGCTCATGGCTGAACAGGTTGCGCAAACGATGCTTAATCCAGGCACGTTGAACAGCTATGGCAAGGGCATCCAGGCATTGCTGGCTCATCCGCGGATCAGCCGGCTCAGCGGCTCAGCGCAACACGGTAATCAGGCGCAACCACACCTCTTCGAGGCGGATGTCAGCCTGCTGTTGGAGCATGACGAACTGCTGCAGGAAGAGGTATTCGGCCCTTGCACCGTGGTTGTCCAAGCCGCTGACGAGCAGGAGCTAGTGCGAGCGATCGAAGCGCTGCAGGGCCAGTTGACGGCCACGTTGCAGGCAGACAGTGAAGACCTGGTCACCTACGGCCACCTCCTTGCCAAGCTTGAGGTCAAAGCGGGTCGCGTCCTGCTCAACGGCTACCCCACCGGCGTAGAGGTTTGCGATGCCATGGTCCATGGAGGTCCTTACCCGGCAACCTCCGATAGCCGTGGCACCTCCGTCGGCAGCTTGGCCATTGACCGATTCCTGCGCCCGGTGTGCTACCAGAACCTGCCGGATGCTTTGCTGCCGGCTGCTCTGCAGAACGCCAACCCACTGGGTATCGAGCGCTTGGTCGACGGTAAGCCCAGCACCGCAGCCTTGAGTTGACGGACGCAAGCCTACGCCTCTTTTCGACGGATACAGTAAGGGTAAACAGATGACCGAACGATTGAATGACGGCGCGCCACGACCATTGCGCCACAGCGCCAGCGTATTTGAAACTGGCAGCTGGGTGGGGCGTGTCTGGCTACCGGAGCAGGGGCCTGCGGTGGTGCTGGTCAAGGCCGGCGCCGTATACGACATCAGCCGCTATGTAGCGACCGTCTCAGCCCTGTTGGAGGAGGCCGACCCGGTGGCCTACCTACGGGGTATACCGCTGGCTGAACCATTGGCCGAACTGGAGCCGTTGCTGGCCAACAGTGATTCGGTTCGCCGTGACCCCCGCCAGCCGTGGCTGCTGGCCCCCATAGACCTGCAAGCGGTCAAGGCTGCAGGCGTGACATTCGCGACCAGCCTGCTGGAGCGTGTTGTGGAAGAACAAGCCAAAGGCGACCCGGCCAAGGCTGATGCGGTGCGGGCCAACCTGGTCAGCCGCATCGGCGCTGATCTGTCGCAGGTCGTACCAGGTTCTGCCCAGGCCGAGGCGCTGCGCAAGGTCTTGACGGAGCAGGGCCTGTGGTCACAGTACCTTGAAGTGGGGATTGGCCCAGATGCTGAAGTGTTCACCAAGGCCCAGCCGCTGTCGGCGGTCGGTCACGGCGCTGAGATCGGCATCCACCCCGGCTCGAGCTGGAACAACCCAGAACCCGAAGTGGTGTTGGCGGTGTCGAGTGAGGGCAGCATCAAAGGCGCCATGCTCGGCAACGACGTCAATCTGCGAGACTTCGAAGGCCGTAGCGCGTTGCTCCTGTCGAAGGCCAAAGACAACAATGCTTCCACCGCGCTGGGGCCTCTGCTGCGCTTGTTCGACGAAACCTTCAGCCTGGACGATGTACGCAACGCTGAAGTCGACCTGAAGGTAGAAGGGGAGGACGGTTTCATTCTCTCTGGGCGCAGTTCCATGCGCCAGATCAGCCGCGACCCGGAGGATTTGGTAAAGCAGACCCTGAACGAAAACCACCAGTATCCCGACGGCCTGGTGCTGTTCCTCGGTACGCTGTTTGCCCCCAAGCAGGACCGTGATCAGCCCGGCAGCGGTTTCACCCACAAGCGGGGCGATGTGGTGACCATCAGCAGCGCGCAACTGGGTTCCCTGTCCAATCGGGTGACCACCAGCGATCTGGCACCGCAGTGGGAGTTCGGCCTGCGCTCATTGATTGACAGCCTCGGCCGTCGTGGACTGCTGGAAGTCGCAACCACCGCGCGGCAGCTGTGATCCACGTGCTGCGCAGGGAGGGCGCAGCACGAAGCCTGCAGCCATGCAGGCTTGCATTATTCAAAGAATAAAGAAGAGGCGCTTATGAAAACTCGTTGAATGCGTATTCAGCGTGAAGGGTTGCGTTCATATCAAATGTCTGTGATGGAAATAATAAAAGTGAAAATCCGCGCATCCGTACAACAATTCAACCATGCAAACGTGTTTTTCGTCGTGCCGCTGCTGAGTGCTGCCATCAGCGCGCAGGCAGCGGCTGAGTCCGGATTTATAGAAGATTCGTCTGCTGGGTTGAGCCTGCGTAATTATTATATCAATCGTAATTATGTCAGTGACTCGGCTGGCCAAAGCAAGGCAGAGGCGTGGAGCCAAGCGTTCATATTGAACTATAAATCCGGCTTCACCCAAGGCCTGGTAGGTTTTGGTGTGGACGCCATGGGGCTCTACGCTGTGAAACTTGACGGTGGCCGTGGCACGCCTGGCACACAGTTGCTTCCCATTCATGACGATGGTCGCGCGGCCGATGATTATGGGCGCCTGGCGATTGCTGGAAAAGCGCGAATCTCGGCTACAGAGTTGAAGGTTGGCGAATGGATGCCGACACTGCCTATCTTGCGTTCAGATGACGGACGATCATTACCGCAGACGTTCAAAGGTGCGCAAGTCACTTCTCGAGAAATCGAGAACCTTACCCTGTATGGCGGCCAGTTCCGTGCCAACAGCCCACGAAATGATGCGAGCATGGAGGATATGTTCCTTGCGCAGAAGCCAGGTGTCACTTCCGATCGCTTCAACTTTGTCGGCGGCGAGTATACGTTCAATGATAAACGGACGATGCTCGGCGGGTGGGGGGCCGAGCTGAAGGATATCTACCGCCAGCAGATGATACAGGTCACACACAGCCAGCCCATTGGTAAATGGACGCTGGGTGCCAACCTTCAATGGTACACGGGCAAGGAAGACGGGCAGGCGCTGGCGGGGAATCTCGACAATCGGACTTGGTCCGGGTTGTTCTCAGCGACGTACGGCGCGAATACCTTCTACATCGGCTTGCAGAAGGTTTCCGGTGCAGATGGCTGGATGAAAGTCAACGGTACGTCGGGTGGCTCATTGGCCAACGACAGCTTCAGCTCCAGCTACGAAAATGCCAACGAGCGCTCCTGGCAGGTGCGCCACGATTACAATTTCGTGGCTGTGGGTATTCCGGGCCTGGTGCTTATGAACCGCTATATCAAAGGTAGCGGTATTCGTGTGGGCGGGGAGTCGGGCGTCAAGGAGTGGGGCCGGGAGACCGAGCTGGCTTATGTGTTCCAGGCTGGCGCGCTCAAGGATTTGAATATCAAATGGCGTAACTCGACGTTGCGTCGGGGTTGGGGCACCAACACAAGCTTCAATGAAAATCGTTTGATCTTCAACTACCCGCTTTCGCTGTTTTGATCCATAGGGATTGGCGGCGGCATGTGCCGGCGGTGATCAGCTACAGGGCTGCATAAACGGGCTGACTGTACCGACCGGCACCTATCCTGTATCCAAGGTCTTCTATGGGGCAGCGGCGAACCCTGCGATAATCGGGGGCACTTGCAAGGGCCTGATCATGCTGACCATCTCCAACAACGTACAGATACCGGATGCCGAAATCGAACTGACCTACATCCGTGCGCAGGGCGCGGGTGGGCAGAATGTCAACAAGGTATCCAGCGCCGTGCACCTGCGCTTTGACATCCCGGCCTCTTCGTTACCCGACTTCTACAAAGAACGGTTGCTGGCGCTGCGTGACAGCCGCATCACCGGCGAGGGGGTGTTGATCATCAAAGGGCAGCAGTACCGCACGCAGGAGCAGAACCGTGCTGACGCACTGGCGCGCCTTGCCGAGTTGATCATCAATGCCGGCAAGACCGAGAAGAAACGCCGTCCCACCAAGCCGACCCTTGGTTCGAAGACCCGTCGCCTGGAAGGCAAAGCCAGGCGGAGCAATGTCAAGGCGGGGCGGGGCAAAGTGGATTTCTAGTGCTGGGGTCTCCAGCACCCGCTGCGCCAAAAACTAGGGGTCGATGGCCACGCGGCCAAAGCTGTCCGCCACCCACTCAAGTATCGAGCGCCGCGCGGGCGGCGCTCGATATCCAGCCCGCACTGGTGACGAGCGAGCATTGGCACACGGACAGTACGCTACTGCAGTGTCACCGGCCTCATCTCCAGGGGCATCCCTGCCAGCGTCGCCTCCATCCCCGCGATTTTACGCGTAAGCCGTTGCGCCTCCTCATCTTTGCCCTGTGCTTTCAGAAGATCCCGCTCTTTGCGTAATGCGAGCAGGCATTTTTGCAGACCCAGGCCAGAAGTATTGAACTGGTCCATGTTTCCCTCATGCTGAAGGCTTCCGTGCCGTTGTAGGAAAAATGGACCCTAGCAGTTCGATATCGCAGCGGAAACTGAGGTTTCATACAGCACATACTCAGCAGCAAGATGCGGCCTACAGCCGAGGGGAAAACTTCCTACAAATTAACGAGGGGCTGTTTCTATTCGTGTAGATCAGACGTGCGGCGGATGCCCGTAATTGCTGAGCCGGCGATGACCAAGCCGTTCAAGTAGGCACGATGGTGTTGGCAGGCTGGCCAGTCTGCGCTGAAACTTAAAGTTGCAATTGTGCGGGGGCGGGCAGGTCGAACTCGCTCTTGTGAACGCCTACGAACCCACTGCCACCTTGGCGATCACGGTCGACCGGGCGCGTATCTGCGTCGCGGTGACCGCGAGCGCATCTGATACGCTTTTTTTCATCCGACCTGACTCTGTATCCATATCAGCTCTGCGCCGACAATGCCTTCATTCCCGCTATCACGTTGAAGAGGTTCTGATGGGCAAGCTCGCGCTGTTTCTGGGTGGTTTTCTGCTGCTGACCCTTTTGGTAGGCCTGCTGGGCACCATCCCCCCCGGCTGACACCGTTCCCTGCGGCCCGGCTATTTTCTCGTGCGGGCCCGCGTCGTGCCGCCACGGCAGTGGTCCTTGGTATACCGTTAGACTGGCGGTAGCTGCAAGTCATTCTCAAGTGATAAGGCCTCGTGTACTCTCCCGCTCGCGTCATAATGAGTCGCGGCAGTGGGCCGGCCTTTTACCTGGGAGTCGATAGATAGATGGAATGCAAGAAGGACCCTTCAGCGCTGCTGGAGTGGCGTAGCCGTTTCCTGGCCGCAGGTATTCTCGAAGAAAACGAATACGACCAGGCGTTGCGCAGTGCCGATGCGCTGGAACAATCTGGCGTGATCAGTGCTGTTGAGTGGATCGAACTGGTCAAGGCGGCGAATGCAGCACTGCTGCGCGTGCGATAAGTCCTTCTTTACGCGGGGAAATCTGTCCACAAAAAACGTGGGTAGGTCTGTGGATAAAATGCTGTAAGCCAAGCCGTTTGCGGCTTCTGTTGAATTGAGCAGATTTTGAACAGATGTCAGCGTGCCTGCCGGCTGCCCCCATTGCCTGCCTCGCGCAGTGCCAGCAGCAGCTCACGGACCCGCGCTGGCAACCCGCCGGCAGGATACACGGCGTGCATTTGCGGGTCTTGGCCGTTACTGGATGTCAGCCGGTAATCAGCGCAAACACGTACCAAACGGCCGGCGCTGACTTGTGCTTCGCCCACCCAGTCGGCCAAGCGGGCAATGCCGGCACCGGCCAGCGTACTGTGATAGACCGCATCGCCTGAGCTCAGTCGCAGCCTTGGATGGGGGCGCAGGCTGGTAATTCGGCCGTCGCGGTAAAAGTGCCAGGCCTTGAGAATGCGCGGGGCGGTATGCAGGATCAGGGAATGGTCAGCCAGATCCTCTGGCCGCTTGGGCATGCCATGGCGCGCCAGATAGTCCGGGCTGGCATACAGATGGCGCTGGTAGCGCCACAGTGGATAACCGATCAGCTCGCTTGATTGTGGAAACGCGCCGCGCACCACGAAATCAAGCTTGCCCAGCAATGGGTCGAGCGCCTCGTCACGGTAGTGCACGTCCAGCGTTACCTGTGGGTGGCGCTGGGAAAACGCCGCCAGCACAGCCGGCAGCACGTGTTCGCCAAGCAGTTGCGGCACGCCGAAGCGGATCCAGCCTTGGGCGCTGCCACTGAGTGCGGCCAATTCATCCGCGGCATCACGTTGCACATCAAGCAAGCGCTCGGCATGGGGGAGTAGTCGCTCGCCGGCATCGGTCAGGGTCACCGCGTTGGCGTTGCGGTTGAGCAACTTGCACCCGGTGTTGTCTTCCAGGGCCTGCACCGCCCGTGTAACGGCGCTGGGCGAGCGGCCCAGGGCGCGTGCAGCGGCGACGAAGCTGCGTTTATGCGCGACGCTGACGAACGCCTGGATTTCGCGCAGCATGTCCAATGCCATGGGTGTCTCCTGGTTGCAGTTTTCGCAATATGGCATTTCAACACAGGCGCGCCGTTTTGATTAGCCTTGCAGTCTGCTTTCACTGCCTGGAACCCGCGCCATCATGGATATCGCCGTACTCTCCCTGTTCGCTTTTGCCGCCGGCCTCATCGATGCTGCGGTCGGAGGTGGTGGGCTCATTCAGATTCCGGCACTGTTCAATGTACTGCCCACGGCGCAACCTGCGGCCTTGCTGGGCAGCAACAAACTGGCATCGGTATGCGGCACGGCGTTCGCGGCGCGCTCGTTCATTCGCAAGGTCACCCTGGACTGGGGGTTGATCGTGCCGGCGGCGCTCAGTGCGTTCATCATGTCGTTTGCAGGGGCCGCCACGGTGTCGCTGGTGCCGCCCAGCGTGATGCGACCAGCCGTGCTGGTGCTGATCGTGCTGATGGCGATCTACACCTTTTGCAAGAAAGATTTCGGCACCTTGCACGCACCGGCAAAGATCGGCCGCAAGGAGCAATGCCTGGCGGTACTGAT
The DNA here is from genome assembly GCF_026625125.1 of Pseudomonas putida. Classification (NCBI taxonomy): domain Bacteria; kingdom Pseudomonadati; phylum Pseudomonadota; class Gammaproteobacteria; order Pseudomonadales; family Pseudomonadaceae; genus Pseudomonas; species Pseudomonas putida. The sequence continues at coordinate 3,700,904 of NZ_CP113097.1, read as the reverse complement.
CGGCGGCGCCATCGGTTTCTACGACGGCCTGTTCGGGCCGGGTACCGGCAGCTTCCTGATCTTCCTGTTCATTCGCTTTTTCGCGTTGGACTTCCTGCACGCTTCGGCATCGGCCAAGGTGGTCAACATCGCCACCAACCTCGCGGCGCTGGTGTTCTTCGTGCCCTCGGGCAATGTGCTGTATGCCATTGCTTTGCCCATGGCCGCATGCAACGTGCTTGGAGCGCTGACCGGGACCTGGCTGGCCGTGCGCAAGGGCGCAGGCTTTGTGCGCGGGCTGTTCCTGGTCTTGCTGTGCGTGCTGATCGCCAAGCTGTCCTGGGACTTGCTGATAGGCTAAGTCAAATCACCTGGCGCTGCGCCTTCGCCACTTCGACACGATTGCGGCCGTAGGCCTTGGCGCGGTACAGCGCCTGGTCCGCACGGGCCAGCAGGTCGTCCAGGTTCGGCGCCGGCTCGTGCCCGGCGCAACCGTCCAGGCCGATACTGACGGTGATCTGCAGGCGCCCGTCGCCCTGTGCCAGGTGCAGGTCCTGGACTGCTCTGCGCAGGCGTTCGGCGGTGAAGCTGGCGCGCTCCGGTGCCAGGCCTGGCAGCAGTACCACAAACTCCTCACCGCCCATGCGCGCCAGCAGCTCGCCACCGTGCAACTGGTCTTGCAGGGTCCGGGCGAACAGGCGAAGCACTTGATCGCCCACGCCGTGGCCGTGGCGGTCGTTGATCGACTTGAAGTGGTCGATATCGAGCATCATCAAGGTCAGCGGTAGCGCCTGTGCATGTTTTTGCCGGCTGTCGAGCAGGGCGTTGGCGCGGCGGCTGAAGGCGCTGCGGGTCAGCGCGCCGGTCAGGTGATCGATGGTGGCCTGATGCGCCAGGCGCGCGAGCAGGCTGCGATTGGTCTGGCTGACACAGGCGACCACCAGTGGCCCAAGTATCAGCATGGCGATGCCCAGGCGAGCCGACATCAGTGTGGTGACCCCAAGCTCGCTTTGCGGCACGCTGAAGTGCATCAGGTTCTGCGCCACCGCGACGATCAGCGTGCTCCCGGCAATCAGGGTCAGCAGCGAAACCAGAAACGGTGAGTAGGTCCATGCACACCACAGCAGTGCCGCGATCGGGAAGGCAATCGCGCCTGGCCCGCCGAAGGCGATGCTGAAGGCCAGCGAGGCCAGCAGCACCAATAGAGGCGCCATGGCTACCGCCTGGGCGCTGCTGCGCACCAGTGCCCGTGTGGAGGGTGCCGTCAGTAGTACCGGCAGGAGCAGCACCGCCGTCGAGAATTGTTCGCTGAACCAGGCCAGCCAGGTGGCGCGCACCGATTGCTCGAACCAGGGTGTAGCCATGGCACAGGCCAGGCTCGCCGCCACTGTGGCACCGGCCGCGCAGGCGCCGAATACACTGAGCACCCCACGCGGGCTGCGCATGCGCCGGTGCAGGCGCGGCAAGCGTGACAGCAGTAGCCACACGGTCACTATGACGCTCAGGTTGCACAGGTTGAGCCACAGCGCTGGCGGCCAGCCGCTGCCGCAGGCCAGGTCGGCGGTGACCATGCCCAGCCAGACCAACGTGAACCCCAGCAGGGTGGCCTGGCGCGGGTAGCGCAAGAGCACGCCGGTCAGTACCGCATTGACGGGCCAGAACAACGACAAGGACTCGATCGGCCGCGCCAGGATACCGCCCAGGGCCAGGGCGAAGGTCAGGCCGAACAGAGCCACATAGGGCAACACGCGCGATTTGGCTGAATAAACCATAGGCTCGACCGACAAGCGGAGACGAAATCCAGGGCAACGGCCTAGGGCACCTGGAGCGATAACGTGTCAGTGTGTTTCCAGCGGCCGCTTCATGTCAATCTGCCGCGATCGCGCAGGATAACGGCCAATAACCTCTCGCTTCATAGACCGTAGAACCACGGCACCATTACCACCGCTACCAGCATCACCAGCACAGTGAAGGGCACACCAACCTTGACGAAGTCGGCGAAGCGGTACTGGCCCGGGCCGAGCACCAGGGTATTCACCGGCGAGGAAACCGGGGTCATGAACGCCGCCGATGCGGCCAGGGCCACGATCATGGCGAACGGATACGGCGACAGGCCGAGCTGGGCCGCGGTGCTGATCGCCACGGGTGCCATCAGTACTGCGGTCGCCGTATTGGAGATGAACAGGCCGATCACCGCTGTGACCATGAACAGGCAGACGAGCATGGCGATCGGCCCGGCGTCGCCCAACAGGCTGACCAGCCCGCCCACTGCCAGGTCGATGCCCCCAGTTTGCTGCAGCGCCTGGGCGAAGGGCAGCATGCCGACGATCAATATCAGGCTTGGCCAGTGAACGGCGCGGTAGGCGCTGTTCATATCGATGCAACGCCCGGCCCCCATCAATAGGCAGCCGATCAACGCGGCGATCACATTGGGTACCACGCCGCTGACCATCAGCCCGACCATCACCGCCAGGCTGATCAGGGCATAGGGTGCGCGGGTACGGGCCGGTGCCACTTGGTCGATTTCGGCAGGCAAGCTCAGTACCAGGAAGTCCTTTGGCTGGCTTTGCAACTGGCGCACCGCCTTCCACGGGCCGACAACCAGCAGCGTGTCGCCCAGGCGCAGGGGCTCTTCTACCAGGCGCTCGTCGATCGCTTTCTGCTCACGGCGCAAGCCCACCACGTTAAGGCCGTAGCGGGTACGAAAGGCGAGGCTCAGGATACTTTTACCGACCAGTTGCGAGCCGGGCGGCAGGGACACTTCGGCCATGCCCAGCTCCTGGGACTGGTCGATGAAATACGCGGCCTTGAAGTGCAACGGTTCCAGCTGCATGGTATGGCACAGGTTGCGCAGGTCGTCGCGATTGGCGAACAGGTCGAGCAGCAGCACATCACCCTGCTGCAGGACGGTGCTCGAATCGGCTGCGATCACCCTGGTGGTGAATTTGTGCTGGCGTTCGATGCCGATCACGTTGGCGCCATGCCGGGTGCGCAGCTCCAACTCCCCGAGGGTATGGCCGATCAGCGGGGAGCGCGGGCGAATACGCAGGCGCCGCTCCCGGCCGTTGAGCTTGTAGTCCAGTACCAGGTCGAGCAGGGTGCGGCGGCTTTCCACTCGGCCGTCCTTGCGTATTTCGCCATTGAGCCAGTGGCGTGTCAGCAGCATGTAGCCGATCCCCAGCACCAGCACCACCAGGCCGAAGGGCGTGAAGCTGAAGAAGCTGAAACCTTGCTCGCCGTGGCGCACCAGCTCGCTGTGCACCACCACGTTGGGCGGTGTGGCCACCAGGCTGAGCATGCCGCTGATCAGGCCTGCAAAGCTCAGCGGCATCATCAGGCGGCTGGGCGAAATCTGCAGACGTGCGGCGATGCTCAACACCACCGGGATAAAGATCGCGACCACGCCAGTCGAACTCATCACCGAGCCCAGCCCGGCCACCGATACCATCAGCAACACCAGCAGGCGTGCCTCGCTATTGCCGGCCCGGTCGCTCATCCATTCGCCGATGCGGTAAGCGATGCCGGTCCGCACCAGCCCTTCGCCGATCACGAACAAGGCTGCGATCAATACCACGTTGGGGTCGCTGAAGCCGGCCAAGGCCTGCTGCACGGTGAGGATGCCCGACAGGGGCAGGGCGAGAATCACCATCAGCGCGACGACGTCCATGCGTGGTCGGTTGATGACGAAGAGCACGATGACGACAGCCAACAGGCCGAGGACCCAGAGCAGTTCCTGGTTCATGGGGCGGGGGTGTTCCTTCACTCAAGGGGGCACGAAAGACAGTAGCATTCAGTGTGGCAGCTTGTGGTGAAGAGGGTGTTGATGAGGGTCAGCGTGGAGGGGGCTGCCTTGTTCAGGCGCTGGAGCTTGCGGGAGCGATGAGGCCCGGAAAGCAGGAGCCGGCAAGCCGGCCCCGCAAAGGCTGTGCTGAATCAGTGACGGTGCCGGCGATGCTTCTTGCCGTTGTTGTCACCCAGGTGGTTGCCAATGGCGCCACCTGCCGCGCCGCCCAGGCCGGCGCCGATGGTCGAGCCGGCCGAGCCGCCGACCTTGCCGCCCAACAGCGAGCCGCCCGCCGAGCCCAGGCCGCCGCCGATGGCGGCTTCGGTGCGATTGCCTTTGCGCGCCGCCACCGCGCTGCCCGCGGCGCCGCCAAGGCCTGCGCCGACTGCTGCACCCGTGCTGCCACCGAGCTGTTGGCCGACGACATTACCCAGGACGCCACCCAGGCCACCGCCAATGGCGGCAGTACCGTCACCGGCGAAAGCGCCTTGGCACAGCATCAGGCCAAGGGCAAGGGAAGGCAAAGTCAGACGCATGATAGGGAGCCTCGGAAATTCATCAGGTTAAGAATGGGGTGCAAAGTGGTGTCAACGGTAGTTGGGGTCACGGTAGCGGCGATCATCATCGTCTCGGTCATGCCGCTGATGGTGACGGTGATCACGGTCGCCGTCGCGCCATCCACCCTCGTCATCGTGGTAGTGATGATGGTGGCAGCCGGCAACCAATAGAAAAGTGGCGATCAGAGAAAAACTTGCAAGGCGGGTCATCACGATATAGGTCCTTGATCCGCTTAGGTTTACGGGGCACATGCTGAGACTGTGATCGATCCGTTTGGTTTCCTGAGCGGACAATTTTTTGCTGCGGTGACGATCAATGGCGTGCTTGCCGGCAGCTGTTCTGTCCCGCTCGGTCATGGCTCGGGTGTGGCTGGGCGCTTAGACTTGCGCACAGGCCGCAAAGAAGACGGCCATCTGCCACACGGTGAATCATGATGATCGCCCATACACCCACGCTGTTCGCCGCCGTTGCACTGGTCGCGACCATCCTGGCGTTCTGCCTGTTGCTGGTCGGCCGGTCCAATCGCCACGACAACCTCTGGCTCACCGCTTGCGGCTTGCTCGCCCATGCATTGGCCTACGTTTGCTACACCGTCTATGGTCACGCCCCGCTGTGGCTCAGCTATGGGGTGGGTAACAGCCTGCTTTCATTGGCCCTGGCTTTCTATTCGGCCAGCCTGTTTCGCGTGCGCGAGCAGGCTGTGCCCTGGCGGCAGGTCTTCATCATTCCCGTCTGCATGTTGGTGGGCCTGATGCTGCTGCTCGACACCGTGGAGCCGCGCATGCTGCTGGCGACGCTGGTGCTGATGCTGCAGTGCACGCTGATCCTGTACTGGGTGCGGCGCCACGTGGAGCGGCCGGGCAGGGCGCACCTGTTGCTTCAGATTGGCGCCCTTGTCAGCCTGGTGGGGCTGGGCATGCGGGCGTTGGCAGTGATCAATGGCACTGCCGTGGAAATGCGCTACGACAGCAGTAACCTCAAGCAGAGCATTTCCGTCGCTATCGGTACGGTAACGGTGATGATGTACTCCATTGGCCTGGTGCTGATGGCCAAGGAACGCAGCGAATCGCGGTTGAAGCAACTGGCCTTGCGCGATGTGCTGACGGGCACCTATAACCGTCGGGCGATTCTCGAGCGCTTTGCCGTCGAGTTGGACCGCGCTCGTGGCGAGCGCAGCAGCTTGGCCGTGGCGATGATCGACCTCGACCATTTCAAGCGAATCAATGACCTGTACGGGCACCTGGCCGGGGACGAGGTGTTATGCCATTGCGTTCGGCAGTTGGAGCAGCGCCTGCGTCACCGCGACAGTCTGGGCCGCTATGGGGGGGAGGAGTTCCTGCTGCTGTTGCCGCAAGCCGATCGTAATGGCGCGATGGCTGCTCTGCAGGGCCTGAGGGAGGCCATTGCCCTCAGCCCGGCGCACTTCGCCGGGGACCAGATCACGCTGCGCTTCAGTGTGGGGCTGTGGTGCGGCGTGCCTGGCCCGCACGACACCACCGCGAGCCTGCTTGCCCAGGCTGACGCGGCGCTGTATCAGGCCAAGGCAGCCGGGCGCAACACGGTGTACATGGCGGCGTTGACCGCTGCCAGTTGAGTCAGGACGCCGGGTGGATGGCCAGCACCACGCCATTGGTGATCTGCACCAGCACATAGTGGTCGCCCATGCGTACCCAGTGGCTTTCTTTCTCCGGTGCTGGCAGGCCCTTGGCTTTCCAGTCGGCCACGGCTGCTTCTTCGCGCTTGTACTGGTCGGGGGCCTTGTCGCCCACTTTGAGTTCGCGGTTATGGGTTTCTGGTGCGGTGACGCTCTCTTGAGCCGAGGGTGCGGCTGACGCCATCATTGGCAGGCAGGGCAGGGTGGCGAGTAGCAGCGAAGGCAAAAGGCGAGGGACTTTCATTTCAATCTCCTGAGATGGCATGCCTTATCTGCGACAACAGCCCCCATCCGACAATTCACTCGCGATGCTGCGCAGTGCTAGAGTCGCCTTCTTTTTGTCCCGAGGATGGAACATGCGAGCAATTCTGCCGATGGCTGCGGCGCTGGTATTGGTCGGTTGTGCTTCAGCGACCATGGATACGGCCCGTGGTGGCAAGCCGACTGCCCAGCTCGATTCGCAAAAGGCGCCGGAGTTGGTGGCCCAGTGCATCCAGTTCAGTTGGCAGAAAGAGGATGTGTTCGGGGACGACGCCAGCGGCTATCTGCAGCCGCGCAAGCAAGGTGGGCTGACGGTGTATACCCGCGAAGCGGAGTCGTTCGTGGATGTCTATCCTCAAGCGGGCGGCACGCGGGTGGATTACTACGCGCAGAAGAATGACGGCGTGGCCCTGCAGCGGCGGGCGGCGGCGGCTACCTGCCTGTAACGCTTGCCGGATTAGGGGCTTTGCCGGCGCCGGCGTGGGCACGCTTGGCAAGGTCCCGATGGCCGCAACTCAAACGACAAGGACGTACAGCATGGACCGATCGCATCAACTCAACCGCGCCAGCTGGGATGAGCGCGCGCCGCTGCATGCTGCCTCGAAGGACTACGAGGTCGAGCAGCTGGTCCAGCAGCCGGCGCACCTTTCCCAGACCGTACGCTTCGACCTGCCACGCCTTGGCGATATTCAGGGCCTGCGCACCGCTCACCTGCAATGCCATATCGGCACCGACACCTTGTCGCTGGCGCGCTTGGGCGCGCTGGTGTGCGGGCTGGATTATTCGGCAGCTTCGCTGATGCAGGCGCGGCGCCTTGCCGGGCGTTGCAACATAGCCATCGACTACGTAGAAGCCGATGTCTATGAGGCCGATCAGGTACTGCAGGCAGGCACCTTCGACCTGGTCTACACCGGAATCGGTGCATTGTGCTGGCTACCGCGCATCGAGCCTTGGGCCCGGGCAGTGGCGGCCTTGCTCAAGCCTGGCGGTCGGCTGTTTCTGCGCGATGGCCACCCGATGCTGATGGCCGTCAATGAAGACCATCAGGACCGGCTGCAATTGGAATATTCCTACTTCGAGCACGAAGCGCCGACGGTTTGGCACAGCGACCAGACTTACGTCGACAGCGATCAACGCCTCACCCAGACCGAAACCCATGAGTGGAACCATGGTCTGGGCGAAGTCGTCAGTGCCCTGCTGGCGCAAGGGCTGCAACTGACGGCACTGGTCGAGCACCAGAGCATCCCCTGGGAGGCATTACCCGGCCAGATGGACAAAAGCGCCGACGGCGAATGGCGCCTGCGTCTGGGGCCTGAGCGCTTGCCGCTGAGTTACACCCTGCAGGCGATCAAGGCCTGATCAGGACAGGTAGCCTCCGTCGACATTAAGCGCTGTACCGGTGGTGTAACTGGAGGCATCGCTGGCCAGGTACAGCACGGCGCCGGCCATTTCCTTGGGGTCGGCCACGCGTTTGAGCGGAATCTGCTGCAGTGCGGCGTTGAGGATGGCGTCGTTTTTCACCAGCGCCGAGGCGAACTTTGTGTCGGTCAGGCCAGGCAGCAAGGCATTGCAGCGGATGCCGAACTGCGCGCACTCCTTGGCGAAGACCTTGGTCATGTTGATCACCGCAGCCTTGGTCACCGAGTAGATCCCCTGGAAATGCCCTGGCGAAACCCCATTGATCGACGCCACGTTGATGATGCTGCCGCCGCCGTTTTCCCGCATCAGCTTGCCGGCTTCGACAGACATGAAGAAATAGCCACGGATATTGACGTCGACGGTCTTCTGAAAGGCGCCCGCGTCGGTGTCCAGCACGTTGCAGAACTGCGGGTTGGTGGCGGCGTTGTTGACCAGCACGTCCAGGCGGCCGAACTGTTCGCGGATACCGGCGAAAACCTGCTGGATCTGTTCCAGTTCGCCGATGTGGCAGGCCACTGCGGTGGCCTTGCCGCCTGCGGCGATGATCGCATCGGCCACCTGCTGGCAGCCCTCGAGCTTGCGGCTGGAAACGATCACATGAGCACCTTGCTGGGCCAGCAGGTGCGCGATGGCCTCGCCAATGCCGCGGCTGGCGCCGGAGACGAAAGCGATCTTGCCATCGAGGTCGAACAGGTGGGTCTTGGACATGCTGTTTTCCTTGTTGTCTGTCGTCAGAGCGTGGACTTGGCTATTACCTGCAGGCTCATCTGCTCCAGCAGCCGGTTCATGTGAATGAACTGGGCGAAGCGCTTGTCCTGGGTCTGGCCGTGGTAGAAGCGGTAGTAGATCTGCTGCACGATGCCCGCCAGGCGGAACAGGCCATAGCAATAGTAGTAATCGAAGTTGTCCAGGCGGATGCCCGCACGCTCGGCGTAGTAATCGACGAACTGGCGGCGGGTCAGCATGCCCTGGGCATTGCTCGGCTGGCGCCGCATCAGTTGCACCGGCGCCGGGTCGCTCGCCTCGATCCAGTAGGCCAGGCTGTTGCCCAAGTCCATCAGTGGGTCGCCGATGGTGGCCATCTCCCAGTCCAGTACGCCAATGATGCGCATGGGGTTATCGGCATCGAGGATCACGTTGTCGAAGCGGTAGTCGTTGTGCACGATGCCTGGGCGAGGGTGGTCGGCCGGCATCTTTTCGCGCAGCCAGGCAATGACCTGCTCCCAACGCGGCGCATCGGGTGTCAGGGCTTTTTCGTAGCGGCTGGTCCAGCCTTCGATCTGGCGCTGCACGTAGCCCTCAGGCTTGCCCAGGTCGGCGAGGCCGCAGGCCTGGTAGTCGACTTGATGCAGCTCTACCAGGCGGTCGATGAAGCTTTTGCAGAGGGCCTCGGTACGGCTGGCATCCAGGTTCAGTTCGGCGGGAATGTCCGAACGCAGGATGATGCCGTTCACCCGCTCCATCACATAGAACTCGGCGCCGATCACCGTTTCATCGGTGCAGTGGGCGTAGGCCTTGGGGCAATAAGGAAAGCCGCTGTTGAGCTGGTTGAGGATGCGGAACTCACGGCCCATGTCGTGGGCCGACTTGGCTTTCTGGCCGAAAGGCGGGCGCCGCAGCACGAACTCACGGCCTGGGTAAGCCACCAGATAGGTCAGGTTGGAGGCTCCCCCGGGGAACTGGCTGATGCGTGGTGTGCCCTCAAGGCCGGCGATATTGGCCTTCAGGTAAGGATCGATGACGGCCGCGTCGAGTTCTTCGCCGGGGCGTACCTGAGTGGACTGATCGGTGAGCGTCATGCGTTTACCTTATTATCTATCGCAAGGATTATTGGCTAATCTAATGGCCTCGAGGCATTGGAACAAGCGTGCCAGGTGCCCTATAGGTTTGCGTGTTGCCGGCCGATCACTGCACCGAATACGCCACGGCGGGCAAAAAAAAACCGAAGCCGGTCTGGCTTCGGTTTTCGTCTCGCGCGGTGCGCCCATCACTCAGGAAGGGAACAGCTCGCTGAGTTTCATCGACAGCATCATGTCGCCTTCAACGCGAAGCTTGCCGCTCATGAACGCCTGCATGCCGTCGGTCTCGCCGCTGACGATGCCCTTGAGGGTGTCGCTGTCCATCACCAGGGTGCAGTTGGCGTTAGGGTTCTCGCCTTCCTGCAGGTCGCAGGTACCGTCCTTGACGATCAGGGCGTATTTCTTGTCTTCGTCGGTGATGTCGAAGCCGAACACCAGGTCCAGGCCTTCGGCTGCAGACGGATTGAACTTCTCTTGCATCTTTTTCACGGCATCAGCTACGGAGGTCATGGCGTATTCCTTATTGAGTGATTTACGTCCCTGATCGGGACACAACAGGCCGGGCTCATCTGTAGGTAATGAGCTCCGGCACCTTCAACAACTGCACGTGGGCCTGGTTGTTGAAGGAAGCCAGTGCCACGTCGCGGCCGCGGAACTTCAGCTGGCTGAGCGACGTGTTGATGATCTGCCAGTTCAGCGAGAAGGCCTGGCTGGGGGTAATTCCAGTAGTCAGGTGAAGCAGGGCGGCAATGGTGCCTCCTGAGGTGAACACCGCGATGTTGTCGCCACTGCCGGCGCTGTCCAGCACACGTTGCAAACCAACCTGGACTCGCGCGGTGAACGCTTGCCAGGTTTCCAGGCCGTCGTCGGCATGTTCGCCGTCGTGCCAGCGCTGCACCATCACGGCGAACAGGCGCTGGAATTCGCTGCGGTTCTGCGCGCCATTGCGCAGGATGTGCAGGGCCTGTGGCTCTTCGGCCAGCAAGCCGGGCAGCAGGGCACGGATAACACCGTCGGCATCGAACTCATTGAACGCAGGGTCGGTCTCAATGGCGGGCACTGCGCAGCCATTGGCGTGCAACGCCTCCAGCGCCAGCCGCGCAGTGTCTTGCTGGCGGCGCAGGTCACCCGCCACGCATCGGTCCAGGCGCAGGTCCAGCCGGGCAAGGTGCTCACCCAGTGCCTGGCTTTGCCGCATGCCCACCGGCGACAGCACGTCATAGTCGTCTGCGCCGAATGAGGCTTGGCCATGTCGGATGAGGTAGAGGTTGCCCACGAAGGTATCCGGCCGCTTGAAGGTTGCTGCGAGGTTAGGATGCGCCACACAGGCTGTCAACGAAAAAACATACAAGCGTTTGAAAAGGTCGTTTGAACTGTGTTGCCAGCGTTTACCGCAGCTGGCAGCGCCACGGGCGCACCGGTATGCTTGCTAAAGTTTCGCGCCGTACAGGCGCAGGTTCATAAGGAGTCAACGTGGAGTTTCTTGCCGAATACGCAAGCTTTCTCGCTAAAACCGCCACCCTGGTGATTGCCATCCTGGTGGTGCTGTCTGCCATCGCCGGCTTGCGCGGCAAGGGGCGGCGCAAGGCTGGCGGGCAGTTGCAGGTTACCCGCCTAAACGAGTTCTACAAAGAGTTGCGCGAGCGTCTGGAATCCGGCCTGCTCGACAAGGCCCAGCTCAAGGCCCTGCGCAAGCAGCAGGCCAAAGCGGAAAAACAGCAGAAGAAAGTCAAGGTCGAAGAGAAAGGCCGGGTGTTCGTGCTCGACTTCGATGGCGACATCAAGGCGTCCGCCACCGAAAGCCTGCGCAACGAAATCACGGCACTGCTGACCCTCGCCACGCCGCGTGACGAGGTGGTACTGCGCCTGGAAAGCGGTGGTGGCCTGGTGCACAGCTACGGCCTTGCGGCCTCGCAGCTGGCGCGCATCCGCCAGGCCGGCATTCCGCTGACCGTGTGCATCGACAAGGTGGCCGCCAGCGGTGGTTACATGATGGCCTGTATCGGCGAGAAAATCGTCAGCGCGCCGTTTGCCGTGCTCGGTTCAATCGGCGTGGTGGCGCAGTTGCCCAACGTCAACCGCCTGCTGAAGAAGCACAATATCGATTTCGAAGTGCTGACTGCCGGTGAGTACAAGCGCACCCTGACCGTGTTCGGCGAGAACACCGATAAGGGGCGCGAGAAGTTCCAGGAAGACCTGGACATTACCCACCAGCTCTTCAAGGATTTCGTCGCCCGCTACCGCCCGCAGTTGCACATCGACGAAGTGGCCACCGGCGAAGTCTGGCTGGGTGTCGCCGCGCTGAATCGCAAGCTGGTGGACCAGTTGCAGACCAGCGACGAGTACCTCAGCGAGCGCGCTCGCAACGCCAACCTGTTCCATGTGCACTATGCCGAACGCAAAAGCCTTCAGGAGCGAATCGGCATGGCGGCGAGCGGTGCGGTGGAGAACGCCGTGGTAGGGTTGTGGAGCAAACTTGGCCGCTTGCGCTAACACCTTGAACCTCTTGAATATTTTTTCTGTTCAGGGGGTTGCAAGGTTGAATGAATGCAGACATAATGGCGCCCATCGAAACGCAGCAAACTTTGAAAAAGGTTCTACGTTTCAAGGAGATAGAAGCGTAAGCAACTAGATCCGAACTTTGAGGCCGAGTAGCAAAGTGGTTATGCTCCGGATTGCAAATCCGTCTACGCCGGTTCGATTCCGACCTCGGCCTCCACATTCGAAAGCCCCGCAGATTAACGTCTGCGGGGTTTTTCTTTGGGCGATAGAAAACCCTATCGTTTCCGCATTATTGGGTATCGTTTCCGCATCGGGCCTTTACTTGGTCGGGCTGACCACCTCGCCGACTCGGCGATACACCCGCTTCGTGATCTCCTCCTTCGAGTGGCCAAGCAGCCTGCTCGCGTGGCTGATGTCCTCGATTTCGGAAGCAGCCTTCGGTCGGATATCGCGAAACTGGAACTGCCGAACCTTAGTCGCCAGGTCAGTGTTGCCATCGGCGCTCAGCTCCCGAGCGGCCCTGTCTCGCGCTTCGCTGAAGCGGTTCCTAAGCATTTCCCAGCTCATGCGCAGACCAGAGTCGTTGGTGATGAGCCGCGAGTTGCGCACGCCCTGCAGCTTGCGCCGCTCAAGTAACGCCTCGATGAATAGGCCAACGCCTTCCGCCCAGTGAACTTCCTGCTCACCAGAGAGACGACGATCCAAGGCCCGGGCCTGGGCGCTGTCGGCATAGAGGTCGTGCTGGGTGGGTATGATCGCCTCCAGGTGGTGGGTTACTCGGTGGGTGGGGTAGGCAGGGGCATCCAATGAGTCGCGTACGGGTCGTACCAGAAACCCCAACCTTCGGTGTCGTCGTAGACGTATTCGGAAAGCGCGACTTCGCCGGACTCGCAGACGATCAGATAGTCCGCCTTGATCTCCTCCGGCAGTCTGTCGCTGCACTTGATCCAGCCGCTCATGGCTCATCTCCACGGCGCCGGCGCTCGGTTGCCATTTCCATATCCAAATCATGTCGCTCCTCGCTGATTAGCTCAGCTACGGCATTCTCGATTTGGGCCATGGCCTGCTCCGCGTCAGCGGCGCGGCGAATCATCACGCGCAGCAACTGAATGGCGGCATCAAGGCGCGTTGGGTAGACATGCGCCGAGAATCCGCCGGCTTCAGGTTCTTGAATCATGATCTGGCCGGAAACGCTCATTCCGCTCATTGGGTGATCCTCAGGACCGCATTGGCCAGGAGCCAGGCGCGGGTGACCAAACCCACCGTGAAAGGTGGCCTGGCGCCTGCCTAATGCGGTCGAAGTGAAGGGAAGGGGATGCGGGATGCATCGGAGATCGCTCGAATCTGGCTGGCGAGTAAACCGTCTTCGCCGCGTTGTTCGTCGCTCTGGCTCGGGTAAAGGTGGCCACCCTGCTATCTCGGGGCTGTCAGCCGAGCGATCTCCGATGAACCCTGCGATGGGGAGCAGGGCATCGGGCAGTTAACGTCAGACTGACGCATCGCTGTGTTCAGAATGGCTCAGGGGCCGTATTATCTGAGCGGTGTCTTGGTTTGATGCTGGGACTCACCTCCATTGAAGGACATACGCATGGGACAGTATTTCGGTAATTCAGGTCTATTCGAGGCTGCTTCGTATTCACGCAACGAGATCCTGGTGAGCGGCATTGCCAGCTGGGAGCGGAAAAATATTGCCCTGAATACGAAGGAGTTTTTGATATGTCCAAAGAACTACTCGGAGTTTCTGCTCTAGGATTAATGGTGGTTGGTGAGTTCTGTGCAATCTACAGTGAGGTGGTAGTCGCTAAACTTGCTCAGACAGGAAGTGCTTCATGGGGAGCTATCAGTTTCCCCTTGGCATTGATGTGTTTTGCGGGGATTTGTCTACTGGCGGCATACTGGCTTGGATACGTTGCAGTCGGTGATATCTGGATCGTCACCGTGGTATCAGTCACCTCCTTGTTGCTTCTCGAGCCCGTAGTTGTGTGGTCTCTGTTCCATGAGACACCAGGGCGGGGAGCGCTCATTGGCTTCGTCCTAGGGGCCTTGGGTATGCTGTCCACTGCATTGCTTTAACTCACCCTTTTGGCCCAGCGTCTGATTGCTGGGCCAATTCGTTACGTCACACGTTGATTTCCCGTCCGGCCCGGTCGCCAAGGCCAGCCAGTGAAATCTTCATGCTGCAAACAGTTCTTGCTGCTGGGGCTCCGGCATCAGGTAGGCAGCCAGCTGATCGGTCGGCCATTCCGTGACGTCCGTCCAGTCGGGATGCATTACCTTGAACACCGTTGGGTGCAGCCACTGGCCCTGCTTCTTGTCCGGGCTGATGCAGAACTTGAAGCCCTGGTCGCGCAGGATCATGCGGCCTCCTTGCAGTCAGCGGCTGTCATCCGCTGGCCGTCTTCCAGCTCTACAACGCACACGCCGCTCGTGTAGCCGCGCTCCGAGTTGATCCGGTTCGCCTCGCGAATGCAGTCCGTTAAGTCGGCGTCGGCGAATACCTCGCGCTCGCCGGCGAGGGTGATGCGAAGGACTTTGTTCATCCTGTGTTCCTCCAGTGGATTCCCAAAGCACCCGGTCGCCCAGGTGCTTCAGTGAATCGTTCTGTCCCATTACCGCCGGGGTGGCGGGGCGCATTGCATGCCCGGGTCGTTCTCTCGGTTTAGGCGTTTCATCAACTGGTCGAAGCACCAGAACCCACACGTCAAGGAAGCCAAGAGCACCATCCCTGAAATGCCTGTCGTAGAGGCATGCCAGGGAAAGCATGAGGAAAGCACCGTGCAAGCACCAGACTCGCACAGTTCTTTCCCTGCTGATTCCCTCTCTCTTGATTCCTGATTCCCTAAACCCGACGCCAGCGCCGGTGGATTCGGTCGAGCTGTTTTCGCGGTTCTGGAAGCTGTACCCACGCAAGGTCGGGAAGGACAAAGCCGAGAAGGCCTGGGCGAAGCTCAAGGTGAGCCAGGCCTTGTTCGACAAGATCGTCGCCGCCCTGGCTAAGCACCGGCAGCTTCCTGGGTGGACCAAGGACAACGGCCAGTTCATCCCGCATGCCTCGACCTGGCTCAACGGGAAGCGCTGGGAGGATGAGGTCGAGCTTCCTGCTGACAACGTGCACCACCTGCCGACCAGTCGCCACCACGGCTTCGCTGACCGCGATTACACCCAAGGCCTGAAACAGCGGGAGGACGGCAGCTATGCGCTCTGAAAAAGTCACCCCGATCAACCAGGCAGCCATCGTTGCCATTGCTGCAATTTCCCTCAGCGGATGCTGGGAATCCGGGGCGGACAAGAAAGCCAAGACGCAGCAAGAGGCGAGCGACAAATTATGGGATATCACCCCTCCCGATCGTAGTAAGGACAAGGGCTTTAAGCCCTAGAGCGCCCGCACCTGCTAACGCCGCCTTTTTCTGGGCGGCGTTTTCTTTTATGAGCTGGCCGGCAGCGCCGCGTAATCTCTGAACTTTTGCAAAATCTGATGGCTCTGAGCCATTCCCGCAGAGCACAGGGCTATGTGGCATCTTAGAGATTCAGTCATGTTTTCAGAAAATTTCTACGGCGTATTCCTGGTTGCCGAATCGGTATTGGCATTCACCGCGCTGGCTATCGCATACCATTGGGACCGAGGCGTTTAAGCGTTTAGAGTGATCCACGATTAGGCGGTTCTTCCAGGTAGCGGCATTGTGAGGTCGTTTCATTTGACGCTGCACATGACTTCTATGGAGAGACGCGGAGTGCTGACGATTGGGGTGGTTGAGAGGATCAACCAGGATCGGATCGCGATTTGGGTGGAGGCGCAGAGCGCGTACACCGTCATTGAGTTGCAGTCGACTGCCCAGATCGAGCAGGGCGATGTCATGTGCTGGCGTGATTGCTCCACTGCGGGATCATGCAATTACTGGAACGCGACCAAAGGTTGGAATGCTGAGGTGAGCGTGCAGGCTCGGGATGTCGCGCTCGAGCTCCTGGGACAACATCTCAATTGGTGAGACTGGGGCGTGCTGGGCAGCTCAATGCTACGTGCTCTGGGAAAAAGCGCCGTAGTTCAGTAGGGGCCAGCCTTGCAGCATCGAGGTGGCGCAATTGCTGGAACTAAGGTAAAGATGACGCGCTTTTTTAGAGGAGAGCGCTGTGGAGTGGTACGAGTCGTTGTTTTTACAGATGTGTGGCCATGTGATTACCCAGACCAGGGTAAAACAGCGCCCCGGGTCCACCGCGGCACCAAAGCTGGATGTCGCATCAACTAGAGATCTCGTGGATGCTTACAAGCGTGGAGTCGGGCTGGCTTTTGACCTAAACGACCTGCAGAGGGCATTCCAGGGAGACGTGAACTGCGTCCTGCTGATACTTGTCCATGAGCACCAGTTCTCAAGCATTCTTCATGAGCTGAAAAAAGTTCAGGATGTCGCGCTGAGTGCCACTTTGCGCACCGACGCTCCTGCAAGTGACTTTTCCAACTATCACGTTGATGTCGCTTTAGTCAGGCAGACCTCATTCGGAACCATGCCAACCGCGCACTGATGCGCGGGCGGGCAGCGCTGGAAGGTCAGGCCGCGAGGCGCTTCTTCTCGGCGCGGTGCTGAATCGGGCGCAGTCGTAGGGCCTCTTTGTAGCTAGCCTTGGCTGCCTTCATGTTTGGCGGCCAGCGCCCAGTTTCCCACGGATTGAAGCGCTTGGTGTCAGTTTGCTTTCACTTGTTTTCAATATCAAATAAGCTCTGCCTGCAGGCCGTAAGTATGCTATTTGCTTTCCATCATTCTACGGCAGAAACATCCAAGAGAGATTTCCCAACGAAGCATCCTGGGATTTGGTTAGATCGCACTACATGCTCTACGGCATCTGCCAGAGTGATGGTATTCAGTCGACGGGCGGGGCGCTGATAACCGACCATACCTCGCCGTCGTTTGACCCCAGTCCGCCGGCTGCGAGCAATGTTTCTACTCCAGTGGCAGTCCACTTGTAATCGATGTCACAGGTTTCTAATCAGCTCCAGGAGGGCACCGCTATACCATTTGTAGCCGTAAATATGAGCAACGCCTATGACGTGCAACAACACACGATACGCCACCCAGGAAGAAGCTGATGCCCGGGCGCGGGAGATCCTGAGTCAGTTCCCGACTGCTCAAGTCTTCACCGCCCCAAGTGCTGAAAGACTACAGCGCCGAGACGGACCCGGTTGATCCAGTGCCAGAGCCTGAAGCTCCTGCGGCCTGATAAGGGGCATCAATATTCCATTCTACGAATGGGCACATTGCCGCGCTTGTATTGTTGATATCCGGTGTACGGAAGGATCACTGTATCGGCAATGCCCGACACCGCCATATCGACCAGGATAGAGAAGGGCGCCCAATGAGGCCCGCTACGTTGTGGCCCATTCAAATTGCAAAACTGATAAGCGACTCCGCTGTACGCGCGAGGAATTGTATGGCAAGTAGTCTGCCATCTAGCGAGATCATCCACGGCTTTCGATTCGTTCGACACCGTTCGTACGGTCCCACACCCGCTCAACATAATAGTAAGAGCCATTCCAATCCATAGTTTGCTCATCGAAGTAATTCCATCAGTAGTGGCTATGACGGCGGGCTCAGAGCCAGATCAGCGAATGCGCTTTGTTGGCTCTGGCCGCGGCGGCGCGTTCTTAAAATTTTCAGTATCTGCGATCGTTCCACCAGCCATCGCGCGGTTGTCGGGACGAGCACTCAGGCTGGTTTGGTGGATCACCATCACAGGGTATGCCTTGTGCTTGGGTGTCACGGCTATTCCCCTGAGAAAAGCTCCCGCACCCGCCACCCAGTGCGCACAGGACTAACAACACCGCCATTTTGATTCGCATGACTCAATTCCTTCTGGTTCAGTCCATGTATTACGCATCAGAACCACTGAGGACACATAGCCAGCCTGTCAGCGGTTTTTTCGCAGGCAGCAAAGCCACGCCAGCTACTGGGCGAGGGAGTTCTCGAAGTCTGCGTCGTAGCTAAGGTTCAGAAGGATTGCAGCCGCGAGGCTACTGTCACAATGAAGGCCCCGACTCAGGCTGCTCTTGAATTAGCTGCGGGCTAAAGCTTGGTATCACCATATTGCCGTATTTGTATTGCTGATAGCTGGTATACGGCAGCACAACGGTATCAGCAATACCAGATGCGGCCATGTCGATCAGGATTTGATAGGGGTCTGAATGTGTTCCTGGTCTTTCCGGTCCAGTTAGGTTGCAAAACTGGTACGCAACGCCGCTGTACATCCGAGGGATGGCCGGGCAGTACGTGTTCCATTCGGCTAGATCGCCCATGGCTTTCGACTCGTCCGATACCGTTCGCACGGTCCCGCAGCCGCTTAGCCCAATAGCGAGCGCCACTCCAATCCATAGTTGTTTCATTTGGCCCCCCCCTTCGTAGTGGCCTGATAATAGCGCATTCATCACTCAGCCCGCCTCGTGCGGGCTTCTTTTTGCGTGGAGAAAACCCATGACTCAGCCGCAGCCCCGGGGCGTTCGTAATCGGAACCCCGGCAACATTGACTTCGACCCACGCAACAACTGGCAAGGCCAGATCGGCAGGGAACCTAGTGGGCGCTTTGCCATCTTCGACACACCCGAGACCGGCATCCGAGCCTTGGGCAAGCTGCTGATCAACTACCGGGGCAAGAACGGCATGCCAGGCGTTGGCGGCTAAGGCATCGACATCGTGCTCGAAACCATCAACCGCTGGGCGCCGAGCAATGAGAACGACACCCAGGCCTATGCCTCGGCCGTGGCCAAGCGCCTGAGCGTGGGTGCCACCGACCCGATCAACATCAAGGATCCGGCCACGCTGCGCGGGATGGTTGTCAGCATCATCATCCACGAGAACGGCGGCAACTCATACCCGCCGGCAATCATTGACGAAGGTGCGCGGAGGGCGCTGGCATGAGCTGGCTGGCCGCGGTACCGGCCTGGTGCTGGTGGCTGATCGCCCTAGTGCTGGTCGCGGGTGGCCAGCAGTATCGAGGGGCGGTGGCGAAGGGCGATATTGAGACGGCACGCCGCGATCTGGCCGACGACCGGCTCGAGGTTTCCGAGCGCGACCGCCGCGCTGCCGCCCAAGCCAGAACCGAAGAACAGCGCCGCCAAGCCGTGGCGGACAAGAAGGGCGAGAGTGCACGACAACAACTTGAACTGGCCAAAGACCGCGCCGCTGCTGCTGGTGGGCTGCGCAGTAAAATCGCCCGACTGCGCGCCGGCCGAGCAGCAACCTGCGATACCATCACTACCCAGCAGCGCCAGGCAGGAACCTCTGTCGTCGTGGTGCTCGGGGAATTGCTTGAAGTGTCTGACCGAATGGCGGGCAGCTGCGCAGCAGCGCTTGAGCGAAGTCGAGTAGATGGGCTGGCGTGCGAGTCGATCTATAATGGCCTCTCGATACAGGAGAGGAATAGCAGTGGACAGTCATCACGTTAAAGCAAGCCGGATGCAGGAGTGGCCCACACCAAGGCGTTTACGCCGTGTCGGCTTTGCGCTGTTTGGCATATGGGGAGCCCTATCGTCGATGTATCCTGGCCAGCACTTTGTCTGGCTGGCTGTTCTCGGAGCGTGCTTTTTGGCTTCGGTGATTATCTCCAAGCCGATCAGAAAGCGTTGAGGAACTGACGGGCAGCGCCGGATGGTCAGGCGGCTTCGGACAGGAGCGGCGCGGTGGTGGTATTTATCGTCGGCATCGCCGAGATAGGGCTTGAGCCCAGCGCCGGTATGCTTGCCAGCTTGGTTCCTTTGGTTGGTGTAGTCGCTGGAGCTCGGCCGAAGCAGGTACCCCTGTGCCGGCCTGTTCAAACCATGTGGATGGATTCCTGTGGCGGAAACAGTACGTTCTTAACGTCTCAGCACGCTTGAAGTCCAGATTTGTTGCGGCGTTGAACATCAGCGCCTCTAAGTGACGCCAGCGCATCAGCATGCTCTTCCGATTGAAGGCCAGGGTTAGTCGAGGCGAGATATCGGCGTTCTGGTCCATGGCCACGACCCGGTCCAGCCTGATGGCCAAGATCCGGCTAGCCTACGATGCTGCCCTGGCCGAGCGTGACAAACGCTTGGCTGAGCTGACCCGGAAGGCCGAGAGTGCCGCGACAAAGGCGTCGAAGGCTGCGACCGCCGCCACCCAGGCAATTGCTAAGGCTCACCATGCCCTAACTGGGTGTTGCCGTAATCGCAGCGAGAGCTAATAGTTACCTGATGAGGCCTTTCGTAGCAGTGCTGGGCACAAAGCCTCCGGTACCTTGGTTGGGGCATTTTTCTCGCAGCTTGCGCATCAGCTCTGGGTACTTAGCTTCCTGCTTCTTCAGCATCTCCTGATCATTGCGCTTTAAGTCGGAGCACTTAGGCTCTTTGACATCTTCGGCACACGCGGAAATGGAGCTCATCGCAGCTGCGATAGCAGTGGCACAGATCAGTTGTTTGAACATGAAACCTATCCTTGAAGAGTTGAACTTTGGCTGCAGAGCATCTGTTGTGCACTCGACAGTCAACACCTCCGCCTGAGGTACCTCTCATATCAAGCTCCACCCCAACCAGGCAGCGCCATGCTGATCCGGTGGCCGGGCGAATCTACAGCGACTGCATGGCGCAGCGAACCGCCACGTCTGATTGAGCGCGACGGGGCCGGCATCATACCTCATGTTGAGCGAGTGAAAGCGCCAATTCCGGTACAAGGATGTGCCGCCTCTTCACTGAATCGGCCTTATCAACTCAGCGCCCTGATTACGTACATTCCCCACGGCCTTGCCCACCGGGTACCACCTGAAATCCTCAGCCGGGCGGCATCCTGTCTCCACGATCGCTGCAGCGCGCTCAGGCGACGTGGTAGGGGCCA
Organism: Pseudomonas putida; assembly: GCF_026625125.1. Lineage (NCBI taxonomy): Bacteria > Pseudomonadati > Pseudomonadota > Gammaproteobacteria > Pseudomonadales > Pseudomonadaceae > Pseudomonas > Pseudomonas putida. The sequence continues at coordinate 3,680,117 of NZ_CP113097.1, read as the reverse complement.
GCCATTCTAGAGCGGTCTCTGGCGTCAGCACCAAGGGCTTTCTGTCATGGATGTCGATCAGCCCCTGGTCTGCCGCGGCCGTGACGATCACGAACCCGTCGCGCTCGTCCGGCTCAGTGCCCTGGTGCACTTCAGCGAGCGCAGCGAAGTAAAGCGGGGCGCCATCCGCGCTCGTGATGTACATCGGTTGTTTTCGCTTTGGCTCTGCTGGGTCGGGTATCCACTCGAACCACCCGTTCGCTGGCGCCAGGGCTCTACCGGCTGGCCACAGGTCTCTGAAGAACTTCCCCGTCACGACCGTCTCAGCACGAGCATTGATCGGGTCGGGGCGCTTCCCCTTCGCCCAAAATGGCGACCACCCCCACTTCACCCGATCCACGCTCAGCCCCCCGTCTACCTGGCGTATGACCTCGACGCGGGTGGAGGGCGCCACGTTGTAACGGCTTATTGGCTCGTGGTCATAACCATTTATCACGACCAGGTCCAGCGATAGCTGGCGCAGGTAATGATCCATCGATTCGTAGATCGAGTACCGTCCGCACATTGCCCACCTCTCGCCCGTCAGAATTTTCATCGCCCAGGATTGACCGAGCGGCCGATGCCGGATTTACTGTATACACATACAGTATTCATCAGGCTCACCATTATGACCATCACAATTTTGGGTACGCCATCTGGCACTACCGAGCCGCTACCGCTCTATTCATTTCATGTGCCGGCCGGATTTCCATCCCCGGCAGCGGATCATCTGGAAGGCCATATCTCCCTTGATGAGCTGTTCGACCTCCGCGCACCCCATGTGTATCTGGTGAAAGTGGAGGGCGACAGCATGCAAGGGGCGGGGATTTACTCCGGCGACATTGTCATCGTAGATCGCGGCCGGGAGGCCGAGCACGGCGACGTGGTCATTGCCGCGGTAAACAGCGAGCCGGTCTGCAAGCGCCTGCATCGTCGCGACGGCGTGGTGATCCTCAAGTCGGAAAACCCGGCGTATCCGCCGCGGTACATCATGGAGGGCGATGATCTGGTCATATGGGGCGTTGTGCGTTACAGCGTTCGCGACCATGCGCAGTGACCAAGTTTTCGCACTCATCGATTGCAACTCGTTTTACGCGAGCTGCGAGCGGGTATTCCGGCCCGACCTGGCCAAGACCCCGATCGTTGTGTTGAGCAACAATGATGGGTGCGTGATCGCCAGGTCATACGACGCCAAGCCATTCGTGAAGATGGGCGAACCGTACTTTCAGGCCAAGGACAAGCTGCGTCGGCACGGCATCATGGCCTTTAGCAGTAATTACGCGCTTTACGGCGACATGAGCGAGCGCGTCATGTCCCTGATCGAGTCGATGGTGCCTGCCGCCGAGATCTACAGCATCGACGAGTGCTTCGCTGATCTGTCCGGTATTCAGGAAAACCTGAGCCAGTTCGGGCGAAAGCTCCGGTCCAGGATCTTCCAGTGCACCGGCATACCTGTGGGGGTTGGGATCGCCGGCACAAAGACCTTGGCCAAGCTCGCCAATCACATGGCCAAGCGCTTGCAAGCCCAGACTGGCGGGGTGGTCGATATTACCGAGCCGTTCAAGCGCGATTGGGTGCTACGCAATACCAAGGTGAAAGAGGTATGGGGAGTGGGTCGCCGTATGACTGCCCACCTTGAAGCGATGGGCATTCACACGGCGATGGATCTGGCCAAGGCTGACGCCTGGACGCTGCGACAGAAATTCAGTGTGGTGGTCGAGAAAACTGCCCGCGAGCTGGCCGGCACGCCTTGCCTGGAATTGGACGAGGCTGAGCCGCCGAAGCAGGAAATCTGCTGCAGTCGGATGTTCGGCAAGCGGCTGACTGAGCTGGCGCCCATCAAGCAGGCGGTGGCCACCTATGTCGGTCGGGCCGCAGAAAAGCTTCGGGCCCAGGGTTCGGTGTGCAAGCGCATGCGCGTCAGCATCCGCACCGGCATGTTCAACCCGGATGAGGCGCACCACGCACAGGGGGCTTTGGTTGAACTTCCATACCCTACCTGCGACACGCTGTTGATGACCCGATTAGCCACAGAAGCGGTTGGCCGCATCTTCAGGCCCGGTTTTCGCTACAGCAAGGCAGAGGTGCTGCTGATGGACCTGCGGCAATCAGGTGAGTTTTCAGGGGACTTGTTTGCGCTGAAGCAATCGGTGGCATGTGACCGGCTGATGCAGGTGATGGATGGCATCAACGAGCGCTGGGGGAGGGGGACGATGCGAGCCGCCAGTGTGCCGGCGACACCGGACTGGGCAATGAGGAGGGAGATGATGAGCCAATCCTATACGACGCGGATCGACCAGTTGTGGACGGTCAAATGTTGAGGCTGCCAACGGCCTGGTTGGCCGAACTCAATGACCAATCGGCTCTGGTGGCCGATCCCGATGGTCGAGCAGCTGTGCTTGCTGAACTCGCGATTGCCGCGCACCGACGCAGCGACGTTGATGCAGACCAACTCGTCGAGATGCTGGAGTTCGCCGAGTCTGCTCGGCTATGGGCACTGTTTGAGCGTGAAGAGGTAGCGTGAGGCGCTCGAAGCGACTGGGGGGCTATAGGCCGTTCTTGTATCGGTTTGCAAACCGTCTTCGCCCGTTCGATGGTGATGCAGTTGATGCCGACCCCCTTTGAGCAGGTGGCAGGTGACGCCGCGCCAAGGCTTGAGCGCCTCCATGCCCAGGTCGATCGCACGGTCTATGCCTGATGCTCCGTGCCCGCCATATCACGGTAGTGAATGGCGGGGAGACGATCACAACCGATTGTCCGATTCAAATCACAAACCGGTGGTACTCGGTTGCTTAGCGCCGGGCTTTGGCTATGGTGGCAATACACCATCCGAATAAGACCAAAGTATTAGGAGAGCGCCATGAGGATACGCGGTGAAGTTTTCTGGGCTTGGGCTGACCCGACGCTTCACAGTAGGACTCATGACGAAAGACTCGATGACGGAACATTCATAGATGTGCAGGTGCGACTGTCGCGCACAGGTAACACGCAGATGTTCATCGGGGTGTATGCCTCAGGCGGCATGGCCCTTCATGAGGAGGCATTCGATTCACGTCCCGGTGAATCCATGACCAGAGCGCTGGCCTGGGGTGTGGGGCGCGCCCGTCGGATCGCGGCCGGAGAGATTAGTCAGTCGGAGCGCTCAAAGACCGGGTAAGGCCTCCCGCTGCGGTGCTTACGTTGGCAGCTAAGAGTCAGTTCGAGCGAGGGGAGAAGTGATACGTTCGTCGGGTTTTCACCAGCAGTAAGAAACACCAGGCAGGTGTGCTAGTCGGTGTAAGTAGTACTGATAAGAAACATGGACTTGCGGGTGAATTCTCATGGACACTGATAATCAAGAGCGCCAGTATCATGCGTACCAAGCGCTCAAAAGGCTCAGCGAGTTGACGGCTGATACGATGACCAAGATCGCCTATGGGCAAATCGATAGCATCGATTGGTACGATACCTGCCGCAGCCACCGTGAGGCGTTCGATCACTGGATGGAGTTCGCCGATGCCCAGAATCGCAGGGTTCTGGAGGCGCCCCAGTTGAGAGGCGCGAGCAATAACGCTAGCCAGCGTTTAAGAAGTCGATAGCATTTAGAGCGTCAGGGCGTTCGTGAATGATTTCCCTCAGGCCTTGCGCTACACGAGGGCAAAATCAGTGACGCAGCCCTTTGCGTCGATGGCCACCGTGAGCACTTGAGGGTCGCTCAGGCCCAGGCCCTCTTCTGTGTAGACAAACGCCCACCGAAGCAATCGCAGGTCACCCCGGCTTTCGCAGTCCTCATACGGGCCAAGCAGTCGCTCTAGCTCGGCTGATGTGGAGTGCCCGCAAACGATGTACTTCAACTGCTCCTCAATCTGGGTAGCGCTGATGCTGAAACTTTCAAGCAGCATTTTGCGCTCCAGAGCGGTCATCAGGCGATTTGAATCCGTTTGCATCGTCTCAATACACTCCATAACCAGATCGTAGGTTTGTAGGGCAATTCCCGGGCGGGAGCGGATTTTACCCGTGAAATGTACTGAGTAGTACAAAAAGATGACCAAGGGTCGTACCTTAGCTGATCCCCCCGCTGTTGCGCACGATGGCCTGGGAGTCGTTTGTTTCGTTGTGGGGGCAAAGATTTCCGAAGCCGAGCAGCTACGAGGGTAACGGTGAGCATGCGTGACGGTTGGCATTCAGCGTCCGGCGGTATTAGGCCCTCCAGAAAAAGAAAACCCGCCAACAAGTGGCGGGCCCAAAGAACGTGAGAAGCAGTGTCAGTGTGCCAAGGCGTGTGTCATGAATTCGTGAAGAACATGTAGGTAATCGGTAATGCCTGGCTCACTCATGGCTCAACTCAAGTGCGCTGATCACACACACCGAAGCATCCTCTGCCGGCGTGTCATCGCTGAAGTCCACTTGATTGTAGACCCCGCCGTGGAAATTCAGCGTCTGCGTTGCCCACGATGGCCCCAGTTGCAGCCCGACCGTGGTGCCACTGCGGCCATTGCAGTTCGCGCTGACCTTGCAAGCGCCGTCTTCGCTAACCTCGATACTCACATCGAAGCGCACGCCCAGCGGCACATCGGCCAGCACGGTGCTGTTGAGAGGCGTTGCCTGAGTCAAATCTGAGCGAAAGCCTACAGTGATTTTGCCTTTGTTCCAGAACACCTTGATTGGCGGGCTGTTGTTATCTTTCACATGCAATTGGGCAATGACCACCTTTTGCGCCAGATTGACCTTCTCCAGGGTCATGGTCTGGTGATTGCGGTGGCGCGCGGCACTGCCCAGTGGCCAGTACACGGCTTCTTTCCATTCGCAGCGTGTGCGGTGAGTACTCTTGCTGGCCGCGCCCTTGGTCGGGGCGGTCATGCGTATCGAGCCGTCACTCTGACGGGCAACAACGCTGGTCAGGGTAGCCAAGGCCTGTGCGCCAGTGACCTCCAGGGCAACCGGGTTGGAGGGCGATTTCGGCACCGGGGTGGTGATGATCAGATTGTCGATGTCTACGGCCATGAAGTTTCTCCTTGAAAATTCCGAGTCCTGCAAGGTTTGCGAGCCTGGCAGGCAGGGGGGAAGTTCCATCGAAGACGTGTTTCACTGATGAGGCGCAGGGAGAAAAAAGCCCGCCATGCTGGCGGGCAAGTCACGTTTGAAGGGGGAGCCTGTAGGATGAGGGCTACTGGTTAAGTCAGTATTAACCCACCCACCATTGACCATGGCTGCAGATGCGCCTATACAGGCGTGCCATTTTTCCGGGAGCGACCATGCGCGACGAAGACGACCTGCACGAGCCTGAACACGATCACCTGCTCGACCACGAATTTCTCTACGACAGCTTTGAACCTGAGGCGGATGCGCAGGGTGCCGAGGATGAGGTCGAAGAGGATGATGCGCTGCTGGATGACCTCGATGACCTCGATGACCTCGATGATGACGAGCGCGACCATCCAGCCTGGCACGATGACCTGGACGACTGACTCAGCGCCCGTCCAGCGAGAATCGCCCGGGGCCGCTCACCGCCAGCAACAGCAAACCGCCAACGATGCTGAGGTTCTTCAGGAACTGGGTCATGTTGGCGGCACGTTCAGGGTCGACCATATTCCAGAACGGGTGCCCCAACAGCGCGGTGCCCAGTACGAACAGGGCGAACAGCAAGGCTAGCGGACGGGTGTAGAAGCCTAGGATCAGGATGATCGCGACGAAGAATTCCATGATCACGGCGACCGCTGCGGCGACCATGGGCGCGGGAGCTCCCAGCGACGTCATGTAGCCGACCGTGCCCTCGAAGCCGGTCAGCTTCGCCCAGCCGGAAATGACGAAGAGGATCATCAACAGCACACGGGCGACCAGGATGATCACGTCGCGTTGACCAGCAAGCAGGGAGTAGCGCATGGCAGCCTTCCAGTGGATGCAGACAAACTCCACTCTAGCAGCTGCAAGGCGAATTTCCGCCGGGCAGCAAAAAGGCGCCGTATGGCTAGCCACGAGAAACAAATTTAGGTGCCAGGCCGAGCTAGCCTGTGCTTCAAGGATGGTGCCCCGGGCCGGACTCGAACCGGCACGCCCAGAAGGCGGCGCATTTTAAGTGCGATGTGTCTACCAATTTCACCACCAGGGCAGGTGAGGCAGGCGATTAGACACTAAAAACTCGAGAAAATCAACGGTTTAGTTGCTGAGTAGGAGTGTGGATGTGGCTTTGCGGATCAATTTCACTGAAGACTTTATTCGTGATCTTGTATGTTCTGACCGGGAGTCTGAGATGTATGTTTAAGATAGTCACACTCAGGCATTGCTGTTCGAGTAACGAAGGCCGGTGGGAAGATTTTTTATGCAATTAAAAAGTTGATGGTAAAGACCCGCGTAGAAAGATTGAGGTGTTTGATGATAAGAGCACGAGGTTGTCCGTGGTCAGGGAGGCTACAGAAAGGACTTATGCGGTTCTTGATGTGATCCTTGTTCCAGAGCGCAAAATGAGTTTGAGAGAAAGCATCTCTGTCCCACTATTGCGGTTGGCGAGAGCGAAGCTGAATTGAGTTGCGTCCCACCCGGCAAGTTTCTGGAGGTCGATGTCAGTTCCAAGGGTGAATTGATCGGCGTAGCGGGTAGCGTGCTCGTTCCTCCGGTAGCCACCGTAAACGCTTGTTGCCATTTCGCCTACGTATCCCATGTTCATGGAGATGCCTAGCTGCAGGAGCTCACTGCGCATTGCGCCCCAATCTCCCGTCATCCACGGTGAGTCAGTAGCGAATGCGTCGGCAGCGGATGATTGGGAGGGTAGGGCGGCGACAAAGCTGAAGCAGAATAGGAGCGTGAACAGGCTGGTGCCTGAACCGAGAGGAACTGTTTTATTTATTGTTTTCCCGGAAGAATAAAAGGGCTGGCCCTTTAGAAGAAAGCCGGGAGATGCCTCCCGGCGTACTGCTGTCACTGAATCCAATGCTCGGCGCCGAGTTGGAGTCGAGATTCCTTCACGTCGTTTGCGGTCACCCTGGAACCGCTGTTACCCCAGCTGTTTCGGATATACGTCAACACCGCGGCGACATCGTCGTCAGGCATCTTCCAGTCAAATCGCGGCATGCCTGCCCCGGTAGGGTTACCTGAAGTGACTGGCCCTTCCACGCCCATCAAGACGGTGTGCATCAAGCTGGAGACGTCTGCAGCATTGACCTGTGGATTGTCTTTCAGTGATGGGATCATATTGCGCACACCGGTGCCGTCAGAGCCGTGGCAGGCATTGCACTGACTTTCCATTACCACCTTGCCAGTGATCATTTGAGGGTCGGTTGCAGCAATTGTCTCGGGCTTGCGGTGGTCACTCTCAGGCAACTGCTGCAGGTAGGTTGCTATCGCAGTGAGATCGCTATCAGTCAAATGCTGAGTAGAGTTCTCCACCGCTTCCTGCATTGGGCCCGACGCAACAGTCTGGCGACTTGTACCTGTTTTGAGATACGTGACGATGTCCTGAGTCGTCCATTTGCCCAAGCCAGTATGTGGATTTGGCGTCAAATCCGGTGCGTGCCAGCCTTGTAGGGTTCCACCCTGAAGCGTTGCAGGGACATCGCCACCCAGAAGGTTTTTAGCGGTGTGGCAAGAGGCGCAGTGGCCGGGGCCGTTAACCAGGTAGTCACCACGATTGACCTCCGCTGTCATGCCTACTGTTGGCTGGAACTGGTCGTCCTTGAAGAACAGGAGATTCCACCCAGCAAGTAGGAATCTCTGGTTGTAAGGGAATGGAAGCTCATTCTCCACGACCTTTTGCCTTACCGGAGCGATAGTCTTCATGTACGCCCAAAGGTCTGAGACATCTTGGTCGGTCATTTTTGCGTAGGCGGTATAGGGCATCGCAGGATAGAGGTATCCGTGAGAACCTACCCCGTGGCGCACGGCGTTATCGAATTGCTCAATCGTCCACCCGCCGATACCGGTTTCCTGGTCTTGGGTGATGTTGGAAGCCTTGATAACGCCGAACGGAGTCTGCAAGGCGTATCCGCCGGCATACTCTGGTTTCCCATGGGCAGTATGGCAAGCCGCACAATCCCCCATTGCTGCAACGTACTTACCGCGTTTTACCTGTTCTTCAATTGGCCCTTTCTGACTGGCTTGCAATGGAGGGTAAGTGCGATGCTCGCCCCAAGCCGCAAATCCTAGAAACCCCAAGCCGCCCAGCATGCCGCAGCCGAGGATGGCTGCGGCTATGGTTTTGATCTTGCTCACGGTGCTCTCCTTAGCGGGTCATCAAGCCAGGCTGGCGGATGTAATCGTTGATGATGGCTTTTGCAGTCCAGAGGGCGAGAGCGCTCAGTGTGCCGGTTGGGTTGTAGCCTGCGTTGTTTGGGAAGGAAGAAGCGCCGAGCACGAACAAGTTGTGTGCATCCCAGCTCTGCTGAAACGGGTTGAGCGCTGAGGTTTCCGGATTCAGGCCAATGACGGCGCCACCGATGGTATGACCACTGTCGTAGCCGCGAAGCGGCGAGTTGTGCTGGTCGGGGAATGCCACGGCCTCCCAGCTTTTTGCGCCGGTGGCGCGGCAGATTTCGTCGATCCGATCACGAATGAAACGGGCCATGCGTCGATCGTTTTCGTTGTAGTCGAACGTCATGCGCATGAGTGGCTGACCGTTCTTGTCCTTGTACGTCGGATCAAGAGAGAGATAGGAGTCGACGTGGGAGTAAGAGGTGCCCTGGCCCTGGATCTTGGCGTAGTTCTGGTAACTGTGTTTGAACGCACGCTTCCACTCGGAGCCCCACATCTTGGTTCCTGGTGGCACGCGGTCGGCCATCCCAATTGGAGTCGCTTGGTCAGAGAGCGCTTGGATGCCGGCACCGCCGATGAAGCCTAGGTCGGTATGGTCGAAGTTATCGCCATTGAAGTCGTCGATCTGGGTCGACAGGGCACCTGTCGAGATGAACGGGTTCATGTGCTTATCTTCGAAGTACATGAAGCCGTAGGACATCGTTTGATAGTTGTAGGCTCGGCCTATCGTGCCTTTGCGGGTCGTCGGATCATATGGTGTGCCGATTTGCGACAGCAACAGAAGCCGCACGTTGTCGAGCTGGTAGGCAGAGATCACCACGATGTCAGCCGGCTGGAAGCCGATGTTTCCGTCAGAGTCCTGGAACGTGACACCTTTGAGAGTCTTCCCGTCAGCTGCTTTATCCGCCCTAAGCACGTTGCATTCGGTTAAGAGAGTGAAGTTTTTTCGATCCATCAGCGCCGGAATAACGCAGGCGTTTGGCGAAGACTTTGACCAGTTGCCACAGCCGTAGAAGGCACAGAAGCCGCAGTAGGTGCATGGGGCAAGGTTGATACCCAACGGATTGGTGAATGGAGCGCCAATCGTGCCCGCTGGAATTGGAAAGGGGTGCATACCCATCTTTTCGGTCGTCTGATGGAAGACATCGTTCCAGTGGGAGCGAACCAGCGGGGGGGTTGGGAATTCACTTTTGCGAGAGCCTTCAAATGGGTTGCCCCCAGGTTGCACCTGGCCATTGATGACACCTGCTTTGCCGGAAACGCCTGAGATTTTTTCCCATCGGTCATAGTGGGGCTCGAGATCGTCATAGGTAACGCCCCAGTCCTGGAGGATCAATCCGTCAGCGAGCTTCATTTTGGGATAGCGCTCTTTCACCCTCGACGCCATGACGAAGTCAGAAGGGGTGAAGCGCCATGCGTTAGCGGCCCAATGTTTGCCGGCACCACCAACGCTGTTGCCCATCTGCCAAATGTTGAAGTCTCGACCCGGCAGCGCGGTTTGGTTAGGGGAGTTACGGAAAGTCAGTGTCTCGATGCTCGGTGGCTTTAGGGCTTCACGGCGGGAGCCGTAGCGAAGCTCGTCTGCAGCAATGCTAGGTGGAAAATTGCGATGTGTTTGTTCCCAGGCGCCGCGTTCAATGGCGACGACATCGAGGCCTGCGCGAGTGAGTTCTTCGGCCATCAAAGAGCCGGCCCAGCCAAGTCCGACGATAACGACGTCAGCTTTGGGACGAGAATAGGTCATGATTGCGGTTCCAAAATCAGGCTATCGCCAATACGGCGTTGCGGTACTAAAGGCCTGGTCAGATGCGACCAAGGATGCTCACGGGGATGATTTCCAGCTTCTGATTTTTTTGGGTCACGAAGTCGCGGTAGTCGTAACGAGCGCCAGGGAAGCCGATCATTTTCCAACCGGCCATGTCCTTGTTTCCGCCGTAGACAGGGTCAGCGAAGAACCCTTCTTGGACATTGGTGAGAAGCTGTCTGAAGAACACATCCGATGGCACGGATGTCAGGTCTACTTTGCCTGCTTCCATTTGCTCGAGCAGGGCATCCTGCTGTTCAGGGGTCAATGCTTCAAAAGAGGTGCTGAACTGTTTCTGGCAATGCTCCTCCAAACGGATCAAGCCTTCTCTGTAGAGCTGTGCCGGGCTGCGAAGTGACTGATCCCCCTGGGAGGGAGTGCCCTTTTGCTCTGGCCCTTCCATGTACCGCCACGTACCTTCCCCATAAGGGCTCCCGAGTTGGTGATCGATAAACGTCACACAACCCGCCTGCGATGCACTGACGCTCAACTCGTCTGCTGGAATGAGACGGTCAAAGATCGCAGTGATTTGAGCCATTTCCTTGTCAGTGAGGAACATGCGTTTGGTGGGATCTATGGGGGAGGGCGGAAGTGTTTCTTTGGCCAGCCACTTGGTACCGCCCGACAAGATGCGCAAAGCGGCACCTGCAGGTCGGTATACCGCAGCTGCTGCTGAGGTGGCGATCAACACCAGCCCAGCTTTCAGTACGCTACGACGATCCATCACGACTCCTGTATCAATCATGACCTCGTCAGCTTTTGCATGAGGCCAGAGCTATGGGGTCAACATTTTCTGTGGTCTATCTTCGATCCATCGGAATCGAATGACTAAGCGACCAGAGCATGCCGTGGCACAGAAAGAGAGCGCTCTCATTTTTCTGCAAAAAATATCCAGCGGGATTGGTCTCGATGTGAAGCGAGGGGCGGTCGTCGCTGGAGCTGCGAATCTTAAGTGCGGCATTTTGGCGCGTCAACGATGAGCGGACGCGCATTTCGCCTTATCAGGATGGGCGAGGGGCCCCGGTCGAGCGTCTAATGATGAGCTCGACAGGCATGGACTTGCGCTGCGTGGCTCGGCCCGTTTGGTTGATCAGCTCCTGCAGGGAACGCACGGCGACAAGTGCCTGAGCATCGCAATCCTGCCGGATGGAGGTGAGCGAAAACATTTCGCTAGAGGCCGCAGGGATGTCGTCAAACCCTACTACTGATACATCACCAGGTACTGATAGACCCATACCTTTTAGGCGATCAAGAACTCCCAGAGCGATGTAGTCGTTGGAAGCAAAAATAGCTGTTGGAGGCTTCTCGAGCGCGAAAAGCATGTCTACACCACGTCGGCCTGACTCGGCTTCGTGAGTCCCCTTCAGCATCATTGGCTCCAGACCATTTTCTTCCATCACCTTGGAGTAGGTCTTGGTTCGTTGCCTGGCCGATGGTTCGCTTCCACCGCCAAGGTGAGCAATACGCTTATGCCCCAGAGCCAGGAGATGCTCCATTGCTTGGCGCACACCTGTTTCATCGTCGATCGCTATCTCAGTTACCCGAGGATGTGCGATCCGCTTGCTCCCGATGTAAACACAGGGAAGCTGCTCGGCAATTTCTCCGATCACTTTTGCGGTATGGGGTGTCGCTAGCATGATCACGCCAGCTGCCCGGAGGCGAAGCAGGCGTTCTGCCTCCTCAACAGCAGTGCCGTCCTCAATGGAGCGAAGCGAGGTGACTGGATCGAAGCCGCTTTTGATCAGCTGACGATCTACCGCCTGCGCCAGTTGGATGTGAAATGGGTTGTTTGGATCGCCAATGATCAATCCCACAATCGACGAGTGGGCTGATACCAGGCTACGTGCCGCAAGATTGGGTCGGTAGTTGAGCGCTGCTGCGATTTTGTCGATGCGGTCGCGAGTCTCAGGCCGGACTCCTGGGTCACCCCTCAATGCCCGGGATACTTGGGCACGAGACATGCCTGCAGCTTGGGCTACATCGCTGAGGGTACAGAACCGCTTGACCATTAATCGAGCCTTTAGAGCGTAACGTTGAAGAAAGCACATCGTAGAAGGGATTCGTACACTAACACAAAAACAAGTCTGCCATGAAGACGATCAGATGGAATAGCCTTCTGGTAGATGTAGTTCTGCCGCTCAGTCGCTGAATTAAATTTATCCTCTGTTTAAAGTTTTCATGGTGCGCAGTATCGGGTTTTTAGTTGCTATGCTTCTCTTGGGTGTTGGCTGATGATATGAAGCTTGGGGCTCTGAATTATTTGGTGAAATAATTTTTCGTCTTGGTTGTTCAAGGTGGCACCTTGTTATGAAAGTTACTTTCAGAGTGGGTTGGCGACCAAGTGCGCTTAATAAGAAACAGGTCTGACTTATGCCTCGCTGGGTAGGATATGGTCTGAGAGAGCTCGCTCAATAGCCTTGACCAATTAAATTGGGGGGGGTAATGGGGGTTCAGTGGCTAGTGTGAGGTTTCCTGTCACTTGCGCGATTTTTTATCTATTGCACACTCGGGCCAGCAGCTCTAGCCTTCAGCGATCCAATAAGCCTTTGGCGATCATAACAAGAGAGGGTTTCGATGAAGTACGCAGACAAGAAAATCGCCGTGGTTACAGGCGGTGCGATGGGTATCGGTGCTGAAGCTGCCGTTTCACTGGCAAAGGACGGGCATCATGTCGTCATTTGTGACATCAACGTCGACGCGGCTGAGCAATTTTCGCGACAGCTCCGTGCGGAGGGCTTCACAGCTGACGCGTGCCAGGTAGATGTAGCCTCGGTGGAGTCTGTAAGGGATGCATTTTCTTGGATCGATAGCGAGTTCGGGAGATGCGATGTACTGGTGAATTCCGCAGGCATCGCCAAGACCATGCCGTTCCTAGAGTTTGACCTAGACGTTTTCAACAAGACCATGCACATCAACGTCACTGGCACGTTCATGTGCTGCCAGCTCGCCGCTCAAATCATGCGGAAAAATGGGTTCGGTAGAATCATCAACATTGCGTCGGTCGCTGGTATGCGTGCCGTGGGCAAGGGGCGAACCGCTTACGGTACCTCTAAAGGTGCAGTCATTGCGTTGACCCGGCAGATGGCTGTGGAACTCAGCGAATACGGGATCACTGCTAACGCTATTGCGCCGGGCCCGGTCGATACCCCGATGACCAAGGAGTTGCACAGCGACACCTTCCGCCAGGCTTATAGCAATGCTATTCCGGCTAAGCGCTACGGAACGACTCAAGAAATTGCCGGCGCAGTTAGCTATCTGGCATCTGACGTAGCCGCTTACGTGAATGGTGTTGTTCTGCCTGTGGATGGCGGGTTCCTGGCCTGGGGCGCAGGCGACCTGTAATCGGCACTATTGCAAGCGCCCAAGCGGGCGCTTGTCTAGCTTTGCGCCATCTCTTTTTTTATCCACTTTTCCAAATCTGTTGTATCGGGGCGTAGCCTTGCATTGGGTGAAACCCACAGAACCAACTTTGCTGCCCCTTGTGCAAAGCCAAACGGGGCCACCAAGGCGCCACTCTCAAGCTCTGCCTCCACCAGCATGCGTGGAACACAGGCGAACCCCAAGCCAAGCTTGGCTGCCTGAATGAGTAAGTAGAAGTGCTCGAAATACTCCATCTCAAGCAGCTCACCAGATTCTTGCTCAATAGATGCATACCAGTCCTTCCAAGCGTGGGGACGGGTTTTTGTGGTCAGCAAGCGCTCCTTGGTTAAGTCGCTCACCTCTGTGACGCCGGACGTAGCCAGATAAGCAGGCGAACAAATTGCACCTACCCATTCGCTGGTTAGGGGTATCGGCTCGATCCCGGGAGGTGGTTCGATGCTGTCTAGGCGTATCGCTACGCTGACGCCTTCGTGGGCGAAATCAATGGGGCCGTGACCCGTTTTCAAGCCTAATTCCATGGTAGGGAAGCTGCTGTGGAGCTTGGCGAGTCGAGGTAGCAGCCAATGCATCATGATCGACGCCGAGCAGGAGAGCTCAAGCGGGCGAGGGCGAACCTCATCAATGCTTTCTTGTATCAAGGCAAAAGCCCTGGCCAAGCCTGAGGCGAGGCTTGCTCCCTCTGGGGTGAGTTTGGTGCCATGTGCATTTCGGGTCAGCAAAATTACACCTAGGGAGTCTTCCAGGCTTCGGACATGACGGCTGATAGCTCCGTGAGTCACGCACAGAGCATCCGCTGCATCGCTGAACGATCCTTTGCGCGCGATCATTTCAAACGCTCGTAGGGCATTGAGCGAAGGCCTGACTGGCGACGTCATATACGCACCTCCGTAAGACCGAAGCCTCGGCCATAGCTAGGATTCTAGTGTGAGTTTTTCTCACGATCGAAGGAAATCATATCGGTTGGATTGATACAGGGTCAATGTATATTGATTTGAAACTGCCTTGGGCATTTCGGGCAGATTCACAATAACAAATAGATTTGAGGCACCCATCATGGTCGATCACAAGGCCGGGCGAGAGGAGTTTACTGCCCGATTTTTTGTAGAGAGCAGCTACCCGATTGAACGGGTTAGCGAGGTAATCGCAGGGGAGCAATCCAGCGGTACCTTCCTCTCACTTCCTGGCGAATCGGCGGAGCTTAAAGAACGCTCTCGTGCTCGTGTCGTAGCTATCGAGCCGCTGCCATCCGTTTCCAGCCCTTCTCTGCACAGCGACTACCTGGCTCGCCACAATCCCACTGAGACCTACCATCGTGGTGAGGTCACTATCGCGTTCCCTACAGCCAATATCGGAACTAATATCCCTGCGTTGCTCACCACCATTGCTGGCAATCTCTTTGAGATTGGCGAGGTGAGCGGGCTGAGGGTGCTAGATCTGGAGCTTCCCGAGCGGTTCGCATCGGGATTCATTGGCCCTCAATTCGGAATTGAAGGCACCAGGGCGCTAGCCGGTGTTCATGACCGACCGATCATTGGAACCATCGTCAAACCGAGTATCGGCCTTACTCCAGAGCAGACAGCTTCTGTGGTCGATGAGCTCTGCGCCGGAGGTATCGATTTCATCAAGGATGATGAGTTGCTTATCGATCCTACCTACGCTTCGTTCGATGCCCGTCTCGGTGCTGTGATGCCTGTGCTTCACAAGCATGCAGATCGCCTCGGACGCATGCCTATGTACGCTATCAACATCTCGGGCAGCATCGACGAGATGATGCGCCGCCAAGATGCAGTGCTTGAGGCGGGTGGTACCTGCGTGATGCTTTGCCTGAATTGGGTTGGGCATTCGGCGGTAGAGCACATTCGAAAGCATGCCCAGTTGCCTATTCATGGTCATCGTAATGGCTGGGGAGCTCTGACTCGTTATCCCCAGTTAGGTTTCTCATTCGAGGTGTATCAGAAGATCTGGCGGCTGGCCGGGATCGACCATCTGCATGTTAATGGTATTCAGGGCAAGTTTTACGAGGCGGACGACTCCGTAATCTCCTCTGCCAAGAGCTGCCTTGCTCCATTTGCCGGCATGCGCCCCTTGATGCCTGTCTTCTCCTCCGGTCAATGGGCGGGCCAGGCACCTGAGCTTTTCAACAGGCTTCAATCTGTTGACCTGATGCACCTCGCTGGCGGCGGCATCATCGGTCATCCGATGGGTATCGAAGCAGGCGTTCAAAGCATGCGTGAAGGTTGGGAAGCTGCTGTACAGCATGTGCCTCTTGAGCGTTACGCAGAGGGTAGGCCAGCGCTGTCAGCTGCCCTCCAGAAGTTTGGAGGCAATTAAGTCATGAGCTCCCATCACGTTACCAAGCTCCCGTTGGTCTTTTATGGTGATGACTTCACTGGCTCGACTGATGCTCTAGAGGTTCTGACGGCTGCTGGACTTAAGTGTGCCCTGTTCCTCGCTCCTCCGACTCCAGAGCGCCTGGCGGAACTCGGCGAATTTGACGCCATCGGCATCGCTGGTGATAGCCGTGCTTTGTCCAATGGCGAGATGGATGCGGTGTTGCCTGGGATTTTTGAGGGCATCAAACGTCTATCGCCAGCGTTGATTCACTACAAGGTTTGCTCGACTTTTGACAGTGCCGACTCCGTGGGCAGCATTGGGCACGTCATTGAGCTGGCATCTCGCATCTATGATGTCAAAGGGATCCCGATCATTGCAGGCAATCCCGCATTGGGCCGCTACTGCGTTTTCGGCAACCTCTATGCCTTGTCCAAGACAGATCACAAGGTTCACAGGATTGACCGGCACCCTATCATGAGTGCCCACCCGATCACCCCGATGCATGAAGCGGACTTGAGTATCCATATCGGCAAGCAAAAGAACTTGTCGATTGGCAAAGTTGATATTCGCCAGCTCGAAAGCAGTGCAGAGCTCAGCCGATTAGTCGACGAGATGTCACAGCAGCACGATGCAGTGCTGTTTGATGGTACCGACGACTCTCATATGACCACCGCTGGCCAAGTATTGACCGAGCTTTCATCAGGCGCAGCTCCAGTCTTCGTCGTCGGTTCTTCCGGCGTGGAGTACGGCCTCACACAATATTGGCGTACCGCTGGGGTGTTTCCGCCACAGGCGTCGCTGGCCGTACCTCTGAAACCTGCAGACCAGGTACTGGTTATCTCAGGCAGTGCTTCGCCGTTGAGTCAGGCCCAGATTGAAACGGCAATCGATTACGGGTTTGTGGAGCTTGAAGTCGATGCTGCCGCTTTGATTACTGAGTCCCGAAAAAGCGCCGCAATACGAGATGTGGTAATGGCCGCTGTATCCCACCTCGAAGAGGGGCGGTCGGTGCTGATTCACACTGCCAAAGGCCCTGGTGACTCTCGGATCGAGCAGATGATCGAGGCAATGCTGCAAAAAGGCTTGCCTAGGGATGAGGCGAGGGTTCAGGGAGGGAAGCAGCTAGCGATGGAGGTAGGCCAGGTTGCACTTGAAATTCTCAAGGCATTCCCGTTGAAACGATTAGTGGTGTCCGGTGGCGACACATCGAGCCAAGTGACCAAAGTGCTTGCTCCCGACGCTCTGGTTATCAAGTCTGATATTTCTCCTGGCGCTCCTCTGTGCCAAATGCACTCTCGCGAGCCGTACCTGAAGGATGTGGAGATTGCTCTCAAAGGTGGGCAGATGGGAGATCGTGATTATTTCGTCAAAGCACTCAGAGGCCTTGAATAATCTCTGAGGGTTTTTCAGCAAGAAAATACTTGCATATCTACAATAACAAAAGGTGAAACCATGCATACCTCTATATCGAGCCCTGTCGAAAGTGACCTCGATCACATGGATCATGACGAGAAAAAATCCATGAAAAATGTTGTGGCCGGAAGCCTGTTCGGAACAGCATTAGAAACCTACGATCTTTACCTCTATGGCACTGCTGCTGCCCTTATTTTTGGGCCTCTGTTTTTCCCAGGGACTGATGAGACTGTTTCCCGGCTGGCCTCTCTTGCGTCATTCGCAATTTCTTTCGTGGCGCGTCCACTAGGGTCGCTTGTACTTGGTCATTTCGGGGACAGGATTGGCCGTAAAAAGCTGCTGTATCTCACTCTCATCATTATGGGCTTGAGCACTGTAGGTATTGGTCTTTTGCCTACCTATGCCAGCATTGGCATTTGGGCACCTATCATGCTCTGCGTGCTCCGCTTCATCCAGGGCTTCGCTTTTGCGGGTGAGTACAGTGGCGCTGTGCTGATGCTCTTAGAGCATGCCCCAAGAAGAAGGAGGGGTTTCTATGCGGCGATCAATAACATTGGCCCAGTCTTTGGTTTCATCGCATCCGCTGGCATGCTCTTGATCGTGAGTGCCTTGCTTTCTAAAGAGGATTTCACTGCTTGGGGATGGCGAATTCCTTTCATCGCCAGCCTTGCGCTGCTGATAGTAGGGGTGTTTGTCCGCTCCAAAGTCCCTGAGTCTCCAGTGTTTGAAAAAACTGCTGAGAAGAGGGCTGCAACCCCAGGCGATTCGCAATCTCCAGCCCTCCGCTTGTTCACTCGCTATCCTAAGCAACTGATGTTGGTTGCAGGCGCTAACATCTGCCACTTCTCGACCTTCTACCTCTTCACTGTATTTGCCCTGAGCTATGGCCAGCGAGAGCTAGGCCTGTCCAATGCCTTCGTGTTGTCAGTCGCAATGGTTGCAATCTGTACTCACCTGGTAGTCGTACCCTTTGCAGGCGCGCTGGCAGATCGCATTGGCCGCCGTACCATGATGCTAATTGGTTTTGTCGTGACTGCACTTGCAGCCTTTCCTTTCTGGCACCTTTTTTCAACCGGTGAGTTCTGGCCGATGGTCGCTGGATCCTGCATGTTCATGACTGGATATGGCTTGGTATACGGTGCAGTGCCATCGTTCACTGGCGAAGCTTTCGGGCCTAGCGCTCGCTTCACAGGTTTCGCGATGTCTACTAACGTTGGTGGAATCGTAGGCGGTGGTACTGCTCCAATTGTAGGGGCATTCCTCCTCAGCCATTACGGTACGCCTTACGCGATCTCGATGCTCACGATAGCTCTCGCGGCGTTCTCTGGACTCTGTGTATACCTGTCTGCTGAGACAAAAGACGTGGACATCGTCGACGAGTGACCCTGGCATTTGCGTGCCTCCCCGGGGGCACGCAGTCTCGGCTGCAAATCCCACCTTGTATTGCTGAGTGCTCAGCCAGCAATAACTTTTCGAACTTACTCAGTGAGATGAGGGAATCCTCGTCCCTGGAAGGTATCGGTATGACTATCCGTAGAACAAAAATTGTTGCAACTCTAGGCCCTGCTAGTAATTCACCGCAAGTCATTGAAGAACTGATCTTGGCCGGGCTAGATGTGGCGCGTTTGAATTTTTCTCATGGCACTCCAAGTGAGCACATTGCTCGCGCTCGCTTGATTCGTGAGATCGCTGCCAAACACCGTAGGCATGTGGCTTTGTTGGGCGATTTGCAGGGCCCTAAAATTCGTATTGCGAAATTCACTAACAAACGGATCGAGTTGAAGGTTGGCGATACCTTCTCCTTCTCCACGAGTCATCCTCTCACATCAGGCAATGAGCAGGTTGTGGGAATTGATTACCCCGACCTGGTCAAGGATTGTGGTGTCGGCGACGAGCTCCTGCTTGATGATGGGCGAGTGGTTATGCGTGTTGAATCGACTACGCCCGAAGCCTTACATTGCATCGTCACTGTGGGCGGGCCTCTGTCAGATCACAAGGGGATCAACCGCAAGGGGGGCGGGCTCACTGCTCCTGCCCTTACCGAAAAAGACAAAGCTGATATCAAACTCGCTGCGGAAATGGATCTCGACTACTTGGCCGTTTCATTCCCTCGGGATGCCAAGGACATGGAGTACGCCCGCAAGCTGCGTGATGAGTCAGGAGGGACAGCCTGGCTGGTGTCGAAGATCGAACGAGCCGAGGCTGTTGCCGATGATCAGACGCTCGATGAGCTGATCGCCGCTAGCGATGCGGTCATGGTCGCTCGGGGAGATCTTGGTGTGGAGATTGGAGATGCGGAGCTAATCGCTATCCAAAAGAAGATTATTCTGCATGCCCGGCGCAACAACAAAGCGGTGATCGTTGCGACCCAGATGATGGAGTCGATGATCTCCAGTCCGATGCCTACCCGCGCTGAAGTGTCAGACGTGGCCAATGCGGTACTCGACAATACTGACGCCGTAATGCTGTCCGCTGAAAGCGCTGCTGGGGCATACCCTGTCGAGGCAGTACGTGCCATGGCTCGTATTTGCAGCGGGGCTGAAAAGCATCCAACCAATGTAAAGTCTAGTCATCGATTGCATACGACCTTTGGGCGTTGTGACGAAAGCATTGCGCTGGCCGCGCTCTACACCGCGAACCACTTTCCTGGTGTCAAGGCAATCATCTCGCTCACCGAGAGTGGCTTCACGCCCTTGATTATGTCTCGGCTTCGTTCTCATGTGCCGATCTATGCGCTTTCGCCTCATCGCGCTACCCAGGCTCGCTCCTCGCTGTTCCGTGGTGTTTATCCCATAGCGTTTGATCCTGCCGCATTGCCCTCTGAGACAGTAAGCGAAGCCGCCATCGGCGAATTGCTGAAGCGTGATTTGGTACAGCCCGGAGACTGGATCATTCTCACTAAGGGTGACAGTTACAATGTGGTGGGTGGTACGAACGGCATGAAAATCCTCCAAGTCTAACTCTCAGTTAATTGAAATAATTCTAGAGGCGGATGCATCAGCTTTGATGCTTATAAGGATCTGCCTCTAATCCTTGTCGGATATATACGGTGGCGCCACGCAATCGGTACTCACCTAGGTGTAGCTCCGGGGTATGGTCGCTATTGTCAGGGAGTTTCCAAATGGTTGTTCAACAGAAAACTTTTGAGTCTGGCTTGGATCAGAATTTTAAGCCTGATGACTGGCCGCGCGATTTTGATATTCGAGCTGAGTTTGCCGAACAACAAGAGTTGCTGGACGCTAATTATCAATATGCTGGATGTGCATCGCAATTGGAGGAAAGTAGTGATGAGTGAGTTCACTCGCATTAAGAAAGTCTTCGCTCGCGAGATCTTGGACTCTCGAGGTAACCCTACCGTAGAAGCTGTGGTTACGTTAGGTTGTGGAGTAACAGGTGAGGCAAGCGTACCGTCAGGCGCTTCCACCGGCTCCCGAGAAGCCCTTGAACTGCGTGATGGCTCATGGCGTTACAAGGGAAAAGGCGTAATGCGTGCCGTCGAAAACGTGAATGTCGCGATCCACGAGCGCATTCTAGGCCTGGATGCACTGGATCAGCGAGTAATTGATCAAGCAATGATCTCACTTGATGGTACGGATTCGAAGTCTATTCTTGGTGCTAACGCTATTCTCGCTGTTTCTTTGGCCACGGCTAAAGCTGCCGCAGCATCCCAGGGTATTCCATTGTACGAACACCTTGCGAAACTATTCAGTGCGAACCCCACTTACTCTATGCCTGTGCCGATGATGAATATCCTCAACGGTGGTGAGCATGCGGATAATAATATCGACATCCAAGAGTTCATGATTCAGCCAATTTCAGCTCCGAATTTTAGGGAGGGTTTGCGAATTGGTGCTGAAATATTTCATACCTTGAAGGCCGTGCTTTCAGAGCGTGGTCTAAGTACCTCTGTTGGTGATGAGGGAGGCTTCGCACCCTCCTTGGCCTCGAATGAAGAAGCGCTCGTTGTTATTGCCGAAGCTGTTAGTCGCGCCGGCTACGAGTTAGGGCGAGACGTAACGTTAGCATTAGATTGCGCGGCCTCCGAGTTTTACAAGGACGGTAAATACAAGTTGGCAGGTGAGGGGAGGTCTCTGACTTCCGAGCAGTTTGTTGACTATCTGGCTGATCTCTGTAGCAAATATCCGATTGCTTCTATCGAAGATGGTCTGGATGAGAGTGATTGGGGTGGGTGGGCATACTTAACCGCTCAATTGGGTCAGAAAGTTCAACTGGTGGGGGATGATCTTTTCGTCACTAATCCAGCAATTCTGCGCAAGGGTATTGAACAAGGAGTTGCTAATTCGATTTTGATTAAACTTAATCAGATCGGAACTTTAAGTGAGACGTTTGATGCCATACGTATGGCGCAAGAGGCTGGTTATGCTGCGGTGATTTCTCATCGATCCGGGGAAACGGAGGATACAACGATTGCCGATCTGGCCGTAGCGACTAACGCCGGGCAGATCAAAACCGGCTCGCTGTGTCGTTCAGATCGTGTTGGAAAGTACAACCGTTTGCTTCGTATTGAGGAGGCTCTTGAAGGCCAGGCGTCCTAAGGCGCTGGGACAATCCTCGTAGATGCCGACTGACCATTGCGCGCACGGTTTACCTCTAAGTAGAAGTATGAGCCGTGTGCGCCAGGAATATTATTTAGAGGTTCTCATATGACAACCTGCACTCTAATTATTTTGGATGGAATTGGACTGAGGTCTCAGCAGGACGCCAATGCAGTAGCTGCTGCCAACACTCCGACCCTGGACTACCTTTTCGAAAATTACCCCCACAGTGAGATTGCGACGTCCGGTATGGCTGTAGGGCTTCCTGAAGGTCAAATGGGAAATTCCGAGGTCGGTCATATGAACCTCGGAGCGGGTCGGATCGTTTATCAAAATTTCTCGCGGATCAACAAAAGTATCGAAGATGGCTCGTTCTATGAGAACGATGCTTTTCTGGAGGTTGTGAAACGTACAAGGCAACGAGGTGGTTCAGTTCATCTGCTTGGCTTATTGTCATCTGGCGGTGTTCATAGTCACTTGGATCATTTTGTTGCAGCAGCCAGTTTGGTTGCGGCGAATGGTATCGAACAATACTATGTTCATGCGTTCCTTGATGGGCGAGATACCCCACCTAAAAGCGCTTCGGAATCTATTTCTGCCCTTGAGCTTGAATTGGCCAACAATGGCGGAGGTAGAATTGCGTCGTTAGTAGGGCGTTACTATGCGATGGATCGCGATAACCGCTGGAGTCGGGTAGAGGCGGCCTACAGGTTAATTGTTCAAGGGCAAAGCAAGTTTCACTATGAAACTGCGCAGGAGGCTCTTCAAGAAGCCTATGCACGTGACGAAAGCGATGAGTTTGTCCAGGCAACATCGGTTGGCAGCCCTGTTGTCATCAGTGAAAACGATGCAGTCATACTGTTGAACTTCAGACCTGACCGATCTCGTCAAATTTGCAAAGCGCTCACTGATTCTAATTTTTCTGAATTCAAGAGACCTTTTGTCATAAGCAAAGAGCAGATGCTCACTATGACGCGCTACGCAGAAGAGTTGGATGTATTGTGTGCTTTTCCGCCAGAACCTATTAGGAACAGTCTGGGTGAGTACATGGCCCGGCTGGGAAGGTCTCAACTTAGAATTGCCGAAACAGAAAAGTATGCCCACGTTACGTTTTTCTTTAATGGGGGGCAGGAAGAGCCATTCTCATTGGAAAAAAGGATTCTTGTTAAATCTCCGCTGGTGGAGTCCTACGATCTTCAGCCCAAGATGAGTGCCTTTGAGTTGACGGATAATTTAGTCGCAGAAATTTTAAGTGCCAATCATGACTTGATTGTATGTAATTATGCAAATGGGGACATGGTTGGACATAGTGGTGTTTTTGAAGCTGCTGTAAAAGCTGTGGAGGCCGTCGATCAATGTCTGCGGCGTGTTGTAGACGCAGTGCTTGTGTCGGGTGGCAATTGCCTGATAACTGCAGACCACGGCAACGTCGAGCAGATGTGGGATCCTGAGGCCGGACAAGTTCACACTGCCCATACTCTTAATGCTGTTCCGCTCATCTACATTTCCGGTGGGAGTAAATTCGATCTAAGTAATGGACGGCTGTGTGATATTGCTCCAACCATTCTAGATGTCCTCGATCTTCCGCAGCCCAAAGAGATGACCGGTGTTTCGTTGTTGAAGTCAAGGCATCAGTAGTATCTAGGTTTTCTGTGTTCGACTTATTAAGGCTTGGGGTATAAGACTCCCAAGCCTTAGAGCTCAAATCACCACTTGGGACTACCTTCCGCTAGCTGTAATTCGCCTCTGCCAAACGAAAAGTTCTCGTTTGGTGCTGGAATCAGTGCTACAAAAATGTCGTCAGGGGATATATCTACTGCCTCGCAAACCAATCTATTCAAGGTGCTAACCAGAGCTCTCTTGTCTTCGAGCGGCCTGTGAGCGCCCAATAGCACGGTTACGATCATTGCATTTTTAGGGTCACGATTCATGTCCATGAATGTGGGATGTATGAAGAGTTCATCATTCCCGTGCTCGCTCAGCACAACAAAGTGATCCCCTTGAGGTATGCCCAGGCCCTGTACAAGAGTTTGGTTAAATGCATTCGCGATTGAGCGTTTCTCTTCTGAGGAGAAACGATCTTTTGGTAGGTATGCGGTGAAGACTGGCATTTTAAGTTCCTCTAACGTGGCTTAGGGGTTGATGTTCACTCTATCTCTTGATTTTGAGATATTCCTTGGGCTCTAATGTGGCAGTTTAGGAGGGTATATGTGTGGTCGTCATGTCTAAGAGGAGCCGACCTTGATCACTCTCTACAGTTGTACGTATGGTCGAAACCTTGCGGCCTCTCTTAACGAAGCGGGCTGTAGCAATTAATCTGCCTTCGCTCGAGTTGCTCAGCATATTTGCTGAAAGGTTGATGGCTAGAGGGAATCCTGCCATGCCTTTTTCAGGCGAAGCGCCCTGCAGTGCAAGGGTGGTCGCTACGACATCAGCGAACCAAATCATCGCCCCAGCGTGTACAGTACCAAATGGGTTGCGAATGCCATCAGTGATTAGAGCTTGACCTTGGGCTTCGCTTTCCGATACGAGCGAGACATCAAACTCTAAAGTACCTTTATAGTGCTTGTTGAAGTCATTCATAATTCAGATAGCCTCCTGAAAAGTTCATCCAAGCCTTTATCTAACTCAAGCTTGGTTCCACTTCCTAGTAAATCGGAAATCCGCTGCTGTGCATTACTCCAATAGGGAGTTGCCTCGCGGACTATCTCAAGACCCAGATTGGAGATTTCTACCAAGGTTGAGCGCTTGTCGCCGCCCTGGGTCAACATGACCCAATGGTGACTCTTCAGGGTTGCCAGTGCCCGAGAAATGGAGGTGTGGTCTGAGCCCAGGTAATCAGCCAGGCTCGTCACCGTCATGGTTCCATTTTTCTTAAGCGCTGAGAGCAGACTGAACTGCGTGACTCGCAGGCCTACGGGACGCAAGGCGTCATCGTAGAGCTGCGAAATATGTCTAGAAAGCCGCCTGACGCGGAAGCATGTGCAATCGAGATTCATTTTTCCAAGGTACGTGCATATGCACGTAATGGTCAACGGATTTTTGGTCTTTGGTAGGCTTCACTCATCTCCAGCACCACGACGTGCTGCCAAGGCCTGCTGCTGTAGGCTAATCGCTTCGCCGATGGGGGCGTAGATGAGGAATCATGATCCAGGGCGTCAAATAATAGCCTGCAGCCAGTAACGAGATCGGCGGGAGGCAGCAGGCTCGTAAACACATTAGCTAGGGTGAGGCATGACATTCGTCAATCACGGGACTGTTGGCGAATGCTTCCGCTATGAATTCCATGAATACCAGCGCTCTTTTAGGCATTAGCCGATCCGCAATGTAAACAAACTGGATAGGTACGGGAGGCGGATAAAACTCCTGAAGTATCAGTTTAAGATTTCCATTGCTCAACCCCGCCTCGTATAGCCATTGGGGCCCTTGTGCTATCCCCACACCCGTATTGACCAACTCTCGGGTAGCTTCTGGAGAGTTTACTCTGAGCTTTCCGGTGACAGCTATGTCCACATTGCGAAAACGCCATGTGGCCCCGGTATTTAATAATGTATAAATTATACAGTCATGATTTTCGAGGTCTTGCGGCGTCGAAGGGGTGCCACGCTTGGCCAAATAATCTGAGCTAGCGACGCATACACGCTTGAATGAACCTAATTGTTTAGTTCTAAGTGTCTTGTCATCGAAGTGACCGATCCGCAGTGCTAGGTCAGCACCCTCATCTACAAGGTTTACGAAGCGATCATTAATCTGCAGATCTAGGGTCATTTCCGGATAAAGGCTTAGAAATCTGGGTATTTCAGGAACGATAAAGGTATGTGCCAGAGCAGTAGGGCAGGCCACCCTCAGCAAGCCAGAAGGCGTAATGTCGTTCTTCAGTGCCGATTCCGATTCAGCAACAGCATCGAGGATTCGACGTGCATCCGCATAGTACCGCTCTCCTTCCGGCGTAAGGGACAGTTTCCTGGTGGATCTGTGAAGTAACCGGGTCTTCAGATGATCTTCCAAGGCGGCTACGTAGCGGCTTACGTTCGGTTGGCCAAGGCCTAAATCTCGACCTGCCGACGAGAAGCTACCCGTTTCCACAGTGCGTACAAAGCATGTCATCAGTAGCAGACGATCCACGTTCCATTCTCCGATTTATGCTTTGAGGGCATGAATGCTATTCAATTTTGCCATCTTATCAATTTTCCGGCATGGGTACATAGTACACCTAACCGGGGCATGAAGGCCCCGCACACCAGGAGAATTTCCAATGGCAAGATTGCAAGGCAAACGCGCACTGATCACCGGTGGCACCAGCGGAATTGGTCTCGAAGCCGCTAAACATTTTCTGAATGAGGGGGCCAGAGTTGTCGTTACAGGCGTGAACCCAGATTCAATCGCTAAAGCTAAGAATCAGCTAGGGAGCGAGGTACTTGTGCTCCAGGCGGAATCCGCTGACGTGGAAGCCCAGAAAAAACTCGCTCTCGACATCCGTGATCATTTTGGACAGCTTGATATCGCTTTCCTCAATGCTGGTGTTTCTGTATGGATGCCTATGGAAGCGTGGAGTGAAGAGATGTTTGATCGGTCTTTTGACGTCAATGTCAAAGGGCCTTACTTCCTGATCCAGGCACTCCTGCCGGTGTTCGCAAATCCGGCTTCCGTAGTATTGAATACTTCTGTGAGTGTTCATGTGGGTGATGCCAACTCTTCGGTTTACGCGGCGACCAAAGCAGCGCTGCTGAATATGTCGAAAACACTTTCAACAGAGCTGCTTGATCGCGGTGTTCGTCTGAATGCTGTGAGTCCTGGTCCTGTGGATACACCACTTTATGACAAGCTCGGTATTCCAGTTGAGTACAGGGAGCAGGTAAACGCTGAAATCGTTTCTTCCATTCCCGCAGGTCGTTTCGGCACGCCAGAAGAGATCGCCAAAGCGGTAGTGTACCTAGCATCTGATGAGTCCAAATGGACGATTGGGTCTGAAATCATCGTAGACGGCGGACGCCGACTGTAAAAGTCCTAACCTATTACTTCAGCGTTTGGGCGAGACAGTGTGCGGCCTAGTAGGCCTAGATGTATTCGCTGTCCCGCCTCCTTTCAATATAGGCCTCTGAAATGCCCAGTAACCTCAAGCTCGTGAGCCATGGTTTGTGTCCGTTTGTCCAGCGTGTCGCAATTGCCTTGCTCGAGAAAAATATTGCCTTCGAGCGTGAAACCATCGATTTGGCTAATAAGCCAGAATGGTTCCTCGCAATCTCTCCGTCCGGCAAGGTACCGCTGTTGATCCTAGGTGAAGAGGAGGGGAGTCAAACTATTTTATTTGAAAGTTTTCCGATATGTGAATTTATTGAAGACGAGTATCGCCAGGTGCCATTGCACCCGAGTGATCCTTTGAAACGAGCTAAACATCGAGCATGGATGGAGTTCGCCACAGCGGCGATGGGGGACGTTTGGGGAATGATTAATTCTCCCGATAAAGAGGGTTTCGCTCATAAGGCCTCCGAGCTTCGTGGGAAACTAATTAAACTTGATTCTGCCTTGGTCGCCGGGCCGTACTTTGAAGGGGCTGAATTCAGTATGGTCGATGTTGTAATGGCACCAATTTTCAGGTTTTTTGAAGTGCTTAACTCTTCAGCCCAGAATATTGTGCTGGAGGGGCTCCCTCGAGTTGAAGCTTGGAGACAATCGCTAATGACTCGCCCAAGCGTACGTCAGGCTGTATCTGCGGACTATTCTGAAAATTTAAGAAAATTTCTGATTGGTAAAAGTGCGTTCGTGGTCAGTGATTGTCCCGCTTAGTTAATTTTGCTTGAAAGGTGCTGCCTTGCTAGGTCAATTTTGCAAGTGGTGCGCCGAGAGCGCTTTCGAGTTCTTCTATGGAAAACACAGCTATCCGGTTTGCCTGCAACGGGTGTGGGGTTTGCTGCAAAGGTCGGCTGATTCCACTCACGCTGTATGAAACGAGGCAGTGGCTAAAGAGAGGGCATGAGGTAGCAATTCTACTTGAGGCATTTGATGAGCTTCATTGGAGTTCAAACCAGCAGGAGTTAGCTCATGCTAAAGGCAGAGCCGTGGAGGTCATCTGTGGTGACGCCTCTATCCATGTCATTGCAGTATTCGCGGGCAATGCCCTAAATAGCTGTCAGAATCTGGGCGAAAACAACCTTTGCAGTATCTATGATGAACGCCCATTGGTGTGTCGAATCTATCCTGCGGAAATAAACCCATTCATCACTCTGGATCCTGCGAGCAAAATTTGTCCGCCTGAGGTATGGGAGGGTGGTGAAGTGTTATTTACTGACCGTATCATTGACCCCATTCTGCAGAATAAGATTGAGCGCTCTCGAAAGGCAGATAGGGAGGATGCTCGCGCTAAAATCGCTCTATGCGAAATCTTGGGACTCAATGTTGCTGCGTGGAAAGGTAACGCATTGAGTGTATACCTGCTTGATCGAGAACAGCTACTCGAAGCCTATGCTTTCTACGACACACTCATGAGAGCCATCCATATTCGAACGGATTGGAAAGTCCGAGTCGACACTCCAGTTCTGCGGCAGAAACTTAAACAGTTTGGTGTGGCATTGGATGACCAAGAGACAGCTGACTATATCTTCCATCCACTTTAGCGCTTTGAAAAGTATCAATGCCTATGCGTTCTGAGCGTGCCTTGAGTTGGCCATCTGAGGCAATCGAATCAGCTTCTTCGAACCCCGAACAGTTCCATGTGAACAGCTCATATTGACGGCTTTTTCACTTTGAGCGAAAGGCAAGGTTGTTGTCCAGATATAGGGGGGAGCGAAAGCTCCCCTTTTTTTATGGCTGCAGTTTAGTCCAGTTGCGGTTTGTTCGGGCGTTCCGCCTTGGTCGTTACTCGGCAGTCAAGAAGCACAATAAAGCAGTAGCCATCGCGCCCACGAGCACGACCCCAAGCACCGACAGCGGCGAGCGCCTGTCCGGTGAATGTGTCTCACCCAGGCGTATGCTGTAAATCAGTGCGAGTATCACCGCCGCCATCGCGATGATGATGAACAAAGCCCTCCACCCTAGAGCGTCACTCAAAATGCCGCCGATCAATGGGGAAAACCCTGGAGCAGCTGCCATAGCGACCATGGTTAGGGATAAGGCTCGTGCCAGCCCCTCACCGTCATACAAGTCACGAGCAATGGCACGTGATAAAACTGCCGTACCGCACACGCCTAACGCCTGAATGCTCCGCCCTGCAATGAGTGCGGGTAGAGAATCTGCCAATGCGCGCACGACACTTCCGAGCATGAAAATAGCCAAGCCGGACAGCGCCAGACGTTGCCGGCCAAAGCGATCCGATAACGGACCACTACCAACTGTCCCAATCCGAACACCAGGAAGAAGCTACTCAGTGTTCCACTCAGCTGGCTGATTGAGGCTCCCAGGTCCCGGGCCATTGAAGGGAATACGGGCAGGATGAAGTTCGTTGCCAGTGCCCCCATAGCTGCCAGCGCTGGTAGGAGCAGCACAGCGCCTGTGTGCAACGTCGTGATGTTCGAAGCAGGGTTCGAGCTATCGGTTCGAATAGCAGCTACCTGCGACATTTGGTCGTCGCTCATGTGCTGTTCATTTCTAGCAAATGAATTCTGTACCTCGTCTTGAAGGCGGCCTTGAAAAGCTTCAGGGCTGTCCATGAGCGCGGTGTTCGTGCAGTTACGAATGCCGCGATTTCTCGCGGCTCGGACCAAGCAGGGGTTTGCTGAGGCGATCATACTAGATTATTGTATCTACAACGTTTGCATATGCAACTGTTTGCTAAGGGGGTGTGATGGGAGGATTCGACGAGAGTGTTCGCTGGCTTGCTGAGGAGGAGAGGGTCCGAGTTCGCCTCAGATCTCCTGGCGTGGCATCCGCCGAAGAGGTCGCTAGTCGTTCCGGTATGGAGATGTTCAACGCGATTTTCGATGGTGAGCTCCCACAGCCACCGATGGGAGACACCCTCAGCTTCATACCGATACAGATGAGCCCAGGTGAGGCTGTTTTTCAGGGCCGCCCGCAGGTGCGGCACTACAACCCCATGGGAACGGTTCATGGAGGCTGGTACGCAACGATTCTCGATTCAGCGGTTGGGTGTGCGATCCACACCACGCTACCTGCAGGGAAGGCTTATACGACCCTGGAGCTCAAGGTGAACATGGTGCGGGCCCTGACTGCTGATGTCGCGGTGGTGCGTGCAGAAGGGAAGGTCATCCAGGTGGGGCGACAGGTCGCGATAGCGGAGGGCCGAATTATTGGCCCAGACGGCAAGCTTTATGCGCATGCTACTACCACGTGTTTGATATTCGATTATCGCGCCTGATTTTCGGCGGGCTGAGTTCACCCGCTTTTACGTGTGTAGTTAAAGGAAGAACCTCAACAGCTTGGAGCTTAGCTTTGAGCGGAGCGTTTTTCTGCACCTTTTTGACTGCCTCAAAGTTAACTGCTCTGGGGCATTGGATATAGTCAGTTCTGGAATCGGAGTTTGAATATGAAGTACGTTGCATTTGGAAATACTGGGTTGCGGGTATCCCAGGTATCCCTGGGAACTGGTAATTTCGGCACGGGCTGGGGGCATGGGGCTGATCCAGAAGCCAGCAAGGGCCTCTTTAACGCTTATGCAGAGGCGGGTGGCAATTTCATTGATACTGCTGACATCTACCAGTTTGGCCAATCAGAAGAGCTTGTAGGCGAGCTGCTGAAAGGTCGCCGCGAAGATTTTGTGTTGGCCACAAAGTACACAAACGGTGCTAACCCCAATGCTAACCGCCTGGTGACGGGCAATAGCCGTAAGGCCATGGTTGCGTCGGTCGAAGCAAGCCTCAAGCGCCTGGGGACGGATCGAATCGACATGTATTGGGTGCATCATCCGGACGGTGTGACGTCTCTGGATGAAATCCTGCGTGGCCTCGATGATCTCGCCCGGGCCGGCAAGATTCTGTACGCCGGGTTGTCGAATTTCTCTGCATGGCAGCTCTCGAGGGCTGTGACGATTGCTGAGCTGACCCGCTCCCTGCCGATAGCTGCGGTTCAGTTCGAGCACAGCCTGGTACGCCGCGAGCCCGAGGCCGATATTTTCCCTGCTTCCCAAGCCTTCAACTTGGGCATGGTGACGTGGTCGCCTCTGGGCGGAGGGTTGCTGACCGGGAAATACCGAAAAGGCGAAGCGGGGCGTGCGGAAGCGCTTGGCGGGAAAGCGTTCCAGCCTGAAAACTCGACTCAGAGAACTGAGGTGCTGGACACCGTGATCAAGATCGCCGAGGAGCTGGGCACCACTCCAGGCCAAGTTGCACTCGCCTGGGCAGGTACTCACGGCTCAGTACCAATCATCGGGCCACGGTCGCTGTCTCACCTTGTCGATAACCTTGCCGCCCTGAACTTGCACATGACTCCGGAGCAGATTGATCGCTTGGATGTCGTGAGCAGTTTGAATCCAGCCGCTCCAGCAAGAACGCCGGTTGTGTGGGGTGGAAAGTAAGCTTTCAGGTGTCCCAAGGTGTTTGTCAGCCAGATGTTGCTTGTTGGCTAAGGCGCTTTGGGATATGGTTGCATATACAACTGTTGTAGGTGCAAGTCTGTCTCATGGAAAACATCCGGAAGCCTCAAGGCTGTACCAACCTGAAGCTCAGGCAACTGACGCGAATGGTGACTCGGCATTACGATGGCTACGTCGCTGCGACCGGTTTGAAAAATACTCAGTACGCATTGCTGTCCTATGTCGTAAGGCTTGGCCCAATCCGTCCAGGTGATCTCGCTAGAAGCATGCAAATGGATGCGTCGACGCTGACCCGCAACACTCAGCCATTAGTGGCACATGGGTGGATTGAAATTCAGCCGGGAAAGGACGCCCGGAGTCGCGTTGTGGTAGCCACTGAGGCAGGCCGAGCTAAGCAGGCCGAGGGCCAGAGGGCTTGGAAGCAAGCTCAAGATGCCCTCAATGACAAACTCGGATTAGAGACCGTCGCGATTTTGCACGACATCTTGGACACCGGCATTCAATGCCTGGATTACGGGATTGATAGTGCGAGTGAGTAAAGTCCCTGAGTAGTCCTTAAAGTTATATTTGGTTTTGTATGATACCGGTCATGCCCATGGCCTTGACTAGCTCGTCCACCGAACGCGTTGAAACGCCTTGGATGTAGGCCTCCTGGATGACCGCCGCCATGGCTTTCTCAGCGGTGCGTCGAGGTTCAAGGAAACCAGAGAAATAGCTGCCCTGGCGCAGCTTGAGAATCTTAAGGTCGACGTCGCCTGCGCGGGTCTCCCAAAGACGATCGCGGTAGCCATTACCGCTATTTGTCCGGTCTGGGCTTTTGACATCGAAGCCCGCGCCGCACAGGCCCTCGACGTCGAACTCCATCATGCGCTGGGCAACAAACTGGATCATTTGCTTGAGCAGATCAGCGTCTGTCCCTTTATCAACCAACTCGGTCAGTGCGATAGTGGGCTTGGTCATCGTGGTTTCTCTGGTGAGTGTTTCTTCGCAAACTAAACGTTAGCCAAGAACCACGATGACCATCCTCTTTCGCCCGCAGGGCGCCTTCGGCTGGTTCAGTTGCACCACTTCCCGGGACACGATCGTGTCAAAAAGCAGATTTAAGTCTGCTGTATATACCAACTCCACCGCACTCGCACGCTTGAACCCGGCACGCCTCTGAGCAGAAGGCGCTGCTAATCAGGCGCGCCATATAACCCATTGTTATAGTTGAGTCAACCATAGCGCCTATGATCTAAGAAGTGGGTGGCATTTGCACAGGCGATTGACACCTCGCTGTCATTAGGCCACTGTGCCGTTCCTTACTGGATCCAATAAGTGCAGCGTCTGCGTACCTCGCCAGCCATCATCGTGCTAACGGGTGCATCGTTCGCCCATGCCCGGGGCTACGCTGGCCGCACTCATTACCGCCCAACCGCTGTGCCTGTGGAGTTTGCATGGTTTCAGCCGACTGCATCGCCCCGCCTGCAATGACCGCCAACCGCTACGAGCAGCTGGTGCAGGCTGTGGTGGACTATGCCATTTACATGCTCGACCCTTCTGGTCACGTGGTGTCGTGGAATGCCGGCGCCGAACGGATCAAGGGCTACCGTGCCGACGAGGTGGTAGGCCGGCATTTCTCGCTGTTCTTCACGCCCCAAGACCGCGCTGAAGGGCGCCCTGACTATCTGCTCAAGCAAGCCCTCGAGCTGGGCGTGGCGCAAGATGAGGGTTGGCGGGTACGCAAGGACGGTACGCAATTCTGGGCGTTGGCCGCCCTCGATGTGATCCGCGATGATCTGGGACACATCATTGGCCTGGCCAAGGTCACGCGCGATATTACCGACCGACGCGAATCGGCCTTGCAGCTGGACGCCATGCGTGCCCAGCTGTTCCAGGCGCAAAAGCTCGAGGCGCTGGGCCAATTGACCGGCGGATTGGCGCACGACTTCAACAACCTGCTCACCATCATCATGAGTTCGGCCAAGCTGGCACTGAACAGCCCGGACCCCGTGCGCGTGCAGCGTATGCTGGAGCACATTCTGGATGCAGGCCAGCGTGGTACCGAGCTGACGCAGCAACTGCTGACGTTCGCCAGGCATCGGCAGATGGATGTCACGGTGGTGGCGCCCGCTACGGTACTGGCTTCCACGCGCAGTTTGCTGGAGCACGCCTTGCCGAGCGATATCGAACTGCAAGAGCACCTGCAACCTGACTTGCCCGTGATCGAGGTGGATGCCGGGCAGTTGCAGATGGTACTGCTCAATTTGCTGTTCAATGCCCGCGATGCCGTCAGTGAGCGCGGTACAATCTGTATTGCGCTTGATGCGGTCGAGCTCACGGGCGAAGTAGACGGGCTGCACGGCACGTTCGTGTGCTTTGAAGTGCGCGACTCCGGCGCTGGCATCGACTCCCAAGTGCTGCCACGCATCTTCGAGCCATTTTTCACCACCAAGCCTTTTGGCAAGGGTACAGGTCTCGGGCTCAGTCAGGCCTACGGCTTTGCCAAGCAAAGCAACGGCGCAATCACGGTGCAAAGTACGGTCGGCAAGGGCACCTGCATGCGCCTTTACCTGCCGGCGTCGGAGCACGCTGCGGCTCCTCAACCCCACAGGTAACTCCCATGGTTCAGGCACTCAAGCGGCTGTTGACGGGGATCGAAGGGCTCGATGCCTTGCTCAAGGGCGGCCTGGTCACAGGCGGCTCCTACATCGTTCAGGGCCCACCTGGCGCGGGCAAGACCATCCTCGCCAACCAGTTGGCATGTGGTCATGTACGTACGGGTGGACGAGTGTTGGTTGCCACCCTGCTCAGCGAGTCCCATGAACGGCTTTTTCAGTATCTGGCGACCATGGGGTTCTTCGACTCGGCGCTGATCGGTGACCAGATCCAGTTCGTCAGTGCCTTCGATACCCTCGAAAAGGAGGGGCTCGATGCGGTGGTCAAATTGCTCCGCCAGGAAATTGCCCGGCAGCAAGCCAGCCTGCTGATCGTCGACGGCCTGCTCAATGCCAGGGTCCGCGCGGAAACCACACTGGATACCAAGAAGTTCGTTTCTGAACTGCAGGGGCATGCCGCTTTTGCCGGCTGTACCGTGCTGCTGCTGACCAGTGCCCGGCTCGATGAAGGCAGCCCCGAGCACACCATGGTCGATGGCGTGATCGAACTGGGGGAACAGTTGCTGGGTAGCCGCGCCGTGCGCCATGTGCAACTGCGCAAGACGCGGGGTAGCGGGGCACTGTCCGGGCGCCATGAATGCCTGATCGACGAGGACGGGATCCATGTTTACCCGCGCCTGGAAGCGCTGTACAGCCACCCCAGCCAGTTGGGTTCGGCCACGCTGAGCCAGGTGACCTCGGGCGTAACCGCGCTGGACGAAATGTTGGGCGGCGGGCTGGCCAGTGGTTCGGTGAGTTTGTTGATGGGCCCCTCCGGTGCAGGCAAGACGTCGCTGGGCCTGGCCTTTCTTGGCGCAGCAACCGCCGAAAGCCCTGCGCTGCATTTCGGCTTCTATGAAACACCTGCCAGGGTACGCCTGAAGGCCGCTTCCTTGGGTTACGACTTCGACGCGCTGGAGCGGCAAGGTGCTTTGCAACTGAGCTGGCAGCCGACGACCGAGGGCTTGCTCGACCAGGTCGGTGCCCGCCTGTTGGAACAAGTCCAGCAGCAGGGTAGCAAGCGTGTGCTGATCGACAGCCTGGGCGCATTCAGCCGCCTGGCGACTGATCCGGCACGGCTCAATGCGTTTTTCCGCGCCCTGACTGGCGAGCTGCGCGCACGCGATGTCAGCGTCATGCTCACCTGGGAGATGCGCGACCTGTTCGGCTCGGAAATCACCGCCCCGGCCCCCGACCTGTCGAGCATCGTCGATAACCTGTTATTGATGCGTTTTGTCGAACTGGATTCGCAACTGCGGCGCATGTTGTCAGTGCTCAAGGTGCGTGACAGCCATCATGACCCTGCGCTGCATGAGTTGCATATCGGCCCACAGGGCATTCACCTGCACAAGGCTTTCGAGGGCGCATCCGGTGTGCTCTCGGGTACGCCCGTGCCCCAAGGCAGCGGGTGAAGGGCGGCGGATGAACACTATTCTGATCGTCGATGACGAATACCTGATCGCCGATATCCTGGGCTTTGCCCTGGAGGACGAAGGCTTTCTGGTAGAAAAGGCGAGCAATGGGCGCAAGGCCCTGGAAGCGTTACAGGAAAAACGCGTGGATCTGGTGATCACCGACTACATGATGCCGGTGCTCAACGGCGAAGAGTTGGTACTGGCCATCCGCAAAGAGCTGCAGTTGCCCGACCTCCCTGTGATCCTGATGAGTGGCGCGCAGGCCAGCCAAGGACGCCCGGAGCTGTTCGCTGCGGCGTTCGACAAACCGTTCGACGTGGACAAGTTGATCGCCAAAGTGCGCGAGCTGCTTGGCGCCTGAGGCTCGGGCTGCGGTAGGTACGCAATCGATCAAGCGCGTCCGTGCGGCTTGAAGTGTCGCAATCAGTGTTGATCGTCGTGCTTTTCCGGGGCTGGGCTACCGGCCTGGATACGCTTGAAGATTTCTTCACGGTGCACCTGGACATCCTTTGGTGCATCAATGCCAATCCTCACCTGCATCCCCTTGACGCCCAGAATGGTGACTTTGATGTCATCGTTGATGACGATGCTTTCGCCAACCTTACGGGTGAGTATCAGCATGTAGTTCTCCTTGGTGGTATCGAAATCCACCCGGCAAGTGCCGCAGTGGTGGGAGCCTGTCCCTCTTCCTTCTCATTAAAGACGCTTTCGGCGGATATTAATTCCCCGTAAAGCAAATTCTGTTGTGTGTCTTTAGTTGCAGGTGCCGTGGTGAAACGCGGGTAAGCGTCCGGCGAAGGTGCTCGGTGGCAAGGATAGGGCGCTTCGACCTTAATGTGAAATTTCTCTGCATGATTACAGGTATAGGCTCGTTCAATTGGCTTGTGCTTGCTCCAGTGCCTGCAGAAACAACAGCAATGCCACTTCTTCGGGATCAAGGCCCTTGCGCACGCGGCGGCCAGGAAGCTCTGCCAGGCGTCCCAAGGCGTAATGCTCCAGCACGGCAGGGTGGATATAGCAGCGCCTGCATACGGCCGGGGTGTTACCCAGGCGCGCGGCCACCTGCTTGACGATACTCGCAACCTGGCGCTTGGCCTCGCTCTCCGGCTCCCAGGCCAGCGGCCTGAGCAGGCTCAGCGCCAGGCTGCTACCTGCCCAGGTGCGGTAATCCTTGGCAGTGAAATCGGCACCGGTCAGTTGCTGCAGGAATTGGTTGATCTCACTGGACCCAATGCTGTGCCGCTGGCCTTCTTCGTCCAGGTACTGGAACAGCGCTTGGCCCGGCAGCTCCATGCAACGTTTGAGCAGGTTGGCCAGGCGTCGGTCGCGCAGGGTGACATTGTGTTCCACGCCGCGCTTGCCGCGGAACTGGAAGCGGATGGTGCTGCCCTCGACCTTCACATGGCGGTTGCGCAGCGTGGTCAGGCCGTAGGATTTGTTGTCGCGCAAATAGCGCTGGTTGCCGATGCGGATCAGTGTGTGGTCCAGCAGGCTGACCACCAGTGCCATTACCTTCTCCCGGTCCAGCCCCGGGCGCGCCAGGTGGGTCTCCAGCTGTGCCCGAAGCTTGGGCAATGCCTGGGCGAAGGCCAGCATGCGTCCATATTTGTGTTGATCGCGCAGCTCGCGCCACTGGGCGTGGTAGCGGTATTGCTTGCGGCCACGCGCATCGCGCCCTGTGGCTTGCAGGTGGCCTTGCGGGTCGGCGCAAATCCACACGTCGGTGTAGGCTGGCGGGATCACCAGGGCGGCGATGCGTGCCAGGGTTTCGCTGTCGCGCACCCGCTGGCCTTGGGCATCGAGGTAGATGAAACGGTCGCGCCAGCGGCGCCGGCTCAGGCCGGGCTGGCTATCGTCAACGTAATGCAGGCTGGCGGGTAGGGTGCAGTCAAGCATGGGCGGCAGGCCTCGATCAGGTCACTGATCAATGGACAGCGGCCGCGCGAGTGATGCTCAGCCCAATAGCGCTACCGACTTTATCTGCGCGATCAACGCCTGCCCCGGATGCAGGCCGAGCTGGTCCGCCGAGAAGCGGGTGATGCGCGCCAGCAGGGCATTGCCGCCGGCATCCAGGCTGACCAGCACATGCGCCGGGTTGTCTGCCGGGTGCACGTCACGCACCCGCACGGCCAGCCGGTTAAGGATGCTGGAGGCGCCATCTGGCGATAGCGTCAGGCTGACGTCGCGGGCCTGAATCTTGACCCGCAAGGTGCTGCCCGTTTCGTGCGCCGGGTGGGCAATGCGTAGCACCGGCGCTTGACTGCCAGGCAGGCGCAGGTCGAGCAAGCCGTAATGGGCGTCGTGGTCAACCACCACGCCCTCTAATACCGCGCCGGCATCGTCGCCCTGGGCCAGCGACAGGTCCAGGCGCGCGAGGGTTTGCCCAATCGGGCCGCTGGCCGTTGCCCTGCCTTGCTCCAGCAGCACCAGGTGGTCGGCCAGCCGCGCCACTTCGTCCTGGGCATGGCTGACGTAGATCACAGGAACGTCCAGTTCATCGTGCAGGCGCTCCAGGTAGGGCAGGATCTCGCGCTTGCGCGGCCCGTCCAGTGCGGCCAGGGGCTCATCCATCAATAACAGGCGCGGGCTGCTGAGCAGCGCCCGGGCGATACCCACACGCTGAGCCTCGCCGCCCGACAGGGTTGCCGGTCTGCGTTCGAGCAGGTGGCCGATGCCCAGCAGTTGGCAGGCTTGGTCGAGGTTGACCTTGCGCTCGTCTGGTGCAATTCGCCGCCAGCCGAACGCCAGGTTGCCGCGCACCGACAAATGCGGGAACAGGCTGGCCTCCTGAAACACGTAGCCGACCGGCCGCAGGTGGGGCGCCTGGAAGTAGTTGCGCGCACTGTCTTCCCAGACTTCACCGTTGACCTCGATATAAGCGCTCGCGGCCCTTTCCAGGCCGGCCAGGCAGCGCAGGCACGAGGTTTTGCCCGAGCCGGAATGGCCGAACAGGGCGCTGATGCCGCGCCCTGGCAGTTGCAGGTCGACATCCAAGGTGAAGTCGTCACGCGCAAGCTTGATGCGCGCCACAATCGATCCGCTCATTTCAGCTCCAGCCAGGCTTGCCTCGGCGCCCTGCGTACAGCAGGAGCAGCACCAGGAACGAGAACACCAGCATGGCACCGGCCAGCCAGTGGGCTTGCGTATATTCCATGGCCTCGACGTGATCGAAGATCTGCACCGAGACCACGCGGGTCTTGTCAGGGATGTTGCCGCCAATCATCAGTACCACACCAAACTCGCCTACGGTGTGGGCAAAACCAAGGATGCTGGCGGTGATGAAACCAGGCCGTGCCAGCGGCAGCACCACATGTACGAAGGTGTCCCACGGGCTGGCGCGCAAGGTCGCGGCGACTTCCAGCGGGCGCTGGCCGATGGCAGCGAAGGCGTTCTGCAGCGGTTGCACCACGAACGGCAGGGAGTACACCGTCGAGCCGATCACCAGGCCAGTG
The DNA here is from genome assembly GCF_026625125.1 of Pseudomonas putida. Taxonomy (NCBI): domain Bacteria; kingdom Pseudomonadati; phylum Pseudomonadota; class Gammaproteobacteria; order Pseudomonadales; family Pseudomonadaceae; genus Pseudomonas; species Pseudomonas putida. Next base: position 3,641,401 of record NZ_CP113097.1, on the reverse strand, counting down.
AAACTGAACACCACGCTGCCCAGGCCCAGGGCCGCGGTGGCCTGGCCTATCCAGCCATGCGGGCCGAGGGCGATCAGCAGGTAAAACCCGATCACCGTCGGCGGCAGCACCAGCGGCAGCGCAACCACCGCGCCCACCGGCCCGCGCAGCCAAGAGCGCGTACGCGCCAGCCACCAGGCGATGGGCGTGCCGATGAGCAGCAAGATCAGGGTGGTCAGGCTGGCCAGCTTGACGGTCAGCCAGATGGCCCCCAGGTCACTGGCGTCCAGTGGCATCAGCGTTCATAACCATAAGACTTGATGATCGCAGTGGCTTTGGGGCCTTTGAGGTATTCAACCAGTGCCTTGGCCGCCGGGTTATCTTTGCCCTTGTTGAGAATGACGGCGTCCTGGCGGATAGGGTCGTGCAGTTCGGACGGTACGACCCAGGCCGAACCACGGGTGACTTTGCCGTCCTTGTAGATCTGCGACAGGGCGACGAAACCCAGCTCGGCATTGCCGGTGGAGACGAACTGGAAGGCCTGGGTGATGTTCTGGCCTTCGACGATCTTGCCCTGGGTGGCTTGAGCCAAGCCAAGCTTGGCCAGTACTTGTGTGGCGGCCAGGCCGTAGGGCGCCGTTTTCGGGTTGGCGATGGACAGGTGCTTGTACTGGTTTTTCTTCAATACCTCACCTTGGGCGTCAACGTAGCCGTCCTTGGCCGACCACAGGGCCAACGTACCAATGGCGTAGGTGAAGCGCGAGCCGGGGACGATGTCCTTTTCCTGCTCCAGCTTGGCCGGGGTGCTGTCATCGGCGGCGAGGAACACCTCGAACGGCGCGCCGTTCTTGATCTGTGCGTAGAACTGCCCGGTGGCGCCGTAGGCAGCGATCAGCTTATGGCCGGTGTCTTTCTCGAAGTCCTTGGCGATGGCCTGGATCGGCGCGGTGAAGTTTGCGGCGACCGCAACCTGCACCTCGTCGGCCCAGGCGCTGTTGACGGATAGGATGCAGGCGAGGGCAGTGGCGGCCAGGAGGGGCAAGCGTGTACGCATGAAAACAGCTCCTTGGGAGTTCAGGTTATCGTTATAGCGGTAACTATATAGCGATAGCTCTGAAGCCGGAAGGTGCTGCCTGGTTTGATAGCTGAAATTGGCGCACTCCCTTCAGGGGCAGGCACCCCACGCCAGTCGCTAGCGCCCAACCAGTGTCAACGCCCTCTCTGCAATTTCCCGGGTCAGCTGTTCAGCCGGCATCGCCTTGCCCAGCCGCAACGCTTGCCCTGCCCACAAGTTGCTGAAGTCGCTGTTGCCTTGTGGATCGGTGATTGCCCGCAACGGCATCAGCGCGCCGCCAGCCAGGGGGAAGCGTGGCGCCAGTTCACTTATCGGCCCCAGTTCGCGCATGACGCGGTTATTGATGCCGCGTGCCGGGCGCCCGGTGAACAGGTTGGTCAGGGCCGTGTCGCTGGCCGAAGCACTGTCCAGCGCGCGCCGGTGGGCCGTAGACACCTTGGCCTGCGGGCAGAACAGGTAGGCCGTGCCGATTTGCACGGCGCTGGCCCCCAGGGCCAGCGCGGCAACCAGGCCACGAGGGTCAGCGATGCCGCCAGCGGCGATCACCGGCACCCCGACTGCATCGGCAACCTGCGGCACCAGGGCGAAGGTGCCGATCTGGCTGTTGATGTCTTCACTGAGGAACATGCCGCGATGGCCACCGGCTTCACTGCCCATGGCAATGATCGCATCGCAACCCTTGGCCTCCAACCACAGTGCTTCTTCCACCGTAGTGGCGCTGGACAGCACCTTGGCTCCGGTTGCTTTCACACGCTGCAGCAGCGCAGCGTCGGGCAGGCCGAAGTGGAAGCTCACCACCTCCGGGCGCAGTTGTTCGACCCACTGGCAGCTGTGCTCGTCAAAGGGGGCGCGATTGGACACCGGGGTGGGAGCCTCGAAGTCGGCGCCCACTTCGGTGTAGTACGGCTTGAGTGCCAGCTTCCAGCGCTTGTCGCGGTCGACGTCAGGGGCTGGCGGCTGGTGGCAGAAGAAATTCAGGTTCAGCGGGGCGCTCGGGCAAGCGCTGCGAAAGGCTGCGATCTCGTCGCGCACCTGCTCGCCGGTGAGCATGGCGCAGGGCAGGGCGCCCAGGCCCCCGGCGTTGGCCACGGCGATGGCCAGGGCCGAGCCGCTGGCGCCGGCCATGGGCGCCTGGAGAATGGGCAACTCGATGCCCAGCAGATCGAGAATACGACGGTCTGGCCAGTTGCTCATGCAGTTCTCCCAGCGGTTTTACAGGGCCTTGCTGACGTGGATCTCGCTGATCTTGTCGGCGTCGTCGCCGTGGATCTTGCGCAGGGCTTCCAGTGCCTGCTCGTGCGAGGCATCGGACATGACGGCGAAGTCCCAGCGGCGTTCGCCGTCGAGCTTGTATTTGATGACGTACTTGATGTTCTGGTTCATGGCGGTCTTATCTGAGTTTGGACGACGAACGACGGATGATCTTGATCTTGTGGGACAAGGTTGGCTTGCGCGTTACCGAGATCGGGCGCGTGGTCACGGTGTCGATGGTGATGTTCCAGAAACCGGTGCTAGGTACCGTGATCTTGGCCGGGAACCGCTCGAAGTGGCCGCCGTGGTAGGTGTGTCGGCCGCCGTTTTTGAAGCTGCGGAAGTTGGCGTCGTTCATCAGGCGGATGTTGCAGCGTTGAGAGCACTCGATGACGACGATGTCGTCCTCGTTGAGATGCTCGCGCTGGTGTACGAATTTCATGGGGTGCTCCGCAAAGTCGGGTTCAGCAAACGCGAACGATACCACGATGTCGGGATTGGCTGGCGCGCCGGATGGCGTGGGGCTAGATAAATCTGCCAAAGCACGGAGCAAAAGTGCCTGGCCGTGGTCTGATGCATTCCTGATAGCTGAGGTATGCCAAATGAAGTGGATGGTGGCGGCGTTGTCCCTGACGCTGGGTGGTTGTGTCAGCGTTTCCGAGCTGGAGCAGTCGCACGAAACGATGGATGTGATCTCTGGCAAGACGCCCCGCGAGTATGCCGACTGTGTCAAGAAGGAGCTGGCGAACACCCGTGATCCGTTGGTCGAAGAGCAGCGCGGCGATGGCCTGCGCTTGATCGTGCCGCAAAAGCTGACGGCCGGCGCCGGGCCAGCGGCACTGGTGGATATCGATGAACGTGGCAGCGGCAGCAGCATCAAGCTGCATGAACGCTTGAACAACTTCCCACTGCGTTTGGGCGATGTGCGCACTGCGGCGACCAAGTGCATCTCTGGCGGTTGATCTGGCTCAAGTAAAACGCGGTTAACAAGGCCAATTGCCATGTGCTGGTCGTGTTGCCGTTGTTGGCAGTTCCCAGGCGGGGCTAGTATCCATTTGCTTATGTGTTTTAAGCCTAAGCTTATAACAAAAGAAATGGAGATTCGTGATGACCCCGTTGAGTCGAGTCCTGATCGGCAGCCTGCTGATCGTGGCCTGGCCCATGGCGCATGCCGCCGATGGCCAGAAGATCTTCACCCAGGGTGGCGCCAACCCCGCCGCCATGGCTTGCCTGGGCTGCCATGGCCCTGACGGCAAGGGCATAGTCGCCGCTGGCTTCCCACGCCTGGCCGGCCTGCCGGCAGGTTACCTGAGCAAACAGTTGCATGACTGGCGTGCCGGCAGCCGCAAACAAGCGGTGATGGAACCGCTGGCCAAGGCCTTGACCGAGGATGAGATCACGGCCGTCAGCAGCTACCTGGCCGCCCTGCCAGGCGAGCAGGCCCCAGGCGTGCGCCGTCAGCAGATCGCTAACGATCCCACCACCCGCCTGGCGCTTTACGGTGACTGGAGCCGTAACATTCCCGGTTGCGTGCAATGCCATGGTCCTGGTGGCAGTGGTGTGGGCGAGCACTTTCCGCCCCTGGCAGGTCAGCCTGCCAGCTACCTGGCGGCGCAACTCAACGGCTGGCGCGATGGCAGCCGCAGCAACGACCCCAATCAGCTGATGGTCGGCGTGGCCAAGGCCCTGACCGACCAAGAGGTCCAGGCAATCGCAGCATTCTTTGCCAACCCTGCCAGCCAGGAGGTCAAGCCATGAAAGCCGTGAAAGCCAAGAAAGCACTGATGCCAGCGTTGCTGCTGTCGGCCATGGGGCATGCGGTTGCGGCGCCCATCGCCATGGAAGACCAGTCGCAGTTGAACGTTACTGCTGCCAAGGGCTCAGCGCAGTTTGCGCCTCCCGCTGAGCGTGAACTGCCCGACAACGCTTTCGGCAACATGGTGCGCGAGGGCCATGCGCTGTTCGTCGACACCCGCCGACTGATGCCTGAGGCGGTGGGTAACGGCATGAACTGCAGCAACTGCCACCTGGACCAAGGCCGCTTGCCGCACTCCGCGCCGATGTGGGGTGCGTACCCTATGTATCCGGCATATCGCAAGAAAAATGACAAGGTCAACACCTTCGCCGAGCGTATCCAGGGCTGCTTCCAGTTCAGCATGAACGGCAAGCCACCGGCCGCAGACAGCCCGCAGATGACCGCGCTGTCGGTCTATGCCTACTGGTTGGCTACCAAAGCCCCTACAGGGGTGGAGATCGCCGGGCGCGGGTACCCTGAAGTACCGCAACCCAAGGGTGGCTATGACTTCAAGCGCGGTCAGCAGGTCTACCGCGAGCAGTGCGCCATCTGCCACGGGGACGACGGCGAAGGGCAGAAGGTGGCCGACGAATACGTGATGCCGCCGTTGTGGGGCAAGGATTCCTACAACTGGGGCGCCGGCATGCACCGGATCAATACGGCCGCTTCCTTCATCAAGCACAACATGCCGCTGGGCCGGCCAGGCAGCCTGAGTGATCAGCAGGCGTGGGATGTGGCAGCCTGGGTCAACCGCCACGAGCGGCCGCAGGACCCTCGGCTGGTGGAGGGCTCTGTCGAGAAGACCCGGCTGAAGTTTCATGCCAACGACGGCGTCAACCTGTATGGGCAGAAGGTCGACGGGGTGCTGATCGGGCAGGGCACCGGTAGCTGACGCGCTCACCGTTGGCGCACTGTTCTGTCATCGCGCCGTCACCGCTTTGCAACCCCCGGGCGGTAGCAATGTCCGCTATCTCACTCAAGGAGCGCGGCCATGGACCTCTGTGTGATCGGGGCAGGGTATGTAGGGTTGGTGACGGCAGCCTGTTTCGCCGGGATGGGCAACCGGGTGGTGTGCCTGGAGCGCGACCCGCACCGCCTGGCACAGCTGCGGAAGGGCCAGTGTCCGATCCATGAACCGGGGTTGCAGGCACTGCTGCAAGCAGGCGTGGAGCAAGGGCTGCTGAGCTTCAGCGACCAGTGGCAGCCGTCGCTGGCCACGGCGCAGGTGGTGTTCATCGCCGTGGGCACGCCCAGCCTGGAAGACGGCTCGGCCGACCTGCAGCACGTCCTGGCCGTGGCCGACAGCCTTGGCCGCCATTTGCCGCGCAGTTGCCTGGTGGTCAACAAGTCGACCGTGCCGGTCGGCACCGCAGAGCGCGTGGCCCGGCAGGTGATGCAGGGCCTGCGCGAGCGCAGCGCAGGCTTTACCGTCGAGGTGGCGAGCAACCCGGAGTTTCTCAAGGAAGGCAGCGCCATCGACTATTTCATGCGCCCGGACCGCATCATCATAGGTACGGACAACGAGGCCGCACGGCAGTGCTTGCAACGCCTCTACGCGCCCTTTGTGCGCAATCGCGAACGTATCCTGGTGATGTCTCCGCGTGCGGCCGAGTTCAGCAAGTACGCCGCCAACGCCTTCCTGGCCACCAAGATATCGTTCATCAACGAACTGGCCGGGCTGTGCGCCCACCTGGGCGTGGACATCGAGCAGGTGCGCCACGGCATTGGCAGCGACCGGCGCATCGGCAGCCATTTCATCTACGCCGGCTGTGGCTATGGGGGATCGTGCTTCCCGAAGGACATCCGTGCGTTGCTGCGCACAGCCGAGCAGCAAGGTTATCAGCCTGTCATCCTGCGGGCAGTACAGGCCCGCAACGATCAGCAAAAAACCCTGTTGTTCACCGCCCTGCAGCAGCATTTCGGTGGTGTGCTGCGCGGCCGTACCGTGGCGGTATGGGGGCTGGCCTTCAAACCGGGCACCGATGACCTGCGCGAGGCGCCCAGCCTGGTGCTGCTCGATGCGTTGCTGGCCGCAGGCACACGTGTGCAGGCCTGCGATCCGGTGGCGCTGGCCGGGGTTACCGAGCGCTATGCGCAGGCGCTGGCCAGTGGTCAACTGAAGCTGACCGAGGACCCTTACGCCTGCGTGGAAGGTGCCGATGCACTGGCCCTGGTGACTGAATGGAAGCAGTTCCGCCAACCGGATTTCAGCCGTGTGCGTGGGCTGATGCGCATGCCAGTGATATTTGATGGCCGTAATATTTACGATCCCCTGGAACTATCTACACTGGGTTATCTCTATCATGGCATCGGTCGGCCGCAGGCGGGGCATTGTAAGGTGACTGCCGCCTGATTAGACTGCGCCGAATTCCACAGGCTCCGCCTTTGTTTAAGGACGTTTATGATCAAGAAATGCTTGTTCCCGGCAGCCGGTTACGGCACTCGCTTCCTGCCTGCTACCAAAGCCATGCCCAAGGAAATGCTGCCAGTGGTCAACAAGCCACTGATCCAGTATGGCGTTGAAGAGGCCCTGGACGCTGGCCTGAACGAGATTTCCATTGTCACAGGCCGCGGTAAGCGCGCCCTGGAAGACCACTTCGACATCAGCTACGAGCTGGAAAACCAGATCAAGGGCACCGACAAGGAAAAATACCTGGTCGGCATCCGTCGCCTGCTCAACGAGTGCTCGTTCTCCTACACCCGCCAGACCGAAATGAAAGGCCTGGGCCATGCCATCCTGACCGGCCAGCCGCTGATCGGTGACGAACCGTTTGCTGTGGTGCTGGCCGATGACCTGTGCGTCAACCCGGAAGGTGACGGCGTACTGACCCAGATGGTGAAGCTGTACAACCAGTTCCGCTGCTCGATCATCGCCATCCAGGAAGTCGATCCGCAGGAAACCAACAAGTACGGCGTGATTGCCGGCGACATGATCCGCGACGACATCTTCCGTGTGACCAACATGGTCGAGAAGCCTGCCCCGGAAGACGCTCCGTCGAACCTGGCGATCATCGGCCGCTACATCCTGACCCCGGATATCTTCGATATCATCCGTAACACCCCACCGGGCAAAGGCGGCGAGATCCAGATCACTGACGCACTGATGCAGCAGGCGCAGAACGGCTGCGTGATCGCCTACAAGTTCAAGGGCCAGCGTTTCGACTGCGGCGGCGCCGAAGGTTACATCGACGCGACCAACTTCTGCTTCGAGAACTACTACAAGACCGGCAAGGCTTACTGATAAGCCACTGCAGGTCTACGAGCCACCCTTCTGGGTAATGCACTACAGTCAAGCGATTTGGAGCCGCACAGCGGCCCTGAAAATGCTGACTGCCGTGCATTACCCGGCTGGGTGGCTTTTTTGTTTGTGGCGGCCAACGGCGGTATGCTGAGCGCCAGCCAAGGAGACTGAATACATGGCCTACGATTTTGATCTGTTCGTGATTGGTGCCGGGTCCGGTGGTGTGCGCGCGGCGCGCTTCGCAGCGGGCTTTGGCGCAAAAGTGGCGGTAGCCGAGAGCCGCTACCTGGGTGGCACCTGCGTCAACGTTGGTTGTGTGCCCAAGAAGCTGCTGGTGTATGGCGCCCACGTCGCGGATGAACTGGAGCAGGCTGCCGGCTACGGCTGGACCTTGGAGGAGGGCCACTTCGACTGGGGTACCCTCATCGCCAACAAAAACCGCGAAATCGAACGCCTCAACGGCATCTATCGCAACCTGCTGGTCAACAGCGGCGTGACGCTGCTGCAAGGCCATGCGCGCATCACCGGCGCCAACGAAGTGGAAGTGCAAGGCCAGCGCTACAGCGCCGGGCACATCCTTATCGCGACGGGTGGCTGGCCACAGGTGCCGGACATTCCGGGCAAGGAGCTGGCCATCACCTCCAACGAGGCGTTCTACCTCAAAGCGCTGCCACGCCGGGTGCTGGTGGTGGGCGGCGGCTACATTGCGGTCGAGTTCGCCGGCATTTTCCAAGGGCTGGGCGCTGCCACCACGTTGCTCTATCGCGGCGACATGTTCCTGCGCGGTTTCGACGGTTCGGTGCGTACCCATTTGAAGGAAGAGCTGGAAAAACGCGGCATGGACTTGCAGTTCAATGCCGATATCCAGCGCATCGAGCAGCTTGAAGACGGCAGCCTCAAGGCCACCCTCAAGGATGGCCGTGAACTGGTCACCGATTGCGTGTTCTACGCCACCGGCCGACGCCCGATGCTCGACAATCTGGGCCTGGAAAACACCGGTGTGGAGCTGGACGGCCGCGGTTACATCCGTGTGGACGAGCAGTACCAGACCACCGCTCCGACGATCCTGGCCATTGGCGATGTGATTGGCCGCGTGCAACTCACCCCGGTCGCCCTGGCCGAAGGCATGGCCGTGGCACGGCGCCTGTTCAAACCCGAGCAGTACCGCGCGGTGGATTACCAGAACATCCCCACCGCAGTGTTCAGCCAGCCGCCGATCGGTACCGTGGGCCTGACTGAAGAGCAGGCACTGGAAGCCGGGCACAAGGTGCAGGTCTTCGAGAGCCGCTTCCGCGCCATGAAACTGACCCTCACCGACATCCAGGAAAAGACCTTGATGAAACTGGTGGTGGACGCCGAAACCGACAAGGTGCTGGGCTGCCACATGGTCGGCCCTGAGGCTGGCGAGATCATCCAGGGCTTGGGTATTGCCCTGAAGGCTGGCGCTACCAAGCAGCAGTTCGACGAGACCATTGGCGTGCACCCGACGGCGGCGGAAGAGTTCGTCACCATGCGCACCGTTACGCGCTGAACCTCATTCCCCCTGAAACCCGCAAGCCGGCTTCCCGGGTATGCCCAGCCCTGAAGCCGGCGCCTACCCATGGCAGCCTGCTTGCCGGCGAGGGCCGCACAAGCGGGCGCAATCCTTTGCTCAGCCCAATCCCTTCTATTAATAAACCTCGCTTATAGCCAAAACCAATCGCAAGCATGAGGTTTGCCAATGAGCCTTCATGGCGACCAGCGGTTAGGATTCTCTCCATCAACTGATTCCAACCCCATGAAGGAGCATCTCTCATGCCAATCATCAACAGCCAGGTCAAACCGTTCAACGCCACCGCCTTCCACAACGGCGAATTCGTTCAGGTAAGCGAAGCCGACCTGAAGGGCAAGTGGTCTGTCGTGTTCTTCTACCCGGCCGATTTCACCTTCGTCTGCCCGACCGAGCTGGGTGACCTTGCTGACAACTACGCCGAGTTCCAGAAGCTGGGCGTGGAAATCTACGGCGTGTCCACCGACACCCACTTCACCCACAAAGCCTGGCACGACACGTCCGACACCATCAGCAAGATCAAGTACCCGCTGATCGGTGACCCGACCCACGTCATTTCGCGCAACTTCGACGTGCTGATCGAAGAAGCCGGCATGGCCGATCGCGGTACCTTCGTGATCAACCCGGAAGGCCAGATCAAGATCGTCGAAATCAACGACGGTGGCGTAGGCCGCGACGCCAGCGAGCTGCTGCGCAAGGTCAAGGCTGCCCAGTACATCGCCGCTCACCCAGGCGAAGTCTGCCCAGCCAAGTGGAAAGAAGGCGAAGCTACCCTCGCGCCATCCCTGGACCTGGTCGGCAAGATCTAAGACCGTGCGCCAGTCGTGGGCGGTGAGCAGCCGCCAAAGCTGAAGTACTCACTGCCCCGCCAAACGCCCGGGCGCTATTGCCTGGGCGTTTTTGTATCCGAAGATTGAAAAAGGAATCGCCCGTATGTTGGACGCCACGCTTAAATCGCAACTGAAAACCTACCTGGAGCGGGTCACCCAGCCGATCGAGATCGTTGCATCCCTCGACGACGGCGCGAAGTCCCGCGAACTGCACGACCTGCTGGTGGAAATTGCCAGTCTGTCGAACCTCATTACCTTGAGCGCGGACGGTACCGATGCCCGTCGCCCGTCGTTCTCGCTCAACCGCCCGGGTGCCGACATCAGCCTGCGTTTTGCCGGCATCCCCATGGGCCACGAATTCACCTCCCTGGTGCTGGCGCTGCTGCAAGTCGGCGGCCACCCCTCCAAGGCCAGTGCCGAAGTGATCGAGCAGATCCAGGCCCTGGAAGGCGAGTTCACCTTCGAGACCTACTTCTCGCTGTCGTGCCAGAACTGCCCCGACGTGGTCCAGGCGCTGAACCTGATGGCGGTGCTCAACCCCAACGTACGCCACGTGGCCATTGACGGCGCGCTGTTCCAGGACGAAGTCGAGTCACGCAAGATCATGGCCGTGCCCAGCATCTACCTGAACGGTGAAGTGTTCGGCCAGGGCCGCATGGGCCTGGAAGAGATCCTCGGCAAGATCGACACCAGCTCCGGCGCCCGCCAGGCCGAGAAGATCAACGCCAAGGACGCTTTTGACGTGCTGGTGGTCGGTGGTGGCCCCGCCGGCGCTGCCGCCGCCATCTACGCAGCACGCAAGGGTATCCGTACCGGTGTCGCTGCCGAGCGTTTCGGCGGCCAGGTGCTCGATACCATGGCCATCGAGAACTTCATTTCCGTGCAGGAAACCGAGGGGCCGAAACTGGCGACTGCACTGGAAGAGCACGTCAAGCAGTACGATGTCGACATCATGAACCTGCAGCGCGGTGAAGCGCTCATTCCTGCCACCGACGGTGGCCTGCACGAAGTGCGCCTTGCCGGCGGCGCCTCGCTCAAAGCCAAGACCGTGATCCTTGCCACGGGCGCCCGCTGGCGCGAAATGAACGTGCCGGGTGAGCAGCAATACCGCGCCCGTGGCGTGGCTTACTGTCCGCACTGCGACGGCCCGTTGTTCAAGGGCAAGCGTGTGGCGGTGATCGGCGGCGGCAACTCCGGCGTGGAAGCAGCGATCGACCTGGCAGGTATCGTCGCCCAGGTGACGTTGATCGAGTTCGACAGCCAGCTGCGTGCCGACGCCGTGCTGCAGCGTAAGCTGCATAGCCTGCCGAACGTCAAGGTGATCACCAGCGCGTTGACCACCGAAGTGCTGGGCAATGGCGAGAAGGTGACCGGCCTGCGCTACAAGGACCGCACCAGCGATGAGCTGCATGACCTGGCGCTGGAAGGTATCTTCGTGCAGATCGGCCTGTTGCCCAACACCGACTGGCTCAAGGGAACGGTCGAGCTGTCGCCGCGTGGCGAGATCATTGTCGATGCCAAAGGTGCTACCAGCATCCCGGGTGTCTTCGCTGCCGGGGACGTGACCACCGTGCCGTACAAGCAGATCGTCATTGCAGTGGGCGAGGGTGCCAAGGCATCGTTGGCGGCCTTCGATCACCTGATCCGCACCTCGGCGCCGGCGTAACGCTGACAACCGGGGGGTGTCTATGCTTAGTGCCGACACCCTCCGGAATTGTTAGCCATGACCCTGATCAGCCGTGAACCCTGGTGGCTAGTGCCACCCCAGCCCGGGCAGCAGGAGCAGGACCTGCACTGGGGTTACCTGGAGATCTACGCAGACGGCCGTACCGTGTTCGTCAACCAGCGCCCCAGTGACCGGGAAATGGCCGAGCGCAAAAGCTGCCGCAACTTCCCCGAACCGGAACACTGAGTGGCTTAGCCTTCAAGCTCGGCCAGGCGCGCCTCCAGCGCGGCAATTCGTGCCTCCAGCGCTTCGATCCTTTCTTCCGACACATTGCCGCCACTGTTGCGCGCCCCGCCTTCCTGCTGGCGAGCCGCAAGAATCGCCTCGATTTCTGCCGGATTCCCCAGCGCATGGGTATAGCGGTCTTCGCGCTGCCCGGCATGGCGTGGCAGGTGCAGCGCCAAACCACGCGAGATCAGGCGCTCGAGCTGGTGCTGGATCTGCTCGGTGTCGTCGAAGTCGTGCAGGCGGTTGCTGCGCGTCAGCAGTTCGTTGAGCGTTTGCGGCCCACGCAGAAACATCAGGCCCATCAGTATCAACTGGGCCGGTACCAGCTCCAGTGCCTTGTCCACCCGCTGCTCCCAACGGTCTGCGCGGCTACCCATCTGCAGCCGGGTCATGCCTTGGCCTTCCAGGGCACGCAGCGCCAAGCCGACCTGGCCCTGGGTCAGGTTCATCACCGGCTCACGGCTGGTCTTCTGGTTGCAGGCCAGCACCAGGGCATTGAGGGTCAATGGGTAACTTTCAGGGCTGGTGGCCTGTTTTTCGATCAGCGCGCCGAGAATGCGGATCTCGATACTGCTGAAGCGGCCTTCGTCTGCGGTTTGATGTTCTGACATGGCCAACTCTCATTGCGAGGAAAAGGCCACTAGCGTAGGTAAAGCGCCTGGCTTAAGCAATCACTTGGGGGCTGCTATGGGAGCCTGCTTTGCAGCGAAAGGGCCGCCATGCGGCCCCACGTGTCTCAGGCGCTGCGGCGCTCTTGCGCCTGGCAGGCCGCCGCAGTGAACAGCACATCGGTCGAAGAATTCAGTGCAGTCTCGGCCGAGTCCTGCAGCACGCCAATGATGAAGCCCACAGCCACCACCTGCATGGCAATCTCGCTGGGAATGCCGAACAGGCTGCATGCCAGCGGGATCAGCAGCAACGAACCGCCAGCCACGCCAGACGCACCACAGGCGCACACCGCCGCCACCATGCTCAGCAGCACGGCGGTAGGCAGGTCGACCGGGATGCCCAGCGTGTGCACCGCTGCCAGGGTCAGCACGGTGATCGTGATGGCCGCGCCCGCCATGTTGATGGTCGCACCCAGCGGGATCGATACCGAATAGGTGTCTTCATGCAGCCCCAAGCGCTCGGACAGTGCCAGGTTGACCGGAATGTTCGCCGCTGAGCTGCGGGTGAAGAACGCCGTGATACCGCTCTCGCGCAGGCACAGCAGCGTCAATGGGTAAGGGTTGCGGCGGATCTTCCAGAACACGATCAGCGGGTTCATCACCAGTGCCACGAACAGCATGCAGCCAATCAGCACCGCCAGGAGGTGCAGGTAGCCAAGCAGGGCATCCAGGCCAGACTGGGCGAGTGTCGAGCTGACCAGGCCGAAGATACCCAGCGGGGCGAAGCGGATGACCACACGCACGATCAGGGTTACGCCGTTGGACAGGTCCTCGACCACTGTCCGGGTGGTTTCGCCGGCATGACGCAAGGCCACGCCCAAACCAATGGCCCAGGTCAGCACACCAATGAAATTGGCGTTGAGCAGGGCGTTGATCGGGTTGTCGACGGCGCTCAGTACCAGGTTTTGCAGCACTTCACCAATGCCGCCAGGCGCGCTCAGGGTGACATCGCCGGCACTCAGGGCAAGCTGCGAAGGGAACAGCATGCTGGCGACAACGGCCACCACGGCAGCGGAGAAGGTGCCCAGCAGGTACAGCCAGAGAATCGGGCGGATGTGGGTTTCCTGGCCGTGGCGATGGTTGGCGATCGAGGCCATCACCAGAATGAACACCAGCACCGGTGCGACTGCTTTCAGGGCGCTGACGAACACCTTGCCGAGAAAGCCCAGGTCGAGGGCGATGGCTGGCGCAAGCAAGGCCAGGACAATACCGGCAATCAGGCCGATGACGATCTGGGTCACCAGGCTGGTGCGGTTCAGGACGCGGAGGAAGGGGGACATGTGCTGCGCTATCTCGGTATTTTGAAAGGGCGTGACTTTACCATAGACCTTGGCAGGGGGCGTCCCGGCCTCTTCGCGCTCACCAATTGAACAACTCCCGGCGCGCCCCCTCGGTGATGGCCACGATCCCTGGGTGCTTGACCTTGCGCTCGACTGAAATAGCGTAGAACGACTCGTGCACCGCCTCGGTCTGCCCGATCAGTTCCACCCCGTATTGGCGGCACACTTCCTCGGCAATCACACTGGGCGCCACGAAGATACCGCTGCCGGACTGGCCGAATGCCTGCATCAAGGCGCTGTCGTCGAATTCGCCGATTATCCGCGGCTGCACCTGCTGCTCGCCAAGCCAGCGCAGCAGCCGGCTGCGCACCACCGTCTCCTGGCCCGGGATCAGCAAGGGTGCATCGTGCAGGCAGCCAGGAAAGACCCCAGCGTGGCGTTGGGCCAACGCTTTGGTAGCGAAGAAGCTCAAGCCGCACTCCCCGAGCTTCTGGCTGTAACCCTTGATATCCAGGTGGCTGGGCATCGGGCTGTCAGAGATCACCAGGTCCAGGCGCTGGATCGCCAGGTCGGCCAGCAAACGTTCGAGTTTGTCCTCACGGCAGTTGATGCGCAGCACGTCGTCCAGCTCCATGGTGGGCGCGAGCAGGCGATAGACGATGGACTTGGGTACCACGTCCGCCACCCCCACGCGGAACAGGATCTGCTCCTGCGGGCCCGCTCGCAACATGGCCTCCAGCTCACTGCCGATCTGGAACATCTGTTCGGCGTAGACCAAGGTCTGGCGACCGGTTTCGGTCAGTTCCAGCTGCCGCCCAACCCGCTGGAACAGTTCAAGGCCGTAGGTTTGCTCGAACAGGCTGATCTGACCGCTGATGGTCTGCGGGGTCAGGTTCAGTTGCTCACTGGCGCGGGCGATGCTGCCGGTCTTGGCCACGGCCCAGAAATAGTGAAGCTGTCGATAGTTGAGCATCACTGGATTCCCGATTCGTTAAAACCGAAGTATACCCGGTGAAAATACGAATTTTCCTGATGTATCGTCATCTTTAGAATTCGACGCCATCAGGCGTATTGCGCGCCGCCGGTATATCGACAAGCGAGGACCCCATGCTGCAATTCAAATCCATTGGCACACCCTTGGTGCTAGCCTTGGCACTGATGAGCCTGGCAGGCTGCGATCAGGCCGAGAAATCTGCCCAGCAGATGCTCGACCAGGCCGCCAAGTCGGCCAAGCAGGCCATCGATGACACCAACGAAGCGGCGCAGCAGGCGCTGAGCGACGCTATCGGCACCGAAGGGCAGAAGCCCAAGGACGCTGACCAGCAAGACAAAACCCAGGACATCTGACCCAGAAACGTTGCAGGACTGAAAAATGGAATATTTGCTGGAACTCGCCGCAAGCCCCACCGCCTGGATAGCACTTGCCACGCTGGTGGCCATGGAAGTGGTACTGGGCATCGATAACCTGATCTTCATCTCGATCCTGACCAACAAGTTGCCGGTCGAATACCGCTCCAAGGCACGCCGGATCGGTATCAGCATGGCCTTGATCATGCGCTTGGCGCTGCTCAGCACGGTGGCGTGGATCGTTCAGTTGACCGACCCGGTGTTCGAAGTGTTCGGTAATGCCTTCTCCTGGAAGGACGTGATCCTGATTGCCGGTGGCCTGTTCCTGCTGTGGAAAGCGACCAAGGAAATCCATGAGAACGTCGACCCGCACGGCGCCAAGGAAGAAGCCAAGGTGTCCTCCACAGTCACCCTGGGCTTCGCTGCCGCGATCTTCCAGATCCTGTTGCTGGACATCGTGTTCTCGGTTGACAGCATCATCACCGCTGTGGGCATGACCGAGCACCTGCCGATCATGATCATTGCCGTGGTCACTGCCGTGATCGTGATGATGGTGGCCGCTGACCCGTTGGCGAACTTCATCAACGACAACCCGACCGTAGTCATGCTGGCCTTGGGCTTCCTGATCATGATCGGCATGACCTTGATCGCTGAAGGTTTCGGTGCCCATGTGCCCAAAGGGTATGTGTATGCGGCAATGGCCTTCTCGACGGCGATCGAAGTGCTCAACATCCTGGCCCGCCGCGCACGCATGAAGCGTGAAGCGACCGAAGGCTGATTCAAGGCGGGGGCGCGAGGCGCCCCATTCGCCGGCAGCCCGGCCCCCAGTCGCCTGACTGACGGTCTCTGCCGGCAGGCCCTGCCGGAAGAACGCAACTGCCCCTTACGCCGCTTCCACCTTGCGCGGTGCCATGAAGTACAACCACACCAGTGCAATGAAGTACATCGCCGGGATCATGGTGAACAGCACGGCGTAGTTGTTATTGGTAACCGTCAGCACCGTGCCGACGATCTGCGTCATGAACATGCCGCCGATGGCCGCACACATGCTGCCAAAGCCGAACACCGTGCTTATCAGGTGCTTGGGCGTGTAATCCATCAGCAGGCTCCATATGTTCGCCGTCCAGGCCTGGTGCGCGCCGACCGCCACGGCAATGGCGAGCACCGCTACCCACAGGCCACTGGCGTTGGCGGCGAAGGTCACGCTGATCATGGTGCAGGCGAAGATCAGCATCGATATCAGGCGGGCCCGTATGGCGCGTACGCCACGGCCTATGAGCCAGGACGAAAGGATGCCGCCGCCAATGCTGCCGAAGTCGGCCGTTAGCCAGATCAGGATCAGCGGGATGCCCATCTGGGTCACGCTGATGCCCAGGTTGTACTGCTGGTTGAGAAAAGGTGGCAGCCAGTACAGGTAGAACCAGAACACCGGTGCGGTGATCGCGAACGCCACGGCGAAGGCCCAGGTACCGCGCATGCGCATGATAAGGCTGAAGGGCACACGTACCGCCTCAGGCTCGGCCTCGCGCTGAATGTACTCCAGCTCGCTCTGGCGCACGGTGGGGTGCTCTTCGGGGTTGAAGTATTTCAAGCCCCAGAACACCACCCAGACCAGCCCCAGGCAGCCCATGGCGATAAAGGCCGCCTGCCAGCCCCAGGCAGCCAGGATCACTGGCAGCAGCGCCGGGGTGACCATCGCGCCAACGTTGGTACCGGCGTTGAACAGCCCGGTGGCGATGGCTCTTTCACCTGCGGGGAACCACAGCCGGGTGGTCTTCACACAGGCTGGGTAGTTGGCGGCCTCGGTCAGGCCGAGGATGAAGCGGCAGACCATGAAGCCTGCGGCCGATGTGGCCAAGCCGTGGGCCCCGGTGGCCAGGCTCCAGAGCAGTACCGCCATGAAGAATGCGCGTTTTACGCCGATGTTGTCGATCAACCGGCCCTGCAGCAGGAAGCCGATGGCGTAACCCACCTGGAACCAGAAGTTGATGTTGGCGTAGTCCATCGCCGTCCAGCTCATGTCCTTGGCCAGCATGGGCTGCATGATGCCGAGGGCGGCGCGGTCGATGTAATTGAGTGTGGTGGCGAAGAACACCAGGGCAAGCATGCCCCAGCGCGTCTTGCCGACAGCGAAGGCGTCGCGAATCTTGCTGCCCATGGAAGCAGGGGGAATAGGAGGCATGGCCGATGTACCTGTTTCTTGAAATTGTAATGAGTTGCTGGATGCTTCTAGCCCGCGGGTTTGGCTCAAGGCAGGGAGCACTCGCAAGGCCGGGCATGGTGAGCAGTGAAACAAGGGCCGTCAATGCCAGAGAATGCTCTAGCGTTCGATAACCGAACAGTCGCCGTCCGTCATTATTTTGCGTGAAACAACCGATATCTCTACATAAAGTTGTACATGAAAATATACTTGTACAATATTTAGGTATCACGGTCTTCAACGTATGGCCATGCGCAGCTCTATCTCAGCCCTGAATCTGTTCGTGCTTACCGTGGCGCTTACCGCCTTGCCACCCGCCGTGGCGGACTGGCGGCCAGCGGTGCCGGACGCACGCACCGTGGGCAGCGGTGAGTTCACCTGGTTCGGCCTGCGTGTCTATACCGCCCGTTTGTGGAGCGCCGGCTCACCGCAGGGTTGGAATGAGCCGTTTGCCCTGGAGCTTCGCTACCACCGGGAGCTGTCACGCGACACGCTGGTGCAGGCCAGCCTCGATGAAATGCGTCGCCTCAGCGACCGTCCTCTGGCCGAGGCCACGCTTGAGCGTTGGGCACAGGCGATGAACGGGGCGTTCGTCGATGTGCGCCCAGGCACGCGCATCACCGGGGTGTACCTGCCGGGGCAGGGCAGTCGGTTCTATGTCGATGGCCAACTGCGTCGCGAAATCGCCGACCCGGCATTCGCCCGGGCATTTTTTGGTATCTGGCTGGACCCGCGTGCCCGTGACCCCCAACTGCGCCAGCGCCTGCTCGGCCTGGCCGGTAATGAACCAGGAGATTGAACATGCGAAGAATCTTGCTACTGGTCGGCTGCCTGCTGCTGGCCAGCTGCGGCAATGTCGAAGTCGACCATTACGCCCGTGAAAAACCCGCGCTGGACCTGGTCACATTCTTTTCCGTGCCGGTGCAGGCTTGGGGCATTTTCCAGAATCGCTCGGGGGAGGTGGTCAAACGCTTCGATGTGCGCATCGACAGCCGCCGCGAAGGGGACCGGCTGATTCTTGACGAGCACTTCGTGTACAGCGACGGTACGCGTCAGCAACGCACCTGGACCCTGACCCCGGACGGCCCCGGGCGCTGGCGCGGGCGTGCGGGCGATGTGATCGGCGAAGCCCGCGGCGAGGTTGCGGGCAATGCTTTGCACTGGCGCTACCGCCTGGACCTGCCGGTCGACGGCCGGCATTGGGAAATGGACATCGATGACTGGATGTACCTGATGGATGAGGACACCCTGATCAACCGCTCGAGCATGCGCAAGCTGGGTGTGGAGGTTGGGCAGATCACCTTGTTCTTCCGCCGCCTGCCAACGGCTGTGCCGTGACTCAGGTTGCTCTTGCCAGGCGTAGCATCAACGGAAATGCCACCGCCCAGACCGCTGCCAGCAGCAGGGCGGTAGGCATGGGCCCCATCGGCAGTTCCACACCGGCCAGCCGCGCCCCGGCCAGGTAGGCCAACGGCCCACCGAACAGTCCCAGCAGCGCCCCGAGCCATAGTGGGTGGGTAGCCCAAGCCAGGCTGTGGCGTAAACCGCTGGCCAATACCAGCCACATCAGGGCCAGCCAGCCGGGCAGGGGCCACTGGGCAAACGCGAATACCCCCAGCGCCCCCAAGATGCTGTCCAGCAGGCAACCTGCAAACCCTACCGCCAGCAGCGCACGCGCTTCTGCCCGGCGCTCATGGCAATAACCCAAGTGCAGCGCCAGGCCCAACGGTACCAGCGCAAGCAACCAGGGCGTGTGGGCGCCGAGTACACACACCCACCAGCCAGCCTGCAACCCTACGGCGTTGGCGACAAGCCAGGTACGGGACATGTTCAGGCACCTGACAAAGGCGCCCGACGGGCCTTCGGCGCGGCCCACAACAATTGCGCCACGCCGATGGCACGCTCCTCGAAACCGCCCTGGCAGTAACACAGGTAGAACTCCCACAGGCGCTGGAAGGTTTCGTCGTAACCCAGTTCCTTGAGTGCCGTGCGCGCCTGGCGCAGGTTATCGCGCCAGTGGCGCAAGGTGCGGGCATAGTCCTGGCCAAAGTCCTCCATATGCACCAGATTCAACCCGGTCTTGCGGCTGGCGGTGTCCAGCAGCACGGTCAAGGATGGCAGCGCACCGCCCGGGAATATGTAGCGCTGAATGAAGTCCACCGAGCGCCGCGCCTGGGCATATCGTTGGTCGCGAATGGTGATGGCCTGCAGCAGCATCAGGCCATCCTCTTTGAGCAGGGCGGCACACTGGCGGAAGTAGGTGGGCAGGTACCGGTGGCCGACGGCTTCAATCATCTCGATCGAAACCAGCTTGTCGAAGCGCCCGCTCAGGTCGCGGTAGTCCTCGCGCAGTACCGTGATCTGTTGCGTGAGGCCCAGCGCTTGCACCCGCTGTTGGGTGTGGGCGTACTGCGCCTCGGACAGCGTCGTGGTGGTGACGCGGCAGCCATACCGGGTGGCAGCATGGATGGCCAGGCTGCCCCAGCCGGTACCGATTTCCAGCAGGTGTTCGTGGGGTTTGAGTTCGAGCTTCTGGCAGATGCGTTCAAGCTTGTTCAGTTGCGCCTGCTCCAGGGTTTGCTCGGCGCTCTCGAACTGCGCCGCCGAGTACATCATGGTTGGGTCGAGCAGGCGTTCGAACAAGGCGTTGCCCAGGTCGTAATGGGCCAGGATGTTGCGCCGCGCACCGCGTCGGCTGTTGCGGTTGAGCCGGTGCAGCAGGTGCAGGGCCGGGCGTGCCAGGCGTGCCAGCCCGCCCTCCATGGCATCGAGCACCTCAAGGTTGGCGACGAACAAACGGGTGACCGCGGCCAGGTCAGGGGTGCGCCAGTAGCCATGGATATAGCCTTCCCCAGCGCCGATCGAGCCGTTACTGGCGACCAGGCTCCAGGCGGCCTCGTCAACGATCTCGACCTCGGCTTGCAGGGCGCTGCCGGCTTCACCGAAGGTCCACTGACGATCATTGCAGATGACCCGCAAACTGCCGTGGGCCAAGCCGCGCAACTGGGCCAGTACGGCGGTCCTGGCCAGGTTGCCAAGCAGCGGTGTCAGGCCGGTGGACTTGCTAACGCTCAGGGTGGGCTCGGTCATCATCTAACTCCTTGGAGGCGGCTTGGCCCAGGCTCAGGTTGCCCAGGCTGGCGCTATGGTCGTGGACGGGCGTGCGCTTGAGCAGTAGCTGCAAGGCCTGCCAATAGATGGCCGCTACGGTGCGCAGGCTCATCCAGGGGAAACTCAGGATGTGGCGGTGCAGGGCAGTGCGATCCAGCGGCCCGCGCTGCAGCGCCAGGTCGGCATCGAACACCTTTTGCCCTTCGCGCCAGTTCTCCATGTGCACGTGCACGCGCCGCGCATCGAGCAAGAAACGCAGGCGGTACTCCATGTCCAGGGGCATGAACGGCGACACATGAAACGCCTTGGCCACGGAAAACCCGGTAGACAGGCCGTCCTGCACCGGCAATACGTAGTGAAAGCGCTCGCGCCATGGCGTGTTGCGCACCTCCAGCAGGATGGCTTGCAACTGGCCCGCCTGGTCGTGGCAGAAGTAGACACTCACCGGGTTGAACGAAAGGCCCCAGCAGCGCGGCTGGGTCAACAGGTGTACGGCGCCTTCCGGCGTTTGCCCGGTCGCCTGGCCAACCAATTGCCGAGCGGCCTGGGCCAGTGGCGTGCCATTGCCGGTCAGCGCTGGCAGGTAATCGCTTTCGCGCCAGCTCAGCGGCGCCAGTCGCGACCGCCCCAGCCAGCGGCTGAGGCTGAGCAGGTGGGTTTGCTCATCCAGGTTCAGGTAGAGCATGCCGATACGATAGCGAAAGGCATGCTGGCGCGGGGTCAGGCGCCGATGGCTGACCCAACCGTGGCACAGGCTGCTGATCACAACGCTTCCCCAAAACACTCGGCCACTTTCAAGGCGCTGACCACACCGTCCTCGTGGAAGCCGTTGGCCCAGTAGGCGCCGCAGAAGTAGCTGTGCTGGCGGCCCTGCAGTTCAGCCTGCCGGGCCTGGGCGGCGAGGGCGACAAGGCTGTACTGCGGATGCGCGTAGTTGAAGCGAGCGAGGATCTGCGTCGGGTCCACCAGCGCGGTCTGGTTCAGGCTCACGCAGAAGGTCACCGGCGCTTCGATACCTTGCAGGATGTTCATCGCGTAGGTCAGCGCAGCCGGTGCCTGTTGCGGCCCGCCAAGGCGGTAGTTCCAGCTGGCCCAGGCTTTGCGTCGGGTGGGCAGCAGCCGGGTGTCGGTATGCAGCACCACATCGTTGCTGGCATAGGTGATGGCGCCGAGCACTGCACGCTCATCGGCACTCGGCGCCTCCAGCAAGGCCAACGCCTGATCGCTGTGGCAGGCGAACACCACGCTGTCGAAACGTTCGCTACCGGCCGCGCTGAACACGGTCACGCCACCTGCGTCACGGCTGACCCGGTCAACAGGGCAGTTGAGGCGGATGCGCTCGGCAAAGGGTTTGCACAACGGCGCCAGGTAGCTGCGCGAGCCGCCTTCGATCACCCGCCACTGCGGGCGGTTGCTCACCGAGAGAAGGCCGTGGTTACGGCAAAAACGCACGAAGAACTGCAGCGGAAAACTGAGCATGTCAGCGCGTGACATCGACCAGATCGCCGAGCCCATTGGCACGATGTAGTGGTCGATAAAACGCTGGCCATAGCCTTGCGTCTGCAGGTAGCCGCCCAGGGTGGTGGCCTCGTCGATACGTTGGCTGTCCAGGTCGGCAATGGCCTTGCGGTTGAAGCGCAGGATATCGCGCAGCATGCCCCAGAAGCCTGGCGATAGCAGGTTGCTGCGCTGGGCGAACAGCGTGTTCAGGTCATGGCCGTTGTATTCGAAGCCGCTGCGCGGGTCATGCACCGAAAAGCTCATTTCAGTGGGCCGGGAGGCAACCTTGAGCTGGTCGAGCAGGCGGATGAAGTGCGGGTAGGTCCAGTCGTTGAACACGATAAAACCGGTGTCCACAGCGTATTGCCGGCCACCCCATTGGACATCGACGGTATGGGTGTGGCCACCGATCCAGTCGGCGGCCTCGAATACGGTGACTTCATGCCGCCGAGACAGCAGATAGGCACAGGTGAGGCCGGCAATGCCGCTGCCGATGATTGCGATGCGCATGTTTATTTCAGTCCTGTTGCTTACGTGCCAGGCGCTGGCCTAGCTTCAGTCGCCAGCGCACCGGCATTGCGCCCAGCAGGCGCAGTACCACAGTGAAGACACCGGGGAAGTTGATTTCCAGCGGGCGCTTGGGTATGCGCTCGGCAATGTGCCTGGCGGCGCGCTCTGCACTCCAGATCTGGGGCATGGGGAAGTCATTGCGGCGGGTCAATGGCGTATCGACAAAGCCAGGGCTGACCAGCGTGACATCGATGCCCTCGTTGACCAGATCGATGCGCAGGGACTCGATCAGGTAGCGCACGGCCGCTTTGGAGGCGCCATAGGCCCCGGCACGGGGCAGCGCCAGCCAGGATACCGAGCTGCCGATCACCACCAGGTGCGGGCGTCGACCGCGGCGCAGCAAGGGCAGGGCAGCCTGCAGGCAGTGACTGACGCCGAGCAGGTTGGTGCGCACCACGCGCTCGACCAGCTCTGGGTCGAAATGGCCTGGCTCCAGGTATTCACAGGTGCCTGCATTGAGGATTACCAGGTCGAGCGCGCCCCAGTTGCGCTCGATGTGCGCGGCAACATCAGCGACCTGTCGAGGGTCACTGATATCGCCGATGGCCTGCAGCGTCTGTTGGGGGTACTGGGCGGCCAGCGGCGCCAGTTTTTCCGCTTGCCGGCCACCCAGCGCCACCTGATGCCCCTGCTCAAGCAGCTGTTGCGCCAGCGCAGCGCCGATGCCGCTGCTGGCGCCCGTCAGCCAACAGCGGCTCATGCCAGCCGCCCCTTGAGCCAACGCACAGCGCTGCCCATCACCGGTACATGCTCATAAAGCAGTGCGCCGGCGTCGAAGTAGTCTTGATGGAAGTGCACGCGTTCATGCCAGCGCAGGTGGCTGCAACCCTGCAAACTGATCAGGCGCCCGTTGGCCAGGCGTGGGTGGCGGAAGTTCAGCGTCCAGCGAATGTAGCCGTGGCCGGGTTGGACTTCGTCGGTACCCTCGAAGGTGTAGTGCACCTCCTGGGTATTGGCGTAGAGCTCTGCAAAGTACGCGCGCAGGTCGCTCAGCCCGTCGATCTTGTGCAAGGGGTCGCGGAAGGTGACATCTTCGCTGTACAAGTCACCCAAGCGGTCGAGGTTGTTCGCATCGAGGCTGGCAAAGCGTTCGGCGAAGGTTTGCAGGTAGCTTGACATGCGCGGCCCTGTACAAAAATGGTTTCTTGTACAGGTATAGTCGATCCCGCCGCATAAAGCTATACAGGGTCATATTTTTGTACAGTTTTGCATGGGCGTGTCAGCTGTCCCTTTCATCCAGTTGCCGGCGCAATTGGGCCACCTCTGCTTCCAGCTCTCGTACCCTTTCCTCGGCAAACACCTGGGCCGTGACATCACGCTGTATGCCAATGTAATACGTCAATTGATCGGCCTCGTTGCGTATTGGCGAAATCGACAGTTCATTCCAGAACAGGCTGCCATCCTTGCGGTAATTGCGCAGCACCTGGCAGCACGGGCGCCCGTCCCGGATGGCCTGGCGAATGGCGTCCAGCGCCTCCTGATCATGGTCCTGCCCCTGCAGGAAGCGGCAATCCTGGTAGAGAATGTCATCGGCAGCGTAGCCGGTCAGGCGCTCGAAGGCGGGGTTGACGTAGATGAGGATGCTGTCGTTTCCTTCCTGCTCGGCAATGACGATGCCGTCGTTGGACGCCTCGACCATCAATTGCAGGAGTTTTGCGTCGATCATGGGGCCTCCTTGAAGTGGTTGCGTATGCTTATGCGCAGCTTAGCCTGCATGCAGCTATAGGTTTAGTATGTGTAACCGCCCTGATGATCCGCCGCAATGAACGAAGCGACCTTCACCGACCTGTTGCCAATGCGTGACGTTGTCAGCCTGACCGGGGTCAACCCGGTGACCTTGCGTGCCTGGGAGCGCCGTCATGGCCTGATCCAGCCGCAGCGTACCGAGGGTGGTCACCGGCTGTACACCGCACAGGATGTGCAGCACATCCGCGACATACTGCGCTGGACCGCCAGCGGGCTGCCGATCAGCAAAGTCAGCGAAATGCTGGCCAGGCGGCGAGACGCCTATGAGCAAACGGTTGAACCGGCTGCCGATGGCTATGCCACGTGGCGCGCTGCCGTGCTCCGCGCAACCCTGGCGTTCGATGGCCAGGCGCTAGAAGCCATTCATGGCCAGCTGTTCACACTGTTGCCCAAATCCACGGTGCTGCTCGACATACTGATGCCTGTGTGGCGCACATTACAGTCAGGCAGCTCATACGGCCAGCGGAGCCAGTGGCTGTTTCTCGATGCCTTTCTGCGCGCCCGTTTGCTGCTACGCCTGCAGTTGAACCAGGCCGCCGCCCCTCGCGTGCTGTTGGCCGGCACCGGTGGCAGCGCTGAGTTTGAACTGCTGTGCCACGGCTTGCTGATGAGCGGCGAGCAGCAGCGGATTGAGGTGCTCAGCAGCGAACAACCGCTGGAGGAGTTGCCCCTGTTGTGTGCAGCCATTGCGCCTGCCGCGCTGGTGCTGCTGGTGCAGCCCCCTGTGAGCCGTGGCCTGGCAGATCGTCTGCGCGCCTTGCAGATGGATATTGCCTGCCCATTGGCGCTGCTCGGTGATGGCCTGGCCGAATCGGCGACTGCGCTCAAGGGTATTCCACTGCGCCTGCTGGAGGGGCAGGGTGGTGATGCCGGCGCGATGCTCAATGCCTTGCTCAGGGGGGCGTTGGAGCTCTCGACCACCCAGCCTGCACCAGGAAAGCAAAGCGCTGAGCAATCCCGCTAGCCGGCGTTGGCTGTTGCTTGCTCGCTCAGCCTGGTGCAGATGGCATCGACCAATGCGGCTACTTTGGGAAGCGACTGCCGGCTTTTCAGCCATGCGACGTTGATAGGCAGGCCGGTGGTGCTCAGCTGCGGCAGGATCTGGACCAGCGAGCCCGCATCAAGATGCTCCTGCACCAGCCAGGAGGGCAACTGGCCCACTCCCAGCCCGGCCAGCACCATGGCAAGCTGGCCTTCTGCGTTGCCGATGGCAATACGGCCCGAGACCACGCGCTGCTCGCTGTCACTGGCATGGGCACCTGGGAAGTGCAGCGGATATACACCGCCGTCGGTCCTGCCATAAAGCACGCAGCCGTGCTCATGGAGGTCCCGTTCCGTTTCAGGCACGCCCCGGCGTTGCAGATAACCCGGTGCGGCGCAAAAGATGTGCTGCTGCACGCCAATCAGCCGCCGCTCTACACCTTGGGGCCAGATGTGCGGCCCGCCAATGCGCACCAGGATGTCGATGTCATGCTCGATGGGGTCGAGGAAGCGGTCCGTGAGCGTGATATGTGGCATCAGCAGCTCATGCTCGGCAATCAGCTCGATGAGCAAGGGCAGTACCCGCAGTTTGCCGTAAGAAGCAGGCAAGTCGATGCGCACCCGGCCACAGGGCTCGACCTGGGCACTGTGCATCTGCATTTCGGCCTCTTCAAGGCTGGCCAGGATCTGCTTGCAGGTCTGGTAGTAATCGGCTCCCGCATCGGTCAGCGCCAAGCGCCGTGTGGTGCGTGCGAAGAGCTTCATGTTCAGGCGTTGCTCCAGCCGGGTCACGCTTTTACTGACGGCGGAGGTGGTCAGGCTCATGCGTTCGGCCGCAGCAGTGAAGCTTCCGGCCTCTGCCACGCAAATGAAGACCGCAATGCCCTTCAAGCGTTGTTCATTGAGCAAAGACGCCTCCAATTGTTGAATGAATTTCTCAAATGGCCTTTCTTAAATACCAAAGACGATAATTTTATTCCAGGATACCCTCCTGCTCCAATTCCCTGTTCTGGAGTAGTCGCTCATGCATGCCAACCCTGCGTCCCTGTCGGGGGCAGCAGATGCCCGTGCAGGCACCAGCATTCTGATCCTTACGATGGCGGCGTTCGCTGTGCTGACCACCGAATTCATCATCCTCGGCATCTTGCCCGGGCTCGCCCGTGATCTGGGTATTTCTGTGCCGAAAGCGGGCCAGTTGGTCACCGTTTTCGCCTTTACCGTGATGCTCGTCGGGCCGTTTCTCACCGCTGCCATATCCCACTGGGACCGCAAAAAGGTGTTTCTCGGGGTGCTGATCATCTTCGCCGCATCCAATGCGCTGTCGGCGGTCGCTACGGATTTCTGGACCATGGCCTTGTCGCGCATCCTGGCTGCTGCCACGCTTCCGGTGTTCTGGGGCACCGCCAGTGAATCGGCAGGCCAGCTGGCGGGTAAAGGCAATGAAGGCAAGGCCGTCGCCCGGGTCTATCTGGGCATCACGGCGGCGTTCGTGTTCGGCATTCCGCTGGGCACACTGGCAGCCGATGCCCTCGGCTGGCGGGGCACCTTCTGGCTGATCTCGGGCCTTTGCCTGGTCATCGCGCTGCTGATGTGGGTGTGCCTGCCACAGCTGCCGGAGGCGCCCAAAAGGGCGGGCGGCGAACGCCAGACGATTATCCTGCGGGACCCGAAATTCATCTTCCATGTCGCGCTCTCTGTGGTGGTGTTCACTGCGATGTTCAGCGCCTACACCTACCTGGCCGACATCCTCGAGCGCCTTGCCCACGTGCCCAGCGCGCAGGTCGGCTGGTGGCTGATGGGCTTCGGTGCGGTGGGCATGATCGGCAACGCCATCGGCGGGCGGCTGGTCGACCGCAGCCCGCTTGGCGCGACCATCGTGCTGCTGACGGTGCTGGGCGCCGGCATGGCAGGCGCGCCGCCTGCGGTCGATACGCGGTGGTTACTGGTGGTGGCCTTGGCCGCGTGGGGTATTGCGTATACCGCGTTGTTCCCTGTTTGCCAGGTACGCGTGATGATCGCAGGTGCCAAAGCGCAGGCCCTGGCCGGCACATTGAATGTCTCGGCGGCGAACGCGGGCATCGGGTTGGGCGCTGTGATTGGCGGCTTCACCATCGAGCAACTGGGGCTGGCTGCGCTGGGCTGGGTGGGCGCGCTGATTGCAGTGCTGGCGGTGGGCTTCTCACTGCTGCTGTGGGTGGCAAGCGATCGGGCCGGCAAGGCTGCTCACCGCGCCCGCCCAGCGGCATCCGCGCCAGTGAAGCAAGGCTGATGGTGAACACGGCCTGCGCAAGGGCATATCGATATACCCTTTAATTCTTTGTTTCCTGGGCCCGCCTGCTTTCAACTACCGCCTTTTTTGAGCGAGCGATAGTCAGTGGAGCATTGCGAAGTAGTCGTCATCGGGCTTGGTGCAATGGGGGCCGCCACCGCTTATCAACTGGCCAAGGCGGGCGTCGATGTGGTGGGGGTCGATCGCTACCACCCACCGCATACCCTCGGCTCGAGCCACGGTGATACGCGCATTACGCGTCTTTCCGTCGGCGAGGGTGCCCAGTACGTGCCGATCGTGAAGAGGGCTCAGCAGATCTGGCGTGAACTTGAGGCGCTGTCTGGCGAATCGTTGTTCGAACAGTCCGGTCTGCTTGCACTGACCTCCAGTCCCGACTTCGATCCGCACGATAAAAGCGATTTCACCTTGCGCACCATAGGCCTGGCCCAGGCCTATGGAATCGAGCACGAAGTGCTTGGCGCCGCACAGATCCGTCAACGCTTCCCGCAATTTGCCAATGTGCGCGACGATGCGATCGGCTACTTCGAGCCCGGTGGCGGCTTCGTGCGCCCCGAGCGGTGCATCGACGTGCAGCTGCGCCTGGCAATGCAACACGGGGCGACGCTGCACACAGCAGAAACGGTCACTCAGATCAGCTCGGATGACTGCGGTGTCACGGTCTGCACCAACCTGCGCACATTAAAGGCGCGCAAGCTGGTGTTCAGCGCCGGCAACTGGGCGGGCGGTTTGTTGGGCGAGCCGTTCGACCGTTTGCTGGGGGTCTACCGGCAGAAGCTGTTCTGGTTCGAGCTCGAAGCCGAGGCGGGCCTTGAGGGTGCATCGCCAACATTCATCCTCACCCATGGGCGCGGGGACGACAAAATCAACTATGGTTTCCCAGCGCTGCCCGGGGAGGGCAGCATGAAAATCGCCACGGCCCAATACCACACGGCATCGCTGCCCGACCTGCTGGACCGGACCGTGAACGCAGAAGAACAGCGGCAGATGTATGAGTCGCAAGTACAAGGCCGTATCGCCGGGGTGACCGACAGGGTCGTCAAGTCGGCTGTTTGCGCCTACACCGTCACTGCCGATCGCCACTTCATCATCGATGAACACCCTGCGCTGAAGCACACCCTGGTGGCGTCAGCGTGCTCTGGCCATGGTTTCAAGCACTCCGCCGCCTTGGGCGAGGCATTCGCACAGTGGTGCATCCGGGGCTGGACCGACCTCGATCTTTCATCATTCACCCTGCAACGATTCCAAGGACAACGCTCAACCTGATGCGTGGCTGGCCACGACCGATCAACGATTCGGCCATTTCTCCAGCAGAATGGAAACGAACTTTTCTGCCGCAGGTGAAAGCGAGGCCCCACGCCGATACACCAGCCCGAGCGTACGCGTCACCTCGGGCTCCATCAGCGGAACGCTCACCAACGTCGGATGGTCGGCAGCCGGCATGGCCAGGCTTGGCATGGCCGACACCCCCAGCCCCGCTTCGACCATGCCCAACGAGGTGGAAAGGTGCTGCACCTCATAGAACCACTTCGGCCGCCAGCTGAGGCCGGACAGCGCATGGTCCAGCAACATGCGATTGCCGCTCAGGCGCCCGACGCCGATGAGCCTGTAATCGGCAAGCTCTGTCCAGGTGACCGATGCGCGATCGGCCAGTTCGTGATCGCGCCGGCACGCCAGCACGAAACGCTCCTGCACCAGCGACACGAACTCGATATCCGGATGCTGGCCGCTCATCATGTTGATACCGAAATCGGCTTCACCGCGCAGCACCGCCTCCAGCCCCTCGTTGGCACTGAGGTCCAGCAGCCGAATACGGATTTTCGGGTACTGCTCGTTGTAGTCCCGAATCACCGAGGGCAGGAAGTAAAACGCAGCGGTCGGGATGCAGGCCAGGGTCACTTGGCCGGTCTGGCGCTCGGCAAGTTCACGAATGCTCAGGATCGAATCTTCGAAATCGTCCAGCAGGCGCCTGGCCTTGGGCAGAAAGTCGCGGCCGACCGTGGTCAGGCTCACGCGCCGGGTGGTCCGTTCGAGCAAGGGCGTTCCCAGGCCCTCTTCGAGCTTTTTTATCCGCCGGCTCAACGCCGGTTGTGACAGGTGCAGCACCTCCGCCGCCTCGTGGAAGCTGCCAAGTTCGGCGATTTTCACGAAAGATCTGATGTCTTGCAGCTCATATTCCATGACGTTTTCCTAAGGGAATTCACCGCTTTATTGTTTTGTAAAACGCAACAATGGCTACGATATTTGCATTGGATCGATTTATCAAACTTTGTCACTCTTGTGTCCAGAACATCAATTTCCCCAATTGATCAACAAGAGTCAGTAGTCATGCAACGAATTCCTTGTGTGCTCATGCGCGGCGGTACCTCCAAAGGCCCGTTCTTTCATGCGTGGGATCTGCCAGCCAATGTGGTCGAGCGCGACGAGCTGCTGATCAACCTGATGGGCTCCGGTCACGAGCTGGAGATCGACGGCATTGGCGGTGGCAGCCCGCAGACCAGCAAGGTGGCCATCATCAGCCCTTCGCTGCATGCCGACGCCGACGTCGACTACCTGTTCGTGCAAGTGATGGTTGCCCAGCGCCGCGTCGATACCGCCCCCAACTGCGGCAACATGCTGTGTGCCGTGGGCCCTTTCGCCATCGAGCAAGGGCTGGTCAAGGGCAATGACGGCAAGACCCTGGTGCGTATCCGTAACCTCAATACCAACACGTTCGTCAATTCGCTGGTGGAGACCCCCGGCGGCATCGTGCGCTACGAAGGGCGTACGGCGATCGACGGCGTGCCGGGGACTGCCGCCCCGGTGCACCTGACATTCCTCGATGCCGTGGGTAGCAAAACTGGCAAGCTGTTCCCTACCGGGCAGGCCAAGGATGTGATCGACGGTATCCCTGTCACCTGCATCGACATGGCCATGCCGATGATGATCGTCGATGCCGCGCAAATGGGCGTGACAGGTTCGGAAACCCCCGCGCAACTGGATGCGAACACGCACCTGCTGCAGCGCCTGGAAGCCCTGCGCCTGAAAGCGGGCAAGGCCATGGGCCTGGGCGACGTCAGCAACATGGTGATCCCCAAGCCCGTGCTGATCTCTGCGCCGCGCTATGACGGTACGCTGCAGGTAAGGTATTTCATGCCGCACAACTGCCACCGGGCGCTGGCCATCACAGGATCCATCGGGCTGGCAACTGCCTGCGTCAGCCCAGGCACCGTCGTGATGGACATGCTCGGTGATACCGCCCAAGCACTCACCGAAGTGCGCCTGGAACATCCTAGCGGCGGTATCGATGTCGCGCTTTCGCGCGGTGGCCCGGATGGCCAGACCATTCAGGCCTCGGTGGTTCGAACCGCCCGCCGGCTGTTCTCCGGATTTGTATACGCCCCTGGTTTTCAGCGCATGGCGGGTTGAAACCTGCCAGGCGTCAAACCGTGGTAACCCAGGCAACACAAGCGCATCCGCACAATTTCAACAATGGGTGATGCCTCATGAAGATCGCAAAATCACTGTACTTCCAGATCCTCTGCGCCGTCCTGCTGGGCGTGGTGGTCGGGCATTTCTGGGCGCAACAGGCGGTTGCGCTCAAACCGCTGGGCGATGCCTTCATCAAGCTGATCAAGATGATGATCGCGCCTGTGGTGTTCTGCACCATCGTCACCGGGATCGCCGGCATGACCGACAAGCGTTCGCTGGGGCGTTTGATGAGCAAGACGTTGCTGCTGTTCCTGGGCCTGACCGTGGTCAGCCTGATCATCGGCCTTGCAGCGGTCTACCTCTTTCGGCCTGGCGAGGGCATGAACATCGACCCCGCCACCCTCAGCACCGAAGGGCTGAGCCAGTATGCTGCGTCTGCGGCGAAACTGAGTGTGGTCGACTTTTTCATGCACATCATTCCCGATACCTTCATCGGCGCATTCAACAAAGGCGAAGTGCTGCCAGTGCTGTTCATCGCGGTACTCAGCGGCTTTGCCCTGTCGTCGATGGGTGAAAAGGGCAAGCCGGTGCTGGATGTGCTCGAATCCGCTTCGACCATGGTGTTTCGCATTTTCGGCTACCTGATGCGCTTCGCGCCGATCGGTGCGTTCGGTGCACTGGCCTTTACCGTAGGCCAGTACGGAATCAGCTCGCTTGGCGCCCTGGCGAAGCTGGTCGGCACCTTGTACATCGCCTGTGCCTTCTTCGTCATCGTCGTGTTGGGTGGCATCTGCCGCGCGCACGGTTTCAGCCTGTGGAAACTGCTGCGTTATTTCCGTGAGGAGTTTCTGGTGGTGCTGGGTACTTCTTCCACCGAGCCGGTGTTGCCGCGCATGTTGGAGAAACTGGAAGCACTGGGCTGCAAAAAAGGTGTGGTGGGGCTGGTGCTGCCCACCGGTTACTCCTTCAACCTGGACGGCACGGCGATCTACCTGTCGCTGGCGGCCATCTTCATCGCCCAGGCCTGCAACATCGACCTGACCTTGGGCCAGACCATCACCATGCTCGCCATCATGCTGCTGTCTTCCAAGGGCGCTGCCGGTGTCACCGGGAGTGGCTTCGTAGCCCTGGCCTCCACCCTGACCGTCATCCACGACATCCCCTTGGCAGGCTTGGCGTTGCTGATCGGCGTCGATCGTTTCATGTCCGAGGCGCGCGCCCTGACCAGCCTGGCCAGCAATGCCGTTGCCACCGTGGTGGTTTCGCTGTCGGAAAATGCCTGTGAGCGGGAGACCTTGATGCGCACCCTGAACGGTGAGCCTGAGCCGCTCGCCGAGCAGGGTACGCCAACGGTGTCCAGCTGGCCTGCAGAGCCCCGTCGTCACGGCTGATCGTCACCCTTAACCCCCTTCGTTGACTTGGCCCCCGCTCAGCATCACTGTGATGCCGAGTGGGGCAGGGGGCCGTCTGCGCGCCAGATGGCCACGCCTTAGAATAAAAACAAGAGAACCCAATCATGCTTGCATTGCTTGGCTTGATCATGGTGGTGACATTCACCTACCTCATCATGAGCAAACGCCTGTCGCCGATCGTTGCGCTCACCGTAGTCCCCATCGTTTTCGCCGTGATCGGCGGTTTTGCGCCGACCACCGGCAAGATGATGCTCGACGGCCTGAAGATGGTTGCCCCGTCGGCTGCCTTGTTGCTGTTCGCCATTCTGTTCTTTGGCCTGATGATCGACGCAGGGCTGTTCGACCCGCTGATCCGCAAGATTCTCAAACGCGTCAATGGCGACCCGATCAAGATCGCCATCGGCACTGCACTGCTTTCGCTGCTGGTGGCGCTCGATGGTGATGGCACCACCACCTACATGATCACCTGCGCGGCCATGTTGCCGCTGTACAAGCGCATCGGCATGAACCCAATGATCCTGGCAACGGTGGCGATGCTTTCACTGAGCATCATGAGCGGCCTGAGTCCTTGGGGCGGACCGGCGACGCGGGCGATCGCGGCGCTGGGGCTCGATGCGACCGAGTACTTCATCCCGATGTTGCCCACCATGATCGGTGGGGCTGCCTGGGTGGTCTTCACCGCGTTCCTGCTGGGCCGTGCTGAACGCAAACGCATCGGCAACATCAAGCTCGAGTCTGGTGGCGGCAATTGCTACATCAAGGCGATTCTCGAGGACACGCCGCACAAGCGTCCGCGGCTTGCCTACGTGAACCTGCTGCTGGTGGTAGCGGTAATGGTCGCGCTGGTCCTGGGCGTGATGCACGCAGCGATTCTGTTCATGATCGGTTTCGTTGCTGCCTTGATGATCAACTACCCGCAACTGGAGGTGCAGAAAGAGCGCATCCTGGCCCACTCCGGCAACGCCATGACGGTCGTGCTGCTGGTGTTTGCCGCAGGGATTTTCGCCGGCATCTTCTCCGGCACGAAAATGGTCGATGCGCTGGCGCAGACACTGGTGGACTGGATTCCGCAGTCCTGGGGCCACTGGTTCCCGCTGGTGGTGGCGATCACCAGCATGCCGCTGACGTTCGTGCTGTCCAATGATGCCTATTACTTTGGCGTGGTGCCGATCCTGGCCAACGCGGCGGCTGCCTACGGCATCGACCCGGTAGAGATCGCCCGCGCTTCGGTGCTCGGCCAGCCTGTGCACCTGATGAGCCCGCTGGTGGCCTCGACCCTGCTGCTGGTGGGTATGGTCGACCGCGATATCGGTGATTTCCAGAAGGCCACCGTCAAATGGGCGGTGCTCACCTCCCTGGTGATCACCGCCCTGGCCCTGGCCACCGGGGCCTTGTCCTTCTTCGTCTGAACCGCCCTGGGCGCCGCCGGGCGCCCGCTTTCAACTCATTCAAAAACAACAACAGAGTACCGACCATGTCCCCAACTGCTCTGCGTGCGGCGGCCGCCTGTGGCCTGCTCTGCGGCTGCCTGCCTGTTGCCGGCGCTGCTGGATTCGTCGATGACGGCACGCTCAAACTGCAACTGCGCAACGTTTATTTCAACGAAAATTTCCGCGACGAGCAGGGCATGAGCGCCCGCGCCGCCGCCACCGCCAAAAGCGAGCGAACCGAGTGGGCGCAGGGTTTTCTGCTCGACTATCAGTCAGGCTTTACCCAAGGCACGCTGGGCCTGGGGCTCGACGCCATGGGGCTGTTGGGAGTCAGGCTGGACTCCGGCCGTGGCCGCAGCGGTACGGGCCTGTTGCCGGTGCATGACGACGGTCGCGCTGCCCAGGAATTCGCCAGTGCCGGGGTGACGGCCAAGGCTCGCCTGGGCCGTACGGTGGTCAAGCACGGTACCTTGCTGCCCAAGACGCCGGTATTGGTCTACAACGATGCCCGACTACTGCCGCAGACCTACCAGGGCACGCAGCTGACCAGCACCGACATCGAGCGGCTGACACTCACTGCCGGGCATCTCGACCGATTCAAACAACGCGACTCGTCCGACAGTACCGGCTTGTACCTGGACGGTTATGGCGGCGCCGAGTCGGGCGATTTCAACTTCGCCGGCGCCGACTACGCGCTCAGCAAGCACGTGCGCTTGAGCTACTTCCACGGTCAGCTCGAACACTTCTACCGCCAGGACTTCGCCGGCCTGGTGCATGACCTTGCGCTGGCCGGCGGGGTGCTGACCACCGACCTGCGGTATTTCGCCAGCCGTGACAGCGGCGCCGCATACGGCGGCAGCATCGACAACGACATGTTCAGTGCGCAAGTGTCCTACGCCCATTCAGGGCACACCTTCGGCGCTGGGTACCAGGTGCTCGACGGTGAAGCCGGGCTGCCGTACATCAGTGGCGCAACGGTGTATTCGTTCAGCAACGTTGGCATCGGCAAGTTCATCGAGGAAGAAGAAAAGACCTGGATGGCAAGCTATGCCTACAACTTTGCCGCCGCAGGGGTGCCCGGGCTGACCTTCATGACGCGCTACCTGAGCGGGGACAACGGCCGCTCCGGAGCGCAGGGCTTGAGTGAGTGGGAGCGTGACGCCGAGCTTGCGTATGTGGTGCAGGGCGGGGCCCTCAAAGGGCTTGGAATACGGCTGCGCAACTATGTCTACAGGTCTGACTTTTCCCGCGGTCGGGACAGCAACCGCCTGTACCTGACCTATGACGTCGCCATCTGGTGAGCCAGCGGCCGGGCATGAGCCCGGCCCGTCGACCGCTATTGCCTGGCGGCATGCTGCAGCGGTGTCAGGCCGCTGGCCTGGATAGCTGCGTCGGACTGGGCCGAGGCAAGATAGTCCAGCAGTTGTCGTGCCTGTGCCTGATGGACGCTGTTGCTGACCACAGCGCCGGCATACAGCGTCATCTTCTGGGCCTGCGATGGAACCAGCCCAACGATGTCGATGCCTGGGACGGGTTTGAGCTCGCTCAATTGCTGGAAGCCGATCTGCGCCTGCCCGCGCGCTACCACTGCCCCCACTGGCTCGGCGGGAATCATATGGGCTTTGGCCTTGAAGCTCTCGCCCAGCGCCATACGGGGGAACAATGAACGGGAGAGGTAAACGCCGCTGGCGCTATCGGAATAGGCTACCGATGTGCTGTCCAGCAGCGTTTGGCGAAAGCTTTTCATACTGCTTATGTCTGGCTTGGGCTCACCCTTGCGTACTGCCATGGCGATATAGGATTTGCCGAGATCGACACGGCTGGTCGGCTCGACCAGGCCTTTGGCCTGCAAGCCGTCCAGCGCCGAACCTACCATAAGCACGACATCCGCAGGTTCGTCGCGGGCGAGTCGGTTAGGTACGGCCTGTGGGGTGTCACCCATCGAGGGCGCCGCCTGGATGTCGAGCTTGACGTGGTAGGCCTTTTCATAAGCAGGTTGCGCCGCGCGGATGGCGCCCATGATGCCCCCCGAGCTGAGTACGGTGAGTGTTGGTGTCGGTGCGGCAACTGCTGCCGATGCCGCAGTTACGGAAAGAAGCAAGGTTGCGCGTAACAGCGTATTTCGCATTGCTGAGAATCCTGGGTCAAAGACGCGTCATGTTAATGGCGCGTGCTCCGCAGGATGGGTGAAATCAGGTTAAACATCCTTAACCAATGGCGTTGATGATAGCGCCAGCCAAATTCGTTATGGCCGGCATCGGAAACTGGTATTACATCCGGCCACGCCTGGGTGTTTAGCATCGTCGATGTCTTCCTGTCGACGAGAACAACAACGTGAACCTTGGAAAGATCATTACCCGCAGTGCCCGCTACTGGCCGGACCACACTGCCGTGGCGGACAGCCAGACGCGCCTGACCTATGCCCAACTGGAACGGCGCAGCAACCGCCTGGCCTCGGGGCTGGGCGCACTGGGCGTGGCCAGCGGTGAACATGTGGCGATCCTCGCTGCCAACCGCGTGGAACTGGTAGAGGCAGAGGTGGCGCTGTACAAGGCAGCGATGGTCAAGGTGCCGATCAACGCGCGGTTGTCGCTGGATGAAGTGGTACGGGTACTGGAAGACTCCTGCAGCGTTGCGCTGATCACCGATGCCACCTTCGCCCAGGCGCTGGCCGAACGACGCGAGGCTTTGCCGATGTTGCGCCAGGTGATCGCGCTGGAGGGCGAGGGCGGTGACCTGGGTTACGCCGCGCTGCTTGAGCGCGGCAGCGAGGCGCCGTGCAGCCTTGACCCTGCCGACGACGCCCTGGCGGTGCTGCATTACACCTCCGGTAGCTCCGGGGTACTCAAGGCGGCCATGTTGTCGTTTGGCAACCGCAAGGCGCTGGTCCGCAAGAGCATCGCCAGCCCCACGCGGCGCTCTGGCCCTGATGATGTGATGGCCCATGTGGGACCGATCACCCATGCCAGCGGCATGCAGATCATGCCGCTGCTGGCGGTAGGCGCCTGCAACCTGCTGCTCGACCGCTACGACGATCGCCTGTTGCTGGAGACCATCGAACGTGAGCGGGTGACGCGGCTGTTCCTGGTGCCGGCCATGATCAACCGCCTGGTCAATTACCCCGATGTCGAGCGCTTCGACCTGTCCAGCCTCAGACTGGTCATGTATGGCGCTGCGCCCATGGCGCCGGCCCTGGTGAAGAAGGCCATCGAACTGTTCGGGCCGATTCTGGTGCAAGGTTATGGCGCCGGCGAAACCTGCTCGCTGGTCACGGTACTGACCGAGCAGGACCACCTGGTCGAGGACGGCAACTACCAACGCCTGGCCTCTTGCGGGCGCTGCTATTTCGAGACCGACCTGCGTGTGGTGAACGACGCATTCGAGGATGTGGTGCCGGGCGAGATCGGCGAAATCGTGGTCAAGGGCCCGGACATCATGCAGGGCTACTGGCGCGCGCCCGCGCTCACCGCCGAAGTCATGCGCGACGGCTATTACCTGACCGGCGACCTGGCCACGGTCGATGCGCAGGGTTACGTGTTCATCGTCGACCGCAAGAAGGAAATGATCATTTCCGGGGGCTTCAACGTGTACCCCAGCGAAGTGGAGCAGGTGATCTACGGCTTTCCCGAAGTGTTCGAGGCGGCAGTGGTCGGTGTGCCGGACGAGCAGTGGGGTGAAGCGGTGCGTGCTGTGGTGGTGCTCAAGCCTGGCGCGCAGCTTGACGCCGCCGAGCTCATCGAGCGCTGCGGCCGTGCACTGGCCGGTTTCAAGAAGCCGCGAGGCGTGGATTTCGTCACCGAACTGCCGAAGAACCCCAATGGCAAGGTGGTCCGCCGCCTGGTCCGGGAAGCCTACTGGCAACACAGCGATCGTCGTATCTGACAGGGAGCATGACCATGTATCAACCAAGTGCAAAAGCTGCGCAGATCATTGAAGCCATCGAAGGGTTCGTCCGCGACCAGGTTCGCCCGCTGGAGCAGCAGATGCAGCTGAATTGGGCGCGCCCGCATCCTCAGGCGGTCTTGCGGGAAGTCTGGAAGCGCTCCAGCGAGCAGGGCCTTTACACCCTCATGCTGCCCGAAGCCATGGGCGGTGCAGGTTTGAGCGTGGCTGACCTGTGCGCCGTGAAAGAAGCCACGGTGCTGACCGGTTCGATGCTCGCCCCGCACGTACTGGGCGAGCTGTCCGGGCCGCCGCGGGTGGGCCACCTGCTCAAAGTGGCCAGCCCCTATCAGGTGGAGCATTTCCTGCAGCCAGTGTGCCGTGCCGAGAAAGCCGTGTGCTTCGCCCTGACCGAGGCCGAGGCGGGTTCAGACGCCACTGCCATCCGTACCCAGGCGCGCCGCGATGGTGATCACTACGTGCTGAGCGGCAGCAAGCGCTACATCTCTGGTGCCACGTACGCGGACCTGGCGGTGTTGCTGGCCGTGACCGGCCCCGGGCAGGGCGCACAGGGTATTTCGGCGTTCTTCGTCGACCTCAAGGCCCCGGGCGTGCGTGTCGAAAGCGACTATGCGGTGATGTCCGGTGGCGGGGCCCACGGCGACATCGTGCTGGATGACGTGCGCGTGCCAGCGGCCAACCTGATTGGCGAGCAGGGCCAGGGCTTCAAGCTGGCCATGGGGCGCATTACCCTCAACCGGCTGCTGCATTGCCCGACCTTGCTGGGCATGGCCGGCCTGGCCCTGAACCTGTCGATCGAGCATGCCCGTAGCCGTAAGCAGTTCGGCCAGCCGATCGCCATGTTCCAGGCGGTCAACCACATGATCGCCGATATGGCTACCGAGCTGCATGCAGCACGCAGCATGGTCTACGCCACGGCGCAGGTGAACGATGCCGGCGGCGATATCCGTACCCAGGCGCCGATGTGCAAGCTGTTCGTCTCGGAGGCTGCATTCCGCATTGCCGACAAGGCCGTGCAGGTGCATGGCGGTGCCGGGTTGATGCAGGGCCACCCGGTGGAATGGATTTTCCGTGCCACCCGAATGATGCGCATCCTGACCGGGACCAGTGAAATTCAGCGCAACACCATCGCCAAAAGCGTGCTGATGCCCGCGTGACCCTCAGGCCGCCACCAAGGCGGCCTTTTGTCACATTCCACAACAATAACAAGAGTAATCGCCATGACTGTGGATGCTTCCCTGCCCAACCCACGGACCGCCTGGATGGTGGCCGTACTGCTGGCCATGCTGATGCTGATCAATTTTCTCGACAAGGTGGTGATTGGCCTGGTTGCGGTGCCGATGAGCGCCGAGCTGGGCCTGACCGCGACCGAGTTCGGGCTGATTGGCGGCGCTTTGCATTGGTTCTTCGCCTTGTCCGCCGTGGTGGGTGGCTTCATGGCCAACCGGCGCCCCACCCGCACGCTGCTATTGGGCATGGGCCTGTTCTGGGCGGTGATCCAGTTGCCGATGC
Organism: Pseudomonas putida; assembly: GCF_026625125.1. Classification (NCBI taxonomy): domain Bacteria; kingdom Pseudomonadati; phylum Pseudomonadota; class Gammaproteobacteria; order Pseudomonadales; family Pseudomonadaceae; genus Pseudomonas; species Pseudomonas putida. The sequence continues at coordinate 3,602,369 of NZ_CP113097.1, read as the reverse complement.
TGTTCGCCACTTCACTGTGGGCCATCGTTGCCTGCCGCGTGTTGCTGGGCATCGGTGAGGGCCCGGCATCGCCGGTCGCTACCCATGCGCTGTACAAGTGGTTTCCCAATGACCGTCGCAACCTGCCCGTGGCGTTGCTGCACACCGGTAGCGCCATGGGGCTGCTGGTGGCCGGCGCGATGATCCCCTGGGTCAGCCTGCACTATGGCTGGCGCACCAACTTCATCATCCTTTCATTGATCGGCGTGGTGTGGTGCCTGCTGTGGTGGCGGCTGGGGCAGGAGGGCACCCTTGAGCGCCTGCGTGCCAGCCAGCTCAAGAGCGATGAGCCGGCAATACCGTACCGCAAGCTGCTGGGCGACCCCAGCGTGATGGGCAACTACCTTTGCCACTTCGCCGCCAACTGGTCACTGGCCCTGACGCTGACCTGGGTGCCCAGTTATCTGCAGGTCGGCCTGGGCATAGACCCCTTGCAGACCGGGCGGATCTTTGTGATGTTCGTGGTGGTGACCACGCCGTTGAGCCTGTTCATGGCCTGGTTGTCACAACGCCTGATGCGCCGTGGCGTATCTTCGCGCGTGGCGCGCGGCGTGTTCGTCTCGCTGTGCCTGGTGCTTTCCGGGCTGCTGTCTGCGTCGCTGATGCTGCCAGGCCTGAGCACCGCCGTGCGGGTTGGCGCACTGACCTTCAGCGGTGGCCTGGCGCTGGTGATGTACTCCGTAGGGCCGGCCATGCTCGCCGAGTTCACCCCGACGGCCCAGCGCGGCGGGGTGCTTGCCATCGGTAACGGTATCGCTTCGCTGGCCGGGCTGGCTGCGCCGGTGGTAACCGGGTTGCTGGTGCAGGGCGCAGGTGCCGCGCATCCCACCGGGTATGCCCAGGGCTTTCTGGTGTGTGGCGCAGTACTGGTCGTGGCGGGGCTGGTGGGCCTGGTGAGCCTGAACCCGCAGCGCACCCTGAAGCGCTTGGCTGAACCGCGTGCGGTGGCGCCTGGGGTGCCGGCGCGCTCTCAGACAGCCAGCTGAACCCCCGGCACCGACCCGAGCGGCGCGTCATCGCCGCCGATCAGCTCACCACGCCAGCGGCCGCCGAGTACCAGCTCGATCAGCAGCCCGCGCACCAGGTCGTGCAAGCAACCGGCGGCAAACGACAGGGGCTTGTGCCGTGAGTGCGCCAAGGCAATGGTGCGGCTGATGCGTGGCTCGACGATGAGCCGCGCCTGGGTCGGTTCGAGCAGCTCGCACAGCGGCGGCCAGTTGCTGATGGTCGCCGCCAGCCCTGCGCGGACCAGGCTGGCGATGCCGGGGGCCGACTGCTGCTCGTAGGCGGCCGCCAACGGTACGCCGGCTTCCATGGCCGCCTGTTCGATGCGCCGGCGCAGGTGCAGTGCCCTTGGTGGCAGCACCAGCCGCGTGGCGGCGGCTTCGGCCAGGGTGATGGTATCGGCGACGCCAGCGGCTGAAGGGCCGACCCAGTACAGCGCCTCGGTGAAGATCGGCTCGGCCTCGACATGCTCCAGCTCCTCGGCATTGGGCACCACGCCGAAGTCGACCTTGCCCAATTCGATGGCTTGGCCGCCGTTGCGGCTCAGGCCGTCCCACACGGTCAGGGTCACGCCGGGAAAGCGCTGCTCGTCACGCTTGATGATTTCTGGCAGCAGCATGTCTGCGGCGGTGGCAGGAATGGAAATGGCGACGTGGCCCTTGGGGTCACCGCGGCTCGATTTGAGCTCGTCCTTCACCGAATCGAGCTTCTGCACCACCTGGCGGGCCACCTCGTAAAGCTGCCGACCGGCGTCGGTCAGGACGATGCCGTCGTGCTGGCGGTCGAGCAGCTGCATTTCCAGTTCACTCTCCAGCAGGCCGATCTGCCTGCTCAGCGCCGGCTGGGCGATGTAGGCACGACGCGCGGCCGAGGAAAAGCTGCCGGCTTCGACGATTGCGATCAGGTAGCGGAGCTGTTTGAGGGTCATCGCAGCGGTTCCAAGGGTATGCCGAACTGATATGGCACGTATCCGAACACGTTATTTGTGGGGTTCGAAGCGTGGCTCCTAGTATCACCCGGAAGGGGCGTGCCAAAGCAAGCCCGCCCGGCCAGGTCAGCCAACAACAACAAGAGGCCAACCCCATGAAACCTGCTGCCATGCTGCGAAGTATCCTGCTCGTCAATGCCAGCCTGCTGGCCCTTCACCTTGGCGCTACGCCACTGCCCCCGCAACTGACACCCGTGGGTGCCGAGCGTGCGCCCAGCAGTGATGGCCGCATACCGGCCTGGAACGGGGGGCTGCAACCGGGGCAGGTCTCACTGGCGGTCAACGGCACGCCGCTTGACCCCTACGCCGATGAGCAGCCGCTGTACACCATCACCGCGCAGAACTACCGGCGCTATCGCGAGCAGCTCACGACAGGCCAGGTGGCGCTGCTCGAGCGTTTTCCCGACTCTTTTCGCCTGCCGGTATACCCCTCGCACCGCAGTGTCGCGGTGCCGGCTCGGGTCAGCGAGTGGGCCCGGCACAACGCCGCCAGCGCCCATCTGGTCAATGACGGCAATGGCGTGCAGGGTTTTGCCGGGGTACTGGCGTTTCCGCTGCCACGCAATGGCCTGCAGGTACTGTGGAACCACCTGACGCGGCCACGCAACGGCAGTTACAGCCTGGCGTCGGACAGCATCACCCCGCGTCGTGATGGTCGCTTTGTCATGTTCAGCGCGCAGCAAACCTTCGCCAGGCCCGATGTGCTGCCTGGCGGCCAGGCAAGCAACGTACTGTATTACCTGAGCTACCGCATGACCGCGCCATCGCGCCTGGCAGGTGACGCCTTGGTGCTGCACGAAACCCTCGACCAGGTCGCCCAGCCACGCCTGTCGTGGTTGTACAGCAGCAGCCAGCGACGCGTACGGCGCGCGCCTGCCGTGGCCTACGACAGCATCACCCCAGGGACGGCCGGGCTGCGCACCGCCGACAGCCGCGACATGTTCAACGGTGCCCCGGACCTTTACCACTGGACCCTGATCGGCAAGAAAACCCTGCACGTACCCTACAACAGTTATCGGCTGGCTTCGCCACAGCTGAGCTACACCGCGCTGGTCGGCCCGGGCCACGTCAACCCGCAGCCAACCCGCTACGAATTGCACCGGGTATGGGAGCTGGTCGGTACCCTCAAGCCCGGGGCCGAGCATATCTATGCCAGCCGCCGCTATTACCTGGACGAGGACAGCTGGGCCATCGTCGAAGCCGACTTCTTCGACCACCAGGGGCGGCTGTGGCGCACGGCCCAGGCGCACAGTTACTACCACGTCACCGGGCAGGCACTGGTCAACGCCATGGAGGTGATCTACGACCTGCGCAATGGGCGTTACCAGCTGTCGGGCCTGACCAACGAGCAACCCAAACCCTTCACCTTCGACCTGCGCACCAGCGCTTCGTACTTCTCGCCCGGGGCATTGCGCAGCCAAGGGCTGCGTTGAGCGCCCAGGGCCACACACAGGACAGCCGATGAGTTCCGATCACCATTACAGCGCCTGGGAGCGCTGGTTGCTGGGGCCTGGCAAGCCACCTGACCCGCGCTTCACCCTGGCCAATGAACGCACCTTTCTGGCCTGGCTGCGCACCGCCCTGGCATTGCTGGGCGGTGCCATTGCCCTGGAAACCTTTGCCGCGCATGCCTGGCCGCAATCCGGGCGCCTGGCGATGGAGTTCGCGTTGCTGCTGGCGAGCCTGCTGGTAAGCCTGGGGGCTGGTTGGCGCTGGCTGGTGGTGGAACGCGCCCTGCGCCGCGCTGCGCCATTGCCGCTGCCACGCTTGGTACCGCTGTTGAGCGTGGCCTGCGCGCTGGGCTGCGCGGCACTGATACCGCTGTTATGGGGGCGTTGGCATGGCTGACGGCCCGGCCGATACCGGGCTGCAGGCCGAGCGTACGGTGTTGGCCTGGCGGCGAACCCAGTTGGCTTTACTGGTACTGGCTTGCCTGGCCTGGCGCGGCGGCCTGGTGGCTGTGGCCGGCGCGGCACTGTCGTTGGCGCTACTGGGCAGGGTCCGCGAACGCGCCATCTACCGCCGGGGCCTGGCCATGTTGCGCAGCGAGCGGGGGTGGGCTGCAGTGCGCACCGTACCGCTGGCTGCGTTATTGGTGGCCGGGTTGGTGCTGGGCGTGTGGTTGCGCCGCACTGCTTAGCACGGCGCCGTTGCAGGCTCAGGGCGTGACGATATTGAAGCGCCCGTCCGGCTCATCCAGCCCAGCCATGAACTGCATGAACTTCACCCGCTCACCGCTGATGTCGATATCACCCGTCTTGGCTTCCTTGAGAAAACCGGTCTGCTTGAGTGCAATGCGGTCCAGGGTGGCCTTGCTCATGTTGATCTGCACATCCGCTTGGGCGTGCTGTGCATGGTCGCGGTGGGTCAGCACGCCATTGCGCAGGGTCAGGGCGTAGTCTTCATCGATGTCGGTGAAGCGCCAGTTGATGGTCAGGTCCTGCTCAGCCGCCTTGGCGGCATCGACGCGCACACCCAGGTAGTCGAAGAACAGCGATGGGGTCAGTGCGCGTACCAGGTCGTCGGCGCTGCCGCCTTTGCTGGCACCGGCCGCGACGCCGTTGCGCAGCTCCTGCGCACCGGTCAGGTAGGCGTTGCGCCAGGTGGCGTTCTCGCTCTGGTAACCCAGTTGCTCCAGGGCATCGGCTTGCAGGTTACGTGCAGCGCTGTTGTCGGCTTGGGCGAACACCAGGTGCCGGGTGAGCTCCGCCACCCAGCGGTAGTCACCCTTGTCGTACGCCTCACGCGCCAGCGTCAGCACCCGCTCGCTGCCGCCCAGCGCCGCCACGTAGCGCTGGCCCGCATCGCTCGGCGGCAAGGGGTTGAGGGTCGCCGGGTTGCCGTCGTAGAAGCCCATGTAGCGCTGGTACACCGCCCGCACGTTGTGGCTGAGTGAGCCGTAGTAGTCACGGCTGTACCATTTGTTGGCCAGGCGGGGGGGCAGCGAGGTCAGTTCGGCGGCGATCTCAGTAGGGGTGAGGCCGCGGTTGAGCAGGCGCAGCGTCTGGCTGTCGAGGAAGGCGTACATGTCGCGCTGATCGGCCAGGTATTCACGGATCGCCGCGCCGCCCCAGGTCGGCCAATGGTGCTGGGCGAACACCACCTCGGCCTTGTCGCCGTAACGCAGCAGCGACTGGTCCAGGTAGTGCGCCCAGACCTTCGCATCGCGCACCTGCGCGCCACGCAGGGTGAGGATGTTGTGCTGCACATGGGAGGCGTTTTCGGCCATGCACAGGGCTTTGAACGCCGGGAACCACAGGTTCATCTCGGCCGGTGCTTCGGTGCCGGGCGTCAGCTGGAACTCGATATCCACGCCGTCGATGCGCAGGGTCTCGAACGGTTTTTCGATCAGCCGTGTCGGGGCGATGAGGCTGACTGTGGCATTGGCCGGCACGGCCTTGCCGAGGCCTGCGTCAACCTGCCCGCGGGCGCTGCGTGGCAGAGGCGCACCATACATGTACTGCGCCCGGCGCTTCATCGCCGGCCCGGCCAGTACGTTCTCGCTGATGGCATGTTCCAAGAAACCTTGAGGGGCGATGACCTGAACCTTGCCGGCCTTTACGTCGGCCTCATCGATCACCCCGCGCGCGCCGCCAAAATGGTCGACGTGTGGGTGGGTGTAGATCACTGCCACCACCGGCCGCTGCGGGCGATGCCTGAAGTACATGGCCAGCCCGGCCCGGGCGGTTTCCACCGACAGCAGCGGGTCCATCACGATCAGCCCGTGTTCGCCTTCGATCAAGGTCATGTTGGCCAGGTCCATGCCGCGTATCTGGTAGATGCGGTCGGTAACCTTGAACAGGCCGGCGATGGTATTGAGCTGGGCGATGCGCCACAGGCTGGGGTTGACCGTCGCCGGCGCCTCGCCCTTGAGGAAGGCGTAGCGCTGCAGGTCCCAGACCGTCTTGCCATCGGCATTGAGCACCGCCTGGTCGGCACTTTCCAGCAGGCCGCGGCGGGCGTTGTCGAAGTCTGCCCGGTTCTCGAAGGGCAGGCGCTGCAGCCACTGCTGGTTGCTTTGGCGCGTCAGCTCGGTGGCGTCCTTGGCCGGTGCCTGGGCCAGCACCGCAGAGGGCAGGGCGAGGGCCAGCAGGGTGGGCAGGTAGCGTAGGCGCATAGGGGTGGTCCTTGTTGTTATGGGGGCCACCACTCTAAGGACATCGATTGCCAGCGAACCAATACCACTCTTGCATGGGTGGCCATACCTGAATGCGATGGCTCAGCCGGCGCGAATATCCATGATGCGCGCGACCAGCCAGGCCAGTGCCGGGTCGTGCTGACGATGGGCAAGGTACACCAGTTCCAGCTCGAAGGGCTCCAGGGCGAAGGGCAGGTCAAAGACCTGCAAGGGCAGTAGCTGGGCGAAATGGCGGGCCAGTGCGGTGGGCAAGACCACGCACAGGTCGGAGCTGGCGGCCAGGTGTGCGGCCTGCAGGTAATTGGGCGTGGTATAGGCGATGCGCCGCGCAAGGCCCTGTTCGGCCAGCCACTGGTCGACCATGCCCCGGGTCTGGCCGCCGTGCACCCAGAGGTGACGCAAGCCCAGGAAGGCTTGCAGGTCGAGCGCGCCATCGACCTCTGGATGCCCCTGGCGCACCGCCACGTGCAGGGTTTCGCTGCGCCAGTGGCGGCGCTCGTAGCGCGCCGGCACATCGTCGAAGCGCCCCAGCACCAGGTCGAGTTCGCCACGGTCGAGGGCTTCGGCCGGCAGGTTGGGTGCCAGGTGCAGCACATCCACACGCAGATGCGGCGCCTGGGTTTGCAAGGTGGCAAGCAACCTGGGCATGCACAATTGTTCGGCGAAGTCGGTCAGGGCGATGCGCAGTTGCCGGTGGCTGCGGCCTGGGTCGAAGCTGTCGCCAGCGCCGAGGGTCTGCTCGATCTGCTGCAGGGCCGCGCGAATCGGCCCTTCCAGGGCCAGGGCGCGGGGGGTTGGGCGCATGCGTCGGCCGACCCGCACCAGCAGCGGGTCACCGAGAATGTCCCGTAGACGCGCCAGGGCGTTGCTCACCGTCGGCTGGGTCAACGCCAGGCGCTCGGCAGCACGTGACACGTTCTGTTCACGCAGCAGCATGTCCAGCACACGCAGCAAGTTGAGATCAAAGTTGGCTATATTCATGCGAAAAATACATGGGATGGAAAATTAGAATTTCAAAAATAGTAGGCGCCTGACTAGGGTGGGGGCAATGCCTTTACACCGAATCAGGAGTGTCACCCGTGAGTACTTCCTATAACGTTCAGCAGGCTGCAGTGATCGGCGCCGGCACCATGGGCCGCGGCATCGTCATCAGCCTGGCCCGTGCCGGGCTGCCTGTGCTGTGGCTGGACAACGACCCCAGCGCCACCGAGGCAGGCCTTGCCATGCTTGCGCAGACGTGGGCGCAGCAGGTCGCCAAAGGCCGCATCGACCAGGCCCAGGCCGATGCCTGCCTGGCTCGCGTGCGGCAGGTCACGGCTTACACCGAGCTGGCCGAGGCCGACCTGGTGATCGAGGCGGTGTACGAAAACCTGGCGCTCAAGCAAGAGATCTTCCGCACCCTGGACAGCACACTCAAGCCTGAAGCGATCCTGGCCAGCAATACCTCGGCGCTGGACATCGATGCCATCGCCGCCGTTACCGGGCGGCCTGAACAGGTGTTGGGGCTGCACTTTTTCAGCCCGGCGCATGTGATGAAGCTGCTGGAAGTGGTGCGTGGGAAGTGCACCGCGCCCGCAGTGCTGGAGGCGGCCGTGGCGCTGGGCCAGCGCATCGGCAAGGAGGTGGTGGTCGCTGGGAACTGCCCCGGTTTCATTGGCAACCGCATGTTGCGCACCTATGTCGCCGAGGCCCGGCAGTTGCTGCTCGAGGGCGCCACGCCGCGGCAGGTGGACGAGGCGCTGCAGGGGTTCGGCTTTGCCATGGGGCCGTTCCGTATGTACGACGTGGTAGGCATCGACCTGGAGTGGCGCGCACGTCAATTGGCCGGGCAGGGGATGGATGCCCCGTTGGTCCAGGTCGACAATGCCCTGTGCGCACTCGGTCGTTTCGGGCAGAAGGTTGGCCAGGGCTATTACCGTTACGCACCCGGCAGCCGCGAAGCCGTGCATGACCCCGAAGTGGATGCCTTGGTGTTCAAGGTCGCTCAGGACCTGGGGGTGCGTCGGCGTCCGATCGACGATGAGGAAATCCGTGAGCGCTGCCTGCTGGCGCTGGTCAATGAAGGGGCGAAGATTCTCGAGCAGGGCATAGCCAGCAGCAGCCAGGACATCGACCGGGTCTACTTGCATGGTTATGGCTTCCCGGCAGAGACGGGCGGGCCGATGTCCTGGGCCGATCGACAAGGGTTGGGGCTGCTGCTGGCGAGGCTGGAGCGGCTGCAAGGCCTGTTTGGCGAACACTGGCGCCCGGCGGGTCTTCTGATGCGGCTGGCGGCAGCTGGCAAACAGTTGGCTGACGTGAATGAGGGCCGCGTATGAGCTACCGAGCCCCCCTGCGTGACATGCAGTTCGTCCTGCATGAGGTGTTCGATGTGGCGCAGCATTGCGCCCGCCTGGGCAACGGTCTGGACCGTGAAACCATCGATGGCATCCTTGAACAGGGCGCTCGCTTTGCCAGCGAGGTGGTGGCCCCGCTCAATCGCCAGGGCGACGAGCAGGGCTGCCGCCTGGAACAGGGGCAGGTGCTGACCCCCGAAGGCTTCCGCCAGGCCTACCGGCTGTATGTCGAGCAGGGCTGGGGCGGCATGACCGGCCCGACCGAGCACGATGGCCAGGGCCTGCCGCAGATGGTCGCCGCCTGTTTCCACGAAATGCTGATGGGCGCCTCGCTGTCGTTTCGCATCTATTCGGGCCTCACCGAAGGCGCTGTGCTGGCGCTGCATCGCCATGGCAGCCCGGCGCTCAAACGCGACTACCTGGGCAAGCTGGTCAGCGGCGAGTGGGCCGGCACCATGTGCCTGACCGAACCGCAGGCTGGCACCGACCTGGCGCTGTTGCGTACCCGGGCCGAGCCGCAAGGCGATGGCAGCTATCGCATCAGTGGCAGCAAGATCTTCATCAGTGGCGGCGACCAGGACCTGACCGACAACATCATCCACCTGGTGCTGGCGCGCCTGCCCGATGCGCCGGCCGGTGTCCGCGGCATCAGCCTGTTCCTGGTGCCCAAGTTCGAGTGCGCGGCCGACGGTGGGCCGGGGGTGCCCAACGCCTTGGGCTGCGGTGCCCTTGAACACAAGATGGGCATCAAGGGGGCAGCCACCTGCGTGATGAACTTCGACGGCGCCCGCGGCTGGCTGGTGGGTGAAGCCAACCAGGGCCTGGCGTGCATGTTCACCATGATGAACGATGCGCGCTTTCAGGTGGGGCTGCAGGGGCTGGGCATTGCCGAAGCTGCCTTCCAGGGCGGCCTGGCCTACGCCCGCGAGCGCTTGCAGTCGCGTAGCCTGGCCGGCTCGGTGGCGCCCGAGCGCAGCGCCGACCCGATCATCTGCCACCCTGATGTGCGGCGCATGCTGCTGACCCAGAAGACCCTCAGCGAGGGTTGCCGGATGCTGGCGGCCTATGCTGCACAGGCGCTAGACCTGGAGCAGGGTGCGGCCCAGCCTGAAGTGCAGGCTGCCGCCGGGCGTCGGGCAGCGCTGCTGATTCCGGTGGTCAAGGCCTTCCTCACCGATGTCGGCCAGGAGGTCGCCAGCCTGGGCGTGCAGCTGTATGGCGGCCATGGTTACATTCGCGAGTGGGGCATGGAGCAGTTGATGCGCGACAGCCGCATCACCCAGCTGTATGAGGGCACCAATGGCATTCAGGCCCTGGACCTCGTGCGCCGCAAGGTGCTGGCCGATGGTGGCGAGCAGCTGCGTCTGTTGATCGATGACCTGCTGGAGGCGGCGCACGCGTGCCGCGCAGATGACCTGGCTGCGATGGCCGAGGCGGTGACCCTGCGCCTGCAGGAGTGGCGCAACCTGAGCACCGAGGTGCTCGATGCCTGCCGCTGCGACCCACAGGAAATTGGCGCGGTGTCGGTCGATTTTCTTGCCTATTCAGGCTATGTGCTGCTGGCTGCGCTGTGGCTGCGGGCGGCCCAGCGGGCCCGTGCGGCACTGGCCGCCGGCAGCGGCGACAGCGCTTTCTATCAGGCCAAATTGCACGCAGCGGACTTTTACTGGCGGCGCATCCTGCCGCGCGCAAGTGCCCACTGTGAGGCTTTGCGTGGCGGCGCGCAGTGCCTGATGAGCCTGAATGAAGCGCACTTCGCCTTCTGAGCGCTGCGCCGTTCACCCACAAGAACAAAAGGACCCTGAACATGCAGCCATTCAGTTTTGCCACGACCGCTCACCTGCTCTGCGAACCGGGCGCCGCGGGCCGCCTGGCCCAGTTGTGTCAGCAACGCGGCGTGCGTCGCGTGCTGATCGTTACCGACCCCGGTCTGGTCAGCCTGGGGATGCTCGACGACATCCTGCCTGGCTTCACCCAGGCGAACCTGAGTGCGGCGATCTTCAGTGATGTCAGCGCCGACCCCAGCCATGCCTGCGTGCTGGCTGCCGTCGGCCGTGCCCGGCATATCGGTGCCGAGCTGATTGTCGGGTTCGGTGGCGGCAGCTCCATGGATGTCGCCAAGCTGGTCGCGCTGCTGGCCCACCCAGGGTGCGACCAGACCCTGGAGGCGGTGTATGGCATTGACCAGGCCAAGGGCCAGCGCCTGCCCCTGATCCAGGTCCCAACCACTGCGGGTACCGGCTCGGAGGTCACGCCCATTGCCGTCATCACCACCGGCGAGTGCGCCAAGATGGCGGTGATTTCACCGCTGCTGCTGCCAGACCTGGCGCTGCTCGATGCCGAGCGCACGCTGGGCCTGCCACCGGCGATCACGGCCGCCACGGGCATCGATGCGATGGTGCATGCCATCGAAGCCAGCACCAGCAAGTTCAAGCGCAACCCACTGTCCAGCCTGCTGGCCCGCGAAGCCTTGACACTGCTGGCAGGCAACCTCGACCAGGCAGTCCACAACGGCGGTAATCTGCAGGCCCGTCAGGCCATGCTGCTAGGGGCTTGCCTGGCCGGCCAGGCGTTCGCCAACGCACCGGTCGCTGCGGTGCACGCCCTGGCCTACCCGCTGGGGGCGCGCTTTCACGTACCGCACGGGCTGGCCAATGCCTTGGTCCTGCCGCATGTCATGCGCTTCAACCGTAGCGAGGCATTCGCCGACTACGCGGCGCTGGCGCCGGCCTTGTTGGGCGAGCGGCTGGTGCCTGGCGGGCCCCATGAGTTGTGCAGCCAGTTCATTGCCGAGCTGGAGCAATTGGCACCTCGCTGCGGCTTGCCGAGCCGGTTGCGGGATGTCGGCGTGCCCCGGCACAGTTTGCAACAGCTTGCTGAAGAAGCGCTGCAACAGCAGCGCCTGCTGGTGAACAACCCGCGCAAGGTCACCCTTGCCGATGCTGTCGAACTCTACCAGGCGGCGTTCTGATCATGGCCAGGGAACGCCCGCTACGCGGCGCCTATCGCCACTTCCAGCCGATCACCACGCGCTGGCACGACAACGACCTGTATGGGCATGTGAACAATGTCGTCTACTACGGTTTTTTCGACAGCGCGGTGAACACCTGGCTGATCGAGCATGCCGGTCTGGATATTCACCGCGACCCGGTGGTGGCCTATGTGGCCGGGTCTGCTTGCGACTACTTCGCCGCGGTCGCCTTTCCGCAACGCATCGAAGTGGGTATTGCGGTCACGGGGATAGGCAACAGTTCGGTGAACTACGCGCTGGCCGTCTTCGTCGAGGGGGAACCTCAAGCGTGCGCGGCCGGGCGTTTCACCCATGTATTCGTCGATCGTCGTGAGCAGCGGGCGGTTGCCATACCAGGCAACGTGCGCAGGGCCTTGGAACTGTTGGCGGTTTGAGGTCACCTGCGGGGGGCGGTGCTCGATTCGCGCCGCCCCATGAGCCCAGGCAGCCCTGAAGGCCTCTCTCAAACCCTGCCCAGGCCATAACAATCTGGCATGGCACTGATCCGAAGACGCTATTTGTGAGCCCGCTTTCACTGCCCCGATAATCCAGATTACCGGTACCGCCTGCCTCGGCGACCGGCACTTCATCTGTGCTACCCCACCTTTCACTCTCGAATAAAACAACAAGAGGTTAAGAGTGAGCGAATACATCCGTATCTGCCGGCGCCAAGCGCCGCTGGCGGCTCTATGCTGCCTGCTCGCCGCCCCGGCGGCTGCCTTGCAGTTCCAGGCCGGCCCGCTCGAAGGGCGCTTCGACACGGCGCTGTCGTTCGGCACTGCCGTCAGCACAGCCAACCCCGACAAACAGCAGTTGCAGGCCGCCAACAGTAATGACGGGCGGCGGAACTACCGCTCGGGTGATGTGTTCTCGGCCATTTTCAAAGCAACCCATGACTTGGAACTGCACCGGGACAACGTTGGGGTGTTTCTGCGCGGCACCTACTGTTATGACACGGTGCAACGCGACCATAGCCAGCGTGCAGTCGACATCGACGACCACAACCGCCAGGCATCGGCTAAAACTGCCGCAGCGGAACTGCTCGATGCCTTTGCCTATGCCCTCTACGACATCGACGGCGAGCCCGGCTCGGTGCGCCTGGGCAAACAGGTCGTGAACTGGGGCGAAAGCCTGTTCATCCAGGGTGGCCTGAACGTAATCAGCCCGTTCAATCAGGCCGCGTTGCGCCGGCCGGGCTCAGAGGTCAAAGACGCGCTGGCGCCGGTCAACCTTCTGTATGTCACGCAGAACCTCAACCAGGCCCTGTCATTCGACGCCTTCTACCAACTGGACTGGGAGCAGACCCGGTTGGACAACTGTGCGACCTTCTTCTCCAACAACGACTTCATGCCCGAGGGCTGCCAAGGCCTGGATGTCGGTGGGCAGATGGTCGCCAACCCGGGTGTTTCCCAAGCGCTGGCGTCCCTGGGTGTGACGCTCACCGATGAGGGCGTGCGCGTGCCGCGCGGGGCCGACCAGGATGCGCGTAATGGAGGCCAATGGGGGTTTGCCTTGCACTGGTATGTCCAATCGCTGGATACCGAGTTCGGCCTGTTCGCGGCCAACTACCACAGCCGTTCTCCCTACCTGGGCACGGTCAGCAGCCGCTACTACGCCAATACCGGATTTGCCAGGGACCTGTGCAGCACCCTTGGCGTGCCACTGTCTGGCTGCGGTGCCTTCCTGGCGTCGAGCAGCGGGCAGTCCCTGGCCGGCGCCCTGCGCATGGGAACCTCGCAGTACCTGGCGCAGTACCCCGAGGATATCCGGCTCTACGGCATCACCTTCGCCACCACCCTGCACAACGGCACCGCCGTGCAGGGGGAGTTGAGCCACCGCCCCAACCAGCCGGTGCAGCTCAACGGTAACGATGTGCTGCAGTCGCTGCTCAACGCCCCGGGCCGCAGCCCGCTCAACGCCGAAGGCCTGCGCCCATCGACCGACGACACCTTGTTCGACGGGTATCGACGCAAGGAAGTGACCCAGGCCCAAGTGTCGGCGATGCAGGCGTTCAGCCAGGTGATGGGCGCCAACCAGTTGCTGCTGATGGGGGAGGTGGGCGCAACCTATGTGGGCGGGCTCGAGGGGCGTTTCGGGCCGCGTTATGGCCGCTCGGGGGCCTACGGCAACGGTGAGCTGGCCGATAACGGCCTCTGCCAGACGATCTCGAAAAGCCCTGCTGACTGCAACGGCGAAGGGTTCGTTACGCCGTTTTCCTGGGGCTACCGCCTACGGGCGACCTGGAGCTACCAGAACCTGGTCCCGGGCGTGGACATTCGCCCTAACCTGGCCTGGTCCCACGACGTGAAAGGCTATTCGCCCGCCGATGGGTCGGGCTTCAATGAAGGCTCGCGCTCGATCAGCCTGGGCGTGGACGTGGCGCTGGCCAGCAAGTACTGGGCAAGCCTTGCCTACACCGATTATCTCGATGGCGATTACGGCATCCGCGGCGACCGCGACTACGTGGCCGTGAGCGTCGGCGCCAACTTCTAGACCGTTCAAGGAGACAAGACCATGTCCAAACGCAGCATGCACCCATCACCGGCCAACCTGCCGGCCATCGCTTTGATGCTGGCCGGTACACTTGCCCCGGGCGTGGCCAGCAGCGCACCGGCAGAGCAGGGCGTGATGCAAGGGTTTCCCCCCGCACCGCAGTTGCGCGTGAACCAGGCCAACGCGTTCCAGCCACCGTTCCTGCGCTGGTCCATGCGCCACGCCCGCGAGGTTTCGCCGACCCGGGGCATCGGCCGCGCGTCCACGCCGCTGGCCTTGCCAACAGGCACCGAGCTGGCGCTTGACCAGGTGGCGTTCACTGCCGGCGAGCAGCCCCTGACGTTGGCGAGCTACCTGCAACAGACCAGCACCGATGGGCTCATCGTGCTGCACCGTGGCCAGGTGGTGTACGAGCGTTATCTGGAAGGTTTCCAACCCGGGCAGCCGCATATCTGGGCCTCGATGACCAAGTCCGTGACTGGCCTGATCGCCGCCCAACTGATCGCCGAAGGCACGCTGGACCCGCAACGTACATTGGCGCATTACGTGCCGGAACTCAGCGGCACGCCATTTGGCGAGGCAACGGTGCAGGCCAACCTCGACATGCAGGTGGCGGTGGAGTACCCGCCGCAGATGCCGCCGGACCTGGGGCTGTTTGCCGCCACGGGGCTTATACCTCGGGCCGAAGGCATGCCGGGGGATATCTACAGTTTCCTCCAGCACGCACGAAAGGCGCCCGACTCAGGCGCCAAACCGCTGTTTTTTTACCAGAACGGCTCACCCGAAGCGTTGGCCTGGGCACTGCGGCGCATCACCGGGCTGAACTGGGCGCAACTGGTTGAACAACGTATCTGGTCACGCTTCGCCCAGGACGACGCCTATGTGCAAGTCGACCCGCTCGGTACCGAGATGGCCAGCGGCGGTATCAGCTGCAACCTGCGCGACACGGCGCGCTTCGCTGAACGGGTGCGCCGTGAGCTGGCCCGTGACGTCAAGGGTGACAGTTTCAACCAAGCGGTGCGCAGCACGTTCCAGCCCGCCGATCCGGCGTCGTTCGCCCAAGGTAACCTTGCCCCCGGCCGCCCGGGCTACGCTTATCGCAACTACTGGTATCAGAAAAACGATGGCGACGGCTCTGTCGAGGCCAGCGGGCGCTTCGGTCAGAAAATCTATATCAACCCGCGCCGCGAAGTAGTGATCGTCAAGCTGTCGGCCACTGCCGACCAGGCCCGGCGCGCCACCCGTGCCGACGGTGAGGCGAAAGTCACTGCACGCGTGGTGGACTCACCGGCGACGTTCAACGGCATGGTCACTGCGGTATTGGCGGCGCTGCCGGGGTGATGTTTGTCTCTGTCTGAGGGTAGCGATCACTAGCTCGCTTACCGGGCACTGGAAGACTGGCCATGGCGGCGTACACCCTGAGGAGGTGCTCGCCGCCGTCCAGGTCAGTCAACGGTTGCTACATAAACCACCCGGTCACGCCCATTCTGCTTGGCGCTGTAGAGCCCGGAGTCGGCGCGTTCCAGCGCCCGGTCGAGGTGCTCTTGATCGTTGAGCAGCGTGCAGCCGATGCTCAGGCTGACACGCAGCGGGCCGGTGGGCAGTTGTAGCGGTTCGCTGCCAATCATCTGCCGCACCCGCTCTGCAATCCCCTTGAGCTCTTCGCTGTCGTTGACCATGACCAGCGCGACGAATTCCTCGCCGCCCTGGCGCACCACCAGATCGTCCGGGCGCAGCGCTGCGCGCAGGCGGCGGGCGCATTCGCACAGCACCTGATCGCCAGTGGCATGGCCATACCGGTCGTTGATGCTTTTGAAGTGGTCGAGGTCTGCATAGATCGCCCCCAGGCGCAGGCTGCTCTGTGCTGCGCGGCGCCGCTCGTGGTCCTCGAACGCTGTCAGACCGTTGCGGTTCCACAGCTGCGTCAAAGGGTCGAGCATGGCCTTGCGCTGCTCTCGGTCCATTTCCAGGCGCAGGTCACGGTTGGTCTGGATCAGGCCACGCAACTGCAGGTAACCCTCTGCGAGGGTGGCCAGGTCCTTGAAGTTGGCTTGCTGCGTTTCGTTCAGCGTGCGCGGGCGAGGGTCGAGCATGCACAACGTCCCTATGGCTTTGCCATTCCCCGCGCGCAACGGATGGCCGGCGTAAAAGCGGATGTAGGGTGGGCTGAGTACCAGCGGGTTGTCGACGAAACGCGGGTCATGCGTGGCATCGGGCACCAACAAGGTGCCTTCGCCAAGGATGGCGTAGCCACAGAATGAAACGTTGCGCGGCGTCTCGGTGGCCTCCAGCCCGATACGTGCCTTGAACCACTGGCGCTCCTGGTCGATCAGGCTGATCAGCACGGTGTCCACTTGTGCCAGTTGCTGGGTAAGCCGTACCAGGGTGTCGAGGTAATGCTCGGCCGGTGTGTCGAGCAGGTGCATCTCATCCAGAGTGCGTTGGCGAGCTGCTTCGTCGGAGGGCAGGGGACAAGCTGGCATGGGGCTTCCTTTTTCTGGGGGTGCGGGCGGCACCTGTCAGAGGCTGCGGCATTCGTTGCGAGGACAGGATCAGCACGCGATTTCTAGCGAAACGGGATGTTCTGGTATAGGACGCAAACTGCAGCATTTCCAGGCCACATGCTAAATCCGCAGGCCAGGCTCAAGCCAGTGCTTCGCTCTACCGACAAATCATTCTTGCTGCTTGAAGCTCACTCGAGACGCCCAGTCTGAGCCGAGCCCTGCAAGTGGCTTTGCTGCCGTGCTCCTTCTGCCGCGAACCCGCCTAGCGATGAGGGCGTGTAATGGCCGATGCTGTTCGGCGCGCCTTGGGGGCACATTCACCACTGACAGGCGCTGCGGCCAGGATGATGGCTTAGCTCGCCATCACCTTGTCGATCGCCTGCTCAAGGGTGCTGACCGTGCGCTCGATATTGTGCAGTTTTTCGAGCCCGAACAGGCCGATGCGGAAGGTCTGGAAATCGGCGGGCTCGTCGCATTGCAACGGCACCCCGGCGGCGATCTGTAGGCCGTGGTCGGCAAATTTCTTACCGGTCTTGATCCCCGCATCGTCGGTATAGCTCACTACTACGCCAGGGGCCTGAAAACCGTCCGCAGCCACGCTTTTGATGCCTTTGCGGGTCAACATGGTGCGCACCCGATCGCCCAGAGCCTGTTGTTCCCCGCGGACCTTATCGAAACCGTAGGCCTGCATCTCGTTCATCACGTCGTTGAATCGCGCGAGCGAGTCGCTGGGCATGGTCGCATGGTAGGCATGCCCGCCCTGTTCGTAGGCCTGCATGATCTGCAGCCACTTTTTCAGGTCGCAGGCAAAACTGCTGCTATGCGTGTGCTCCATGCGCTCCAGGGCCAACGCGCTGAACATCACCAGGGCACAGCAAGGGGAGGCGCTCCAGCCTTTCTGCGGGGCGCTGATCAGCAAGTCCACTGCACATTTCTGCATATCAACCCAAAGCGTGCCTGAGGCAATGCAGTCCAGCACGAACAAACCACCCACTTCATGGACAGCGTCGCCGACGGCCCGTATGTATTCGTCGGGCAGGACAATCCCTGATGAGGTTTCAACGTGGGGGGCGAAGACCATTTGCGGCTTGTGCGCCTTGATGGCCGCCAGGACTTCGTCAAGCGGAGGTGGGGCGTAAGCCGCTTGGCGACCCGCGTCTATCGGTCGGGCTTTGAGCACCGTCGTGGCCGCCGGGATGTTGCCCATTTCAAGTATCTGGCTCCAGCGATAACTGAACCAGCCGTTGCGTATCACCAAGCATTGCTGGCCAGTGGCAAACTGCCGGGCCACCGCTTCCATGCCGAATGTGCCGCTCCCTGGGACCACCGCAACAGCCTGGGCGTTGTAGACCTGTTTCAGGGTCCTGGAAATGTTTTTCATCACGCCTTGAAATACCTGTGACATGTGATTGAGCGAGCGGTCGGTGTAGACCACCGAGTACTCGACCAGCCCCTCAGGATCAATACTGGGATAAAGCGTTGACATAGGTGACTCCTTTGGCATGGATATCAGTGGTATCGACCCTGCTCCAGGCATTTGGCAAAAGCGAGGATGAGTCGGGACTGATGCGGCGTCTTTCAGCCGGCAGTTACCACCATAGCCATTGTTCCAGCTCGCGTGTTGGTCAGTAGCCTCATTCCCTACGAATCTGGCCCACAGAATGGACTTCAGGCATGCGCTGTACCCGTGGGAGCCGCGCTTGCCGGCGATGGGGCGCGAAGCGGCCCCGGTTGCAGATGTCCGCCATGGTCAGGCAGCCCAGCCCTCAGTGCATCATGCCCAGCTCGGCATCATCCATCAGTGCTTTGGCCAACGCACTCAGGTAGTGCGAGGCCCAGATCAGCTGTGGTTTACCTTCCATCAAGCCTTCGATGGTCAGGTCCCGCACATAGCCCATCAGCTCTGAAGCCTGTTCGCGGGCATTCTGGCAAGGGATACCCGCTTCGATGCGAAACAATGGGTGGGTCTGGTTTTCACCCTGGTAGAACGTGGTCTTACCGACAGTGACTTTGGTGTCATCTGGGGTCATTGCGTTGCCTCCCTGAAGGTTTAGGGCCTGGGCGAACGTCATGACGGGCAACCCGCCTCTAGCTCAGCACCGGTCTCACGCAGCGCGCTGTGCGTACGGGCTTGCCGGCCACAGCGCCCGCCCAGGCAACACAGGCTTAACGGCCTAGTGCAGGGTGCGTGGTTCGTTCGGCATCTGCAGCTGGATCAGGGCTGATTCGAGCAGCACGCGTAGCGACTCGAGCTCATGCATCGAGGCCATCATCAGAACCGAGGCGGGCGTTCTGGGCTGTAGCGAAACAGCCTGCTGCGCCACGCTCTGCGCGCACAGGGCGAACTCCGCAGCCTGGATGATCGTGTCTTCGAGGGCGTGGTGGTTGTGGGGTGGATCGGGGACCATTTTGAGCATTGCATAGTACCTTCAATTAGGCGGTCACCTATCGGCTGTCAAACAGAAGGGTGGCAGCTGTACATGGGTTGACAGACCGGCGGACTATGCAAGTTCCGGCGCACGCAAGCGTGCCCGCACGTACAGCCGCCATTGAAGGCAAGCCGTATGCATAATACCGTCGCGGCCTGTCAAAGCCGATCGCTGAACAACAGCGACCCGCCGAGACTAGAATGCAGCCCAAGCGACCGCAACGGAAAAAGTGCGGCGGGAGTATGTTTGGGAAATGGACTACAAGGAAGAGGCAAAATCTGATTTCTTGGCGTTTTCAGCGCTCAAGGTGTGCGGGTATTGATCGGTCTATGTCAACCAGTCTCGTGACGAATCGATGTGACTGATGCCGGGGAAGTGATGATCGAAACACAAGTATGTGAAGGATTTCCTAGGCTGGAGTGTGGGCCTCATGGTCCCTAGGAGCTGGTTGCAAGCCTGCGTTAAGCGCTGACGGTCATTTGCTGTTACCTGGTGGCTATCGCAGGCCGCCCGCAGAGTAAAGCCTTCTTGAGGCAGTTTAGCGGACGCGCGCTGGATGAGCCTCCGCTTCCCCATGAATACCATGGCGACCAAGTCCTACCTGATGCCTGGCCGCCCGCTGGCTTTAGGTTTAAAGTCAACTTCAAGGTCAACAGGCATTTCAGGGTGAGGCATGAGAATAGGCGAACTGGCGAAAATCAGTGGATTGACTCCGTCACGCATCCGATTCTACGAGGCCAGTGGCTTGATCAGCTCCGTCGAGCGCAAGGCCAATGGATACCGCGACTATGCGCCTGATACCGAATGGGTTCTGGAACTGATAACCGGCGCACAAGCGGCAGGTTTTTCTTTGCAGCAGATCCGGCAATTGATGCCGATGTACGCCAGTGGCTGGCGGCATGACGAGTTGCTCTCAGGACTCAAACAGAAGGTGGAGGAAATCACTGTTCTGGAGCAACGGCTCGCACAGAACAAAGCGCAACTTCTGCTCGTCATCAAGGGCATCGAGGATAAGCCCGAGGGCATGGCGTGTGCCGACAATGCGCAAATGCTGATCA
The DNA here is from genome assembly GCF_026625125.1 of Pseudomonas putida. Classification (NCBI taxonomy): domain Bacteria; kingdom Pseudomonadati; phylum Pseudomonadota; class Gammaproteobacteria; order Pseudomonadales; family Pseudomonadaceae; genus Pseudomonas; species Pseudomonas putida. The sequence goes on along the minus strand of NZ_CP113097.1, from coordinate 3,582,369 downwards.
ATCGTCTGCGCGAAGAAGGGGTTGGCCAAGCCTCCGGCAAACCTGCGGTGAAGTCTTCCACCAGAAAAAACGCCCGCCAGGCGTCCGGGGCCTGACAGACTCAGCGCGCCCCGTTGTCGCCAGAAAGCACCGCCATCACGGCCTCAGCCACGGCTTTGGGCAATTGAACACATTTTCGATACCGTAAGGAGCGATTGAAAATCGCCTGACCTTGAAGAAGGCATTGACCTTAAAGTTAACTTCAAGCTTAAGGTGGCCTCATACCCAGTTGAGGACTGCTCCATGAATTTGTTCGACGCCCTGATGCTTCCCAACGGTTCGACCGTCAAGAACCGAATCGCCAAAGCCGCCATGGAAGAGAATATGGCGGATGCCGACCAAGCGCCTTCCGAAGCACTCATGCGTTTGTATCAAGCGTGGGCGGACGGTGGTGCCGGCCTTATCATCACCGGCAATGTGATGGTCGACGGCCGTGCCATGACCGGGCCGGGGGGCGTGGTATTACAGGACGATCAGCAACTGGACAAGTTCAAGCGCTGGGCGCGTATTGGTCGATCCGGCGGTGCGCAGTTTTGGTTGCAGATCAACCACCCAGGGCGGCAGATGCAGTCCAATCTTGGGCAAAAAACCTGGGCACCATCAGCCGTACCGCTGGAACTGGGCAACATGTCCAAGCGTTTTGCCATGCCTCACGCGATGACCCCTGGCGTGATCGAAGAAGTTATTCAGCGCTTCGCCAACACCGCTCGCCTGGGTGAACAAGCCGGATTCACCGGTGTGGAGATCCACGCCGCCCATGGCTATTTGTTGAGCCAGTTCCTTTCGCCGTTGACCAACCAACGGAACGACCAGTGGGGTGGCTCTTTGGAAAACCGGGCGCGCCTGTTGCTGGAAATCGTCAAGGCGGTAAGGGCCGTGGTTTCTGCGGATTTTGCGGTGGCGGTCAAACTCAATTCCGCCGATTTTCAGCGCGGAGGATTCACCACCGATGACGCGAAAAAGGTTGTTGAGCTGCTCAATGACCTGGGCGTAGACATGGTGGAGTTGTCGGGAGGCAGTTACGAAGTACCTGCCATGCAGGGGCACGCACGCGATGGTCGCACCCTGGCTCGCGAAGCGTATTTCGTCGAGTTTGCCCGTGATCTCCAAACCGTTGCCAGAATGCCGGTGATGGTCACCGGCGGTATACGTCGCCACCCGGTGGCCGAAAGCGTCGTGCACAGCGGGGTGGACATGGTGGGTATCGGAACGGCGTTAGCCATCGATCCGCACCTGCCTCGTGCCTGGTTGCAGGGCAAAGACAACGCCCCTGAATTACCGCCGATCACGTGGAAAAACAAAGCCATCTCGGCCTTGGCGAACATGGCGGTGGTGAAGTTTCAATTGCGCAAACTGAGCCGGGGTAAAAAGCCCGACCCGAGCGTGTCGCCGCTGCGCGCGCTGATCCTGCAACAGCTCAACATGGCTTTTCGTACTCGCCAGTATCGTAAATGGAGTGAAAGGTCGGAGCATTACAACGGCCTGAGAGACGCAAGATGACCCGTGCGCAGGGCCAATCTGGTCAAAGTGCGCGGTGGATCTCGTTCACAGGTGGGAAGTAGAGGAGGCGGCCCGTACTGATTTCGGCAATCGCTTCAGGCATGAGACCCGCGTCATGGAGCTGCTTGGCGTGGTGCCGTCCATTGACTGCTCGTCGCGATACCTTCGCCTTTTTCTGCAACCTGAATGCTGGGCGCAGATGCACGTGGCAGTGATGATCTGCGGGAGCAGCGTTACGAGGGCGTTAGCGAAACCTGAGGAAGCAGGTTTCGCGTTCTGCAACGGAAAACCGCCACGCTGCTACATCACTTGATGAAGCGAACCTGTGAGTTGATCTTTTCGATCACCGAACCTTTACGCTCGTTAAAACGCACCTTGTTTTGCTCAAACAGGTTATTGCCTTTGGTATCGATGGAAATGATCAACGGCCCGAACTCGCGTACGCGGTTCACCCATAGGGTTTCCGGCATGCCCAGATCCTGCCATTCGGCGCGTTCGATCTCTTCGACCTGAGTTGCCGCCAGTACCGCGCAGCCACCAGGGAACACCGCATGTACGGCTTTGTTCTCCAGACAACCGGTGGTGGTCTCCGGCCCCATGCCGCCCTTGCCGACGATCAGCTTCACACCCGTCTGCTCGATGAATTGCTTCTCGAACTTTTCCATGCGCATGCTGGTGGTCGGGCCGATGGACACCATTTCGAAGCTGCCATCGTCTTTTTTCTTCACGATCGGCCCGGCATGGAAGATCGCGCCGCCACGCAGGTCCACCGGCAGCTCGCGACCGAGCTCGATCAGGCGGCGGTGAGCCACGTCACGGCAGGTCACCAATTGGCCAGTGAGGTAAACGACATCCCCGACGTTCAGGCCAGCCAAGTCTTCGTCGCTGATCGGGGTGTTGATGATCTTTTTCGCTGGACTGTTCACAGTACTACGCCTTCATGGGAGAGGATGTCATAGGAAAGGTCGGCGTTGATGCGGATCTTGCCGCGACGGTGCGCCCAGCAGCCGGTGGAAACGGCCACGCCAATGGTCGAAGGGTGACGCGCCGATGACTCGATGTTCACGCCCATCACGCTGCTATTACCGGTCAGGCCTTGGGGGCCGATACCGATTTCGTTCAAGCCTTCCTCCAGCAGCTTCTCCATCATTGCCGCGCTTTGGTTGGGGTGGCTGGAATCCACCTCGCGCAGGATGGCCTTCTTCGACAGGCGGGCCGCAGTCTCTACCGAGGTCGATACGCCAACCCCCACCAGAAGTGGCGGGCAGGCATTGATGCCGCGGGAGGTGATCACATCGAAGACGAACTCGGTCACCCCTTCGTAACCTTGCCCCGGCATCAGCACCTTGGCTGAGCCCGGCAGGGTGCAGCCACCACCGGCCATGTACACGTCGACGATCGCGTAGTCCGCATCGGGGATGATCTCCCAGTCGAGCCAAGGGATCTTCGAGCCGGTATTGGTGCCGGTGTTCTTTTCGATGAACGTTTCCACTGCGTTGTGGCGCAAGGGCCCGTGGACAGTGGCCTGCTTGGTGGCACCTTCCAGGATGCCCTCCATTTCACCGAGCAGCGGGAACCGCGCGCCCGCCGAGATGAAATACTGAATCACGCCGGTATCCTGGCAGCTGGGGCGGTTCAGCTTGTCGGCGTATTCCTGGTTGTCGGCCATCGAGTCGTACACAGCGATGGCCAGTGGGTTGGTCTCTGCCGCACGCAGCTTCGCAGTCTTGGCTTTGACGTCCTTGGGCAGACGCTTGCCGATATAAGCGGTGAACCTGGCCAAGGTGTCGGTCAGCGACGACACGGCATGTTCTTTTTCTAGGTTATCCACGGTGTTTTCCTCAGGGCATCACAAGGTTTTTTTTGTCGGAAACGGCAGCGGGCGTGGCAGGCACGGTGTTGGAAGGGCGTTCTTCTGCCTTCTCGACTGCCCGACCATCGAGGACCTGTTTCATTCGTTCGCCATCCAAGGCGCCAACCCATTTGGCGATGGCGACGGTGCCGACCGCATTGCCGATGGTGTTGGTGATGGCGCGGGCCTCGGACATGAAACGATCTATTCCGAGCAGCAGAACCATGCCGGCCACCGGGATCTTGTCCATGGTCGCCAGGGTCGCGGCCAGGGTAATGAAGCCCGAGCCTGTTACGCCGGCCGACCCCTTGGAGGTGAGCAGTAGCACGCCCAGCACGATCAGCTGGTCCATCAGGCTCAGCGGCGTGTTCGTGGCCTGAGCGATGAAGATCGCGGCCATTGTGTAGTAGATGCACTGGCCGTCGGGGTTGAAGGTCAGCCCAGACGGAATCACCAGGCCCACCACCGGCTTGGAGACCCCGGCCTTTTCCAGCTTGTTCATCAATTGCGGTACCACCGACTCAGACGAACTGGTGCCCAGCACGGTGAACAGTTCCTCGCGAAGGTACTTGAGGAACTTCCACAAACTGAAGCCGGACAAGCGTGCGATAAAGCCGAGTACCACCGCGACAAACAGGAAGCAGGTGACGTACATGGTCGCGACCAACTTGCCAAGCGACACGATCGAACCCAGGCCGTACTTGCCGATGGTGAACGCCATCGCGCCAAAGGCTGCCAGCGGTGCAAGGCGCATGATCATGCCGACGATGTGGAACATGCCGTGAGAGAAAGACTCGAGCACATCGACCATGGGTTTGCCACGTGGCCCCAGATGCGCCAAGGCGATACCGAATAGGGTGGAAAACAGCAGGATCGGCAAAATCTGATTCTGTGCAAACGCATCGGTGACACTGGCCGGGATGATTTTCATCAAGAACTCAGTGATACCGTCGCCACTTTGCGCAGCCACGGTATAGGTGGCGATGCTGGAGGCGTCGAGGTGTGCGGCATCAACGTTCATTCCCGCGCCAGGCTTCACGAAGTTGACCACCAGGAGCCCCAGCACCAAGGCGAAGGTAGAAAGCACTTCAAAGTAAATGAGTGCCCGGGCGCCCACGCGCCCCAACTCTTTCATGTTTTCCATCTTGGCGATGCCCAGCACCACCGTGGCGAAAATGATGGGTGCAAACACCATCTTGATCAGCCTGATGAACGCATCGCCAAGTGGTTTCAGGTCGGTGCCGATCTGCGGCCAAAACACACCCAGCGCTATGCCGGCGGCGACGCCGATCAATACTTGTACATATAACTTACCCAGAAGGCTTTTCATGACAGGACCCTGATTTTTTATTCTTGTCAGGCGATACCAAGAAGGCAGGTCAACGGCCCCCCTCTCGGCGCTATGTCTCGATTACGGTTCTGAACAGTCAGCGATTTATGAGCGCGATCACTGCATCAGTGATCTGCCGGGTAGTCGCTGTCCCGCCCAGATCAGGGGTGTGCAGGCCGCTTTCGGTAACGGCTTCGATAGCTGACATCAGCTGTTTTGCCGCTGCCACCTCGCCCAGGTGTTCAAGCATCATCGCCGCGGTCCAGAAGGTCGCAATCGGGTTGGCTACGCCTTTGCCGGTGATGTCGAAGGCTGAACCGTGAATCGGCTCGAACATCGAGGGGAATTGACGCGATGGGTTGAGGTTGGCGGTGGGGGCGATACCCAAGCTGCCAGACAATGCGGCGGCCAGGTCGGACAGGATGTCGGCGTGCAAGTTGGTGGCCACGATCACATCCAAGGTGGCCGGTTTGAGTACCATGCGCGTAGTGACAGCGTCGACCAGCTCCTTGTCGATCCTCACATCCGGGAAGTCCTTGGCGACTTCGTAGAAGATCTCATCCCACAGCACCATGCCATGGCGCTGGGCATTGGATTTGGTCACCATGGTCAGGTGCTTGCGTGGGCGACTCTGCGCCAGCTGGAAGGCAAAGCGATGGATGCGCTCGACACCGGCGCGCGTAAATACCGATACCTCGGTGGCCACTTCTTCCGGCAGGCCGCGGTGTACGCGACCACCATTACCGGAGTATTCACCCTCCGAGTTCTCCCGCACCACCACCCAGTCGATCTGGTCGCCGTTGTGCAACGGGCTCTTCACGCCGGGCAGCACGCGTGCCGGGCGCACATTGGCGTACTGATCGAAACCCTGGCAAATCGGCAAGCGCAGGCCCCACAAGGAAATATGGTCCGGTACGTCCAGGGCACCGACCGCGCCGAAGAAGATCGCGTCGAAGGCCTTCAATGCTTCCAGGCCACCCTCGGGGATGTAATGGCCAGTCTGCAGATACTTCTCCGAGCTCCAGTCAAAATCCTTGAAGGTCATTTCGAAGCCGGATTTTTTCGACAGGGCTTTGAGAACCTCAACGCCGGCGGCAATCACTTCAATGCCAATTCCGTCGCCAGGGACAGCTGCGATGTTGTAACTATTCATGGACACCTACCTTCTCTGGATTTTCTTGTTTTCCCTGTCGATCACACCGAGGGACAGGTTGTGAGCAGAGTGTAATCAGAAATCCAAAGGCAATAAGTCATGCAAAATAACTAGATAAATTACTTGAGGTTACTAATCGCCAGGCCCATTCTGTAGGCCCATTCACTGTGCTGAGCCAGGCATGAACCAGACATTGGATCTTTCCTTTTTCCATCTGCTCGCCACCCAAGGCAGCCTCGCGGCCACTGCGCGCGAGCTCGGCATAACGCCACCGGCGGTGAGCAAGCGGCTGGCGGCCTTGGAGGCACGGTTTGGTGTGCGCCTGGTCAATCGCACCACCCGCGCGATGAGCCTGACGTCGGAGGGTGAGCTGTATTTTTCACACGCTGCGCGGATCCTCACGCAAATCAACGAGGTGGAGCAGATGGTCGTCAGCAGTCGCGCGACGCCCAAAGGCCTGATTCGCGTCAATGCCTCCCTCGGTTTTGGTCGGCGGCATATCGGCCCGGCGTTGGCGGCGTTCTACAGCCGCTACCCGGAAGTGGAAGTCCAGCTTGAAATCACCGACCACCCACTGGACCTGGCTACTCACGGTTTTGACCTTGGAATCCGCTTCGGCACGATGCCGGATTCTGCATTCCATGCTCGCAAGATAGCTTCCAACCGCCGACTGTTGTGCGCCTCGCCGCTGTACCTGGAAAAGCACGGCATTCCCACGCGCCTGTCGGATCTGCAGCAGCACAACTGCATCTTCATCCGCCAGAACGAAACACCTTATGGCGTATGGAGTTTCACCACGGGTAGCCGTACGCAAAACATCAAGGTACGCGCTGCTTTGGGTTGCAACGACGGGGAGGTCGCACTGAACTGGGCATTGCAGGGTTACGGGATACTGATGCGTGCCGAGTGGGATATCGCCCGTTACGTACGCAGCGGCCGGCTGCGCCTGGTACTGGAGAATGAGACCCCGACGTGTGCGGATGTCTATGCGGTGTACCCCCAGCAGCTACATCTTTCAACGCGCGTGCGCAGCCTTATCGACTTCCTGGTCGAACGTTTCGCTCATATCGACCATGTTGAGGATAATGAGGGAGCGACCTGAGCCGGGAAACTCAAGCTCTGGACTGCCCCCATGAAGTTGGACGCCATCCGCCCCTTGGAGGCAGTCCGGGAATGTCACCAGCCTTCAGGCATGCGCTGTACCCGTGGGAGCCGCGCTTGCCGGCGATGGGCCGCGAAGCGGCCCCGGTTGCAGATGTCCGCCATGGTCAGGCAGTTCAGCCCTTAGTGCATCATGCCCAGCTCGGCATCATCCATCAGTGCTTTGGCCAACGCACTCAGGTAGTGCGAGGCCCAGATCAGCTGTGGTTTACCGTCCATCAAGCCTTCGATGGTCAGGTCCCGCACATAGCCCATCAGCTCTGAAGCCTGTTCGCGGGCATTCTGGCAAGGGATGCCCGCTTCGATGCGAAACAATGGATGGGTCTGGTTTTCACCCTGGTAGAACGTGGTCTTACCGACAGTAACTTTGGTGTCATCTGGGGTCATTGCGTTGCCTCCCTGAAGGTTTAGGGCCTGGGCGAACGTCATGACGGACAACCCGCCTTTAGCTCAGCACCGGTCTCACGCAGCGCGCTGTGCGTACGGGCTTGCCGGCCACAGCGCCCGCCCAGGCAACACAGGCTTAACGGCCTAGTGCAGGGTGCGTGGTTCGGTCGGCATCTGCAGCTGGATCAGCGCTGATTCGAGCAGCACGCGTAGCGACTCGAGCTCATGCATCGAGGCCATCATTAGAACCGAGGCGGACGTTCTGGGCTGTAGCGAAACAGCCTGCTGCGCCACGCTCTGCGCGCACAGGGCGAACTCCGCAGCCTGGATGATCGTGTCTTCGAGGGAGTGGTGGTTGTGGGGTGGATCGGGGACGGCCTTTAGCATAGCTATTTACCTTTTTTGTGCTGCCACCTGTCTGCTGTCAAACAGAAGGGTGGCAGCTGTACGTGGGTTGACAGACCGGCGGAAATAGCTAAGTTCCGGCGCACGCAAGCGTGCCCGCACGTACAGCCACCATAAGGGGGCCGCACACTATTTGCCGTCACAGCCTGTCAAAGCTGTATCGTTGATGAGCAACGACCCGCCGAGACTAGAACGCAGCCCAAGCGACGGCAACGGAAAAAGTGCGGCGAGAGTATGTTTGGGAAATGGACTACAAGGAAGAGGCAAAATCTGATTTCTTGGCGTTTCCAGCGCTCGAGATGTGGGTGACGGAGTCTTGAAACACCACAGGTCATGGCTCAGCACTTTCACCCATGGCTGGAGGAGCGGCTCGGCGACGCTCGGTATTATAGATTCGGGCGCTTGGATGGTGACCTGCCAGTCGGTTGCGGGGATTGGCCTCGTGAGCATTGTTGAGGCTGCTCAGCCGAAGCAATGAACGGGTTATAAGAATGGAGTTAACGTGGCAACTGCGACACCGGCTTGAACCAAGAGCGTGACCGAGAGCCATTTGGGCTCCCGCCGTATAAACCAGTAAACCGCGTTGAAGATCATTGAAATCAGGTTGGTGAGCGCCAGGATCGCAAATGCAAGAATGCCCGAGATCTTGACGGGGGAAGTGGTTGGCGACTGAAGTACGTAAAGCGCCAGGATCGGGCCAAGGATCACTGTTGTGATCGAAAGGCCAGCCACCGTGCGGGTGAATTTCAAAGCCTCGTCGGGCGTCATTGCGTGGGATGTCCTTCTATGTCCGGGCTTGTGGCATCACTGCCAATGGGTACATTCTGCGGCGTTCATGTAAGGGTTCACAAGGACGTCCATGATTCCCGTCGATATGCCGCTCATGTTGCTCGGCTACATGATCTACCTCTTTTCCGAAGTTTTTCTCTGGCTTTTCATCGCCGGCCTGATCGCCTTGCTGATTCCGCGAAGCCGTCGTTGTATGGTGGCGCGGCGCTGGAGGTTCGGCTTGTTGCTGATGTTGCTGGCAGTCGGGAGTGTGCCTTACATCGAGTCCAGCTACAGGCTCTGGCAGGATTGGCGTGCGCACAATCCTCGCCTCGAACACGATGAAGTGCTCGGTGATCTGGTGCTTCCAGCCGGGACGCGGGTCCATCTGGGAAACCTGGAGCCTTTCAACGACCTGTCTGGCGATCCCGTGCCCTATGGCATGCAGAGCCTGGATCATGCTGATTTCGACCGCACGCCAGGTCACATCATGGGCATGCCCGTGCGTCGTCTGAAACTGGCGCTGGGCCATGGTTTCGCGACGGTCGAGACCCTGTCGGCCCATGACCTGGCAGGATGGAAATGTGAGCCTGGGGAGATCGAGTTTGATTTTCCGTTCGGTGCTCATTTCAAGTTTGCCGAATGGAAGATGAGTCGATGCACGCTGGCGCCAGGTACCGAGCTGGGCGGCATCGTTTGGCCTGGGCCGGTAAGCGTATCCCCCGACACTACTGGTTGGCTGGCCAGGTCAGAGGAGCGCCCGGTCAAGGTACTGGGGATCGAAATGCGCTCACTGATCATGATCGTGGATCGCCCATATGGGGAGGGGCGCTGGTGGCAAGGCCACGCGAACCAGCCCTTCGACTTCGGCCCTATTCACTATCCGGCCGACATCCAGGTCAGCCGTGATCGAGGCCAGATGCTGTTCAGTCTGCCACCGGACGCACAAGCCCAGGATCGACGTACTGGTGCGCCCATAGAGGGCGGGCAGACGGTGGTGCAGAGTATGGCCGGGGAGGTGCTGGCAGTACGTACCAACCGCTCCATGGGTGTTTATTTTCCTGACGAAATCATAGTGCGCTGAGGGTCAATGAGCTCAGGCGGGCCGCAGTGTCCGCAATGGGTCGCAAGCTTCCGGTCGTGGATGACCGCTACCGACCCAGGCTGTGTGAAAACGCCCGCAGTTGTCTAACCTTCTGACCGTCGTGATCGTGGCGGGGACAATCATGAAGCGGTTCATCGAAGGTGAAGCTCGGACGCAGGTCACATTGCTGCCAGAGTGCCTGGATGACTACATCACCAATGAAAACCCAGTGCGAGTGGTCGATGTCTTTGTTGATGAACTCGACCTGAGCGCGCTCGGTTTCGCAGGCGTCGATCCGGCAGCAACAGGTCGCCCGGCCTACCATCCAGCGGTCCTGCTGAAGATCTACATCTACGGCTACCTAAACCGCATTCAGTCCAGCCGCCGGCTCGAGCGTGAAGCTGAACGCAATGTCGAGTTGATGTGGCTTACGGGGCGTCTGGCTCCAGATTTCAAAACCATCGCCGACTTTCGCAAGGACAACGGTAAAGCCATTCGCAGTGTCTGCCGTCAGTTCGTGATCCTCTGTCGCAACCTCAACCTGTTCTCTGACTCAATCATTGCCATCGACGGCAGCAAGTTCAAAGCCGTGAACAATCGCGACCGTAACTTCACCCAGGCCAAGGTGAAGGCCCGTATGCAGCAAGTCGAGCAGAGCATTGAGCGCTATCTGACAGCGATGGATTCGGCGGACCGGGCAATGCCGGAGGTGGCTGTGGCCAAGGCCGAGCGACTGAAAGAGAAGATCGAAACGCTGAAACAGCAGATGCAGAAGCTCAAAGACATTGAAACGCAGCTACTTCAAACCCCAGACAAACAAATTTCTCTCACAGATCCCGATGCTCGCTCCATGTCAGTTGGTGGTCGGGGCAGTGGCACCGTTGGCTATAACGTGCAGACGGCCGTTGACGATCAGCACCATCTGATCGTTGCACATGAGGTGACGAATGTCGGTCATGATCGCGGCCAGTTGAGCAACATGGCGAAGCAAGCGCGTGACCAAATCGGTACTGAATCGCTGAATGTCGTTGCCGACCGGGGCTACTACACAGGCACGGAAATCGTTGCATGTGAGCAAGCTGGAATCTCGCCCTTCGTACCGAAACCACTGACCTCTAGCAGCAAAGCCGAAGGTCGATTTGGCAAGCAGGATTTCCTATACGTCTCGGCATCGGATGAGTATCGATGCCCTGCGGAGCAATTACTGACCAAGCGTTACTCAACTTGGGAAGACGGGATGCTGATGCATGTTTATTGGTTCTCGGGCTGCCAGTCCTGCGCGATGCACAAGCAATGTACGACGGGCAAAGAGCGCCGGTTGAAACGCTGGGAACATGAAGCGACCCTCGACTCGATGCAGGTTCAACTGGAGCACGATCCGGGGAAAATGAAGGTGCGCCGCCAAACCGTTGAGCATCCATTTGGAACGCTCAAGTACTGGATGGGGGCGACCCACTTCCTGACCAGGACCCTGCCAAGGGTCAGTACTGAAATGAGCCTCCATGTGCTCGCTTACAACCTCAAGCGAATGATGAGCATCTTGGGCATCAGGGGGCTGCTCGAAGCGCTCAAAAGGTGAAATGGCCTACTGAGCCGCCAGTTAGGGGCCCCAAAGTCTCCACGAAGGACTCATACCGGCCAGATGCACCCTTGCGAGGCCAACTGAGCTAATCCAGGCAATTTCCTGCCAGTTTTGCAAGCGCCCCTAGATAGCCACGACCTTCAACGCATTCCGCGAGTTTTCACACAGCCTGGACCCAAATCGGCCATCCGCGAAGGGGCGGCTGTCGGCCAAAAGCGGATTCTCGTAGGCAGCTCTCTTGTCCGCAACACGGTACCGTCGCTCCAGCTTTCAGCTCGCTCTGAATGGCTAAGAAACAAGAATGGCGGTAGCATTCTATCCTCTCGGCTTAAACAGCCTGTTTTTCAGATCAGGGTCGCATTGTGGAAAAGCTAAAACGCCTCCAAAGTGGAATCGAAGGGCTCGACGCTCTGCTCAAGGGAGGTCTGGTCGCAGGCGCCTCATACATAATCCAAGGGCGTCCGGGGTCTGGAAAAACAATCCTCGCCAACCAGCTTGGGTTTCATCATGCGAACAATGGCGGTCGGGTTCTCGTCGCCACGCTGCTGGCTGAGTCACATGATCGTCTATTCCAGTTTCTTTCTACCCTTAGCTTTTTCGACTCGTCAAAAGTCGGTGCCGAAATCCAGTTTGTCAGTGCCTTTGACACCTTGGAAAACGAGGGGCTGGATGAGGTAGTGAAACTGCTTCGGCGTGAAATTAGCCGCCAGAAAGCCACTGTTATGGTCGTGGATGGTTTGCTCAATGCACGTTCGAAAGCTGACTCCCCCATCGACACTAAGAAGTTCATCTCGGAGCTGCAAGGGCATGCAGCTTTTGCTGGTTGCACGGTGCTATTTCTCACCAGCTCGCGACTTGACGATGGCAGTCCTGAGCACACCATGGTTGATGGCGTAATTGAGATGGGCGAAGAGCTATACGGTACTCGCTCAGTGCGTCGTATTCAGCTGCGAAAGACTCGGGGCAGTGGCGCAATGACCGGTCTTCATGAGTGTGAAATTACCGAAAATGGCTTGGTTGTTTACCCGCGACTCGAAAGTCTCTACAGCCACCCGTCGTCTCCCGATAGCGCTGGCATGACGCGAATCCCCAGCGGCATTAAGTCACTGGACGACATCTTAGGCGGAGGCCTGCACAGTTCCAGCGTGTCGCTGGTAATAGGCCCCTCCGGGATCGGCAAAACAACACTGGGCCTCAAATTTCTGGCTGAGTCGACCGCAGAGTCTCCGGGCCTGCATTTTGGCTTTTACGAAAGTCCACAGAGGTTGCGACTCAAAGGCCTGTCATTGGGTATTGATATCAAAGGCATGGAAGACAGCGGCGCGTTGAGCATTGCCTGGCAGCCTACTACTGAAGGTCTTCTGGACGGGCTGGGCACACGACTGCTGAGTCTTGTCGAAGAAAAGGGCATCAACCGCGTATTCATCGATAGTCTGAGCGGCATGACACGAGTTACGACAAATCCGGCGCGGATAAATGATTTCTTCAGTGCTCTGATGAACGAGCTTCGATCCAGGGGGGTTACGGTATTCGCATCCTGGGAGATGCGCGATTTATTTGGCTCCGAGGTCAGCGCACCAAACTCTGACCTGTCCAGCATCGTCGACAACCTGATGCTGATGCGATTCGCTGAGAATCACTCTGAATTAAGCAGGACGCTTTCCATTCTTAAAGTACGAGACAACTCTTACGACCCTTCGCAATTCGAGGTCGTCATCCGTGACCAAGACGTTTTCCTGAAAAAGGCTTCAAGACATGAACCATCAGTACCCACTGAGTCATCGCCTGGTTCAAAATCTTAAGCTTTTGTGCGGGTTGAATTAACATGGCCACCATCCTGGTCGTCGACGACGAGTATCTGATCGCTGACATTCTCAGTTTTGCGCTGGAGGATGAAGGCTTCATGGTGGTGACGGCCAGTAATGGCCAAAAAGGGCTCGAAGTACTTGATAGAGAACGTCCAGATTTGATCATTACCGACTTTATGATGCCGGTCATGGATGGCCAAGAGTTCGCCACCGCCGTCCGCGCCCTTCCTTCCTGTAAGGATTTGCCAATTATTTTGATGAGCGGCGCTCAGGCGCACATAGGCATGCAGAGATCGGATCTGTTTGACGCGGTATTGCCAAAGCCATTCAGGATGGACGCGGTTCTAGCCGAAGTTCGAAAGCTACTTTCTCTCGAATAGACCTGTGCCGTGCTGATGATCACCACCATTAATCTTAGGTTCTCCTTCACTGCGAGAGCCCACCTATGCGGGCTTTTTCCCCTTAAATAAACAGAAGCCATAGAGTTGCCACGTTTTTTAATGTCGTCCAATGACTGTTTCTGGCCGTAGCGGTCGCGGCCGAGTGTCCGCTTATGGCCGTTAGCTGCCTGTCGCGAACGGCAGTTGGGTCGAAAGCACTCAGTCAGCAATAACTTATTTCGGCCCATGGCGGACATCGGAAGGCCGGGGCCGCTTCGCGGCCCATCGCCGGCAAGCCCGGCTCCCACAGGTACTGCGCAGGCCCGGAGACTGGTCATATCTCTGTGGGAGGAAGTGCTTGGTGACTTGGTGCTTGCGCCTGGTACGCGAGTCCATCTGCCAGATCTGGAGCCTTTCAACGACCTGTCCGGCGATCCCGTGCCCTATGGCATGCAGCGCCTGGATCAGGCTGATTTCGACCGCACGCCAGGTCACATCATGGGCATGCCTGTGCGTCGTCTGAAACTGGCGCAGGAGGTCAGAGGAGCGCCCGGTCAAGGTACTGGGGATCGAAATGCGCTCACTGATCATGATCGTGGATCGCCAATATGGGGAGGGGCACTGGTGGCAAGGCCACGCGAACCAGCCCTTCGACTTCGGCCCTATGCACTATCCGGCCGACATCCAGGTTCACCTGTGGGCGCCGCGCTTGCCGGCGATGGGCAGCGAAGCAGCCCCGTTTACAAATGTCTGCTTTGGGGCGGTTAGCGCCTTGGGGTCGAGCTGACCATCCTTGTCTTCCCTCAGATGGAGCTTTCGGCCACCAGCCGCCATTTGTGAGTGATCGTCTTCGATCAGGCTGGATTGTCAGCTTCCAGGTTGCTTGTCAACCAATCGATGAGCTGTTGAGCATTGCTTTCACTGTCACGGTGAGTCAGTAAGGCCCAGTTCGGGCCGCGAATGGTTTGCTCTACCAGCGGCTGCAACAGACCGCTGTCCCGCGCCTGACGGCTGAGCACCTGGCTGACCAACGCAATCCCCAAGCCGGCGCACGCAGCGTCCAGCAACAGGCCCGGATCGGAGAAGTTCAGCCCCTGATCCTGCTGACCGACATCGATCCCGGCTTCCACCGCCCAATGGCTCCAGTCCATCTCCCGTTCGCCGTGCAGCGTCGTGCGTTGTACGGCGGGCTGCGCCAATACGCTCGGGTGGCAGGCCGGGTAGAGTCGGTCAGTATGCAGCACCTTAAAGCTGCATTCGGCTTGCGAGCTGATGTCGTCGCGCACGGCGAGGTCAATTGTTTGGCTGACCATGTCCGGCACCTCGTCGGTGCTGAAAATCCACAGATCGACATGCGGGTGCTGTTGCCGGAAATCCGCCAGACGCGGCAGCAGCCAGTGCCGGGCAAACGCCGGCGTGGTGTTGAGCACCAGCTGGTTGGGCTTCTGATATTGCCCGAGGCGACGGATGCCGACTGCCAGTTGCTGGAGCATCGCCTGGGTGGTGCTGAGCAGATCGTGGCCGGCGTCTGTCAGTGTCACCCTGCGCCCGCTGCGAAAGAACAGAGGCTGTTCAAGGTACGCCTCGAGGCTGCGGATCTGCTGGCTGATCGCCGACTGGGTGAGGTGCAGCTCATCGGCCGCCTTATGAAAGCTGCTAAGGCGAGCAGCCGCTTCAAAGCCGCGCAGCCAACTGAGCGGAGGCCAGTGCTTCAGCATATTGATAAGTTCCTCTAATCAGTTGTGCGCAAAATCCATCGTTTGTTGGCGCGGTTTCACGTGGGTAGCATCCATCTCACGCCAAATCACGGCAGTTGTCATTGAACACAATGGCTTAATCGAGAGGTGCTTGCCATGCCGCGCAACGAGAATAACAACAACGCTTGGATGATGCCCGCCGAGTGGGTCACGCACGCCGCTACGTGGATGGTCTGGCCGCACAACCAGGCGCAGTGGGAGTCGGGTTGGCGCGTGACGCTGGCGCAGGTTCAGGAGGACTTCGCCCGCGTCGCCAATGCCATCGCCCGTTTCGAACCGGTGAAAATGGTTGTCGATCCGTCGGCCCTCGCCAGTGCCAACGCCCTGTGCGGGCCGAACATTGACATGATCACGCTGGCGGTCAACGACAGCTGGTGCCGCGACTCCGGCCCGAGCTTCGTCATTCACCCGGAGCAAGGTCTGGCCGGGGTGAGCTGGCGTTTCAACGCCTGGGGCGGCAAGTCGGCCCATGATCTGGACGAAAGCCTGGCCCGTCGCGTGCTCAATCACTTGGGCAGCGAGTGCTTCGGCACGGCGCTGAGCAATGAGGGTGGCGCGATCCACGTGGACGGCGAGGGCACGCTGATTACCACCGAATCGGTGCTGCTCAACCCCAACCGCAACCCCGGCGTGAGCAAGTCCGAGATGGAAGAGATCTTCAGCCGCTTGCTCGGTGTGAAGAAAACCATCTGGCTGCCGGGCGATCCGGATTACGTCACGGGCGACATGACCGACGGCCACGTCGATGGCATCTGCGCCTTCGCTCGTCCCGGTGTGTTGCTGGTGGATGCGACGCACGATCGCACCTCGGTGTACGCCGAAGTCGTAAGGGAAAACCGCCGCGCACTGGAGCTGGCCAGCGACGCTCAGGGCCGCAAGTTCGAGATGATCGAGCTGTACGAAGCCACCGATGCGATAGACAGCGAAGCCGAGGTGTTTTGCGCTTCGTACACCAACTTCTACATCGCCAATGGCGCGATCATCATGCCGGCGTACGGTATCGAAGCCGATCATGTCGCGGCAGAAACGCTGGCCAAGGCGTTCCCGGGACGTGAAGTGGTGCCAGTGCAAATCAATCACTTGGCTCATGGTGGTGGCGGTGTGCACTGCATCACTCAGCAACAGCCAGCTTTGCCGGTGGAGGGTTGATAGATGACGTCACTTAAAGTCGCCACCACCCAGATGCCATGCACCTGGGATCTGAAGAGCAACCTCGACAGAGCCGAGCAGTTGGTGCGTGAAGCGGCTGGGCAGGGCGCGCAGGTGATCCTGTTGCAGGAGCTGTTCGCCACGCCGTATTTCTGCATCGAGCAGCGCCATCAACACATGGCGCTGGCCGAGGAGTACGGCAACAGTCAGGTGCTGTCGCGTTTCGCCACGCTGGCCCGTGAACTGGGTGTCGTGTTGCCGCTGAGCTGGTACGAGAAGGCTGGCAATGCTTACTTCAACTCCCTGAGTGTGGCGGATGCCGACGGGCGCCTGTTGGGCGTGTACCGCAAGACCCACATCCCCAACGCCATCGGCTATCAGGAGAAGGAATATTTCAGTCCCGGCGATACCGGTTTCAGAGTATGGGAAACCGCGTTCGGTCGCCTGGGGGTGGGCATCTGCTGGGATCAGTGGTTCCCGGAAACCGCCCGCTGTCTGGCCTTGATGGGCGCTGAAGTTCTGCTGTTCCCTACGGCTATCGGTTCTGAACCGGGCTGCGCGGATCTGGACTCGCGGGACCACTGGCAGATGACCATGCGCGGCCACGCCGCTGCCAATCTGCTGCCGGTGATTGCGTCCAACCGGGTCGGCCGTGAAGTGGCGGGCACCGATGCAACGCTGCAAATGAATTTCTACGGCTCATCGTTCATCTGCAACCACAAGGGAAAAATGCTCGCCGAAGCCGACCGCACCAGCACCGGTGTTTTGTTGCAAAGCCTGGATCTGTCAGCCATGCGTGAAGATCGCTTGAGTTGGGGCATCTACCGCGACCGCCGCCCGGAAATGTACGGCGCCTTGCTGAGCCAGGACGGTCGTCACCTTAACGCTCGCTGGAATCCTCAAGGAGTCTGATATGCCGACTTCACACAAGTGGTTGCTGGGCGCTCTGGGCCTGGCGCTGGCCGGTATGATGCCTGCCGTGCACGCTGAAGACAAAACCCTGCGGTTGTACAACTGGGCGGATTATTTTGCCGAAGATACCCTGACCCAATTCACCGCCGAAACCGGGATCAAGGTGATCTACGACGTCATGGACGGCAGCGAAACCTTGGAAGCCAAGATGCTTTCCGGCGGTAGCGGCTACGACCTGATCTTTCCCGGCGACACTGTGGCCGAACGCCTGATGCGCGCCGGCAGCCTGTTGCCGCTGAATGCTTCGAAGATCACGGCGATGAACGACATCGAACCAGGCCTGCAAAAACTGCGCAGCCATTACGAGCGGTCGAACAAGGCCACGGTGCCGTACACCTGGGGTACCATCGGCCTGACCTACAACGCCGAGCAGATCGAGCAGCGCATGGCCGACGCCCCGGCCAACAGCCTGGACATGCTGTTCAAACCGGAGCTGGCCGCCAGGTTCGCCGATTGCGGGATTTCGATGATCGACTCGCCGGACGAAGTGCTCGCCGTGGTGCTCAATTATCTGGGCCGCGACCCGCGCAGCGCCAAGCCTGCGGACCTGGCAGCGGCCAGTGATCTGCTGATGAAGCTGCGGCCGTACATTCGCAAGTTCCAGTCGCAACCGGTCACCGACCTAGTCAACGGCAACCTGTGCCTGTCCCTCGGCTACAGCGGCGACATGACCCAGGCCCAGCGCACTTCGGACAGCGCCGGCAAGCAGACCCGCTTCCAGTACCGCGTGCCGCGCGAGGGCACCACGGTGTGGATGGACACCATGGCCATTCCCGTGGATGCCAAACATCCGGAATACGCCTACGCCTTCATCAACTTCGTGATGCGCCCGGAAAACATGGCCGCGATCAGCAATTTCACCGGTTATCCGACCTCCAATGCCAAGGCCCGGCCAAACGTGGATGAGGCGATGCGCAACAACCCGGACATCTACCTGGACGAAGCGACCTATGCTCGCCTGATACCGGGCAAGGATATTCCCCAGGCCGACATGCGCGCCCGCATGCGCACCTGGACCAAGTTCAAGACCGCCACTGCAAAGTGATTTTGCCGGGCTGCTTCGGCATTCCCCTACCTATCAGGAAGTTACCCATGCCAACCCGTCGCGAGTTCATCAAACAGGTTTCTGTCGCTGCCGGTGTAGGCGCTGCCGTCATGGGCCTCGGCCTGTCTCCGGCGCGCGTAGTGGCGGCCAGCGAACAGCGCTGGTTCATGCCCGACGAGGGCAATGAACACGAACGCGCCTACATGGCTTTTGGCGCGCAGGATGCGATCTGGGAAGACTTCACCGAAGACGTCCAGGAAGCCCTCGGCCGGATCGCCCGCGCTATTGCCCGCTACGAACCGCTGACCCTCTACTGCCGCAGTGGCGAACGCGGCCTAGCTGAAGAGATGTGCGGCACCTCCAACATCACCTACCAGATCGCCAATCTCGACGACATCTGGATGCGTGACATCAGCGCCAACTTTGTCATCAACGACAATGGCCTGGGTGCCGTGGACTTCAACTTTAACGGCTGGGGCAACAAGCAGCGGCACTCGAAGGACGCGAAGCTCGCCAAACGCGTGGCGGCCGATGCGCAGGCGACCTATCAGCGCAGCGGGCTGGTGGGCGAGGGCGGCGGCATCGAAGTCGACGGCCACGGAACCGCGATCATGACTGAGAGCTGCTGGATCAACGAAAACCGCAACCCCGGCTGGAGCAAGGGTGACGTGGAGGCGGAGCTCAAGGCGTGCCTCGGTCTGCGCAAAATCATCTGGCTGCCGGGCATCAAGGGCAAGGACATCACCGATGCCCACGTCGATTTCTACGCGCGCTTTGTCTCACCCGGCGTGGTGATCGCCAACCTCGACACCGACCCGCGCTCCTACGACAGCAAGGTCACCATGGCGCACCTGGACATCCTGAAAAAGGCCACCGACGCCGATGGTCGGCCATTGCAGATCCAAACCGTTTCGCCACCTCTGAAACCGCGCAAAACCAAATTCAACAAGGATAACGACGACTTTGCGGCCGGCTACATCAACTACTTCGTGATCAACGGCGCGGTGCTCGCCCCGGAGTTCGGCGACAAGGAGGCGGATAATAAGGCCTTCGACCTGCTGAAAAAACTCTACCCGAGCCGAGACGTGGTGCAGATCAACATCGACGCCATCGCCGCCGGTGGTGGTGGCATTCACTGTGTGACCAGTCATCAGCCCGCCTAGATAGGGCCACCGCTTTGCCGACCGTAAACGCGCAAGCCCAAAACTGCATTGGTGCGCAGGAAGCGATGTTTGCAGCATTGGCTTGTGCTTCGGGCTGCCTGACTGTCGCTTCGGTTGGAGAGCGACTGACATCCCCATTGACGCGATAGGAACGACTCATCACTGTTTCTATTGAGTATTGAGACGCCGAAGATTTACTCACAGAGACATGAGCGGAGGGTAACGATCGACTAAGTGTCATACAAAGGAGGTCGTTGGCTCAGCGCTTGTAGAGTAACGCGTCAACTACAACGCCAAACGCTGATGAGTGTTCTCGGCGATTGGGGTAGTAGAGATGGTATCCGGCAAAGGGTTGGCACCAATCTTCCAACACCCGCACAAGGGTACCGTCAGCGAGCTCCTTCGCCACCATGTCCTCCGGCAGGAAACCCAAGCCGCATCCCGCCACGGCCGCACGCAGGATCGGCATGCTGCTGTTGAACGTCCATTGGCCTTCTACACGGGCCTTCAGTTCGTGACCATCCTTTTCAAAATCCCATTGCATCAGGCTGCCATGGGTGGGTAGGCGCAGATTGATACAATTTTGCACCGCCAGATCTCCAGGCTCCTTCGGCACCGGCCGCTGTTTGAAGTACTCGGGTGAGCCCACGACCGCGATCCGCAATGGTGGCCCGATAGGAACGGCGATCATGTCCTTGGCCACCTGATCTCCCAAGCGTACACCGGCGTCATAGCGTTGCGCGACGATGTCGGAGAGGGCGTAGTCGACGGTGATTTCGACTTTGATGTCCGGATAGTCGGGAAGCACCTTTAAAAGCTTGGGCCACAGAATATTGTTGGCGGCATGTTCGGATGCTTGAATCCGCACATTGCCTGCCGGGGTGTCACGGAACTCGCTGACCGCAGCCAGTTCGAGCTCGATCTCATCGAACCGCGGCGCCATCGCCTGATACAGCCGCTGACCGGCCTCGGTCGGCGAAACGCTACGGGTGGTACGTGTCAGCAGGCGCACGCCCAATCGGCTTTCCAGCGCGCGCATGGTGTGGCTCAGCGCCGACTGCGAGACGCCAAGCTGAGCGGCCGCGCGGGTGAAACTGCCTTCGCGGGTGATGACCACGAAGGCTTGCAGGTCGTTGAGATTGGCGCGGGACATTGATGAGAACCTCTCATAAGGGGCGCGGAATTAATCCATAAAAGCAGGTTGCACGCGAATGCGCGACCCCAAGAGCTTGATTACAGGGTGCGGGCGTAAAATGCGCTTAGTTTGCCAATTGCGGCATCGACATAACGCGGCACCCAATAGGTTTCGATGTGCGTCGCGCCGTCGAGAATAAATACTTCCTTGTCGGTGGTGCCGGTGGCTTTGGGGAAGGCGTCCTGTGTCATGTACAGGCTGTCGGCTTTGCTGCCAGCGATCATCAGCAACGGTTGGTTGATCAGTTCGATATGGTCAGTGGCGTCGAAACGCATCAAGTCGAGCAGGCTGCTGGTGGTGTATTTGAAGGTCGAGTTCGGGTGCGCGTGGGTCTTCCAGTAATATTCATAACCTTGGCGATAGAGCGCGAAGGGCAGTTTGGCAATCTGCTCGTCGGTGAGGTTGGCATCCCCCGAATACAGCACCGCGCCGCCGGCGGCCTCTTGCGCGCGGGCTGCTGATGACTGTTGCAGGCGTTGCTGAATGCTGTCCATCTGCGAGTCATTGTAGCCGTTGCGACGTACCCGGCCCGAGTTGAACATGCTCACGGTTGCCAGTGATTTGAAGCGTTTGTCGGTCTGCGCTGCCGCCAGCGAATAACCACCACCACCACAGATGCCAAGCAGGCCCAGACGCTTGGCATCGACGCCAGCGAACTGGCTGATGAAGTCGGCCATGCCGTGAATGTCTTCGATGCGATACGCCGGTTTATCGATGCTGCGCGGTTGACCACCGCTGGCACCCTGATACGCCGCGTCGGCCGTGATGGTGATGTAGCCCTGTTCGGCCAGGCGTTGCGCGTACAGGCCGGCGACCTGTTCTTTCACGCCGCCATTGGGGTGTGCAACGACCACGGTCGGGTAGGTCTTCTTCGCGTCATAGTTGGCCGGAGTGTAGACGTTGGCAGCGATATCCAGCCCGTTGAGCGTGTAGCTGACCGGGTGGATGTTGACCTTGCCCGGTTCGTTCTTGCTGATCGCGCCTTCGTAGGCGAGGGTGAACGGGTTCTTTTTGTAATCGGCGGCCAAGGCTTCGCCCGCCGATAGGCCGACCAATGCCGACATGAACGTGGCTTTGAGAGTGTTTTTCACGTGAAGCTCCTGAGCAAGCATAAGGGTGGCAGTTGCAAAAGTATCTGGGTCAGTCCAGCTGCTTTTCTTTGAGGAATTGCGCGACCAGGTCAGCGATCTGCACATTGTTCAGATCCGACATGGGGAAGTGGGTATTGCCGTGAATGCCGATCTCCGGCAAGTGGATCAGCCGCACATCACCGCCGTGGCGATTGACCGCGTCACGCCAGAGCCGGGCCATTTTCAGGCGTGCCCGCCAACTGTCCTGGGCGGGCAGGTCGACCGCCTGTTCCGGGATGTTGTCGCCGTACAGGATCAGAATCGGAATGCGTGTCAGGGCCATGAATTGCTCCATCGGCACTGCCGCGCCTTGCACCGTGTCGAACGCACTGGGAATAGGCGCAGGCACTTCACCATCAGCGAACACGAAGCTGCTGCCCGGTTCGAACGCCACGATGGCTTTGACCTTGTCGTTCTTGATCGCTGTCAGCCAGCCAGGCCCGCCACCTTGCGAGTGCGTAAACAAAATCCCTGGGCCGATTTTATCGAACAGCGCTGACACGCCATCAGAGACCACGCCCATGTCGAACGGCCCGGTGTTCGGCGTCATCGCCCGGAAAAACTGCTCGCGGGTCTGGTCATCCTGAGCAACTTGCACGCCGTTGAAGTAGTTGGGCCACAGCCCGATGCGGAACTGGTTGAACCACAGTTGTTCGTCAGGCACGGGCTTGATTGTGGTCTCGACCATGCTGCGCCCGGCATCGCCACGCCGGGGCTGGTCCATCAGGTAGACGCCGTAATGGCGGCGCAGAAAGATGTTCTGAAAGCCTTCGCGACCATCGGCGGTGGTTTCCCAGGTCTTGGAAAACTGACCCGCACCGTGCCACATGACGATGGGTAGTTTTCGCGCATCCACCGGGATTTGATAGAAGGCGTAGACGTGGTCACCGTGGTATGTCTGGCCGTTTGGCATCATTGGTTGGCGTGGGTTGAAGGTGCCCGGTGCAGTGGTCACTGAGCCGCCGGCGGCGAAGCTGCCTTGGTGTTGAATCAGCAACGAGCCATCGGGGTGGTTCGCGCAGGCCGCCAACAGGCTCAACAGTGTGATGCTCAGCAGGGACTTTGCAGTTTTCATGTCACTTCCCCGAAGCCGCGAGGGCTTGTGTCAACGCGGTGTTGGCACGTTCAGCCGTCTGTGCATCAGCGTGTTTTTTCAGCAGTTCCGCGACCTCTTGCAACTGTGCCGTGCTCAGGCCGACGCGCAGGCTCGCCGCCATGTGCGAGCGCAATTGCTGCTCGACTCCTGGCGTTGCCGCCAGCGCGCCGACAGTCGCCAGTTCGCGACTTTGCCAGTCGAGGTTGTCGCGCTCGAAGATGTCGCCGAACAGGTGGGTTTGCAGGAACCGGTTGATCACCGGAGCGAACTCGAACACCGGGCCTTTGACCGGAGCGCCGGAGATCCTGGTTTGATTCGCTGTGCCGGCGGCCAGCAGCTCATCCCCCATCGGAATCGCCCGGCTCGGCTCACGCCCCGGCGCGTCTTCGATACCGCGCTGTTTGCGTGTTTGCACCACCGTCATCAGCTCGTTCAAGGCGTTGAGGCTGCGTGGGAAGCCCACATAGGCGTACAGCTGCACGAGCATTTCCCGGATTTCGCTGATGGTCAGGCCGGCATCGAGCCCTTGATTGAGGGCGGTGTTGAGGTTGGGCATGTCGCTGGTCGCCATGAACGCGGCGATCAGAGGGATCGTTTGTTGTTGGCGCGACAAGGTGGCTGCGCTGGCGGGCGTGCTGGCCATTGTCTTCGATGCCTCGGCTGCTTGAGTGGTAACGCTGAACATCGCCCCGATGCCCAGACAAAACGCCATGAGTGCGGGGAGGGTAGGGTTGCTGCGTGCATCAGTGGTCATCTTGAAAGGCTCCAGCCATTGCGGGGCACCGCGGTGTCGCTGGATCGTACGGAGGATGGTTAGGTCGATTAACCCCGAAATTGCGCAAGGACTTCTGAGCAGAACTCATGAGTAGAAATGGCCACAACCGCCGCAATTGCGGCGCGACTCCGCTGATACGGGGCCTGTAGGGCGGGTGACGGTTTGCGACAAAGGTGCCGGGCGAGCACCTTTGACACATTCCGTAACTTCATTGGCCGGCGTATTGCGCCTCCGAGACCTGTTCCGCCCAGGTGACGGTCTTGCCGTCTTCGGCTTCGGCGATGGCGATGTGGGTCATACCGTTGCTGGCCGTGGCCCCATGCCAGTGTCGGATGTGTGGCGGAATCCAGACAGTGTCGCCCGGCCGTATTTCCTGGCGGGGGCCGCCCTCCTGCTGCACGTAGCCCACACCTGCGGTGACGATCAACGTTTGCCCCAGCGGGTGGCTGTGCCAAGCCGTGCGTGCGCCGGGCTCGAAGGTCACCGTGCCGCCGCCGATACGCGCCGGCGCATCACCGCTGAACAGGCCATCAACGCGCACCGAGCCGGTGAAATTTTGAGTCGCGCCCTTGACCGAGGGCTGCGAGCCGTTAGGTGTGACGCGTATTTCGCTGGCGGCCTGAGATTCTGTGGCCATGAATGACAAAGCAACGAGTGGTGCGATCAATCGGTTCATCGGGTCAACTCCGGTCAGATGTGAAAGTGGCGGCGCAAAGCGCGCCGCATTGGGCAGGCTCAGAGTCCGGTCATCTTCAGTGCCGATTCCGGCAGGCGTTCACCTTGCACTTGAATCTGTGCCATCTGTTCGTTGATCTCGCGCAGATCGTCACCGGTCAATTGCAGTTCAACGGCGCCAATGTTCTCTTCCAGTCGATGGGTTTTGGTCGTGCCCGGGATCGGCACAATCCACGGTTTCTGTGCGAGCAACCAGGCCAGTGCGACTTGCGCCGGTGTGGCGTTTTTGCGATGCGCGACGGCTTTCACCACATCGACCAGCGCCAGATTGGCCTTGCGGGCTTCAGGGGAAAAGCGTGGTACAACGTTGCGGAAATCGCTGGCGTCGAACTGCGTGTGCTCATCGATCTGACCGGTGAGGAAACCCGCGCCAAGCGGGCTGAACGGTACGAAACCGATTCCCAGTTCTTCCAGCACCGCCAGCAGCTCCAATTCCGGGCCGCGCCAGAAAAGCGAGTACTCACTCTGTACCGCCGTGACCGCTTGCACCGCGTGCGCCCGGCGGATGGTTTCCACACCTGCCTCAGACAGGCCGAAATGCTTGACCTTGCCCTCGGCGATCAGATCCTTGACGGTGCCGGCGACATCTTCGATGGGTACCTGCGGATCGACGCGGTGCTGATAGAACAGGTCGATGCAATCGGTGCGCAGACGCATCAACGATGACTCGGCAACCGCGCGTATATGTTCCGGGTGGCTGTTGGTACCACCGCCGCGTGCGCCGGTGATCAGGTCGATATCGAAGTCGAACTTGGTGGCGATGACGACCTGCTCGCGAATCGGCTGCAAGGCCTCGCCCAGCAGTGCTTCATTGGCGAACGGGCCATATGCTTCAGCGGTGTCAAACAGGGTGATGCCTTGCTCGTGAGCCGATCGAATCAGCTTGATCATGCTGGCTTTGTCGGCAGCCGGCCCATAGGCCGAGGTCATGCTCATGCAGCCCAGGCCTAGTGCAGACACTTTCAGGCCATTGCCCAACGTGCGGATATTCATGGTGTCACTCCTTACTGAATTCGATCAACGCGTGAGGGGGTGATCGCTCAGCCAGCCATTCACGCGTTCCATGGTCTTGCGCTCCTGCTCACTCTCCATCACAAAACCTTTGAGAACCTTAGCGTTCGGTGCGTGCTCGAGCAGCACGCTGCGGCTGTTACCCAAGCCATAACCGCCGTGGGTGTTGAAGGGAATCAGGGTCTTGCCGGTCAGGTCGTGGGCGCTGAGAAAGGCGCGCACGATGGGTGGGGCGGTTTCACCCCAGATCGGAAAGCCGAGATAGATGGTGTCGTAGTCGCTAAGGGCGTGAATCTTGTTTTGCAGCTCGGGTTCGAAGCCGCTGTCACGCTCCTGTCGCGCCTGCTCAACGGTTTGCAGATAGTCCTCGGGGTACGCGTTGGCCGGGCGGATCTCGAAGAGGTCGGCACCCAGTCCACGCTGGATTAGCCCGGCGACCACGCGGGTATTGCCCGAGCGCGAGAAATACGCGACCAGAATCCGCGAGCCTGAGCGCTGTGTTTCACTGGCACCTTGGGTGCCTGCAAGCGACAGCAGCGGGGCGCTGGCCAGCGCGGCGATCACCGTGCGCCGCAGCGGATCGTGATGGGTGCTCATCGGCCGACTCGCGCTTTGAGGGCCTCGGGATAACGCTCGCCTTCGATGCGGATCTGCGCCAACGCTGTATCAATGGCCTTCAGTTCGACGGGGTCCAGCGTGATGTCCGCGGCGCCGAGGTTTTCTTCCAGTCGATGCAGTTTGGTCGTCCCCGGAATCGGCACGATCCACGGCGTCTGCGCAAGCAGCCAGGCCAGCGCGATCTGTGCGGGAGTGGCTTGTTTCTGTGCGGCGATCTGACGAATCAGCACCACCAGGCCCTGATTGGCTTGCAGCGCCGACTGGCTGAAACGCGGGACGATGCTGCGGAAATCGTCGCTGCCATAAGTGGCCTCCGCCGACACCGTGCCGGTGAGAAAACCTTTGCCCAATGGGCTGAATGGCACGAGGCCGATGCCTAACTCCCAAAGCGTCGGCAGGATTTCCTGCTCGGGCTCGCGCCACCACAGCGAGTATTCGCTTTGCAGTGCTGTGACCGGCTGCACCGCGTGCGCTCGGCGAATGGTCTGGGCGCCGGCCTCCGACAGGCCGAAGTGCTTGACCTTGCCCTCGCTAATCAAGTCCTTAACCACCCCGGCGACTTCCTCGATCGGCACGGCCGGATCGACGCGGTGCTGGTAGAGCAGATCGATGTAATCGGTCTGCAGTCGACGCAACGAACCCTCGACGGCGACTCGGATGTGCTCGGGGCGGCTGTTGAGAATCTGCTGTTTATTGTCGTCGCCAAAGGTGAAACCGAACTTGGTGGAGATGACCACTTGATCGCGCACCGGTGCCAGGGCTTCGCCCACCACTTGTTCGTTCAGGTAAGGGCCGTAAACCTCGGCGGTATCAAAAAGCGTGACGCCTCGGTCAACCGCCGATCGGATCAACGCAATGGCTTGTTGTGTATCAGTCGCCGGGCCGTAGCCATGGCTCAAGCCCATGCAACCGAAGCCCAGGGCTGATACTTCGAGTGAACTGTTTCCGAGCGTGCGCTTGTGCATTTTTTGGATCTCCCGACATTTGGCGTTGGGAGAACAGTAAGTGAGCTAACGAGTGGGGACTAGACGGTTAGATCGGCAAGGCTTCATGAGGTTTGCTCATCAGTCCCAGCCCACGGGAGATGGCGACTGTGTCCTCATGGGCTCAGAAACAGGGCTCAACGACAGCGTTTGGTACTCAATAATCGAGCTACCGCTCCCGACCCAAATCAGACATGTGCGACCGGGGCCGCTTCGCAGTCCATCGCCGGCAAACGCGGCTCGCGTAGGTACACCGCATGTCTGAAGGCTGTTGATATTCCTGGACTGTCCGCAAGACATTGGACGCCAAGCCAACCCTTGGGGCAGTTCATTTTGTGCCGGCTTGCCGGCGATGAGTCCGGGTCTGCCCACAGCGCTTTGAATCGCTGCCTGCTAAGGGTACGGCCTGAAGCACATGCGCGCGCTAAGTCGAAACAACGTCATGCCTGGCTTGCGGACTGAAACAATCCGCGAACGACTTCCCTCAACCACCGGTTTCCACTGTCCTGATGATATCGGGCATGCCAATGCTGTTTGACTGTGAACCCTTCAACTTCGAACGGGCAATCATGGACCTGCAGCCCATGCATGTCGGCCAGTGTCCGGCCGATATGCCGCGGCAAGGTGGCGAGTAGATCGGTAGTCCCGATTATCATCCCTAAGCCGAGAAACGCCGGCAGCTCCAGCATGATTCGCCGTTCGATCCCGGCCCGCGCCAATCCCGCTTCCAGCAGCTTCTGCCCGGTGCCGAAACTGATCTGCACATGCCCCTCGGCCCGATACCGCTCCAGGCTCATGCCCTTGCCCAGGCGCGGATGCTGAGGGTTGCTCAGGCACACCCAGTCCTGCTCGAACAGCACCTGCTGATACATCCCCCCTCCCAGCCAGGGCACGAAGCCGATGGCCAGGTCCGCTTCGCCCGATTCCAGGGCACTCTCGGTATTGCCATCGATCCGCGCCGCCTCCAGGCGTATGCCCGGCGCATGCTTGCGCAAATGGTTGAGGATGCTGGGCAGCAAGGTGATGTGGCTGGCATCGCTGACACACAGGCGAAATCGCCGCTGCGCGGTGGCGGCGATGAACTGCGGCTCCCAGGCGGTCAGCCGCCGTAGCGATTCCAGCACCTCGCGGCACGGGCCTATCAGCTGGTCGGCGCGCGGGGTCGGGGCCATGCCGCCCGGCGTGCGCACGAACAGTGGGTCGTTCAATTGTTCGCGCAGGCGCGCCAGCCAGATGCTGATGGTCGGCTGGCTCTGCCCCAACTGCTCGGCGGCGCGGGTCACGCTGCGGCAGTGGTACAGCACGTCGAACAGTTGCAGCAGCTTGGGCTCGGGCAGGGCCTCCAGGGTCGTCATTATTAACAATCTCAATAGGCTTATTGAGGTCATTGTATAGCGCAAATAATCCCCGCTGCATAAGGTGATCGCAAATCACAGGAGGTCTGCGACGTGAAAATCTGCATTCTGGGTGCCGGTGCACTGGGTTGCGCCATCGGTGCGGCCCTGAGCGAGGCAGGGCATGAAACCTGGCTGTTGAACCGCGGCCGCGCGCACGTCGAGGCGATGAACCAGCAGGGCCTGCGGGTGCAGGACGAGCGGGGCGAGCGCTATGTACCGGTCAACGCGGCCATCGAAGCCGAGGACGTCGGCGTGACCGACCTGGTGGTGGTGTTGGTGAAGTCGTTTCACACCGCCGAGGCCATCGCCGGTGCCGCCGCGCTGATCGGGCCGCAGACGCTGGTGCTGTCGCTGCAGAACGGCCTTGGCCACGAGGACATCCTGGCCGAGGCGGTGGGCCGCGAGCGGGTGCTTGCTGGCAAGACCTATGTCGGCGGCGTGCTGCTCGCCCCGGGTTCGATCAGCGCCGGTGTCGTCGGTAAACAAACCTTCATTGGCGAGCTCGACGGCCAGCTGACGCCGCGCGTGCAGGCCATCGCCGAAGCTTTCAACAACGCCGGGCTGGCCACCACGGTCAGTGACAACATCCTCGGCACCATGTGGGACAAGCTGCTGGTCAACGTCGCGACGGGCGCGTTGAGCGGCATCACCATGCTCAGCTATGGGCAGCTGTACAGCGAGCCGCTGCTGGAAAGCACGGCAAAGGCTGCCGTGGCCGAGGCCATCACCGTTGCCGAACGGGCGGGCATTCGCCTGAGCCTGACCAGCCCCGAAGCGGCATGGACGCTGGCTGCCGAGGGCCTGCCGGCCAGCTTTCGTACCTCGATGCTGCAAAGCCTGGAAAAGGGCTCGATCACCGAAATCGATTTCATCAACGGCTCCGTCGTGCGCTGGGGCCAGCGCCATGGCGTTGCCACCCCCGTCAACGCGACCTTGGTGGCCTGTATCAAGGGCATCGAACGCGCGATGGCCGATCACCAGAAAAGGGACACTCCATGAGCCAGCCGAAAGCCTATCTCGAACACGTTGCCTTCTGGGTGCGGGACATTCAGTGGCATATCCGTTTCTTCAACGAAGTGTGCGGTATGACCATGCGGGAAGTGCAGGGCGACGTCGAGCAGCCGACGCAGTACTGGACGCTGGGCGGCCTGCAGTTCATTCACCAGCCTGACTTCGCCGGGCCGGAGGGTCGCATGGCGCACTTGGGCATCATGTGCGAGGACCTGGAAGCCACCCTGGCCACAGCCCAGCGCTTCGGTGTCAGCGAAATGCCTCAGGGCCGCAACTGGCTACGCCTGCCCGACGGTTTGGCGGTTGAGTTCATCCAGGCCTCGCCGGCCAGATGCGTCGCCCAGGCACTGGCCATCGACCCGCGTGCGGAGGTATCGGCATGAGCGTAGTGGAGAAATTCTGGGACGATGCCCGCGAAGGCGATGAATGCCTCAGCCCCACCTACACGGTAACTCGCGAGCGCATCCTGGCCTACGCCGACCTTACCGGCGACCACACCCCGGTCCATGTCGATGAGGCATACGCCAATGCCAGCCATTTCGGCTGCCTGGTCGCCCACGGCTTGTTCGGGTTGTCGATCGCCGACGGCCTGAAGACCCAATGCGAGTACCGCTTCGTGCCGGGCATGTCGCTGGGCTGGACCTGGGATTTCGTGCTGCCGATCAAGGTCAACGATGTGCTGCATGTACGCATGCGCGTGGGGGCGATGCGTCCCAGCAAAAGCCGCCCGGGCTGGGGCATCGTGGTCCTGCCGTCGGAACTGATCAACCAGAATGGCGAAGTCGTGCAGCGCGGCGAGCACCGCCTGATGGTGCCGAGGAGGGCAGACGCATGAGCCAGGCATTGCCATTGGCGGGTATCCGCGTCATCGACTACAGCCACTTCCTCGCCGGTCCTTATGTGGGGCGCTGCCTGGCGGCGCTGGGTGCCGAGGTGATCAAGGTCGAACGGCCGGGCAGCGGCGATGCCGGCCGCCAGCATGCGTTTACCCTGGATGACCAGCAGAGCGGCTACTTCCTGCAACTGAACATGGGCAAGCAGGGCGTCAGCGTCAATATGAAGGACCCGCGTGGCAAAGCCTTCATGCAACGCCTGACCGATTCGGCCGATGTGTTCATCGAAAACTACCGCCCCGGCGCTCTGGACAAGCTGGGCCTGGGTTACGCCGAGCTGTCGGCGCGCAACCCGGGTCTGGTGTACTGCTCGATTTCCGCCTACGGGCACACCGGGCCGGACGCCCACCGCGCCGGCTTCGGCCTGATCGCCGAGGCCAAGAGCGGGATCATGCAGATGGTTGGCGTGCCGGGTGAGGCGCCGCCGCTGCTGCGTATTTCCCTGGGCGACATGTACACCGGCATCCACGCGGTGGCGGCGATCAATGCCGCGCTGCTCGGCCGCGTGAACAGTGGCCGTGGCCAGCACATCGACATGGCCCTGTACGACACCCTGGTGTCGATGCACGAATACGCGGTGCAGTGCTACACGCTGTCCGGTGGCACGGTATTGCCCCAGCAGACGGGCCACGACATGCCCACCTCGACCCTTTACGGCGTGTTCCGCGCCGCCGACGGCGACCTGGTGATCGCCGCCCAGGTCGACGATGCCTGGCGGCGCTTCGCGGCCATGCTCGAAGCCAACGGCGGCCCGCCCGGGTTCGGCAGCGACCAGCGCTACCACAGCCTCAACGGCCGCAATGCCCACCGCGAGGCGATCCTGGCGGTGGTCCGCGACTGGGTCGGCGCGCGTCGGGTGGCTGAGATTCTGGCGTTGCTCGATGCCATCGACATCCCCAGTGCCAAGGTCCAGCGCATCGACGAAGTGCTGGCCGACCCGCAGATCCAGGCACGCAACATGGTCATCGAGCAGCAGCATCCACGCTACGGCACGCTGCGCCTGCCCAACCTGCCGTTCCGCTTTTCCGACTGCGATACCACGATCCACCAAGTCGCCCCGGACCTTGGCCAACACAACGCCGAAGTGGCTGCCGGGCTTGGCTTCAGCCCTGAAGAAATCGCCGTCCTGCAGGCGGATGGTGTGCTGTTTACCCACGGAGATGCACGATGAGCGACCGCTACGCAGTGATCGGCCGGCCGATCAACCACACCAAATCCCCGTTGATTCATGGCCTGTTCGCCCAGGTCAGCAACCAGCAGATGGAATACGGGGCTATCGAAGGCTCGCTGGATGACTTCGAAGCTCAGGTGCTGCAGTTTCGTAGTGAAGGCGGGAAGGGCATGAACATCACCGCCCCGTTCAAGCTGCGTGCCTTCGAACTGGCCAGCCGGCGCAGTGAGCGGGCGCAACTGGCACGGGCGGCCAATGCGCTGAAGTTCGAGGACGGCTGCATCATTGCCGAGAACTTCGATGGCATCGGTTTGCTGCGCGACATCGAGGAGAACCTTGGCGAGCCGCTGCGCAACCGCCGTGTGCTGCTGCTGGGCGCCGGCGGTGCGGTGCGCGGGGCGTTGCTGCCGTTCCTGCAGGCGGGGCCATGTGAGCTGGTGATCGCGAACCGTGACATGGCCAAGGCGCTGACGCTGCGTAACGAACTCGATCACCCGCGTCTGCGCATCAGCCGCTACGAGGAGCTGGAAGGGCAATCGTTCGACATTGTGGTCAACGCCACCTCGGCGAGCCTGACCGCCGATTTGCCGCCACTGCCGGCGGATGTGCTGGGCGAAGCGCGCCTGGCCTATGGGCTGGCCTATGGCAAAGGCCTCACGCCGTTCCTGCGCCTGGCGCGCGAGCAGGGCCAGGCGCGCCTGGCCGATGGCGTCGGCATGTTGGTGGAGCAGGCCGCCGAGGCGTTCGCCTGGTGGCGCGGGGTGCGGCCCGACACACGTGCGGTGATCGATCAGCTGACGATTCCCCTGGAGTAGGTCGATGGTCGCCAAAGTACTGATGCTGCATGGCATCAACCACAACATGTTCGGCAAGCGCGACCCGCGCCAGTACGGCACGGCGACCCTGGCAGACATCGACCAGGCGTTGCAGGCCTTGGGCGAGGAGCTGGGCGCGCAGGTCGAGAGCTTCCAGAGTAACTTCGAAGGCGCGATGTGCGAACGCATCCATCAGGCCTATGAGGACCGGGTGGATGCGGTGCTGATCAATGCCGGCGCCTGGACCCACTACAGCTACGGCATTCGTGATGCACTGGCCATTATCGAAGTGCCGGTGGTTGAAGTGCACATGTCTAACATCCATGCCAGGGAGCCGTTCCGCCATCACTCGGTGTTTGCCGAGGTGGTGCGAGGGCAGATCTGCGGGTTTGGTGTCGAAACCTACCTGCTGGCGTTGCGTGCGGCAATCAACATGCTCTGAGCAGGGCCGCTTCGCAGCCCATCGCCGGCAAGCGCGGCTCCCACAGGTACACCGCCTGCCTCAAGGCTGGCGACATTCTTTAGAGTTGTACCAGTGTCTTCACTGGTCACACTGTTGGCAGGTATGCTCGGCGTTCTGAGACGACACCAAGGACGACATCCATGTGTTCCCTGACGAACGAGCAGCTACAAGCGATCGTCCATCAGAACCCGATAAATCGTGCGCTGTTGGCGACGCTGCCAACACTCGACATTCCGAATGCCATGTTGGTCGCAGGGGCGCTGTTCCAGACGTTCTGGAATCACCGTTCGGGAGAAGCTGCCGAGTGGGGCATCAAGGATTACGACATTGCCTACTTCGACACAGACTTGTCCTGGGAGGCGGAAGATCGAGTCATAGCTAAGGTTCAGCAGGCGTTCTCTCATCTGGGCGTCAACATCGAGATCCGCAACCAGGCCCGCGTGCACTTGTGGTACGAAGCGAAATTCGGCGGGGCCTATCCACCGTTGAAAAAGGTAACGGATGGTATCGACCGCTATCTCATTCGATCGACCTGTCTCGGCGTTGACGCCGGTACTGGTGAGCTTTATTGCACCCATGGCTTGAACGATCTCTCGAACAACTGGCTCAGGATGAACGAGTTGAATCCACGCCCAGATTTATTTAGAGCGAAAGCTGCCAGCTACCGGGCTCGCTGGCCATGGCTTCAATTGGTTGAATGAGCGTCGGCCAGCGGCAGCAATTGTTCGATGACGCTATTGGCGTCCGTTGTCATGGGACAGTCCCAAACCAAGATACGGTGGTGGCCTCAACGATTCGGCGTTCTGCCCCTCAAAGCTAAGGCGTACCCTGGATGGCCCTTTATGTCGCATAGGGAGATTGCGATGACCCCCGACAAAGTCTGCCCTGTAGTGCTCTCGTATTCACTACCCACCAAGATTCTTCTGTTCAGGCACCCTTTGGCAGGCACGCAACTGGTGAAGGGCACCATCGAGAATGGGGAAACACCCCGCATGGCTGCATTGCGTGAGCTGGCAGAGGAGTCCGGTATTACTGACGCAGTGATCGACAGCGATCTGGGTTGTTGGAAGGCTGATCACCAACATCAGGTGTGGTCGTTTCACCTTTGTCGCGCTGAGAGCGAGCTGCCCGAGTGCTGGGCTCACCAGACGCTGGATGATCACGGCCACCGCTTCGAGTTTTTCTGGGCTTCGCTCGACAACCTGCCCTACAGCGACTGTCACCCAGTCTTCCAGCGAGCACTGGTATTTTTATGCGAAACGCTGAGCGCGTCCGGCCATTGGAGAGAGGAGGGGCGCCAGCACGATGATTGAACAGCTATCAAAGGTCGAAAGCGGTCGCTCCGGCCGGCAGATCTCGACCCCTGGCACGCATTGGTAACCAACGCCGGCTTTGGGTGTTTGCTGCCATTGGCGAGCAACTGTTGTCGACCCAAAGAAACGCGGCGTTGTCCAGTCTCGTCCATGCCGCTCAAAGCCTCAGATCGAGCGCTGGTTCACACGGGCAGAGAGTTGCTCAGCGTTTTCCTTGCGCTCAGAATAACGGTCTACCAAGAACGCCTGGCGGTCGCGCAGCAGGACGGTGAACTTCACCAGTTCCTCCATGACATCCACCACGCGATCGTAGTACGGCGAGGGCTTCATCCGCCCGGCGTCGTCGAACTCAAGGTAGGCTTTGGGCACCGAGGACTGGTTCGGGATGGTGAACATCCGCATCCAGCGCCCAAGCACGCGCAGTTGGTTGACCACGTTGAACGACTGCGAGCCGCCACACACCTGCATGACCGCCAGGGTCTTGCCTTGAGTAGGGCGCACCGCACCCAGTGCCAGGGGAATCCAGTCGATCTGCGCCTTGAATACCGCAGACATCGCACCATGGCGTTCTGGCGAGCACCAGACCTGGCCTTCCGACCACTGCATCAGCTCACGCAGTTCCTGCACTTTGGGGTGCTCGGCAGGTGCATCATCAGGCAGCGGCAGCTCCGACGGATTGAAGATCCGTGTCTCGGCGCCCAAGTGCTCCAGCAAGCGTGCGGCTTCTTCCACCAGCAAGCGGCTGAAGGAGCGCTCACGGGTCGATCCATACAGCAGCAGGATGCGCGGTTTGTGCTCGCTGGAACGGGCTACCGGTGGCGGCCCATCGAGCAGCGCCAGGTCGAGATTGGGCAAGTGCTCAGACATGTTTCCTCCCGCTCAAAGTGTGCCGATGCGATCCAGCTCATGCTTGAGCTGGTCACGGTCGAGGTGATCGAAAGGCAGTGCGAAGAATGCCTGGCAGCGTGAGGCGATGCGGGCCAGTGTGGCGCGGAACGCAGCGTCGACCGCCGCCGCCTCACCCACGACATCGGACGGGTCCTCCAGCCCCCAATGCGACTTCAAGGCCGGGCCGAAATAGACCGGGCAAGCTTCGCCGGCGGCCTTGGCGCAAACGGTAATGACGATGTCAGGAGGGCAATCCTCGAACGCGTCATTGCCTTTGCTGCTCAGCCCATCGCTCGAGATGCCGGCGTCTTGCAAGGTTGTCAGGCTGCGAGGCAACACCTGGCCTTTGGGAAAGCTGCCGGAGCTGACTGCTTCAAATCCGTGAGGCGCCAAATGATTGAATATGGCCTCGGAAAGGATGCTGCGGCAACTGTTGGCCGTGCACATGAACAGGACTCGCATAGAGGCTCCTCCGCTTCGTGGCGGATGTCAGAGGCTCAGGCCCAATGCCAGAGCCGGGTTGCCAGATGACCAGGATGAGAGTGAATACAAAGACTGCAATGGCGACCAGCATGCAGACCTCGCTCGATATAGGTCAGCAGCAGGCAGCATCACGGACGGGCCGGCCGTCCATGTTCTTCAGCCGCAGAGCGTTATCTGCCAACCACTGTGCGTTGGCCTGCAAGGTCACCTGCAACATTTCATGCACCCAGGCGGGCAGTTCCGGGTTCAGGCGGTAGTACACCCACTGGCCCTGCCTGCGATCGAGCAGCATGCCATTGCTGCGAAGCTGAGCGAGGTGGCGGCTGATCTTAGGTTGGCTGTCGTTCAGCGCGCACATCAGTTCGCAGACGCAAAGTTCACCGAGACTGGCAATCAACAGTGTGGCCCGAGCACGGGTTTCGTCGGAGAGGCATTTGAAGACATCAGGCGGGGTGAACATGGCAGTACCGTAACATATGGATAGCCGAATATACGCATTTACACATGTATTGTGCAAGTTTCTCAGGGCTGAGCGGTCGCTAAGGGGCCAGGCTGTGTGAAAACACCTGCGGCGATCTAGCCATTAGCCGACGCAACCACTGCCGACAGTGAGCACAGCAGCGAGTTGTGCTCGCGTGCGACCTCAAGCCAATGATGAGTATCGATCCCTTGCGTAAACACGACGTCACTGAGAAGCAGAGTACTAAACCACGGTCTACTCTCTCTAGTCGTCATAGAGGCTATGCCGAAACGATGTAGGGCATTGTTCAAAAGGGACTGGAAATGGCTGTTCTCAAATAACGCATGAGACACCCAGGCAGCTGGTTTCCGACCTTGACGCCCTGATTGCTCTGTTGACGCAGACTGCGCCAGGCGGGGCACTGAGCAATCGGTGTCCTGTTCCATTCCAAGTGTGGAGCAAGGAACGATGACCACTTCGAATCGTATCGCGCACGGGAAAGGGTGGATGCCCGCGGCGATAACGGTATTGGCTTTGCACAGTAGTGGCGTGTCAGCGGGAGGCATCTTCATCTATGAGGCCGGCCAGGAAAGTAACGGCCTGGCCAACGCGGGCTCGGCGGCGCTCGCCACAGACCCCAGCGTGTTGATGAGCAACCCGGCAGGCATCGCCTTGCTGCCCGGCACGCAGGTCAGCGCCAACGCACAGGTCATCCTCGGCGACCTGCGTTACTCACGCGACAGCAACAACCAGTTCGACGGCAACGAGGGCGGCAATGCTCTGCAGTATCTACCGGGCGCCAGCCTGTTCATCAGCCACCAACTCGATGACCGTTCGGCGATCGGATTCGGCATGTACGGCAACTTCGGCCTGGCACTGAACTACGACGACGACTGGGCAGGGCGGTACTTCACCCAGGAAGCGGCTGTGATCGGCGTCTCGTTTCAACCCACCTTTGCCTACAAGTTCACCGATGACCTCACTGTCGGCATCGGCCCTCGCATGATGCTGGGCTATTACCGCACTGAGATGGCCGTCAACAACAGCCTGCTGGGTTTGGTCGAGCGGCCCGATGGCCAACTCGAATACAAGGACACCGACTTCGGCATGGGTGTGAACCTGGGCGTGCTCTACCAGGTCGCCCCCCGCACGCGCATGGGCCTGGCCTACACCAGCAAGGTGAAGCTGGAGTTCGAGGACAGCCCGCATGTCAGCGGCATCAACAACCCCCTCATCAACGCCGCCCTCAACCGCTTGGCGGTGGACACCCTGGAATTGGACATGAACGTGCCGCAGACCGCGACGTTCAGCGTGGCCCACCAGTTGGACGAGCAATGGACGTTGCTTGGCAGCGTGGGTTGGCAGGACTGGAGCGATTTCGGGGATATCGGCGTGGAGGTCGATGCCAATGCCGCCGGTGTCAGCCGCACGGTCGATCGCAAGTACAAGGATACCTGGCACGCCTCACTCGGCGCGCAGTACCAAATGACCCGCCAGCTGCGCTGGAGCGTTGGGGTGGGGTATGACAGCTCGGCCGTCGATGACAAGGACCGCACCGTGGACAACCCGATGGGCGAGACGTGGCGCTTCGCGACCGGGGTGAACTATCAGGTTGAAGAAGGCTTGGACCTGCACCTGGCCTACACGCTGCTCTGGCTCGGCGATATGGACGTGGAGCAGACCAAGGCACGCTCCGGCGATACGTTGTCAGGCAGTTTCGACAACGCCGCCTTGCACGTCATCGGCGGCGGTGCAACGTGGCGATTCTGAAGGTTTTCATCCTCGATAACCGCTTCAACGTGGAAGGAGAAGTTGCATGAAAAGTAGGTCGCTTATTGCAACCGTGTGCCTCGCATCGCTGTTGCTGCATGGCTGTGCGAGCAAATACGTGGAGCCTGATGATTACTCCGGGTTTCTGAAGGACTACAGCAAACTCAAAGAGGAAAAGTCACCATCAGGTGCGGAGGTTATGCGCTGGATCAAGCCGGGCATCACTGCCAACCAATTTACCAGCGTCTATATCGAACCCAGCCAGTTTTATCCCAAGCCGCAACCCACTGCGAAAATTCCGCAGCAAACCTTGCAAGGCATAACCCAATACTACGATCAGGCGCTGAAAAACCAGTTTTCCACCGTGCTGCCGCTGGCGACCAGCCCTGGGCCAGGTGTGCTGGTGGTGCGCCCGGCGATCACTGGGGTAAGCGCTAAAACCAAGGGGTTGCGCCCGTATGAAGTTATCCCGATCGCGTTGGTGGCCGCCGGCATCAGCACGGCGACGGGGATCCGCGATCAAGACACCAGCGTGGCCACCGAGGCCGCATTCATTGACGGAAACTCCAACGAGGTAGTGGCCCAAGTGGTACGCAAAGGAGCAGGTACTGAATTGGACAACGCCTCGCAGGTCATGCAGGCCACGGACGCACGTGCCGTGCTCGATGGCTGGGCCAAGGACATGGTCAGTTCATTCAAGGCTTTGAAAAAATAGCCCGAATGTTCCCCCTGCCGTGGCTGCGCGGCAGGGGGCATCGGCGTTTGATGCACGGACTCGAAGTTTCAAGGATGCCCCGATGAAAACGGTCATGCTCAAGCTCAAACATGAATTCCTGAAAGTGCTTCCTCCCACCGTGTTTTTTTTCGTGATCCTGCACATCGTTGCGCTGATTCGTGCGCTGATGATCAAAGGGTCAGGGGTGGAGCTGCCTGTTTCAGCGTCGGTCCTGATCGCCGCGCTGATATTGGGCAAGTCCGTGCTGGTGGCGGATATGCTGCCTTTCATCAATCGCTTCCCCGACAAGCCACTGATCTGGAACGTCGCCTGGAAGACCTGCATGTATGCCTTGGTCGCGCTGATCGTCCACTACCTGGAGCGTCTGTACGAGTATTGGAAAGAGGCGGCTGGCGTGATGGATGCCAACGCGCTGTTGTGGTCATCCATTAACTGGCCTCGCTTCTGGGCGGTTCAGATCCTGTTGATCACCTTGATATTCATGTATTGCGTCATCGCTGAACTGGCGCGCGTCATTGGCCGCGAGCGCCTTAAACGCATGTTCATTGGGCCGCTGCCGCCAAAACAGCCCGACATGCCTAAACACAGCGGATAGCCGAACGACTGATCCGGTTTGGCCACTTGGCTTGCAGTTGACGGGAGACACCGCGTTGAAAAAGAACGGTTACCCGCTTTACGCGCTTGCTTTGTTGGCGCACGCCGGCCAAGGCCAAGCAGAGGATTCGGCAGAGCTTGCCAAGAAGGCGCTGAACCCGGTTGCGGCCATGTACAGCTTGCCGGTGCAATATAACTGGGACCAGAAACTGGGTCCCAATGGCGAGGGCAAGCGCAGCCTGACCAATATCCAGCCCGTGCTGCCGTTCAGCCTGAATGATGACTGGAACCTGATCTCCAGGACCATCCTGCCTGTCGTCGACCAACACGGTTTGGGTGGCGCGGCGGACACCTCCGGTGTGGGCGATGTGACCCAAAGCTTTTTCTTCTCACCGAAACAACCCACGGCCAGTGGCTGGATACTGGGCGCAGGGCCGGCGCTGTTGATACCAACAGGCAGCAACGACGTGCTGAGCAGTGAACAGTGGGGGCTCGGACCGACAGCGGTAGCCTTGAAGCAAGCCAACGGGTGGACGCACGGGATACTGGCGAACCATATCTGGGGGCTGGAGGGCAGCCCTGCAGATGGCAAGGAGAAGGTCAACCAGACGTTCATGCAGCCGTTTCTTTCCTACACGAACAGCGCCTTGACCACATTTGGCATCAACAGTGAGTCGACCTACGACTGGCAATCCAAACAATGGTCAATTCCAATCAACCTGATGGTGACCCAACTACTGAAAGTGGGTGGGCACCCCATTACCGTCCAGGCGGGCCCGCGTTATTGGCTCGACTCACCGGATAATGGCCCCGAAGGCTGGGGCTTTCGGTTTGCTGTAACGCTGCTTTTTCCAAGGTAATGCACGCCGGCATCGCTAATACGCCTGCAAGAACAACGCAAGGGTTGCTGATTCTATTGATCACGGAGCTAAGGATGGGGCGTCGCGACAAAGGCAAT
This sequence comes from Pseudomonas putida, assembly GCF_026625125.1. Lineage (NCBI taxonomy): Bacteria > Pseudomonadati > Pseudomonadota > Gammaproteobacteria > Pseudomonadales > Pseudomonadaceae > Pseudomonas > Pseudomonas putida. The sequence goes on along the minus strand of NZ_CP113097.1, from coordinate 3,542,339 downwards.
ATTCTGGGCTTGGCATTGAAGGCCTTGTCCTGGTCTGCAGTTTTGATCACCTGCCTGGTTGGCTCAGTGGGCACTGCGCTGTGTGCCGAGCAGGCGGGGGCTGCACCCGCCTTTTCGACCGAATCCGAAGGCTATGTGGCTGCCGCTACTTGCCTTGGCTGTCACGTTGACCAGGCCAAGGCCTGGAAGGACTCGGATCACGGTTGGGCGATGCGCGACGCCAACGAGACCAATGTGCTTGGCAATTTCAACGACGCGCGCTTCGACGAGGCCGGGGTCTCGGCGCGTTTCTTTCGCAGGCACGGCGGCTTTTACGTCAATACCGAAGGTGAGGATGGCCAGCCGGCAGACTTTAAAATCATCTACACCTTCGGCCACTATCCGCTGCAGCAGTACCTGGTTGCACTGCCCAGGGGCCGCCTGCAGGCGTTGACCATCGCCTGGGACAGCAGAGCCAAGGGCGAGGGCGGGCAACGCTGGTTCTCGCTCTACCCTGGGCAACGTTTTGCACCCGATGACCCTTTGCACTGGACCGGTCGCTACCAGAACTGGAACGGCATGTGCGCCGATTGCCATTCCACGCGTTTGATCAAGCACTACGACGATCGCCAGGACAGCTTCGCGTCCACCTGGAAAGAGCAGAACGTTGGCTGCCAGAGCTGTCATGGGCCTGGCCAGGCCCATGTCGATTGGGCGAACAAAGCCACATCCGCTGAGCAAGCCGATGCGTCGGCCAAGGACATGGGCCTGGCTGTCGATTACAAGGCGTTGGGCAGTGAGGGCCTGGTCGAGCAGTGTGCGTTCTGCCACAGCCGGCGGCAGACCCTTGGCGTGGGCCAGCTCCCCGGTCATCCGCAGCTCGACCAGAGCCTGCCGGCAACATTGCGCGCGGGGCTTTATCACGCAGACGGCCAGATCGACGGTGAGGTGTACGAGTACGGCTCCTTCACGCAAAGCAAGATGTACAACGCAGGGGTGGGCTGCACCGACTGCCACAACCCTCATACCGCCAAGGTCAAGGTCGAAGGCAACGGGCTGTGCTTGCAATGCCACAACGGCAATCCACCGGTAGCCCGCTTCGCCACCCTGCAGGCCAAGGACTATGATACGCCCGCGCACCATCACCACGTCGCCGGCAGCCCTGGCGCCCAGTGTGTCAGTTGCCACATGCCGACCAAGACCTACATGGTCGTCGACCCCCGGCGCGACCACAGCTTGCGGATCCCGCGTCCGGACCTCGCCAGCAAGGTCGACAGCCCCGATGCCTGCACGGCTTGCCACCAAGACCAGCAACCGGCTTGGGCCGCCAAGGCGATCGAGCAGTGGTTTGGCAAGCCGCAGCGCCCGGTTTTGTTTGGCGAGGCGTTCCAGGCGGTGCGCAATGGCCAAGGTATCCCATTGAGCCTTTTGGGCACGGTGCTGGCAGACAAGACCAAGCCAAGCATCGTGCGCGCCACTGCCGTCGAACAGATGGCTGACCTGGGCCCTCAAGCCCTCATCAGCCTGGGCTGGGCGTTGAACGATCCGAGCCCATTGGTGCGTGCCTATGCCATGTCTGGGTTCTCGAGCGTGCCGCCAGAGCAGCGCCTCAAGCCGCTGTTGCCCCTGCTCGAAGACCCCTACCTGGCGGTGCGCGATGAGGCAGTGCGGGCGCTTGCGGATGTGCCCAGCACGCAGTTGCCGGCCCAGGCGAAGGAGGCGTTCAGCACAGCGCTGGCAGACTACGAGGCGCGCCTGCGTGGCAATGCAGACCTGCCAGGCGGGCGCTTGAACCTGGCCGTTCTGTTGAGCCGCCAGGGGCGTCAGCAAGAAGCCATGGAGCAGTACCGTCAGGCACTGCGCCTTGACCCATACTTTGTGCCGGCGCGGGTCAACCTGGCCAATCTCGCCACAGCCGAGGGCCAGCTCGATGAAGCGGAAAACGTACTGCGCGCAGGCCTGGCGCTGGAAAAGATGTCGACGACCGATCACGGCAACCTGGCGTACATGCTGGCCCTGCTGCTGGTGGAGCGACGCCAGCCCGAAGAGGCCGTGGGCTTGATGGAGTCGGCAGCGGTCGCGCTGCCAGGCAATGCGCGGATTCGCTACAACCAAGGTTTGCTGCTGTCGCGCATGAACCGTCGCGATGAGGCCTTGGCGGCGCTGGAGCGTGGCCTTGAGCAGGCACCGGATAACGCCGACCTTCTGTACTCGTTGATCTACCTGCATGCCTTGGCCGGTGAACGCAGCGAAGCCTATGCCTATGTGCAACGGATGCGCAAAGCGGCCCCTGACGATTCACGCCTGCAAGGCATCGAGCCGTACTGGCAAAAGTACGAAAGCACCAACTGAGCTGGCGATGGCGCTGTGAGCGGCTAGATTTACCTCGTCGCCTTCGAGCAGTTGCGAACATCCGTGGGGCCTCGTGTCGATGCTCCGACTGACAAGGACCGAGCAGTGGATATACGCGAGCAAATTGCTGAACTCGAAGCCAGTGTGGCGCAGAGCGTGCTGGGCCAGGCCGACACCATCCGGCATGTGATTCTTGGCTTGCTGGCCAATGGTCACGTATTGCTGGAAAGCCTGCCGGGGCTGGCCAAAACGCGTACCGTCAAGGCGCTGGCCACCCACCTGGAGGCCAGCATGCGGCGCATCCAGTTCACCCCCGACCTGCTGCCGTCGGACATCACCGGTGGCGAAATCCTCCAGCAGACCGCACAGGGCAACGAGATCAAGTTTCAACCCGGGCCGCTGTTCGGCAACGTGATTCTTGCCGATGAGATCAACCGCGCCCCGGCCAAGGTTCAGGCGGCCCTGCTTGAAGCCATGGAGGAGCGCCAGATTACCGTGGCCGGTCAGAGCTACCCGATGTCAAACCTGTTCATGGTGCTGGCGACCCAGAACCCCATCGAGCAAGAGGGTACCTACCCGTTGCCCGAGGCGCAGATGGACAGGTTCCTGATGAAGCTGCAACTGGACTATCCCAAGGTGGAGGATGAAACCCGGGTGCTGCGCCTGGTGCGCAACGAGGAACAACAGGCAGGCCACCCGCACCAGGCGCCTGGGCGTCTGCCCCAGGACGTGGTGTTCGCCGCACGCAGTGCGATCGCGGGCATTGAAGTGTCGCCGGCGATCGATCGTTACCTGATCGACTTGATCAACGCCACCCGCCACCCGGTCGAGCATGATCCGGACCTTGCGCGCTGGATCAAGATCGGCGCCAGCCCACGTGGCGGGATCAGCCTGGACAGAGTGGCGCGTGCCCACGCATGGCTGGCCGGGCAGGGGTACGTCACCCCGGACAATGTACGAGCAGTGGTCCATCCGGTGTTGCGCCACCGATTGCAGCTCTCCTACGACGCGGTTGCCGATGGCATCGGCGCCGACCAGGTGATCGACCGGCTGCTGGACACGGTCGCCATCCCGGCCTGAACGGAGCGAGCCCATGCAACCGACCCAGGATGGTTTCGTCTACGCCTCGCTCAGCCAGCTGATGGCGTTCGAATACCGCGTGCGCGGCTTGAGCTTCCTGGCGCGTCAGCCGCTGGCAAGCATCCTGGCGGGCAATCACGCCTCACGCCTGCGTGGCCGCGGCTTGAGCTTCGATGAGCTGCGCCGTTACATACCTGGCGATGATCTGCGCCACCTCGACTGGCGCGCATCGTTACGCTACGGCAAGCCGTTCGTGCGCACCTTCACCGAAGAGCGCGACCGGCCGACACTGCTGCTGGTCGATCAACGCATGAATATGTATTTCGGCTCCCGGCGCAGTTTCAAGTCAGTCACCGCTGCCGAGCTTGCCGCATTGTCGGCATGGATAGCCCTGCAGGCCGGTGATCGGGTGGGCGGGCTGGTATTCGATGATCAGCAAGTGGTGCACATCAGGCCGCTGCGCAGCCGCGCACGGGTGCAGGCCCTGTGCGCGGCAGTGGTGCGCAGCAACAACCGCCTTAGCGCGTCAGGCCCGGACAGCGAGCAAGAGGGGCAACTCGACACTGCGCTGCGCAACGTCATCGGCCTGGCCGGGCATGATGCGCTGGTCTGCATCATCAGTGACTTTGCCGGGGTGACGGAACAGACCTTGAAGCTGTTGCGGCAACTGGGCGCGCACAATGACGTGATCGCCATGCAGGTGTATGACCCTATCGCGCTGGATGTCCCCGACAAGGGGCGTTTGAGCGTAACCCAGGGCGAGATGCAGATCGACCTTGAAATCGGGCGGCGCCAGGTGCACCGGCCGCTGGGCGATTTTCTCTCCGGGCGCCTTGAGCAAGTGGCGCAGTTGCTGCGCCGCAGCCAGATACCGCTGATGATGATCAGTACCGGCGATGAGGTGTTGGGCCAGGTGCAGCGTGAACTGGGGCGGCTTGGGGGCAGTGGCCGATGAGCGCCCGGCCGTCGCCTGCCGCCATCGACCAGCTCAAGGAGCTGCCGTTGCCGGTGCCACCGTTCAGTTATGCCCCGCAAACCTGGGGTTGGGCGGTATTGCTGGCCGTTGTGGTGGTGGTAGGGCTCGCGTATGCCGTGTATGCCTGGCGGCGCTGGCAGCGTGATCGTTATCGACGTGAGGCGTTGCAGCGGCTCGACGCCCTTGTTGCGGCGCAGGCCCATCCCGAGCAGCGTTTGCCAGCGCTGCGTGAATTACCGGCGTTGCTCAAGCGGGTAGCGCTTTCCATGCCAGACGCGCCAGCGGTGCGCGGCCTGTCAGGCCAGCAATGGCAGGTGTTTTTGCAGCAGCGGGCACGCTTTGCCTTGCCTGAGCAGTTCGCCGCGCAACTGCACACGCTGGCTTATGCGCCAGACCTGCAGGTGCAGGCAATCGGCGAGCCTGAGCTGCGAACCTTGGTGAACACCTGCAGGCGCTGGATCGAGGCTCACCATGTGGCAGTTTGATTACCTGTGGGTGTTCTTGTTGCTGCCCTTGCCCTGGCTGGCCTACCGCTTCATGCGCCCCTATCACGAGGCGCGCAGCGCATTGCGGGTGCCGTTTTTCTTCGCCATGAGCCGTGCGGTGAACCAGCTCCCCGGCACCACGCCACCCTCGGGTGGGCGCTGGCAAGTGCTTTTGAACCTGCTGGTATGGGGCCTTCTGCTGGCCGCCTGCGCGCGGCCCGTACTGGTGGAAAAGGCCATCGAGCGTGAGCAGCCCATCCGCGACATGCTGCTGGCGATCGATATTTCTCAGTCCATGCAGGCCAAGGACTTTACCGACGCCAATGGCCAGCAAGTGGACAGGTTGAGCGCGGTGAAAGCGGTGGTGCGCGACTTCATCGCCCAGCGCAAGCAAGACCGCATCGGCTTGATCGTATTCGGCACCGGCGCCTACCCACAGTCGCCCCTGACCCTCGATCACGCCAGTCTCTCGCTGCTGCTCGATGAAGTCGGGGTGGGCATGGCCGGGCCGAACACCGCCATAGGCGATGCCATTGGCCTTGCCATCAAGCTGCTGGATCAGGCCAAGGAGCAGGAAAAGGTGATGGTGCTACTGAGTGACGGCAATGACACCGGTAGTGCGATCACACCCGCACACGCGGCAGGCTTGGCCAGTGAGCGGAACATCGTGGTACATGCCATTGGGATCGGCGACCCCCAGGCCAGCGGTGAAGACAAGGTCGATCTGCAAGCGCTGGAGGGCATCGCACGCACCACCGGTGGCAGGTTCTTCCGCGCCGACGACCGGGGCGCGCTGGCCCAGGTGTATGCCACGCTGGACCGGATCACCCCGCACAGCGTGAAGACCTTCAGCCACCAGCCCAAGCGTGACCTATTCTGGTGGCCCCTGGGGGCGGCCTTGCTGTTACTGGCCTTGGGGCATAGCCTGGCAGCCGTGGCTGGCCCGTTGCGGGCACAGCCTGCGCAGGGGAGGCCATGAATGGACATCGACCTTAGTGCCTTGCACCTGCTGCGCCCCTATTGGTTGTTACTGTGGCTACCGGCCGCGCTGCTGCCCTGGGCCTGGCAGCGGCGCAATGACCTGAAGCGGCAGTTGCACGGCGTGATCGCTCCACACCTGGTCGAGCATCTGCTCATCACCCCCGAGGAGCAAGCGCGGTTACGGCCCGTTCACCTGCTGGCAGCACTGCTCGGCCTGGGTGCCCTGGCCGCCGCGGGGCCGACCTGGCAGCGCGACATCCCCGCGTTCGTCGACAACCGTGCGCCGCTGATCCTGGCGCTGGACCTGTCGCCGTCGATGGATGCCGACGACGTACCCCCATCCCGCCTGCAAGCCGCCAAACATACCTTGCACGACCTGGTGATGCGCCGCGCAGGGGCACGCACAGCGCTCATCGCGTATGCCGGCAGCGCGCACCTGGTGCTGCCCGCCACCGAAGACCCACAGTTGCTCGACACCTTCTTGCAAGCACTGACCACCGATTTGATCGCGCAACCTGGCAAGGATGTAGCAGGGGTGATCGACGTGGCGAAACGCTTGCTGGCAGCCGAGCAGGTGCCCGGTACGCTGGTGCTGCTGACCGATGGCGCCGATGCCGGGCAATTGTCGGCACTGACGGGCGCGCTCAAAGGCAGCGACCTGCAGGTGATGGTCCTGGCCGTGGGCAGCCAAGACAGCGGGGTTGTGCATGACGCCCAGGGCCGTACCCGGGTCGATGCCGAAGGGCGCCCGCTGCAGGCGGACTTCGACCAGCAGGGCTTGAGGCAGTTGGCCGACGCCGTCAACGGCCCGCTGGGCAGCCTGACCCTGAGCGACGATGACCTGGACTGGATCGAACTGCATGCGCAGCAGCATTTTCAGGCAGCCCAAGGCGACCCGCAGCAGGTGCACTGGAAGGACGCCGGCTACTGGCTGTGCTGGCCGCTGGCGCTGCTTGCGCTGCTGTGCCTGCGCCGTGGCTGGAAGGTGCACTGGATGGCCACCGTGCTGGTGGCGGTAGTGTTGGGCACGCAGCCGCAAAGCGCGCGGGCCGGGCCTGTCGCGGATGCCTTCTTCACCCCTGACCAGCAGGGCCGCTGGGCCTTCGAGCATGGCCATTACCCGCAGGCCGCAGCGCATTTCAACGACCCTTACTGGAAAGGCCTGGCTGCCTACACCGCCGCCGACTATGACGTTGCCTTGGCCAGCCTCGGCAAGCTCGACACCGCCCAGGCTTTTTTCTACCGGGGCAATATCTACGTGCGCCAGTTCAAGTTTCCCCAGGCGGTTCAGGCCTACCAACAGGCTTTGCAGCGCCAGCCTGCGTTCCCCGAGGCCAGTGCCAACCTGGCACTGGCGCAGGCGCTGCTCAAAGACTATGAAGACCAGCAAAAGGCAGGCACACCCGACGAGAAGGCCGACAAGGTGGTGGAGGACCAGACGCCTTCCAAAGGCGCCCGGCAAAAGCAGCAGCAAACGCCGCAGGCCGCTTCGGACCAGGTCTGGCTGAATAACCTGACGACGTCGCCGGCGCAGTTCCTCAGGCGCAAGTTCCTGCTTCAGGATGCCTCACGACACACAGCGGAGGGCAGCTGATGAAACGCATGCTGTTGCTGCTAGGGCTCTACCTGCCATTGCTCGCGGTCGCGGCACCCGAGGCTCGTGTGCAGGCGCGCCTGCTGCCGGCCGGCGACACGGTGGTAGGCGCGACGCTCGAGTTGCAGGTCGATCTGCTGGTAGACACCTGGTTCACCCAGCCGGCCGTGCTGCCGGTGATCGAGTTGCCGGGTGCTACGGTGAGCGCACCCAGCGGAGAAGCGCAGCATCTGAACGAACGGCTCGACGGCAAGGCCTTCTTCGGCCTGCGCTATACCTATCAGATCACCCCGCAAACGGCCCAGGCCTTCACCCTTCCTGCGCAAACCTTTCAGGTGTTCCCCGGCCAGTCGGATGCGCCGGTCACACTGGCCAGCGCGCCGCTTTCATTCGTCGCCAAGGCACTCGCCGGTGATGCGACCGTGCACCGCCTGGTGGCACGCAAGGTCAGCCTTGAGCAACAAACGCAGCTGTCGCATTCACCGCTGCGTGCAGGGGACAGCATTACCCGTCGGGTGGTGACGCGAGCCGAAGGTGCGCAGGCGATGCTCATACCACCGCCACCGCTGATCGAGATCGAAGGCCTCAAACGCTATGTGCAAACCCCTCGTGTTGCGCCGCTAAGCGATGGGCGAGGGGGCTCGACCGGCGGCCAGCGCGAGGACAGTGTGAGCTATGTGGTATCGGCCGCCGGACGTTACCAGCTGCCCGCGATCGAACTGCAGTGGTGGGATGCGGCGACGGGTGAGGCCAGGCAAGCAACGTTGCCCCCGATCGACGTCACCGCCATCGAGGGTGGTTACAAAGCGCCGTTTTCCATCGACCAGGACCTGCGCGCGCTCGGCCGTCAGGCACAGTTGCGCCTGCCTGGCCACTGGTTGTGGGCTGCAGGCTTGCTGCTGCTTGGCGGGGCGCTGATTTACGTTGCACGGCCGTGGCTATGGGCGGTGTGGCGGCATTTGCAAAGCTGGCAAGCAGCGCGGCGTATGGCGCGGTTGCACTCTGCTGAGCATGCCTGGCGGCAGGCGCGTGCTCAACTTGCGCAAGACCCGCCGCAGCTCGACGGGCTGTACCTGTGGATTCGCAGGGCTACCGGGCAACGCACAGTGTCAGCATTTTCCTCAGCTTTGCCGCCCCAATTGCGAATACGTCTACTAGACTGGCTCCAGAACCGCTACGGCAATGGCCGTGAAGTACGCCAGAGCGCGCCGTCACTGAGCCCGATCCTACCAGCCTTGCGGCGAGCGGCAGTGAGCGGGCGGCAGGTCAGCCACCCTGAAGGCTTGAAACCACTCAACCCATGAGTCTTTGCCTGAAGTGATAGGCAGCACTGAGAAGGGATACTTCATGCTCGTTCTACACCGTGCGCGCTGGTGGTTGGCCTTGTTGCTCGTGTTGCCTCTGGCGGTGCAGGCGGCCAATGCGCTGCCTTCCTGGCGGGATGGCCCCTCACGGCAAGCCATCGAAGCGTTCGTGGGCGCTGTGACCACCGAAGGCAGTGAAGACTATGTGCCCGAGGCCGAGCGCATTGCCGTCTTCGACAATGACGGCACGCTATGGAGCGAGCAGCCGCTGTATTTTGAGGTGTTGTTTGCCCTTGATGAGGTCAAGAGGCTCGCACCGCAACACCCGGAATGGACCAGCCAGCAGCCGTTCAAGGCCGTTCTGGAGGGCGACCAGAAGGCTTTGAGTGACAGCGGCATGGACGGCATGCTCAAGATCGTCGCCGCCACTCATGCCGGGGTCAGCACCGAGGCGTTTATCGCCAATACCCAGCGTTGGCTGGCAACGGCCGTACACCCTCGCACCCACAGGCCGTACACCGAGATGGTCTTCCAGCCCATGCTCGAACTTTTGCAGTACCTGCGGGCCAACGGTTTCAGGACCTACATCGTCTCGGGCGGTGAGGTGGCATTCATGCGTGCATTCGCAGAGGAAGTCTACGGGGTGCCGCCAGAGCAGGTGATCGGCACCACGCTGGAGGCTCGCTTCATCGATGACAACGGCACACTGTCGATCGAACGTCTGCCCAAGTTGCTGCACAACGACGATGGCCCAGGCAAGCCGGTGAGCATCGATGCCCATATCGGCCGTCGCCCGATCTTCGCCTTTGGCAACTCCGACGGCGACTTGCAAATGCTGCAATGGACCATGGCTGGCGACGGCAAGCGCTTTGCCGGCCTGGTCCATCACACCGACGCGACACGCGAATGGGCCTATGACCGCGACAGCAAGGTCGGGCGCTTGGACAAGGCGCTGGATGCCGCCAAGGGTGCGAACTGGACCGTGGTCGATATGGCCCGTGAGTGGCAGCGCATCTACCCATTCGAAAGCAACCAGGCTCAATGAAAGAGAACCGCAGGGCACAGGGAACCAGCCAAGCAGTAGGTCGATCGTGCACGTAGTCGTGGCCAACGCCAGCAGACGTGATACGGAGAAACCGCCCCATGAAGTCCAGCAGAAGATGGATAACCTCATTCGCGCTAGCCGCTACTGCAGCGGTGAGCGTGTGCACGGCAACCGCCGCGGAAAAGCCCAATATCCTGGTGATATTCGGCGATGACATTGGCCAGACCAACATCAGCGCCTATGGCAAGGGCGTGGTCGGCTATCAGACGCCCAACATTGACCGCATCGGCCAGGAAGGCATGCTGTTCACTGACTATTACGCCGAGAACAGCTGCACTGCTGGGCGTTCTTCCTTCATCACCGGGCAGACACCGCTGCGCACCGGCTTGTCCAAGGTCGGCATGCCGGGTGTGCCCGTGGGTTTGCAGGCGCGCGATGTCACCATTGCCCAGGCGCTCAAGGCGCAGGGCTATGCCACTGGCCAGTTCGGCAAGAACCATTTGGGCGACCGGGATGAATACCTGCCGACCAATCATGGCTTCGACGAGTTTTTCGGCAACCTGTATCACCTGAACGCCGAGGAAGAGCCGGAGCGTGAACTGTGGCCCAAGGATGACGAGGCATTCGTCAAGGCTACCTCGCCACGGGGTGTGATCAAGTCGAGCGCCGATGGCAAGATCGAGGATACCGGTGCGTTGACCAAGTCGCGCATGGAGACCATCGACGACGAGACCACCCAGGCGGCAATCAACTTCATCGACAAGCAAGCCAAGGCTGACAAGCCGTTCTTCGTGTGGATGAACACCACCCGTATGCACCTTTATACCCACGTGCGCGAGTCGATGCGCGGGCAGAGCGGTATGCAGGGCAATGAGTATGCAGATGGCATGGTGGAGCACGACGGTGACGTGGGCAAACTGCTCAAGACCCTCGATGATCTGAAGATCGCCGACAACACCATCGTGGTTTACACCACCGACAACGGCCCTAACCAGTTCTCCTGGCCTGATGCCGCGACCACACCGTTCCGCAACGAGAAGAACTCCAACTGGGAAGGCGCCTACCGCGTGCCGGCGATGATCCGTTGGCCTGGCAAGGTCAAGCCGGGCACGGTGTCCACCCAGATGTTCTCGGGGCTGGACTGGTTCCCGACACTGCTGGCCGCAGCCGGTGACACGGGCATCAAGGACCGCTTGCTCAAGGGCGCCGATGTGGGTGGCAAGAACTTCAAGGTGCATCTGGACGGTTACAACCAGCTGGACTACCTGACCGGCAAAGCGGACAAGAGCGCACGTAGCGAGTTCTATTACTTCAACGATGACGGTGAACTGGTGTCGATGCGCTTCGGCGACTGGAAGCTGGTGTTCTGCGAACAGCGTGCCCCCGGTGGTTTCGCGGTTTGGAGCGAACCGTTCACTTGCTTGCGGGTGCCCAAGATCTTCAACTTGCGTATGGACCCGTATGAGCGCGCCGATGTGGTCTCCAACCAGTACTACGATTGGGTGACCAAGAACGACTACCTGATCTTCCAGGGGACCCGCAAGGCTGCCGCGTTCTTGCAGACGTTCGTGGAATACCCGCCCAGCCAGCGTCCGGCCAGCTTCAGCATCGACCAGATTCGTGCTGACGTGGACAAGAAGATCGAAGAGAAGATGAAGCAGTAAACGCGATGCCCGCGCCCGCCGTTGGCGGGCGCATTCTTTCCTACCCAGTGCGGACAGACGTGTGGGTCCGCTAAGGCTTATCGATGCCCGCAGTCGTGAACCTTCCCCGCGCTGACAGTTCCAGCACCACCGAAACGCAGGCACCGTTGCCATGGCTGCTGCCTGCGGCGCTGCTGTTCGTTTCTGGCGGTGCAGCGCTGATCTATCAGGTGCTTTGGGTCAAGCAGTTGTCTCTGGTGGTTGGGGTTGAGGTGTATGCCATCACCGCGGGCATCAGTGCGTTTTTTACCGGGCTGGCCATGGGGGGGCTGCTGTTCGGTCGCTGGGCTGACCGGTTGCGCCACCCGGTCAAGCTCTATGCGGGGCTGGAGTTGGCGGTGGCAGTGCTGGCGGTGGCCGCAACCCTGGGGCTGGCGCAGAGTGCGGCACTGTTTGCCCGCCTGGAAGCGAGTGTCGGTTTGCTGGCCTGGCTGCTGCCATTGAGCCTGGTGGGGCTGCCGGCTTTTTTGATGGGCGGCACCTTGCCGGTACTGGTGCGAGCGCTGACCCCCACTGATGCACAGACGGGGGAGGCGGGCGGTCGGCTTTACGCCGCCAATACCGCTGGCGCGATCTGCGGCACCTTGCTGGCGGCATTCGTCTTGCTGCCGCAGCTTGGCGTCACCGGGGCCGCCTGCGTAGCGGGTGCGCTGAATCTGCTGGCCGCGCTGGGTGCCTGGTGCGGGCGCGGCAGGGATGAGCGGGCCTTGCCTGCTTGCGCTGCGGCCCCGCTGCCGCGCACGCCGCAGGCTCGCTTGGCCATTGCCCTGTATTGCCTGGCAGGTGGCGTGGCGCTCGGTTACGAAGTGGTGTGGACGCAATCGATCGTGCAGTTCATGAGTACCCGCGCGTTTGCCTTCTCCGTGGTGTTGGCCACCTACCTGACCGGGCTGGTCCTGGGCAGTGCGCTGTACGCCCGGCGCGCCGACCGCATCCGCGACCCTTGGGGGCTGTTCGGCCTGCTGATCGCGTGCGCCGGGCTGCTGGCGTTGTTGCAGATTGCCGGGCTCGGGCGCTGGCTGGTGGCCTGGCAGACCCTGCTGGAAAGCCATGTACTGCAACTGACCGGCAGCCAGTTGGCAGGGATGTGCGCGCGCTTCGCGGCTGCCGCGGTGTGTGTGGTGTTCATCCCGACCACCTTGCTCGGGGCGGCGTTTCCCCTGGCCCTGCGCCTGGCCGTGGACAGTGGCCAAGTGGGGCGGGACGTGGGCGCGGTGGTTGCCCTCAATACCCTGGGCGGCATCGTCGGTGTCATGCTCACGGGGTTTGTCCTGGTGCCTGGAATAGGGCTGGTGCGAACCTTGGTGGTGCTCGCCTGCGTGGCGGCGGCCATCGGCGCGGTAGCGACATGGCGCGGCCAGGCCGTGCACAAGGGCATGCGGGCGGCGGTCCTGCTGGTTGGCGGCGCGACCCTGGTTACCGGCGCGCTCACCCCACCAGAACGCTTGGCACAGTTGTTACCAGGCGCGCGTAGTGGCGAGCTGATGTTCTACCAGGAAGGCCGCGGCGGCACGGTAGCGGTGGTCCACCAGCAGCGTCAGGGCCAAGCGTTCAACCGCCTGTACATCCAGGGTGTGTCCAACACTGGGGATGCCATGCCGTCACTGCGCTACATGCGCCTGCAGGCGTTGCTGCCTTTGCTGATACATCGCGGCGAACCGCGCTCGGCGCTGGTGATCGGCTTCGGCACCGGGATCACCGCCGGGGCAATGCTGCGCTATTCAGGGCTGGAGCATCCGGTGGTTGCCGAGCTGCTGCCGCAGGTGCTGGCAGCGGCGCCGCTGTTCTCTGGTAACTTCGATGCGGTGAACGACCCGCGCCTTGACATTCGCCTGCGTGACGGGCGCCGTGAGCTTTTGCGTAACGAGCAACGCTACGACGTGATCACCCTGGAGCCGCCACCGCCTTCGGCGGCAGGGGTGGTGAACCTGTACTCGCGCGACTTCTACCAACTGGCAGCGTCGCGCCTGCAGGAGCATGGGCTGGTCGCCCAATGGCTACCGCTCCCCACTCAGAACGACGAGGACAGTCGCTCGCTGGTACGCAGCTTTCTTGACGTGTTCCCGCATGCCTCGTTGTGGACCACCGAGTTTCACGAGATGCTCTTGATCGGCTCGGCAACGCCGATGGTGCTGGATGTGCCGCGCATCCGCCAGCGCTTCGAGCAACCCCAGGTTTCGGCTGCTTTGGCCCAGGTGGGCGTGAGTTCGGTCGAGGCATTGCTGGCCACTTGGGTCACCGACAGGCAAGGGCTTGAGCGTTATGCCGGCGATGCACAGCCGGTTACCGACGATCGGCCCCGGATCGAGTATGCGCCGTGGGTCAGGCCGCGCGAAATCACCCGCGTGCTGCCGGCATTGCTGGCGCTGCGGGTGGCGCCGCCCTTGGCGAATGCCGCCCCCTCGGTGCAAGCCGCGGTGAATGATGAGTGGGCGTTGCTGCGTCGTTTTTATGGGCTGTCATTGCTGGCTTACAACGGCAATCGCCAGGCCTGGATGCGCGAGGCGCGGGCCTTGGCACCGATCAGCGCACAGAACCCTTACATGCGCTGGTTTACCGGCGGCAACCGCTGAGCTGAACGCACTGCGCGCGGCAAGCCCGCAGCGAAACGTCATGCGCTGGCGTATTTCTTGGCTCCGGCAACACAGAGGACCGCACCCAGCGTTACCACAAGCATCACCCAGCTGACGTGCTCGTGCAGAAGCAACGCAGCCAGCCCAAGCCCCATGAACGGTTGAACGAGTTGCAGTTGGCCCACGGCGGCGATGCCGCCCTGGACGAGCCCTTTGTACCAGAACACAAACCCGATCAGCATGCTGAACAGCGAAACGTAGGCGAAGCTGAACCAGGCGCCGGTGCTGACCCGGGCGAAGGCATCGGGCGCCGGGAAATTCGCGATCGTCAGCAGCAGCATGAACGGCAACGCTACCAGCAATGCCCAACTGATCACCTGCCACCCACCGAGCGTGCGCGACAGGCGCGCCCCTTCGGCATAGCCCAACCCACAGACCACCACCGCCGCCATCATCAGCAGGTCGCCCAGCGCCGACGCCTCGCCTCCATTCATCAACGCATAGCCAACGACCAGCCCGGCACCGATCAACGAGAACAACCAGAACAGTGGCCCAGGTCGTTCACCGCCCCGCAGCACGGCGAACCCTGCAGTACACAGCGGCAGCAGCCCGACAAAAACGATGGAATGAGCAGAAGTGACGTGCTGGAGGGCCAGCGCCGTCAGCAGCGGAAAACCGATAACCACGCCAAGCGCTGTGACAGCCAGTGACGACAGGTCACCACGCTGGGGCCGGGGCTGGCGTAGCACGATCAAGAACAGCGCACCCAACAGGGAGGCAATGGTTGCCCTGGCACATGTCAGGAACGTAGGTTCGAAGGCCGTCACAGCCACACGGGTCGCCGGCAAGGAGCCGGCAAATATGGCCACGCCGATGAAGCCGTTTATCCACCCGCTGGTTGTTTTGTCCATCCGTGAGTCCTCGATAAGTCAGGGCTCAGTACATCACTGACGGGTTCGCCGAGGCCATGTACACTCCACTACAATTCAACCGAACTGTTATGCAAGTGAATCCAGCACAGTTGAGGGTGCGATGAAACGTAACGGAACGCGGATCCGAGCTGTGATGGGGGAGGTCCAGGCCAGGATCGCCTCGCGAAGCTACACGCCAGGCGCGAGAATTCCTTCAGTTCGCGCAATGGCTCAGAGCATGCAGGTATCGGTTTCTACCGTTCTGGAGGCCTATGAACGGTTAAGCGCAGAGGGTGTGCTTAGCGCCCGCCCTGGCTCCGGCTTTTACGTGGCTGGGCCGGTTGCGCCATTGGCACTGACTGAGCTCGGGCCCAAACTCGATCGTAATGTCGACCCGCTGTGGATCTCGCGCCAGTCTTTGGAAACCTCCGGCGATGCGTTGAAACCCGGGTGCGGTTGGCTACCCCCCTCCTGGCTGTACGAAGCCGGCATGCGTAAAGCGCTACGAATGGTCGCGCGTTCTGACACGTTGAAGCTGAGCGAATACGCTTCACCGCTTGGGCATCCGCCTCTCAGGCAATTCCTGTCGCGACGCCTGGCGGGCATCGGTGTAGAGGCCCCTCTGGAACAGATCATGCTCACGGAGTCCGGCACCCACGCCATCGACCTGGTTTGCCGTTTTCTGCTGGAACCGGGAGACACTGTGCTGGTGGACGACCCGTGTTATTTCAATTTTCACGCATTGCTCAAGGCACATAGGGTCAACATCGTCGGGGTGCCCTACACGGCAAGGGGCCCAGATATCGATGCGTTTGGCGCCGCGCTGCTCGCGCATGCTCCGCGGTTGTACATCACGAATTCCGGCATCCACAACCCCACCGGGGCCACCTTGTCGCCCGTCACAGCACACAGGCTGCTGAAGCTGGCCGACGCCTCCAACCTGGTCATCGTGGAGGACGACATTTTTGCTGATTTCGAGCATAGCCCGGCTCCACGACTGTCTGCCTTCGATGGCCTGGCTCGGGTGATCCAGATCGGTAGTTTTTCCAAGACCATTTCCGCGTCGATCAGGTGCGGCTATATCGCTTCGCGCAGGGAATGGATCGAGAGCCTGGTCGACCTCAAGATTGCGACCACATTCGGAGGTGGGCGCATGGCTGCGGACATCGTTCATCACGCGATTACCGATAGCGGGTACCGAAAGCACATGGAAGGTGTCCGCCTCAGGTTAGCCGAGGAAATGGACAAAACAGTCGCGAGGCTTCAGGCGATTGGGATCAAGCCTTGGCTGGTGCCCCAGGCAGGCATGTACCTGTGGTGCCAACTCCCTCAGGGCAAGGATGCAGCGACGCTGGCCAGGGTGTGCTTGAAGGAAGGCGTGGTGCTCGCGCCCGGCAATGCGTTCAGCCAGTCCATGAGTGCGGGTGATTACCTGCGTTTCAACGTCGCTCAATCTGGTGACAGCAAGATCTACGAGGTGTTGAAACGGGCGCTGAATGCTTAGTCGCAGCCCCCATTGAGCGGCGGTTTATCCTGTTCTAGCTGCGTTCAAGGCTTGCATGGCATATCCTTGCGTAACGCAATCAACCTCGAAGCAGTGAATTGAACGATGGGTTTTGAACAACTAGCTGAGCTACGTGACCGCCTCAGGTCGGAAAAAGAGCAGGTAAAAGGCGAGGGTGGTAAACACCCCAAGCGCAAGGCTTCCCCCCAGGCGAAGCCTCGCGACCTGGACCCTGCAGTGCAGGCGATCTGGCCATTGCAGAAGCATTTTCCATTGGCCTTCCCTGTCAATCCGGCGCCCAAGGTGCCGCTCAAGGAGGGTATTTTCAAGGATGCCGAGCAGCACCTGGAACTGCTCGGCCTGACCCGCGAACAACTCAAGCTGGGCATTTCTACCTGGTGCCGCGGAGCGCGGTACTGGACAGCCATGGTGGAGAATGCACCGCGCCTTGACTTGAATGGTCAACCCGCTGGCACCGTGACCGCCGCTCAGGCGCTGCATGCCAAGCAACAGGCTTCGCGGCAACGCAGCCAGGGCCGACGCAACCGTGCGAAGGCCGCAGCGAGTGTCCCGGCCGCAACCGCCGATGGCACCGCGCAGCAGATTACCGACGTGAAGTGATTTGTGGCGCTGCCAGCTCTCTCGATGCCCGCGCAGTTCTTGAGGCATGCGCGGTAACGGTAGGAGCTGGCTTGCCGGCGATGGGCCGCGAAGCGGCCCTGGATCGCTTTACTTCGGTGCCTGAGGGTTGACGAACACATACTCGAGTTCATCAGCGAGTAGCCTGGCTTCTCGCGTGAGCAATTCCTGGTTTCGATAAACCAGCGAGATATTGAGCGCGGGCACTTGCTCCTCAAGGTTCAGTATTTCCAGCCCCTGGTCGGTGCGGTTGACGTAGTCGAGCATGCGAAGCGGCCAATAGCTGATCACATCAGTCGCGCGTGCCAGTTCGCAGAAGATGATCCCGGCGGAGCATTCGAGGATGTTTTCAGGCGGTGCGAGCTGATATTGCTCGAACATCAAACCGATCTGTGAACTTTCCAGCGGCTCCTGCAACAGCCACCGTTGTTCGCGTAGCTGCTCCAGGCAGCGCACCTTGCGCAGCGGGTGGCCTTTGCGCACCGCCAGCGCCGTGGGTTGATTGTAGAGCTCGGTCCATTGAAACCCATCGCCGTATCGGCTTGCCGGCTGGCAGGACAATGCCAGGTCCACTTGCCCTTCCCGCAGGCTCTCCATCAGTTTTGAGGGCCGCATCTCGTGAATGCGTAGGCGCACGTGTGGGTAGCGCTCGCTGTACTGATTTATGGCTGTGATCACCTGCGCCCTGGGAGTCGCCGGCGACAGGCCGATCGATACCCGGCCATGGGTTTGGCCCTTGAGCGCCGCGATCTCTTCACGGGCGCGGCTGGCCTCTTCAAGCATCAGGCGCGCCCTGCGCACCAGGCGTTCGCCATATTCGGTGGTGGTGATGCCACGGTTGGAGCGTACCAACAGTGGCACCCCGAGGGACGTCTCAAGTTCCTTGATGGTGCGGGAGAGCGCGGGCTGGGAAAGGTGCAGCAAGCGCGCAGTTTCCTGAAAGCTGCCGCTCTCGCAGATGGTAACCAATACTTTCAGTTGATGGAGCTTCATAGGCTATGCACATCGGCTAAGTGGGGCAGCGGTGGCGTCCTGCCGGCCGCCCGCTGCCCAGGCTTTCAAGATTCGCGCGAGAGCGCTTGTGAACGGGAATGTGCCGCCTGCACGGCGGCGTCGACCAGCCGACGCAAGCCCTCATTGTGTTCAAACGAGGCTATCGCCGCCGCCGTGGTGCCGTTGGGCGAGGTGACTGCGGTGCGCAACGCTACAAAGTCTGCGCCTGGCTGGGTTTGCAGCGTCGCGGCACCCAGCGCTGTCTGCGCTGCCAGGGTCTTCGCCAGTTCTGGGCTCAGGCCCAGCGCTACACCTGCGGCGGCGAGTGCTTCGCTGAACAGGTGGTAGTAGGCCGGGCCGCTGCCGGACAACGCCGTCACGGCATCCAGAAGGCCCTCGTGTTCGACCCAACTGGCGCTGCCGACCGCTTCGAATAGCCGAGTCACCCGCGCGCGCAGGGTTGCATCCAGGTCAGGGGGGGCGAACAGGCCGGTGCAGCCAGCGTTGACCAGCACCGGCGTGTTGGGCATTGCGCGGACCACCGGGCAGCTGTGAGCCAGTGCCAGGCTGAGCTTGTCGTGGGGCACACCCGCGGCGACAGAAATCACCACCGCGTGCTCGCGCACTGCGTGGGGTAGGGCGGCCAGTGCCTCGCACGCGTAGTTCGGCTTGACCGCCACCACGATGATGTCAAACGGTCGTGCAGGCAGGGCCTGGGCGTCGCTGTAGAGGGTGGCTTGGCTGGCTGTTTGCAGATAGGGGTCAACGGCGCTGACCTGGCTGACCAGGCCGGCCTTGAGCCAGGCTTGGCCAATGGCGCTGCCCATGCGACCGTAGCCCAGGAAAAGTGCGTTCATGGTTGTTCCTCGTGGTAGTGCGAAGGCGCGCAGCGCAAGGGTGCGTTGCGCGGGTTCCGATCGTGGGGCCTAGCAGATGGTCATGAGATTGGCGTTACCACCGGCCGCTGCGGTATTGACACTAAGGGCATGCTCGATCAGCAGACGCTCCAGCGGAATGTCGGTGTCTGCCCGGCCCAGGCCGTGCACGCCGATGATGGCGCCGCGGCGCCGGGCAGACAGCTGGCTGACGTGGCGCAACTGATCGCTATCGCCGTGGTGCAGGATCGCGTCGAAATGGGTGTCCGGGTCGGTCCAGTCGCTGATGCTGTCGATACGCGCCTGCACCGATGCTGGCAGTTCCGCGCGAAGGGCCTGATGGCTATCCAGCCACAGCACGCGGCTGCCGACCGCGAGGCTGGCGGCGAGTTGGGCCAGCAGGTCCAGGCGGTTTTCGGCCAGGTTCAACACCACCTCGCGCGGCAGCAGGGTGTAGCTGTTGCGCTCACCGGTGGGGCCGGCGAGCAGGTGAGTGGTGTAGCTTTGCGACTGCGCCAGATAGCGGGCGAACAGGGTGGCGATCTCCGGTTCTTTCTGCTCGGCCCAAGCGGCAAATGCCTTGCGCGCATTTTCCAGGTCTGTGGGGGCTGCAACCGCATGCCCATCGCCGTCAGCCAGGGCCTGCGCCACGGCATCGTGCGGGCGGGTGGCGAGCAGGCGATACAGGTACAGCGGGCCACCCGCCTTCGGGCCGGTGCCCGAAAGGCCTTCACCGCCGAACGGCTGAACGCCGACCACGGCCCCGACGATGTTGCGGTTGACGTAGAGGTTGCCGACGCGGGCGGTATCGACCACCTGGGCGATGGTCTCGTCGATGCGGGTATGCACGCCCAGGGTCAGCCCGTAACCACTGGCGTTGATCTGCTCCAAGAGCTGGTTGAGCTGGCTGCGCTCGTAGCGCACCACATGCAGCACCGGGCCGAAGATTTCCCGTTCCAGTTCGCTGAGGCTGTCCAGTTCGATCAGGGTCGGCAGCACGAACGTGCCCCGTTGCAGCAACTGGCCGTCGGCCCGGGCAGCCTGGAAGACGGTACGGCCTTTACGGCGCATGTGCTCGATGTGGTTGACGATGTTGTCGCGCGCTTCGCGGTCGATCACCGGGCCTATGTCGGTGTCCAGGCGCTCTGGCGAGCCGACGCGGTATTCGGCCATCGCGCCACGCAGCATCTGGCACACGTGGTCGGCCACGTCTGCCTGGACGCACAGCACCCGCAGCGCTGAACAGCGCTGGCCGGCGCTATCGAACGCAGAGCTGATGACATCCGCGACCACCTGTTCGGCCAGTGCCGAGGAATCGACGATCATGGCGTTCATGCCGCCTGTTTCAGCGATCAGCGGCAGCGTCTGGCCTTGGCCATCCAGGCGGCCGGCAAGGTTGCGGCTAAGGATCCCGGCGACCTCGGTGGAGCCGGTGAACATTACCCCCCTGATTCTGCTGTCACCGACCAGGCCCGCGCCAACGGTCTCCCCCCGGCCTGGCAGCAGTTGCACGACACTGGTCGGCACGCCGGCTTCATGGAGGATGCGCACGGCCTGGGCGGCGATCAGCGGCGTCTGCTCGGCAGGTTTGGCCAGCACGGTGTTGCCAGCGGCCAGGGCGGCTGCGACTTGGCCACTGAATATCGCCAGCGGGAAGTTCCAGGGGCTGATGCACACCACAGGGCCCAGTGGGCGATGGCTGTCGTTGCTGAAGCTGCCAGCCTGGGCGCCGTAGTAGCGCAGGAAATCGACCGCTTCGCGGACTTCGGCGATCGCATTGCTGAAGGTCTTGCCAGATTCGCGTACCAGCAGCCCCATCAGTTGCTGCATCTCGCTTTCCATGAGGTCGGCGGCGCGCTCCAGAATGGCCGCGCGCTCGGCGGGCAGGGTCGACTGCCAGATCGGGCCGCTGGCCTGGGCGCACAGGATGGCATTTTGCACATCGCTTTCGTTGGCTTCGTACACCTGACCGATGAGGTCGCGATGATCCGCCGGGTTGCGTACGGCGGTGACGGTGCGGGGGCGGCTGCAATCGCTGCTTGAGGTTGGCCCGGCAGTGTAGGGTTGGTTGGCGCTGGCCAACAGCGCCGAGGCCAGTGAGCCGAGCCGGTGCTCATTGGACAAGTCAAGGCCGCCAGAGTTGAGGCGGGTGGTGCCATACAGGTTGCGCGGGAGCGGGATGCGCGGGTGCGGCAGGCCCAGTGCGCCTTCCTGGCCGGCCATCTTCTCCACCTGCAGCACTGGGTCTTCGACCAGCTCATCGAGGGTGATGGTGCGGTCCGCGATACGGTTGACGAACGAGGTGTTGGCGCCGTTCTCCAGCAGGCGGCGCACCAGGTAGGCCAGCAAGGTTTCGTGGCTGCCGACCGGTGCATAGATGCGGCACGGGCGGTTCAGCTTGCCTTCCGAGACTTTACCGACAACCTGCTCGTACAGTGGCTCGCCCATGCCATGCAGGCACTGGAATTCGTATTGGCCCGGGTAGTAGTTCTGCCCGGCAATATGGTAGATGGCCGCCAGTGAGTGAGCATTGTGGGTGGCGAACTGTGGGTAGATGGCTTGCGGTACCGACAGCAGCTTACGGGCGCAGGCAATGTAGGACAGGTCGGTGTAAACCTTGCGGGTGTAGACCGGGTAGCCTTCCAGGCCGTCGATCTGGGCGCGCTTGATCTCGCTGTCCCAATAGGCGCCCTTGACCAGGCGGATCATCAGGCGATGGCGGCTGCGCTTGGCCAGGTCGATGACGTAGTCGATCACGTATGGACAGCGCTTCTGGTAGGCCTGGATGACGAAGCCGATACCGTTCCAGCCGGCCAGCGCTGGCTCGAAGCACAGGCGCTCGAGCAGGTCGAGCGACAGCTCCAGGCGGTCGGCCTCTTCAGCGTCGATGTTCAGGCCGATGTCATACTGCTTGGCCAGTAGGGTCAGCGAGCGCAGGCGCGGGTACAACTCTTCCATCACCCGCTCGTATTGAGCGCGGCTGTAGCGTGGGTGCAGTGCCGAGAGCTTGATCGAGATGCCGGGGCCTTCATAGATGCCACGGCCGTGCGAGGCCTTGCCGATGGAATGGATCGCCTGTTCGTAGGCGGCAAGGTAGTTCTGCGCGTCGTGCTCGGTCAGTGCGGCTTCACCGAGCATGTCGTAGGAGTAGCGGAAGCCTTTTGCTTCGCGACGTGCCGCATTGGCCAAGGCCTCGCCGATGGTTTCACCGGTAACGAACTGCTCGCCCATCAGGCGCATGGACATGTCCACACCCTTGCGAATCAGCGGTTCGCCACTCTTGCTGATGATGCGGTTGAGTGAGGATGACAGGCCCGCCTCATTGTGGGTCGACACCAGTTTGCCGGTGATCAGCAGGCCCCACGAGGCGGCGTTGACGAACATCGACGGGCTCTGCCCCAGGTGCTGGCTCCAATTGCCATTGGCGATCTTGTCGCGGATCAAGGCGTCACGGGTGCCTTTGTCGGGGATGCGCAGCAGAGCCTCGGCCAGGCACATCAACGCCACCCCTTCCTGCGACGACAGCGAGAACTCTTGAAGCAGGCCTTGCACAAGCCCCTGACGGCCGCCGGCGCTTTTCTGGTTACGCAGCTTCTGGGCGATGCTGTAAGCCAACTGGTGAGACGCTTGCGCCATTTCTACCGGCTGGCGAGCCTGCTCGAGCAGCATCGGTACGGCGTCCGCTTCCGGGCGCCGGTAGGCTGCGGTGATGGCAGCTCGAAGCACCGATTGCGGAAGGACGCTTTCGGCGAAGTCGAGAAATACCTGCAAGGCACCCTCATCCAAGTGTTCTACCTGTTCTTCGCCTGCAGCTGCGGCCAGGCCAGCCTGCCGAGCGGGCGTCATACCGCCTTCGATCTGCTCCAGGTAGTTGAAGATGGCCTGCTTGATCATCCAATGCGGGGTCTGGGCGATGTGTTGTGCAGCCTGTTTGAGTCGCTCGCGAGTGGCGTCGTCAAGCTTCACGCCAAGTGTGGTGGTTGCCATGTTGTTATTACCGGGTGGGGAGTTGGCTAAGCGGAACGGTGCGCAGAGTAAACCCGGAATCAACAAAGGTGCAACCTAGTGCAACCTAATACTTCCAATCAACTTTGTTGGATGTTTGTTCAATAAAAATAGTTATGTACTAGACCAAGGCAGCAAACGTTTGGCATCTCCATGGCGCGCACTGCAATGGTGCATTTCGGCGTCATTCACCCTTTTTGTTATACCTATAGAAAAATGTGTGGTTGCACCTTGTGCCCGATGAAATCTAGGATCGGTGCTACCCAGTGATACTTGGGTCGTTGTGGCCCAACCCAAAAAAATAAGGCATAACACATGAGCAATTCCCTCGCCGAGGCGCAATCGGCCAAGACTCGTCGCCGCGCATTGGTCGCCAGCCTCACAGGCAGTTCGATCGAGTGGTTCGACTACTTTCTTTACGGAACAGCCGCCGCGCTGGTTTTTAACAAACTGTTCTTTCCCAACTTCGATCCGGTGGTCGGGCTGTTACTGGCTTACTTGTCGTTTTCCCTGACGTTCTTTATTCGGCCTATTGGCGGCGTACTGTTTGCACACATCGGCGACCGCATCGGGCGCAAGAAAACGCTGGTCATCACGTTGTCGCTGATGGGGGGCGCAACCGTGTTGATCGGCTGCCTGCCGACTTATGAACATATCGGCGTCTGGGCTCCGATCCTGTTGATCCTGCTGCGGGTGATCCAGGGCCTTGGCATTGGTGGCGAGTGGGGTGGGGCGCTGTTGCTGGCCTATGAATACGCACCGGCCAGCCGCAAGGGCTTGTTCGGCAGCGTGCCGCAAGTGGGCGTGACCCTAGGCATGCTGCTCGCCACCATGGCCGTGAGCCTGATGGCGATGCTGCCCGAGGAAGACTTCCTGTCCTGGGGCTGGCGTGTGCCCTTTGTGCTGAGCGCCGGCCTGGTGTTTCTCGGTCTGTGGATCCGCCACGGCCTCGACGAAACCCCGGACTTCAAAGAAGCCAAGGCCAGCGGTAATGTTTCGAAAATGCCCGTCGTAGAGACGCTGCGCAATCACTGGCGTGAAGTGCTGATCGCCGCGGGCCTTAAAGTGGTCGAGACGGCGCCGTTCTATATCTTCTCGACCTTCGTGGTCAGCTATGCGGTAAACAACCTCGGCTACCAGAAGGTCTCAGCGTTGAACGCCGTGATGATCGGTGCTCTGGTGGCCTCGCTGCTGATCCCGGTCATGGGCTGGCTGTCTGACCGCATCGGCCGCAAGCGCGTGTACATCGGCGGCATCCTGGCCATCGCGTTGTACATCGTGCCGTATTTCATGCTGCTCGATACTCGCACCCAATGGGGCATCACCCTCGCCACCGTCATCGGCTTCGGCGTGCTGTGGGCGCCGGTCACCGCCGTGCTCGGCACCTTGTCTTCGGAAATATTCTCCACCCGCGTGCGCTACACCGGCATCACCCTGGGCTACCAGCTGGGCGCTGCGCTGGCGGGCGGCACGGCACCGCTGATCGCAACCTGGCTGTTGGCCGAGTACAAGGGCGACTGGCAGCCGGTGGCCCTGTACATGCTGGCAACC
This sequence comes from Pseudomonas putida, assembly GCF_026625125.1. Taxonomy (NCBI): domain Bacteria; kingdom Pseudomonadati; phylum Pseudomonadota; class Gammaproteobacteria; order Pseudomonadales; family Pseudomonadaceae; genus Pseudomonas; species Pseudomonas putida. The sequence continues at coordinate 3,517,789 of NZ_CP113097.1, read as the reverse complement.
GTAGCTATCTCGCTGGTTGCCATCCTGTCCGTAGGTAAACGTCGCAAAGACGACGAAATTCAAGGCGGCGCTCGCGCGGCCTGAATGCAATGACCGGAGCCTTCGCGCTCCGGGTTCTATCTGTCGCCACTCCGTATTCGTGCCCCGGGCCTGCCTTGCCATGGCAGCCCCGCGGGGGCGTGCGTCCTAAAAAAAGCAACGTACAAGGGAGAGTCGCTTCACATGCAGAGAAAACTATTGAATATGGCCATTCTTGCGGCCATGGGGAGTTGCGGCGGGCAGGCGCTTGCCGCAGGGTTCATCGAAGACAGCACGGCAAAGCTGGAGCTACGCAACTTCTATTTCAACCACGATTTCCGGGACACCGATACCCAGACCCAGGACGAGTGGGGCCAAGCCTTCCTGCTCAACGTGCAATCCGGTTTCACCCAGGGCGTGGTCGGCTTCGGGGTAGATGCCACCTACACCTTGGGCGTGAAGCTGGATGCATCCGGTGCGCGGTCCATTTTCCCGGCCGACAGCGACGGCGAGGCGGTGGACAACTTCAGCCGCGGTGGCCTGACCGGCAAGATGCGCCTTTCCAAGACCGAGGCCCGCTACGGCATCCTCACGCCGAAGCTGCCTATCCTCTGGTCGAACGACGGCCGCATGCTGCCGCAGTTGTTCGAAGGCGGGCAGATCACCAGCAACGAGATCGATAACCTGACGCTCACTGGCGGCCAGATCGAGCATGTCGTGGGCCGTATGTCGAGCAACTTCACCGGCATGTCTATCGCCGGTGGCAGCCAGCAAAGCAACCATCTGCGGTTCGCCGGGGGCGACTACAAAGGCATCAAGGACCTGACCCTGCAGTATTACTTCGCCAACCTCGAAGACTATTACGATCAGCACTTCATCGGTGCGCTGCACAGCCTGGCACTGGGCCCTGGCGTGCTCAAGACCGACCTGCGCTACTTCCGCACCACCTCTGATGGCAAGAATGCCGACCGTGCGGCAGGCTACCTGGCATCGACCAACGGCAGTGGCAACGATGGCGAACTGGACAACTCGACCTGGAGCGCCAAGTTCACCTACGCCCTGAGCGGCCATGCCCTGACGCTGGGGTACCAGCAGGTGTCGGACGACAGCGTCTTCACCCAGTTGAACCAGGGCGGCCTGGCCAATGAGGGCGCAGGCGGCACCAGCACGTATGTGATCACCGACAGCCTGGTGCAGAACTTCACCTATGCGGGTGAGCGCACCATCCTGGGCGGCTACGCCTATGACTTCGCCGCGCTCGGCGTGCCAGGCTTGAACGCCAGCGTCACCTGGCTCAAGGGCGACCAGATCAAGACTGCCGTTGGTTCCGATCGTGAAGAGTGGGAGCGCGACATCGTGCTGAGCTATGTGGTGCAGGGCGGGCCATTGAAAGGCGTGGGCGTTGCCTGGCGCAACGGCGTACTGCGCAGCGACGTACTGGGCGATATCGACCACAACCGCCTGACCGTCAGTTACACCCTGCCTATCTGGTAAGGGCTTCGAAGCGATGCCATGAATTTTCCTCCTTCCGCAACCCTCGGGAGGACCGGAGCGGTGCGTCCGTGATTTGCCACGAGCGACTCAGGGAGCATCGGTGCTTGAGCTGTTTTGCCCCGCTGGCGCAAGGGGGCTGCATGACGCAGTGAGCGACGGCGACGCCGTCACGATCATTCCAAGGAGACAGTTATGCCTTTCAAGTTCCGCTCCATGCTTATCTCGACTTCGATGTTTTTTACCCTGGCCACGGCCGCCCCGTTCACGTCAGCCGCTGAGGCTGTGCAGATGGGCGCTGTGCTCTCCCTGACGGGCGCCAACGCCACCGTTGGCGAAGACGTGCGCCGCGCCGTGAAGCTGGCTGAAGACAAGGTCAACGCCGACGGTGGTGTGCTCGGCAAGCCATTCCACGTCATCGTCGAAGATTCCGGCGGCAACCCCACCACCGCCATCAACGCCGCACGCAAGCTGGTCAGCGTCGACAAGGTGCCGGTAGTGATCGGCGAATATTCCTCGGGTATCAGCATCCCGATGGGCCAGTATCTGGTGAAAGAGGGTGTGGTGCATATCAACATCGCCAGCACCAGTGTGAAGATCCGCGACCTGGGCAGCAGCTCGTTCAACCTGATCGGCCTGGAAGACAAGGGCAACAAATTTTCGTCCCAGGATGCCTGGGACCTGGGCTTTCGTAACGTCGCCGTTCTGGCACCGAACAATGCCTATGGCCAAGGCGTAGCCCACGGTTTCCGCGCTGAGTTCGAAAAGCTCGGCGGCAAGATCGTCAACGAGACGCTCTACACCGCCGGCCAGTCAACCTACCGCCGCGAACTGCAACAGATTGCCCGCAGCAAACCGGACGCATACATCTACACCGCCTACGGGCAGGAGTCTGCGGTCATCAACCGCGAGGCACTGGAACTGGGGCTACGTGAACAGCCGTGGTACGCGATCCTGTTGTCCATGAGCCTGTCGGACACCCCGGCCAACATCGCCCAAGGCCAGCTGGGGATGGAGGTCGGGTCGTTCGTCGGCCCGACCGGCAAGGCCTACGCCGATGCCTTTGCCGCCAAATACAAGGAAGGCATGAAAACCTCCTACACCGGCTATGCCTACGACGCCGTGCTGATGGCGGCCAAGGCGATCGAAAAGGCCGGCAGCACCGAGCCGGCCGCAGTACAGGCTGCCCTCAAGGAGGTGGGCAAGGGCTATGACGGCGTGACTGGCACAGTCGCCTTCGACGACGGCCGCCAGCGGCTCGACCCGCCCTACGCCAAGCTCAAGTATGACGGCGGCAAAGTCGTCCCTCGATAAGTACGCGATACCCCCGCCCGGCTCGCCGGGCGGGCTTGAGCCTGCTCTTGCGGAGTGTTTTCCATGTTGCAGTTCCTGATCGATACCTTGCTGCGGGCAACCGACCTGGCGCTGATCGCCTTCGGCCTCAGCCTGGTGTATGGCCTAGTCAAGTTTCCCAATATTGCCCACGTCCAGTACGCGATGCTGGGTGCCTACCTCACCTATGGCCTTGGCGCCGCTGGCGCGGCCTTGCCGTTGGCCTTGCTGCTCGCCGCACTGCTGGTCGGTGCCCTGACCCTGGCGCTGCAGCGCCTGGTGTTCCAGCGTCTGCTCCAAAGTGGCCCGGCCATCGCGATGATCGGCTCGCTGGCCATTGCCATGCTGCTGGTCGCTGCGCTGCAGGGCAGCGCGGGTACTTTTCCAAGGATGTTCGAGCTACCCCTGACGGCGCCGATCCTGTTGGGCGATGCGCGCATCACCCACACCCAACTGTACTTCTTCGCCACCACCCTCGTTCTGCTGGCGGTGTTCACCATGGCACTGTTTCACACCCGCTTGGGGCGTGCCATGCGCGCGCTGGCCGGCAACCCGGCACTGGCCAACGCCAGTGGCCTGCACGCTGCCCGCATAACCCTGATGGTGACCTTCGCCAGTGGTGCCATCGCCGGGCTGGGCGGCGGCCTGCTGGCACTGTCCACCGGTGCCCACATAAACCTGGGGCATGACCTGCTCCTGCCAGTATTCGCGGCGGCCATCCTCGGTGGCCTTGGCAACCCCATGGGGGCGGTCGCCGGCGCCTTGTTGATCGCCTTCACCGAAACCCTGGTCACCAACCTGAACGTCGGCTGGCTGGTGGGCCGAGAGATGGCTTTCCTGCCGGTGTCCTACATCAGCGGCGCTGCGTTCCTGATCCTGCTGCTGGCTTTGCTGTTCAAGCCCTACGGCCTGTTCGACCGGGAGGTGCGCCGTGTTTGATTTCCTGGTTTCCGCGCTTACCTTCGCCAGCCTTTATGGCCTGATGGCACTGGGGCTCAACCTGCAGGCCGGCTATGGCGGCCTGCTCAATTTCGGCCACATCGCCTTCGCCGGCCTGGGCGCCTACGCCACCGGCATCGCGGTCCAGGCGGGTTATTCGCCATGGCTCGGCATGGCCGTTGGTGTTCTTCTGGCCATGGGGTTGGGCGGGTGCGTGGCCCGCCTGGGGCGCAAGCTTGCTTCGGACTATTGGGGTATCGCCACCCTGGCAATCGCCGAAATCCTGCGCGTGGTGGCGACCAACGAGGGCTGGCTTACCGGTGGTGCGCAAGGCATCGGTGCGATCCCTACGCTGTTCGACGGTGTGGGCTTTCTGGTGATGATGCTGGCGCTGCTGGGTATCGCCACGCTGCTCTGCCAGCGCCTTGCCGATGGCCGCTTCGGGCGTGCGCTGCGGCTGATGCGCGAAGAACCGCAACTGGCCGCCTGCATGGGGTACGACCTGACCTCACTGAAGTCGCGGGCGATCATGGCCAGCGCTGCGCTCACCGCTGTCGCCGGTTCGCTGTACGCCCATTTCATGAGTTATGTCGGCCCTGACTACCTGCTCGCCTCCGAGACGTTCCTGCTCTGGACCATGTTGATGATCGGTGGCCTGGGCAACCTGCGCGGCGTATTGCTGGGGGTGTTCCTGGTCCAGGCCGCCTATAGCCTGGTGCCGTTCGCCAAGGATCACCTGGGTTTTGACTCCGACCTTGCCGGCGCCCTGCGCCTGGGCCTGATCGGCGCGATCCTGCTGGCTTGCCTGATGTGGCGCAGTGAAGGTCTGATCCCCGAAAAAGTAAGGAAGATCGCATGAGTGCTTCGCGCCAATACCTGCTCAACGTGCAGTCGGTAGCCAAGGCCTTTGGCGGCAACCAGGTGCTGCGTGACGTCAGCTTCAACGTGCAGCGCGGCGAAATCGTCGGCCTGCTCGGGCCCAACGGCTCCGGTAAAAGCACCTTGCTCAATTGCATCACGGGTTTTGAAGCGGTCGATGGCGGCGCCATTGCGCTGGGGGCACGGCGTATCGAGCGGCTGCAGGCCCATCGTATTGTCCGCCACGGCATTGCCCGGACATTTCAGCTGCCTTCCATGCCCACCAAGATGTCGGTAATCGAGGTGGCGATGGCTGCCAGCACTCGCCAGCACGGTGTGCTCGCCACCTTGCTCGGCCTTCCGGCGCTGCGCCGGGCCGAGGAGCAGGCGCGGGCCAAGGCCGAGCGGCTGATCGATGAGTTGCTGCTCAGCCCTGTGCGCGACCTGCCGGCTGCGGCGCTGTCGGGCGGGCAGAAGAAACTGCTGGGCATTGTCTGCGCCTTGATGGGCGAGCCTGAACTGGTGCTGCTCGACGAGCCTACCGCCGGGGTGCACCCCAACCTGCGCCGTGACCTGGTGGAGGCGCTCAAACGCCTCAATGCCCAAGGCATGACGCTGGTGATCGTCGAGCATGACATGCACTTCATCCGCGATGTCTGCAGCCGCTGCGTAGTCCTGGACCGCGGCGAGATCGTCGCTAGCTGCAGGCCCGACAAACTGGCCTCCAACGCGCGGGTGATCCAGGCCTATCTGGGTGGCCGTCACAGCCCGCAAGCCCTCGAGGAGAACGCGCCATGATCGAAGTGAAGGACGTCGTCGCCGGCTACACCGCCGAGGTGGACATCCTGCGCGGCATGACATTGCATGCCGAACAGAAGGAAATCGTTACCTTGCTGGGCCCCAATGGTTGCGGCAAGAGCACCTTGCTCAAAACCATTGCCGGTTACCTGCTGCCGCGCAAGGGGCAGATCCTGCTGCAGGGGCAGGACGTGTCGCGGGTACCCGTGCATCAGAAGATCCGCCGTTGCCGGGTTGGCTTCGTGCCGCAGACCGACAACGTCTTCGCCAGCCTGAGCATCCGCGAAAATCTCCATGTGGGCGGGCACTATCAGCGGCCCCAGGACAACCAGCGACGTATCGATGAACTGTGCACGGCCTACCCGATCCTGGCCAAGAAGTTCAACGCACCCGCGGCATCCATGTCCGGTGGTGAGCGGCAGATCCTCGCCCTGGCCCGGGCCCTGATGCCCAGGCCTAGCCTGCTGCTGCTCGATGAACCTTCGGCAGGCCTGTCGCCCAAAGTGCTGCTGGAAGTGTTCGAAGCCATCCAGCAGGTCCGCGATCAGGAAGGCGTGACCATCCTGATGGTGGAGCAGAACGCGATGGAGGCGCTGCGCATCTCCGACCGTGCCTACGTGCTGTCGATGGGCAGTGTAGCGTTGACCGGCAATGCTCGGGAGCTGATGCACGACCCGCAAGTCAGCGAACTGTACCTGGGAGGGCGGGTCGCCTGAGACGCTGCCAGCATTCGCGTCCTCGCGCTCCTGGGGCCGCAAATGGCGTAGAGCGTGTTTGGCCGCGCAGGGTTGGCTGCGCGGCCCTTTTTAGAGCCTTGATGATGAAATTCAGCCACAAGATTCTGTTGGCCGCGGCCTTGGTCGTGGTCAGCGCCTTCGCATCGTTCACCCTGTACAACTACATCTGGCAAAAGCGCCTGCTTGCTCGGGAGCTGCAAAGCCAGCTGCGCGAGGTTGGCGCCCTGGCCGCCGACAGCGTTCACAACTGGCTGGGCGGGCGAGTACTGCTGGTGGAAAGCCTGGCACAACGCCTGGCCGACGATACCAGCGAGGCGGCCGTCGAGCAGGCATTCGGCCAGGATGTGCTGAAAAACACCTTCAATATGGTGTATCTGGCGCGCGCCGATGGCAGTTTCAGCATTCGCCCGCAGCAGGATATGCCCGCCGGGTACGATGCTCGCCAGCGCGACTGGTACCAGCGTGTGCAGGCGCGCAATGACAGCGTGCTCACCGAGCCCTATGTCAATGCCGCTACCCAGGAGATGATCATGGCTGCCGCTGCCCCGGTAGCGCGTGCCGGTGCGTTGCTTGGCGCGGTGGGCGCGGGTATGCCGATCGATACCCTGGTCCAGATCATCGGCAGCGTCGACCTGCAAGGCAAAGGCTACGCCTACCTGGTCAATGGCGCCGGGAAAATCCTGGTGCATCCCCAGACGGACCTGATCAACCGGCGTCTCGACGAACTGGACCGGGGGCACACCCTGAAAGTCAGTCGTGATCTGCAAGAGCACGAGGTCGATGGCCAGGTTCGCATCGATACCTTCGTCCCGGTACCGGGGCTGCCGGGTGCCGACTGGTACGTCGGGCTTTCGGTGGATCGTGACCTGGCTTACCAGCAATTGCGCGACTTCAGCGGTTCGGCGTTGATCGCCATGCTGGTGTCAGTGCTGTTGGTCATGCTCGCCCTCGGTGCACTGTTGCGTATGCTGCTAAAGCCGCTGCTGCGTATGAACGTCGCCATGCAGGACATCGCCAACGGTGAGGGCGACCTTACCCAGCGCCTGCCTGCCACCGGCCGAGATGAACTGGCCCAACTGGCCAAGTCGTTCAACCTTTTCGTCGAGCGCATGCAGCGCACCATCGGCCTGGTCGCCAGTGGCAGTGTCGGCGTCGATGAAGGTGCGCGCAGTGTGGTCCAGGCCAGCCAGGCTACCCTGCGCCAGTCCAGCGAACTGCTACAGCGCAGCGACACGGTTGCCGCTGCCATCGAGCAATTGGGTGCTGCCGCCCAGGAAATCGCCGGCAATGCCGCGAATGTTTCGGTACAGAGTGCTGCGGCGCGCAACCAGGCCGAGCAGGGCCAGCGTATTCTCAGCGATGGCTCCACGGCACTGGATGCGCTCGCCGCCCAGGTTGAAACCGCCCGCGCGAGCATGGAGCAATTGGGTGACCAGACTGAAGCCATCGGCCGTATCCTTGAAGTGATTCACAGCATCGCCCAACAGACCAATTTGCTGGCACTCAACGCAGCCATTGAAGCTGCGCGAGCAGGGGAGTCTGGCCGAGGTTTTGCGGTGGTAGCGGACGAGGTGCGCCAACTGGCGCATCGCAGCCAAGGGTCGGCCAAGGAGATCCACGCCATGATCGAATCGCTGCAGGTCGGCGCCCAAGCGTCGATTGCCTCGATGGTTGCCAGCCATCGCCACGCTGAACGCAGTGTTCACGTCATCGCTCAGGCCTGCGAAGGTATCGACGCAGTGATAGGGCGTTTGGCTGATATCGATGACATGAATCAGTCCGTCGCAGCAGCCACGGATCAGCAACGTGCGGTGGTCGAGTCAATCAGTCGGGAAGTGGGCGAAATCGTCACGCTCAATCAGCATGTGCAGGCGGGCCAAGAGCAGACCCTGGGGGTGTGTGAAAGGTTGGACGGGCGTTCGGGGGAGCTGCGCAGATTGGTGGCGAGCTTCTGTATCGAGAAGTAGTCCGGCGACTCGCGTGGCCATTTAGAGGGGCTTGGCGTTTGCGGTGCGCCGCGAACCGAGCGCCGAAGCGGCGCTCGATCCAAGGGTGGATAAGCAAATGGCCTTTCAGGCCATCCTCACCCCAGAGCCGGTGTACGCGGCGGCACCATGCGGCGTGAGCCGGTCGCCTCAAAGGCCGCGGCAAAACTCAGCAGTGCATTGTCGCTGTAGGCACGCCCGGCGAATGTCAGCCCCACCGGCATGCCGATGTCAGCCATCACGCCCATTGGCACGGTGACGGTCGGCACGCCCAGATGGCGAATGGCGAGGTTGCCGTTGGCCACCCAGATACCGTTGCTCCAGGCGATGTCCGCCGAGGCTGGGTTCACGTCGGCGTCGGCCGGGCCAACATCGGCTACGGTGGGGAACAGCACCGCATCGAGGCCTTGAGCGTCCATCCAGTCTTCCAGGTCCAGTTTGCGCGTCTTTTCCAGGCCGCGCAGCCCGTCTGGCAGGGTTTCGATCTGGTCCCAGCCCTTCAAGCCGCGTTTGGCCATGTTGACGTACTCGTCCATGCCGGCGGCCAGGTCGTCTTCACGGTTGGGCAGGGTGCCTGGGTCGTGGGGGAAAATCAGCGGGCCGTCGACATCGGCCAGGCGGTTGAGCTTGGGGTCGTTATTGGCGCGCAGGAAATCGTCGAAGCCCCAGCCGGACAGTTCCCACAGCTCGTCATGCAGGAACGCCTTGCTGACGATGCCGCGGTTGTACACGGTCGGTGCGCCGGGGCGATCGCCCTCGCAGTTGGAGACCAGCGGGAAATCCACCTCGACCACTTCCGCGCCCGCTGCTTCCAAGGCCTGGCGCGCCTGTTGCCACAGCTCGATGACCGTGGCACGGGTGTTGATGCGCTGGCCGGTCGGGCCACCGATGCCAGGTTTTTCGGACGAGCCGGCCTCGGGGTCGGCATTGATGTACATGCGCGGTACGCCGAAACGCTTGCCCTTGAGCGCGCTGGCGTCAACCGCCAGGTCCAGGTAGGACGCCGGGCGGACCGAAGAGGCCGCCGGGATTGGCACCCAAGGCTGCAGGCGCCAGAGGTCGCCGCGCTTGTCGGCATCGTCGGCAACCACCACATCGAGCACTTCCAGCAGGTCGGCCATGGTGCGGGCGAAAGGCACTACCACGTCCATGGTCGGTGTCAGCGGCCAGTTGCCGCGCACCGAAATGACCCCGCGCGAAGGGGTGTAGGCGCACAGGCCGTTGTTGGAGGCCGGGCCACGGCCACTGGACCAGGTTTCCTCGGCCAGGCCGAAGGCGCTGAAGCTGGCAGCGGTGGCGGTGCCGGCGCCGTTGGATGAGCCGGAGGCGAACGGTGCGGTCAGGTAGTTGGCGTTGTATGGGCTTTCGGCACGGCCATAGACGCCGCGCTGCATGCCACCGTTGGCCATGGGCGGCATGTTGGTCTTGCCCAGGCAGATGGCGCCGCCGGCGCGCAGGCGCTCGACGGTGAACGCGTCGCGCTGGGCTACCAGGTCCTTGAACGCCGGGCTGCCGGATGCCGCGGTCAGGCCCTTGACCAGGTAGCTGTCCTTGGCGGTGTAAGGGATGCCGTCGAGCGGGCCGAGCAGTTCGCCGCGGGCGCGGCGCGCGTCGGACGCCTCGGCCTCCTTGATCGCCTCGGGGTTGCGTACGACCACAGCGTTCAGCGCAGTGGGGGTATCGGCTCCATCGTAGGCGTCGATGCGCGCCAGGTAGGCCTTGACCAGCTCGACCGCCGTCGTGCGGCCCTGTTCGAGCGCATCGCGCAGCTCGGCAATGGAAACCTCGGTTACCTCGATCATGCTTTCACCAAAATGTGTGCAGGTGGGGGCTTTTGCGAGGAGTGTACAAGAAGGGCTGGGCGGAAGCAGGTTTGCGCGAGGGCAAATGGATTTTTGCAGCGGGGCATTGTCGGGCACTGCGGTGGCCGGCCTGCCCGGCGAAGGGCCGCCTGGCGGCCCTCACGCGTTTAATCCAGGTCCGCTGCCGAATGGCGTTCGGGCACCTGGCTGGCTTCGTCCCCCCAAGTGCGGTTGACCCGGGTGCCTCGCTGCACGGCCGGGCGCTGCGCGATTTCCTCGGCCCAGCGTTGCACCTGCGGGTATTCATGCACGGCAAGGAACTCTGCTGCGTCATACAGGTTGCCGCGCACCAATTGGCCATACCACGGCCATACGGCGATATCGGCGATGCTGTACTCGTCGCCACCCAGGTAGCGGCTTTGCGCGAGGCGCCGTTCGAGCACATCCAGCTGGCGCTTGGCTTCCATGGTGAAGCGGTTGATGGCGTATTCGAACTTTTCCGGGGCATACACGTAGAAGTGACCAAAGCCCCCACCCAGATAAGGCGCCGAACCCATCTGCCAGAACAGCCAGTTCAGGGTTTCGGTACGCGCGGCCGCACCGCTGGGCAGGAAGGCCGCGAATTTCTCGGCCAGGTAGAGCAGGATCGAGCCCGATTCGAATACCCGCACCGCGGGCTCGACGCTGCGGTCGAGCAGGGCGGGGATCTTCGAGTTGGGGTTGACCTCAACGAACCCACTGGAGAACTGGTCACCTTCGCCAATGCGGATCAACCAGGCGTCATACTCGGCGCCGCTATGGCCCAGAGCCAGCAACTCCTCAAGAAGGATGGTGACCTTCACACCGTTTGGGGTGGCCAGCGAGTACAGCTGTAGCGGATGCTTGCCCACAGGTAACGCCTTGTCGTGGGTAGGGCCGGCGATGGGGCGGTTGATGCTGGCGAACTGGCCGCCGGAGGCAGCGTCGCTACGCCAGACCTTGGGTGGAACGTAGGGGGGATTGTTCATGCGGGGCTCCTTGAGTGGCGCAAACGGTCACATACAGGCGTTGACCTGCATCTATGCCACGGGTTCGCAGAAAAGTGCAACGCACCTAGCGCCCACGCCGCCGCGACACGCGCGCCTCGATGTTCTTGCGGCCAATCAGCAGCGGCAGTTTTTCCACTACCGGCTCGTCGGCCAGCCATTTGTACATCACCAGGCAATCCACCAGGCCCAGGCGGGCATGGCGGTAAGCCTTGGGCAAGCGGCCGACGGTCTCGAAGCCCAATTTGTGCCACAGCGCCACGGCCACTTCATTGCTGGCCACCACCGAGTTGAACTGCAGCGCCAGGAAGCCTTCCTGGCGCGCCAGTTTCTGTGAATGCTCGCACATCAGCCTGGCCACGCCACGGCCACGGGCGGCTTCGTCAACCATGTAGCCGCAGTTGCCGACATGGGCGCCGGGGCCAGCGGCATTGGCCTTGAGGTAGTACGACCCCAGCAACACACCGTCCTGCTCGGCCACCAGCGTGCGCAAGGGCAGCTCCAACCATAGCTGGCGCGCCTGTTCGAAGCTCAGGGCGGGGTCGTAGGCGTAGGTTTCGCGGGCCTGGACAACGGCCTGGAAGGTGGGCCAGAAACGCTCGAAATCCTCGGGCGTCATGGGGCGGATGTGGATCATGGCGGCAAAGGCTCCCGGCCCATTCAGATATAGATGAACACCAGAACCAAGGCCGCCACCACCAGCCACTTCTCCAGGTAGTAGCGCATGCGGTTGCGTTTTTTCAGTGCCTTGCCCCGTTCGCGGATCTTGTAGATCCGGGTGAACAGGCGGTTGATGCCGCCAGTCTTGTCATTGGCATTGTTCGGCGCTGCCGCGGCAGCCATGACATTGCGGCTGAACCAGCGGTTGAACGCCGTCGCCCAGCGGTATTTCAGCGGGCGCTCGATGTCGCAGAACAGAATGATCCGGTTGTGCTCGGTGGTGTTGGCGGCGTAGTGGATGTAGGTCTCGTCGAACACCACGGCTTCGCCGTCACGCCATGAGTACTTCTCGCCATCCACATCGATGTAGCAGCCATCGTCGTTCGGCGTGTCCAGGCCCAGGTGGTAGCGGTACGAGCCGGCATACGGGTCGCGGTGGCGCACCAGCTTGGCGCCCGGCGGCAAGGTCGCGAACATGGCTGCCTTGACCGAGCCGATGCCTTGCAGCAACTCGGTGGTGCGTGGGCACAGGTTCATCGCAGACGGGTGGCTTTCGCCGTACCATTTCAGGTAGAAGCGCTTCCAGCCGGTCTTGAAGAAGGAATTGAAGCCAACGTCGTCGTAATTGTCGGACTTCTTGATCTCGCCAACATGCAGCAACTGCTGGGCCTCCTGGCGGATTTCCTGCCAGTGATCCTTCAGTGGCTGCAGCTCGGGGAAGGCCTCGACCGGCAGGTAGGGTTTGGCCGGGTGCCTGGAGAACAGGTAAAGGAAGCTGTTGACCGGGGCCAGGAAACTGGAGTGGTCACCCAACTGGCGGGTGAGCTTGTGGCGTACCCGACCGCGCAGATGAACATAGGCGATCGAGAGGGCGAAGATGAGTACGAGTGCAATTTTCATGGACGATTACTTGTCGAAAAATGGCCATGCGCCATGGCATAAGCCCGCCAGCATAAACAATCATGGGGGGAGTTTGTACAGATAGTTTGCACCGTGGTGGGCGAGATTTGCGGCCGACCAAGGTGCAATGGCCGCAGTATGCGCAAACGTTTAACGTAAAGGAGCCCGCATGGTTCAGGACCCGCGCCTCACTGGCGCCCCCTTCAAACGGCTGTTTTTCGCCCTGCCGGTCACCGATGCCCAGCAGCGTGCGATCGCCCAGTGGCGGCGTGGCCTCCAGCTGCGTAGTGGCAAACCGGTGCCGAGTACCAACTTCCACCTGACCTTGATGTTTCTAGGCGATGTGGATGCCGTGCAGGTGCCGGCGATTTGCGCGGCGGTGGACAACCTGGCGCGTCCCGATGCCCCCCTGCGCCTGCTGCTCGATCAGCTCAAGGTCTGGCCCCGGGCAAACGTGCTGGTACTCGAGCCGCAGCAGCCCCCGGCGGCGCTGCGCCAATTTGTCTATGGGCTGCAGCAGGCACTGCTGCCCATGGGCTTTGCCGAGCAGGCCCGTGAATACCGGCCACACCTGACCCTGTCACGGGACTTTCGCGGCCAGGTGCCCGAGGCCAGCGTGGCCCCCGACTTTTTCATCGCAGCCCGGCACTTCACGCTCTACGAATCGCGCAAAGGCCAGTACCTGCCGCTGGCGCAGTGGCCGTTGACGCCCTGAGGCGGGTTCTGCTTGATCTGCCGCCATGCTTGCACGGCAACCACGACGGGGGGCTCGTGGCTGCCTGCCGTCATACAGGCAAACTCTGATAGGCCTGCTCATCCCCCGGGCTACGGGCAAACTGGCGTTTGTACTCGCGGCTGAACTGCGAGGTGCTCTGGTAGCCCACGCGATGCGCTGCCTGCGCCACACCCAGCCCTTCGCCGATCAGCATCTGTTGCGCCTTGAGCAGCCGCAGGCGCTTGAGGTATTGCATCGGCGCCATGTCGGTGCAGCGCTTGAAGTGCTCGTGGAAGGTCGACACGCTCATGTTCGCCCGTGCAGCCAACGCTTCCACGCTCAGCGGCTCGGTGTAGTGTTCACGCAGGTGAGCAAGGGCGGCGCCGATGCGCGCGAAGTGCCCCTGCTGTTCGACCAGCGCCCGCAACACCCCGGCCTGCGGCCCGCGCAGTGCGGTGTACAGAACCTCGCGCACCCGCGCCGGGCCGAGCACCTTGGCATCTGTCGGATCCTGCAGGCAGCGTAACAGCCGCTCGACGCACTCGCGCATGGGCGCATCCAGCGCTGCCGAGGTCATCGATTGCGGCGTCTGCGCCTGCACTGCAGGGTCAGGCGCCAGCGCCATGCTTTGTACCAGTTCACCCAGCACGCCGCGGTCGATGTCCACTGCAACGCCCAGTAACGGCGCTTCGGCGGTGGCGAAGGTTTCGCACATGAACGGCACCGACAGCGCCTGCACGAGGTAATGCCCGGCGCCATACTCCAGCGTGCGCGGGCCAAGGCGCGCCAGCTTGCTGCCCTGGGCCAGGATCATCAGGCTGGGTTCATAGATCTGCGGGCTGCTGGCCACGTAATGGTCCCAGCTCAACACCTGGACTTGTGGCAGATGAGTGGGCACGAAGCCTGGGCGTGTGGCCAGGCTGCGGATCAGGGCGCACAGCGGGGCGTTGGCGTCGACGTGGCGGGTCAGTTGCATGATGGACCATGGGCAGAGGATCAGACACTTGCATCATCTCAGATCCAAGGCTCGGCGCCAGGGGGCTCAGGCCAGGTTCGGAGAATCAGGCATTCACCTCGGAGGATTTGCTGTGGGCGGGCAGGGCGAGGACGGGGAAAATATACCGCCTGAATCGTTTCACTGTCACCTGAGGTCTTGTATGTACACTGCTATCGGTTACGCCGCGCAAACCCCGACCAGCCCCCTGGCGCCCATGACCTTCGAGCGTCGCAGCCCGCGCCCGGACGATGTCGCCATCGAGATTCTCTACTGTGGCGTCTGCCACTCCGACATCCATCAGGCCCGCAACGAGTGGGGCATTGCCGTGTACCCGCTGATGCCCGGCCACGAGATCATCGGCCGCGTCACGGCGGTGGGCGAGAAGGTATCGGCGCACAAGGTCGGTGACCTGGTCGGCGTCGGCTGCATGGTCGACTCCTGCCGCCACTGTGAGGCTTGCGCCAAGGACCTGGAGCAATACTGCCTGGAAGGCCCGACCATGACCTACGCCACCCCGGACCGGGTCGATGGCAGCAATACCATGGGGGGTTACTCCAGCAGCATCGTGGTCAGCGAACACTTCGTGGTGCGCATCCCGGCTGGCATGGACCTGCCCAGCGCGGCGCCGATTCTGTGCGCCGGTATCACCACCTACTCGCCGCTCAAGCACCATGGCGTCGGCCCTGGCCACAAGGTCGGCATTCTTGGCATGGGTGGCCTGGGGCACATGGGCATCAAGCTGGCCAAGGCGTTGGGCGCTGAAGTGACCCTGTTCACCCGCTCGCAGGCCAAGGCTGATGAAGCCCGTCGCCAAGGCGCCGACCATGTGATCGTCTCCACCGATGCCGAGCAGATGCGCGCCGCTGCCGGGCGCTTCGACTTCCTGCTCGATACCATCCCGGTGCAGCACGACTTGAACCCGTACCTGGAGACGCTGAAGTTCGACGGCGTGCATATCCTGGTGGGCCTGATCGAGCCGATCGACCCGGCGCTGCACGCGGCCAACCTGGTGATGAAGCGCCGGGTGCTGGCAGGCTCGCTGATTGGCGGTATCGCCGAGACCCAGGAAGTACTGGATTTCTGTGCCAAGCACGATATCCGCTGCGATATCGAGATGCTGGATATCCGTAATATCAACCAGGCTTATGAGCGCATGATCGCCGGTGATGTGAAGTACCGTTTCGTGATCGACATGGCGACGCTGCAGGGCTGATCCTTCCCAGCCACGCGTTGCCCCCAGACCCTCCGGGCGATCGGGTCTGGGGGCGGCGCCCATTCCCCTGTGCGCGCCTGGTTGTGAGGTGCGCTGTTGACGCGTACCATGCCGGCATTCCCTCCAATAACAAACCCGTGCCTCAGCGCGGCCGATACTTGGCCCCTGACGCGCGTCTTTTCGCCTTGCCTGCGGAGAATAGAATTCGCCCCATGAACGGACCCATCCCCACCAACCTGCCGCCAACCGCCGGCGGCGGCAGCTGGCTGAGTGTGATCGCCCTGGCCCTTGCAGCTTTCATCTTCAACACCACTGAGTTCGTCCCGGTAGCGCTGCTCAGCGACATCGGCCGCAGTTTCGACATGAGCACCGCTCAGGTCGGCCTGATGCTGACTATCTATGCCTGGGTGGTGGCCTTGGCCTCGCTGCCCATGATGCTGCTCACGCGCAATATCGAGCGTCGGCGCCTGCTGTTGTGCGTGTTCGTGGTGTTCGTGGTCTGCCACCTGCTGTCGTGGCTGTCGCAAAGTTTTGCGGTACTGCTGCTGAGCCGCATCGGCATCGCCCTGGCCCATGCCGTGTTCTGGTCCATCACCGCCTCGCTGGCCGTGCGTGTGGCGCCGCCAGGCCAGCAGGCCAAGGCGTTGGGCTTGCTGGCTACCGGTACGACCCTGGCAATGGTCCTGGGCATCCCGCTGGGGCGCGTGGTGGGTGAGGCGCTGGGCTGGCGGGTGACCTTCCTCAGCATCGCCGGGGTGGCGCTGGCCACCATGCTTTGCCTGGTGAAATCGCTGCCGCTTTTGCCCAGCCAGAACTCCGGCTCGCTGCGCAGCTTGCCGATCCTGTTCAAACGCCCGGCGCTGGTGATCACGTATGTGCTGGTGACCCTGGTGATCACCGCGCAATTCACGGCGTACAGCTACATCGAGCCGTTCGCCCTGCAGGTGGCGCAGATCAGTGGTGAGCGCATCACCTTGTTGCTGCTGCTGTTCGGCGGGGCGGGGGTGTTTGGCTCGGTGCTGTTCAGCCGCTACAGCGAGCGCTTTCCGCATGGCCTGCTGGTAGGCTCGATCGGCTTGCTGGCAGCGTGCCTGCTGCTGCTGTTGCCTTTGGCAGGCAACTTCTATCTGTTTGCCGGGCTGAGCATGTTCTGGGGCGTCGCGATCCTCAGCTTCAGCCTGTCGCTGCAGTCCAAGACGCTGAAGCTGGCGTCCGATGCCACTGACGTGGCGATGGCGTTGTTTTCGGGCATCTATAACATCGGCATTGGCGGCGGGGCGCTGCTGGGCAGTATTGTCAGCAGCCAGATGGGGGTGGCCTCCATCGGGTGGGCCGGCGGCACTGTGGCGGTGGCCGGGTTGCTGCTGGCCTTGGCCAGCACCCGACGCTTTCGCGAGGCCCTGCGTCAGTGATTGACGGTGCCAGCCCTGTCGTCGGCTTGCTGCCGACAGGGCCGCTACAAACCACCTTCGGCTCAGCCAAGCAGCGCGGCCCAGGCCGACACCAGCAACATGCCCGCCAACCCTCGGTTGAACCACAGCAACCGCTCCGGCGTCTGCAACCAGCGTGCACTTCCGACCCCCAACAGTGCCCAGGCCGTCATGCACGGCAGGGCAATCACGAGAAACACCAGTGCCAATTGCCACACCGGCAGTGACGGCGCGGCGAACACCCCGATCACCGCCACTGCCATCAGCCACACTTTCGGGTTGACCACTTGCAGCGACGCGGCACTGAGGGCGCCGAAAGGCTTGGCTGCACTGACATCCAAGGGCTGCCCCGCGCTGCGTAAAATGCGCCACGCCAGCCAGCTCAACCACAGTACGCCGGCCCAGCTCATCACCTGCTGGGCCAGCGGGTGACGCATCAGAAACTCACCAAGGCCCAGGCCGACCAGCAATACGACCGCTGCCGCCGCACTGCAACCCGCCAGGATCGGCGCCACACTCGCGCGCAGGCCCTGCCGTGCGCCATGGCCTAGGATCAGCAGGTTGGTCGGCCCTGGGCTGATGCTGGCGACCAGGGCGAAGAGCATGAACGGCAACAACGAATGCGACATGGTGAACGGCTCCTATTGAACAGGGCACCATGCTGGCCGATTGCTGCGTGTCAGTCTGGAAGGTTTGAGCAGCGGCGCCGGTAGTCCGCGGGGGTGAGCCGGTAGGCACGGCGGAACCAGCGCCCCAGGTGGCTCTGGTCAGCGAAGCCCAGGGCCATGGCCACTTCGGTCGGGGTCCGGCCTTGGGCAAGCAGACGTCGGGCGCGCGCCAGGCGCAGCTGGATCAGATAGGCGTGCGGCGCCAGGCCAAATGCAGCCTTGAAGGCACGGGTCAGACGGAAGCGGTCTACGCCGCAGGCCAGTGCCAGGTCGTCGAGGCCGATGTCCTGATCGAGGTGTGCATGCAGGTAGTCGCGTGCCCGCTGGGCGGTCAGCGGCAGGCGCGGATCGGGGTTCAGGCGTTTGCGCCAGTGCAGGTGGCCGGTAAGGCAACTGAGCAGGTCATCGGTGGCGGTTTGCCGCACGATGCGCAGCTCCCCGCCATGCACCGCCTGAAAGGCGAGGGTGGTGGCGCGGGCAAGCTGGCGATCATCGCACAGCGTATCGGCGAAGCTTGGCAGGCTGTCACTGGGCGCTTGCTCGAACAGCACGCGCAGCTCCGCCTCCAGCCAGGTCGGCTCCAGGTACAGGGTCGAATAGGTAAAACCTTCTGCCGTTGGCGCATCGCCGTCGTGAATGTCGCCTGGCTCGAGCAGGAACACCTGCCCGGGTGTGCTGTGATGGCGTGTACGCCGGCAGTGGAACTGCTGCACACCCTGCTCGGTGACGCCGACCAGAAAGCTCTCATGCCAGTGCGGGTCGTAGGCGTGGCCAACGAAATGCGCACGCACCGACTCGATGCCGGTGTCGGCGTCTTGCTTGAGGTCGATCCAGTCTGGCATGGCGGCAAGGCTGCAGAAGGTAGGGCAGTTCACCTTAATGCAGAATCCGCCCTGCGTTTAGAATAATTGTGCACAGCAGGCTTCAGCGCGGCTGCTGCGCCGCGAAACGCTCGCGCAGCCATAGATGCAACTGCGATACCGCAGGCGACAGCTGCTTGCGGTGTGGACACACCAAGGTTACCGGGCTCAGTTCACCCGGGTGCTCCGGCAGCAGCACTTGCAGCTCGCCAGTTGCCACATTGGCGCTGACATCCAGCCACGATTTGTAGCCGATACCCTCGCCAAGGATGGCCCAGCGCCGCACCACATCGGCATCGTCGCTGAACAGTGGGCCACTCACCTGAACGGTACGGTTGCCCAGCCGCCACTTGTCGTAGATACGCCCCTGTTGCAGGTAAAGCAGGCACGCATGCTGCTGCAAGTCATCCAGCGTCTGCGGCCGCCCGTGACGCGCCAGGTAGGCCGGCGAGGCCACCAGCACACGACGATTCCACGGTGCCAGGGGCAGGGCGATGTAGTTGGCTTCTTCGTTCAGGCCATAGCGTATGGCCACGTCCACCGGGTCGCGGAACAGGTCGGCGACCTGGTCGGACAGGTGCAGGCGCAGGGTCAGCTCAGGGTGCTCGCGGCGGAAATCACTCAACCATGGCAGCAGGATATTGCGCCCAAGGTCCGAGGGCGCCGACACCTGCAGCACCCCACGCAGGGTGCTGTTGGCGCCGTGCAGGTTCTCCCGGCCTTGGCGCAGGCTTTGCAGCACGCTGAGCGCGGTAGGCAGGTACAGCTCGCCCTCGGCTGTCAGGCGCAGGCTGCGGGTGGTCCGTGCGAACAGGCGCACGTCGAGGTCACGCTCCAGGCGTTTGATGGCAGCGGCGACCTGCCCGGGCAGCAGGTCGGCCTCGTGGGCGGCGGCGGTGAAACTGCCCAGTGCGCTGCTGCGCACGAACAGTTCGAGGTCGGTGATGCGGAGCATTTTCACTCCATGGGTGAAAGTGTTGCTGCATTTTGCTGCTTTTTTTGACTGGCAGGAAAGATAATATGCGCCGCACGTCCCGTTCCGCTTAAGGAGTTGCAACATGGATACCGTTTCTCTGGCCAAGGGCCGCTACACCACCAAGGCCTACGATGCCGCGCGCAAGATCCCTCAGGCCACCATCGACGCCTTGCTCGAGCAGCTGCGCCACAGCCCATCCTCGGTCAACTCGCAGCCATGGCACTTCATCGTGGCCGACAGCGCAGAGGGCAAGACACGCCTGGCCAAGAGCACCCTGGACGGTTTTGCCTACAACACGCCGAAGATCCTTGATGCGTCCCATGTGATCGTGTTCTGTACCCGCACCGACATGACCGAAGCACACCTGGACGCGGTGCTCGACCAGGAAGCGGCCGACGGACGTTTTCGCGATGATCAGGCCCGTGCCGGCCAGAACCAGAGCCGTCGCCATTATGTGAACCTGCACCGCTACGACCAGAAAGACCTGCAGCACTGGATGGAGAAGCAGACTTACCTGGCCCTGGGCACTGCATTGCTCGGCGCTGCCGCCCATGGGCTGGACGCAACGCCGATCGAAGGTTTCGACAGCAAGATCATGGATGCCGAACTGGGCCTGCGTGAGCAGGGGTACACCAGTGTGGTGGTGCTGAGCCTGGGTTACCGTAGCGAGTCGGACTTCAATGCCGGGCTGAACAAATCGCGCCTGCCGGCTTCGAAGGTCTTCACCTTCCTCTGACGGAGGCCGGTGCAGCAAGCGGTAACGCCAGGTTCACCACAAGGCCAGCGAAGCGCCCGCAACTGAGCGTTCGAACACCTCGATCGCTTTGTCCACCTCCGCTTCGCTGGTAAACCGCCCGATGCTCAAGCGCACGCTTTTGCGCGCCTGCGCCTCATCCAGCCCCAGCGCCAGCAGTACATGCGACGGCGCGTGACTCGCCGAGTTGCACGCCGAGGTGCTCGATAGCGCCAGCTCACTGGCCAGCGCCAGGCTGTTGAAGCTCGGGGCTTCGATACAGAGGTTCAGGGTATGCGCTACGCGCTGGCGGGCGCAGCCGTTGAGGCGGACCCCAGGCACGGCCAGCAGCCCTTCGCGCAGCCGCCGGGCGAGCTGCTCGATGCGCTGATGCTCGCTGTCGCCAGGCTGGCCGGCCAGGGCGAAGGCGCTGCCCATGCCAACGATCTGATGGGTAGGCAGGGTGCCTGAGCGCAGGCCAAGCTCATGGCCACCCCCGTGGATCTGGGCCCGCATCCAGGCGCGTGCGCGAGGGCCGACATACAGCGCGCCAATCCCTTTTGGCCCATAGACCTTATGGGCAGAAAACGACATCAGGTCTACCGCCATCGCCCGCAACTCGATGGCCAGCTTGCCCACCGCCTGGGCCGCATCCACGTGCAGCAGGGCGCCATGGGCACGCACGCGCTCGCCAATGGCAGAGAAATCGGTGACGGTGCCCAGTTCGTTGTTGACTGCCATCAGCGAGACCAGGCGGGTATCCTCGCGCAGGGCCGCCTGTACGTCGTAGGGCTGAATCAGGCCGGCAGCGTCCGGGGCCAGGCGGGTGACTGCCCAGCCCTGGCGCTCCAGTTCGCTGACGGTATCGAGTACGGCCTTGTGCTCGAGTGCACTGGTGATCAGGTGGCCTGGCTGGCCAATGCCCTGCGCGATGCCTTTGAGCGCAAGATTGTTGGACTCGGTGGCGCCCGATGTCCATACCAGCTCTTCAGCGCTCGCCCCGACACGCTTGGCCACTTGCTGGCGAGCCTGCTCCACGGCCTCGCGAGCCCGCTGGCCGTAGGCGTGACCCGAGGAGGCGGGGTTGCCGAAGTTCACCTGGCGGCCGAGGCAGGTGAGCATGGTTTCAATGACGCGGTCGTCTACCGGTGTGGTGGCGGCGTAGTCGAAATAGAGTGGGGCGCTGGGCATGGTGTTGGGTCCGTAGCTGTCGCCGCGGGTTCGGCGATCCTGACAGCAAGCGTACCCCGGGCGCTGCGAAAATTTTTGCCCTTGTTTTCATGGTTTACCCGTTTCCGTAGAAAACTATTCTCCAAAAGTGAATGATCGTAGGTCGTTTTATAACTTTGGCCGACCCTCACGCGCTTTCCAAACTCCGCTCTTCTTCAGCCACTACCCGTTGGCACAGCTCGATGATCTGCTCGCGCATCCAGCGGTTGGCCGGATCCTGGTCGGTGCTCTCGTGCCAGTACAGGTGCGTCTCGAGCGCAGGCACTTCCACCGGCAAAGGCTGGTAGCGCAATTGGTGGCGGCGGGCGAACCGTTCTGGCACGGTCATCGCCATGTCTGTCTGTTGCAGCACTTGGGAAGCCATCAGGTAATGCTGCGAGCGCAGGGCGACTTTGCGTTGCACACCCATCTTGCCCAGCGCCAGGTCGACATAGCCCAGGCCGTTTCGGCGGCTGGAGATATGGATATGGGTCATGCCCAGGTAGCTCTCGACGGAGAGCTTGGCGTCGGCCAGCGGGTGGCCCTGGCGTACGGCGCAGACGTAGCGGTCCTGCATCAGCTTGACATGGCGCACCTGCGGATCGGTGTTCAACGGCGCGTCGACGGCAAAGTCCAGGCGCCCTGCAGCCAGCTCCTTGGTGGTTTCACGCCGCTTGCACAGGAAGCTCTCGATCAGCACCGCAGGCGCCAGGCGCCGCAGGCGCTGGAACAGCGGGGGCAGGATCACCGCTTCGGTAAGGTCGGTCATGCTGATGCGGAAGGTCTTGTTGGCCTGCTGCGGGTTGAAGATGCGGCTTTCCTGCACCGAGGTGCGCAGCAGCGCCAAGGCGTTGCGCACCGGGCCGATGATGTTCTGCGCCATGGGGGTCGGCACCATGCCCTGGGCGGTGCGCACGAACAACGGGTCGTTGAAGGTTTCGCGAAGGCGCGAGAGCGCGTTGGAAACCGCTGGCTGGGTAATGCCGACGATCTGCCCGGCGCGGGTCAGGTTGGCTTCGGTATAGATGGCATCGAAGACGATGAACAGGTTCAGGTCGACCTTGCTGAGGTTCATGGGCGCCGCTCTTTGTTGGAATTATCGGCCGATCATATATCGGTTATGAATGTTTATACACGCAGAAAATAGACTAGGTGGATTGAGCTGTGCTGCTCTAGGCTCTGCCCATGTACTTCGAACCGTGAAGGTAGCCCCGATGGATTTCGCCTATTCACCCAAGGTCCAGGCTCTGCGCGAGCGCGTCACCGCGTTCATGGATGCCCATGTCTATCCCGCCGAGCCAGTGTTCGAGCGCCAGGTCGCAGAAGGTGACCGCTGGCAACCTACCGCAATCATGGAGGAGCTCAAGGCCAAGGCCCGCGCCGAGGGCTTGTGGAACCTGTTCTTGCCGGAGTCGCAGTACGGTGCCGGCCTGAGCAACCTGGAGTACGCGCCCCTGGCCGAGATCATGGGCCGCTCGCTGCTGGGGCCGGAGCCCTTCAACTGTTCGGCGCCGGACACGGGCAACATGGAAGTGCTGGTGCGCTATGGCAGCGAGGCACAGAAGCAGCAGTGGCTTGAGCCGCTGCTGCGGGGCGAGATTCGCTCGGCATTTGCCATGACCGAACCTGACGTAGCCTCCTCGGACGCCACCAACATGGCCGCCACTGCCGTGCGTGACGGTGATCAGTGGGTGATCAATGGCCGCAAGTGGTGGACCTCCGGGGCCTGCGACCCGCGTTGCAAGGTGATGATCTTCATGGGCCTGTCCAACCCTGACGGGCCGCGCCACCAGCAGCACTCGATGGTGCTGGTGCCGACTGACGCACCGGGGGTGAAGATCGTTCGGCCGTTGCCTGTGTTCGGTTACGACGACGCCCCCCATGGCCACGCCGAGGTGCTGTTCGAAAACGTGCGTGTGCCCTACGAAAACGTGATCCTTGGTGAGGGTCGCGGCTTTGAGATCGCTCAGGGGCGCCTGGGCCCAGGCCGTATTCACCACTGCATGCGCTCGGTCGGCATGGCCGAACGAGCGCTGGAGTTGATGTGCCGGCGCTCGGTCGAGCGCACGGCGTTCGGCCGGCCGCTGGCACGGCTGGGCGGCAATGTCGACAAGATCGCTGATTCACGCATGGAAATCGACATGGCGCGGCTGCTGACCCTGAAGGCGGCATACATGATGGACACGGTCGGCAACAAGGTGGCGCGCAGTGAGATCGCACAGATCAAGGTGGTGGCGCCGAATGTCGCATTGAAGGTGATCGACCGCGCCATTCAGCTCCATGGTGGTGCAGGGGTGAGTGGGGATTTCCCGCTGGCATACATGTACGCGATGCAGCGTACCTTGCGCCTGGCTGACGGGCCGGATGAGGTGCACCGGGCGGCGATCGGCAAGTACGAGATCGGCAAATATGTGCCGGTTGAAATGTTGCGTAGCGGGCGGTGAGCGCGGCCTCGATAAACGCTTGCTCAGTGTTCTGAAAGCAATGTACGCAGCAGATGGAGGGGATCAGACCCGCAATTGCGGGTCTTCTTCCTTTTTGGCGCTTTCGGGCTGCTTGGGTGGGAGCTGCTCCCCTTGCACGTCGCCCACGACCGCTTTCTCGCCGCGGGTCTTGATCAGCGACACCACGACCCCACCGAGCAACAAGCCGAAAGTCACGCCCAGCGACAGCAGTGCCGGCACCTTGCCGACCATGCCGTGGTAGAAGATCTTGCAGCCAATGAAGATCAGCACCAGCGCCAGCGCGTACTTGAGGTACACGAAGCGGTGCATCAATGCCGACAGGGCAAAGTACAGCGAGCGTAAACCCAGAATGGCAAAGATGTTCGAGGTGTAGACGATGAACGGGTCCTGCGTGATAGCGAAGATTGCCGGCACGCTGTCGACCGCAAACACCAGGTCGGCCAGCTCGATCAGCACCAGCGCGAGGAACAGCGGTGTGGCATAGCGCAATGCCTTGCTCTCGCCTGGCGGGGTGAGGCGCACGAAGAAGTGTGAGCCATGAATCTGGTCGGTCACGCGCATGTGCCGCTTGACGAATTTGAGTACCGGGTTGTTGGCCAGGTCGGGGTGGCTGTCTTCTTTCGAAAGCGCCATTTTTACCCCGGTAAACAGCAGGAATGCCCCGAAGATGTACAGCACCCATTCAAAGTTCTGCACCAGTGTCGCGCCCACGCCGATCATGATCGCGCGCAGGACGACCACACCCAGAATGCCCCAGAACAGTACCCGATGCTGGTAACGGCGGGGGATGGCGAAGAAACCGAAGATCATCGCCATGACGAACACGTTGTCCATCGACAAGGACTGTTCGACCAAAAAGCCGGTGTAGAACTCAAGCGCCGACTGCGCGCCCAGTTCGTACCAGACCCACGCGCCGAACAACACGCCCACGCTGAAATAGCCCGAGTACAGCAGCAGGCTTTCGCGCATTTCGATTTCGCGTTCTTTGCGGTGCAGCACACCCAGGTCGAGTACCAGCAGGCCGATGACGATGGCCAGGAACACCAGCCACAACCAGGTGCTGGTGCCGAGAAATGGGGTTGTGAGAAAGGTCTGTAGAGCTGTCATGAGCCCCTCCTTGATTGTCGACGTTGCATGGCAACAGTGATCCGACATGGCGGCGCGCAGCCGTCAGAGGGGCCCGGTATCACATGGATTTGAGCCTAGCCCCATTTCCCTGTGATGCCGAGTGGCGTGCTGTTACAAATTTTTGCCTGAGCCCATGCGCGGCGGCCTGCCTCAGTACACCCAAACCTCCACCCGGCGGTTACGCAAGCGCCCCTGTTCCAGCTCGTTACCCGCGACCGGCAGCTCGTCGCCCATGCCGGTGACCTCCAGCACTTCCACACCATCGCGCGCCAGTTCACGGCGTACCGCCTGTGCTCGCAGGCGCGAGAGCAGGGCGGCGCGGCCTGGTGTTTCCTTGGGGTCGCCAAAGCCGACCAGCACCGCCTTGCTTTGCAGCTTGCCGGCCTGGCGCAGGTAGTCGGCGACCCGCTGTACATCGCGCAGGGCTTTGTTGTCGAGGCTGGCACTGCCCTCCTGGAAGCGGAAGTTGACGCTCAGGCGTTGCGCTTGCTGGGCCAGGTTGCGGTAGCGCGGTGGCATGTCGGCTTGCGCCGGCACTGCAAGGGGCCGGATCTGCTGTGAAACGAACCCCTGCTCAGCGACGATCGACTGGCCAGCAGGGCTTTGCGCGAACTCCGCCAGAGCCTTGGCCTGAGGTTTGGCGTTGGCGGGCAGATACAGATACAGCCGGCGCGAGAGGGGGTAGTCCTCGCTGGCCACTTGCGGGCGGTCAGGTAGCATGGCCGGCGCATTGCCTTCGGCAATTGCCAGCACCTTGGCCCCGTGCACGGCTGCCAGGCTGCTGAAACCGATGGCCTGGCGATCGGCAACCACGTTGTCGGCCAGCCTGTCACCGGACTCGAAGCGCTGTGCTCCGGGGGCCAGTTCACCTTGATGCGGCTCCAGCACCAGCGCCTTGAAGGTCTCGAAAGTACCGGAGCGATCGTCGCGGGCATACACGTGGATCGGCCCCCCCGCGATACCCAGTTGCTCCCAAGTGCCGATAGCGCCGGAAAACACCTGAGCCAACTGCGCAGTGGTGAGCTGCGGCAGGGGGTTATCGGGGTGGACGATCACTGCCACGCCATCCAGCCCGATCACCTGCTCGGCGCCGGCTGCACGCAAGTCGCCCAGCGCCTTGAGCTGGCGCACCTCGGTATCGTTGATGGGGCGAGACGCTGCGGCCAGATCGGCCTCGCCACGGCCAAGCGCGATAAAGCCGGTGCTCGAGCCGTGCGCCGCGATGTCGATGCGCAGCGGCTGGCCGTGGGCGTCTACGGCGGTGATCACGGTCTCGTTGGCCAGCGCGCCTGGGCGTTGCTCGATCGCCGTTGCCTGTTGCGCCCACAGGTGCCCTTGCACCAGCGCGGGCAACAGCGCCGCGCCGATGGTGTTGGACCCTTGCACCCGCAGGTGTACGGGGTCGGCCACGGCCGTCAGCGGGAGCAGGTGAAGCAGCAAGAGCAACAGACGGAGCATGCCGGGCGACCTTTGGCACAGAATTGCCCGGCAGATTACGACGGTAGCGTGACCGAAATGTGACTATGGGGCCGGCGATCAGTTTGCCGGGCAGCCTCAGGCGTGTGGAACCTGCTTGGGCGCTGCATCACCGGCATACTGCGGTTTCAGGTGTCCCTGGTCATCCAGCAGGTATGCATCCATCACCTCGCGCACCACAGGGCCGGCCACCCGGCCACCGGCCTCACCGTTCTCGATCAACACCGCCACGACCACGCGCGGGTGGTCAGCGGGTGCAAAGCCGACGAACAGGGCATTGTCACGGTGGCGCTCCAGTGTCTTGTTGCGGTTGTAGCGCTCACCTTGCTTGATCGCCACCACCTGCGCCGTGCCGCTCTTGCCAGCGATGCGGTACTGCGCGCCAGCGGCGGCGGCGCGGGCAATGCCGCGCGGGTCATGCATGACCATCTGCATGCCCTGGCTGACCTGGTCCCAGGCGTGCCGGTCGTGCAGCACGATGTCCGGCATCGGGTTCGGGTCGACCGGTGTTTCGTCACCCACGGTCAAAGCCAGGTGTGGGCGGTGCCATACGCCCTTGCTGGCCAGAAGGCTGGTGGCCTGGGCCAACTGCAGCGGGGTGACCTGCATGTAGCCCTGGCCGATGCCCAGGATCAGCGTTTCGCCGGGGTACCAGGCCTGGCGGCGGGTGGCGCGTTTCCATTGAGCAGACGGCATCAACCCCGAAGCCTCTTCGTTCATGTCCAGCGAGACCTTCTGGCCAAGGCCGAATTCGGCCATGTAGTCGTGCAGGCGGTCGATACCGAGCTTGTGCGCCAGGTCGTAGAAGTACGTGTCGTTGGAGCGCATGATGGCGGTGTACATGTCCACCCAGCCATCGCCGCTGCGGTTCCAGTTCCTGTACTTGTGCGCGTAGTTGGGCAGCTCGTAGTAACCCGGGTCGAACACCCGGCTGCCGGGGGTGATCACGCCACTGTCGAGGCCGGCGATGGCCACTTCCGGCTTGACCGTCGAGCCCGGTGCATACAGCCCGCGCAGCACGCGGTTGAACAGCGGCCGGTCGATGGAGTCACGCAGGGCGGCGTATTGCTTGAAACTGATGCCCTTGACGAACAGGTTGGGGTCGAAGCCTGGGTTGCTGACCATTGCCAGCACGTCACCGTTGGCCGGGTCGAGCACCACCACCGCGCCGCGGCGGTCACCCAGGGCCTTTTCGCTGGCCAGTTGCAGGTGCGCGTCGAGGCTGAGGTGGATGTCTTTGCCGGGGATCGGGTCCTGATGGTTGAGCACGCGCATCACCCGGCCCTGGGCGTTGGTCTCGACCTCTTCGTAGCCGACGTGGCCGTGCAACTGGCTTTCATAGAAGTGTTCGATACCGGTCTTGCCGATCGATTGAGTGCCGCGGTACTCGGTGCTGTCGAGGGTCTTGGCTTCCTTTTCGTTGATCCGCCCGACATACCCGACCGAGTGGGCAAAGTGCTCGGCCAACGGGTATTCACGGATGAACTGCGGTTCGACATCCAGGCCGGGCAGGCGGAACTGGTTGACTGCCACCAGGGCGATCTGCTGCTCGGTCAGGCCAACCATCAGGGTGACCGGTTCGAACGGCTTGCGCCCACGGCGCAGGTCCTTGTCGAACTGCTTGCGCTCATCCTCGCTCAAACCCAGAACCTGGATCAGGGTATCGAGCACCTTGGCCGGGTTGCCGGCGCGCTCTCGGGTCATGGTCAGGTCGAAACTGGGCTTGTTGTCGGCCAGTACCACACCGTTGCGGTCATAGATCAGCCCGCGCTCGGGGGCGATGGGCAGTACGTGTACGCGGTTGTTTTCCGATACCGCGCTTTGCTGGTCGTGTTGCAGTACTTGCAGCACGTAGAGACGGCCGACCAGCACGGCGACCAGGCTGAAGACCAGGGCAGCGCAAGCCAGGAGCCGGCGGTTGACCAGGTGCTTTTCCTTTTCGTGGTCTTTGAGAGGGATCGGTTGGGGCATGGGCGGTGATGTGTCGGCTGAACGCGAAACCTGTGGGAGCCGGCCTGCCGGCGACTACGCCAGGCCAGCCAACATGGATGTAGACGAGTGCCATGCACTCGAATCGCCGGCAGGCCGGCTCCCACAAGCATGCGGGGCGGCGATGCTACGCGTGCCGGGGGCTCTGCTCAAGACAGCTGCCATGCGCACAACCGAGCATCCG
The DNA here is from genome assembly GCF_026625125.1 of Pseudomonas putida. Classification (NCBI taxonomy): domain Bacteria; kingdom Pseudomonadati; phylum Pseudomonadota; class Gammaproteobacteria; order Pseudomonadales; family Pseudomonadaceae; genus Pseudomonas; species Pseudomonas putida. The sequence continues at coordinate 3,489,201 of NZ_CP113097.1, read as the reverse complement.
GCGTTTCACCCCGCAACCCGGGCGCTCACAGGCACTATGAAGATTTGTTCATGCAGCTGCGTTGGCCTGAGACCGACAATGGATGACGTGGGGCAGGCCATGTGGTTAGAATGCCCGCGGGTGCTAGCTGCATGAAGCAGTGACGCAGGTTAAATAACTACGCAGGTCGGGCCGCCGTGCGGGAGTTCTTGTGCCCATGCAAAAACATGCAATGCCCCGTGCCCAGCAGCTTGCCCAGCGTGCATTCGCCAACTTCGAGCGCTTTCTGCACATCGAGGCCGTGAGCGGTGTCGTACTGTTGATCGCCGCGGTTGCAGCACTCATCTGGGCGAATTCGCCCGCTGCCGAAAGCTACGACGCCCTCTGGCACACGCCGATAAGCTTCGGCCTCGGCTCCCTGGTCTATTCCCAGTCACTGCACTTCTGGATCAACGACGGCCTGATGACCATCTTCTTCCTGGTCGTGGGTATGGAAATCCGTCGCGAAATCCATGAAGGCGCGCTGTCCAGCCTGCGCCAGGCCACGTTGCCGATGGCGGCAGCAGTCGGCGGTGTGGTGGTACCCGCACTCATTTACCTGGCGTTCAATCATTCGCCACCCGCGCAAGAGGGCTGGGCTGTGCCCACCGCCACCGACATTGCCTTTGCGGTGGGTGTACTGGCGCTGCTGGGCAAGTCGATTCCTTCCAATGTGCGGGTGTTCCTGCTCGCCCTGGCGATCATCGACGACATCATCGCCGTGCTGATCATTGCCTTCTTCTATTCCGGTGGCCTGGATTACAGTGGCTTCGGCGTCGCTGGCATCGGCCTGCTGCTGGTGCTCGGCCTGCAGAAGATCGGTGTCGGTACGGCCTATGCCTACGTCATCCCCGGGTTCATCACCTGGCTGGGTATGTTGATGACCGGTGCCCACCCCACCTTGGCGGGCGTGGTGCTCGGCCTGATGACACCGGTCAGGGCGATGCCCTTGGGCGAGCGCCCGCTGGAGGCCGTTACCCGCTTCACCGACGACCTGCTAGGGCGCGCCAAGGCACCGGAGATCGATGACAGCGAGTTGATGAACCCGTTGAAGAACCTGCGTGTGGCGCAGCGGGAGCTGGTTGCTCCTGTGCTGCGCGTGCAAGGCCATCTGCACCCTTGGGTGGCTTTCGCGATCATGCCGCTGTTCGCCCTGGCCAACGCCGGTGTCGGGCTGTCTGGTGTCGACCTGTCTGCCGATGGCCCTCACTGGGTGATGACAGGCGTCGCTGTGGCGCTGGTGCTGGGCAAGCCGTTGGGTATCGTGACGATCAGTTGGCTGATGGTCCGTTTGGGCTGGTGTGCGCTGCCGGCGGGCGTTACCTGGCACGGCATCACGCTGATCGGGCTGTTGGCGGGCATCGGCTTTACCATGTCGATCTTCATTGCCAACCTGGCGTTCTCTGACCCTGGCGTTCTGGGCGCGGCGAAGCTTGGCGTGCTGTCCGGCTCGGTCATCGCGGCTGTGATCGGCGTGACCTGGGGTGTATGGAGCCTGCGCAAGGCAGCCAAGGCCGCACCCGCCCAAGTTGGCTGATGGGCGAGCCGGGTAACGGGCGAGTGGGTGCACATTTTTTTCTGCAGGTGCATCCAATCTGCAACCTGGCGGGTATTACCGGTAGCGCGACTTCGCGCTGTCGATTACTCGCCAGGAGATTTGCACCATGAACAGCCCAGTTACCATGTTGATGCTCACAGGCGGCTTAGTCTTGATCGTGGCCAGCCAAGCCGCACACGCTCAATCCGCGTTGCCGGCCGCGGTCAAGGTTCCGGACGGCCACAGCGTCATGCTCGAAACCGTCGGTGTGGGCCAGGTCACCTACGAATGCCGCGACAAAGCCAATGCACCCGGCCAGACCGAGTGGACATTCGTCGGCCCCAAAGCGGTACTCAAGGACAGGTCTGGCAAGGCGGTGGGCGACTACTTCGGCCCCCCAGCCACCTGGCAGGCCAAAGACGGTTCGAAGGTCACCGGCACCCAGTTGGCCGTGGCGCCAGCGGGCAAGGGCGACCTGCCTTACCAACTGGTTCAGGCCAGCCCGGCCGAAGGTAAAGGCGCCATGACGGGTGTGAGCTATATCCAGCGCGTGGCTACCCGTGGCGGGGTCGCCCCGGCAACTGCCTGCTCGATGCAGAACAAAGGTGAGCGCAAAATCGTCGACTACCAGGCCGACTATATCTTCTGGGCGGCAAAATGATGGCAGTGCGTATAGGCAGGTGAGCCACTGGCGTCTACGCTGATCGACAGCCCCCCGGCCCAATGGCCGGGGGAACCGTCCAGGGACTACAGGGCTGACCTTGCATTGAACTCACCTTTGCCCCCTTTCGATTTTCAGCGTTGCCTTGAAGCTTGCGCAGAGGGAGACCGCCGAGCGCTGCATGCACTCTACGAGGAGGAGGGCGCACGCCTGTTAGGTGTGGTGCGCCGTATCGCCCGTGACCACGCTACAGCGGAAGACATCCTGCACGATGCGTTCATTCGGATATGGTCCCGCGCAGCCAGCTTCGATGCTTCACGTGGTTCTGCGCGGGGCTGGATCTATAGCGTGACCCGGCACCTGGCGCTCAATTACATACGCGACACCCGGCGCGAAGTCGTGCTGGATGAAGAAGCGTTCGACAGCGCACAAGTCCCGTTGCCCTATGCCAGTGATATCGATCTCATGGCGGACTCGGCCAAGGTTCACCGTTGCCTGGAGCAACTGGAGCCTTCACGCAAGCTGTGCATCCTGCACGCGTATGTCGACGGTTGCAGCCATGCCGAAATCGCCGGGTTGCTGAACACGCCGCTGGGCACCGTCAAAGCCTGGATCAAACGCAGCCTGAAGGCGTTGCGGGAGTGCATGGGATGAAGAAGCCACAAGGCGAGACCGCCGACGCACTCGATGAATTGGCCGGGGAGTATGTGCTGGGTACCTTGTCGGCTGAACAGCATGAGGCTGTGCGTAAACGCCTTACGGAGGATCGGCAGTTGCGTGCTGCCGTGGATGCCTGGGAGCAGCGGCTACTGGCGTTGAATGCGCTCGCTGAGCCTTTGGCGCCCAGCCCACGGTTGTGGGCGCGGATCAGCCGCAGCGTCGACGCACAGCAACAGCCGCAGCGCGTCGGGCCGCCAGCGCAGGCCGAGCGTTGGTGGCATCGCTTGGTGCTGTGGCAGGGCCTGGCCGGTGCAGGCCTGGTTGCCAGCCTGTTGTTGGCCTTCACGCTGCTCACCGCCAAACCGCCAGAGCCTTCCTACCTGGTGGTGCTGGTTGCGCCGGCAGACAGTGCCCCGGGTTGGGTGGTGCAGGCAAGCGATACACGCAGCATTCAGCTGATACCCTTGGGGCAGTTCGCGGTACCGAGCGACAAGGTGCTGCAGTTCTGGACCAAGGGCGAACAGTGGCAGGCGCCACTGTCGCTGGGCCTGGTCAAACCTGGCGAGCAATACCGCGTGCCCGCCGATGGCCTGCCCCCGCTGGAGCCCAACCAACTGTTTGAGTTGACCCTGGAAAGGGCCGGTGGCTCGCCGACCGGACGCCCAACCGGGCCGGTGCAGTTCATCGGTCGGGCGGTGAAGGTGCTGTGACAGCGCCTTGCGCAGGGCCCGGCAAAGCGGCGCCCGCGCGCCGCTCCACGGGCTTGCATGCCGGTATCAGTCGCCGCTAACCAGCTGGCGGGCCAACTGGTTGTGGCGCTCCAGTACCAGCGGCAGGTCGACGGTGGTGATGCGCCCATCCTTGACCACTACACGGCCGTTGATCAAGCTGGTGTGGACCTGGGTCGGGGTGCAGAACACCAAGGCCGCAAGCGGATCGTGGTGGGCGCCTGCGTAGGCGACATGGCCGAGGTCGAAGGCGACGACGTCGGCGACCATGCCCGGTGCCAATGCCCCAATGTCATTACGGTTGAGTACCTTGGCACCGCCCAGGGTGGCAATTTCCAGCGCTTCGCGGGCGGTCATCGCATCAGGGCCGAAGCCGACACGTTGTAGCAGCAGAGCCTGGCGCACTTCACCGATCATGCTCGCGCCATCGTTGGAGGCCGAGCCGTCGACCCCCAGGCCTACCGGCACCCCGTGGTCGCGCATCTTGCGGATCGGCGCGATACCGGAGGCCAGGCGCATGTTCGAACACGGGCAGTGAGCGACGCCGGTGCCGGTACGGGCGAATAGCTCGATGCCGTGCTGGTCGAGCTGCACGCAGTGCGCGTGCCACACATCATGGCCGACCCAGCCCAGGTCCTCGGCGTATTCAGCCGGTGTCATACCGAACTTTTCGCGGCTGTAAGCGATATCGTTGACGTTCTCAGCCAGATGAGTGTGCAGTGAAACCCCGTAGTTGCGTGCCAGTACCGCGGCTTCGCGCATCAGGTCGCGGCTGACCGAGAATGGCGAGCAGGGCGCCACGACCACGCGCAGCATCGAGCCATGGCTGGCGTCATGGTAGTCCTCGATCAGGCGCTGCGACTCCTTGAGGATATCGCTTTCCTTTTCCACCACCGAATCTGGCGGCAGGCCGCCTTGGCTGCGACCCACGCTCATGCTGCCGCGCGCGGCATGGAAACGCATGCCGATTTCCCCGGCGGCGTGGATACTGTCGTCGAGCTTGCAACCATTGGGGTAGATGTACAGGTGGTCGCTGGAGGTGGTGCAGCCGGAGAGGATCAGTTCGGCCATCGCGGTCTGGGTCGACACCGCGATCATCTCGGGCGTCAACCGTGCCCAGATCGGGTAAAGGTTGGTCAGCCAGTTGAACAGTTCACCGTCCTGGGCCGCTGGCACCACGCGGGTCAGGCTTTGGTACATGTGATGGTGGGTGTTGACCAGCCCCGGGATGACCACCTTGCCGGTCATGTCCAGAATCTCGTCGGCATGCTGGGGCAGTTCGTCGCTGGGGCCGACCTGCTTGATCAGGTTGTCTTCTATGAACAGGCCGCCGCGTCTGATTTCGCGGCGCTCGCCGTCCATCGTCACCAGCAGTTCGGCGTTCTTGATCAGCAAAGTCTTTGGCATAGGTATTCCTTCCCGCTAAGGGCGGGGTGCAATTTGTCAGTGCGGACACCTGGTTGTTATCGCGGCAACCAGGCCCGGCTTGGAAAACACGGTGTGGGCAGCAGGGCCGGTCAGCGCAGCCGGGCACGCACCGACGACGCCGGGTCACTAAGACTTGGCGTAAGGCGGTGGAGGGGTGCAAAGGGCAACGGGTGAACGGCGAATGCGTCGATTCGCAAGGGGCGCTCGAAGGGAATGAGCAGATAGGGGTAGTACATGGCTTTAGCCTGTCGCAATACGCAGCAGCGATTACCACTGTCGTAGGCGCGGGTTGATGTAACCAGAAATGTTCATTTTTGTATACGAGAAATTGTGCATTCAATGCCCCGGTGGTGCCACGGCGCTTTGCGCAGTACCTGCCCTGGTTTATGTTGGGCGGCCAAGGCACGCACTTCGACAGGACGCCACCATGCCATCGTCTTCCCAATTGATCAGCACCCTGTGCCTTGCCCTGGCCAGTCCCTGGGCCTGGGCCGACCAACCGCTGCCCGCGCCGCCTGAGCTTGAGTCCGGGTACCGCTCTGGCCTGCAAGCGGTTCACGCCAACCGGCACATGGTGGCGGCTGCCAACCCGCTGGCCAGTGAAGCCGGGCGGGCAATGCTGCGTGCCGGTGGCAGCGCTATCGATGCCGCGATTGCCATGCAGATGGTACTCACCCTGGTCGAGCCGCAATCGAGCGGCATTGGCGGTGGGGCGTTCATCCTGTACTGGGATGGCAAACGGGTGCAGGCATTCGACGGCCGCGAGACCGCGCCGGCAGCGGCGACGCAAACGCTGTTCCTGCAACCGGACGGCACCCCGATGCCGTTTCGGGCAGCGCAGATCGGCGGGCGCTCGGTAGGCGTACCCGGGGTGCTGCGTGCCTTGGAAATGGCGCACGAGCAACATGGCAAGCTGCCGTGGAGTCAACTGTTTGCGCCGGCCATCGCGCTGGCACGCAGTGGCTTCCCCGTGTCCGAACGCCTGCACGCGTTGCTGGCGGGTGACCCTTTCATCGCCAAATCACCCGCCATGGCCCGCTATTTCCTGGATGAGCACGGCCAGCCGCTGGCGGTGGGCACGCAGCTACGCAACCCCGAACTTGCCCATACCTTCGAACGCATCGCGCAGCAGGGCGTTGAGGCGTTCTATACCGGTGAAATTGCCGAAGCGATAGTCGCCCAGGTACAGGGGCATGCCAATGCCGGGTTCCTGTCCCTGGCGGATTTACGCGCGTACCAGGCCAAGGAGCGCACGCCGTTGTGCGGCCCCTACAAGGCCTGGCAGATCTGTGGCATGCCGCCGCCCTCGTCCGGTGCGGTGACCGTGCTGCAGACCCTGGGTATCCTCGAGGCGCTGCAGCACGCCATGCCACAACGGGACCTTGTGAAGCTGCCGCCCAGCCCCAGTGCCTCGCCTGCAGGCCTTGAGCCTGCGCCGCTGGCCGTTCACCTGATTGCCGAGGCCGAACGGCTGGCCTACGCCGATCGTGCCCAGTACCTGGCCGACAGCGACTATGTGCCGATACCGCTCAAGGCACTGACCGCCCCGGCGTACCTGGCCCGGCGGGCCACGCTGATCGGTGACTTCAGCATGAAACAGGCCCGGCCGGGCAGGCCGCAGGGGGCGGACCTGGCCTTGGCCCCGGACCGCTCGCCACTGCGCATTTCCACCTCGCACGTTTCGGCGGTGGATGACAGCGGTCAGGCGCTGGCCATGACCACCTCGGTAGAGGCGGCATTCGGTTCGCACCTGATGGTCAAGGGCTTCCTGCTGAACAATCAGTTGACCGACTTTTCATTCATCCCTCAGGAGAAGGGCAAGCCCGTTGCCAACCGGGTGGAACCGGGCAAGCGGCCGTTGTCGGCGATGGCCCCGACCCTGGTTTTCGCGCGGGCGTCCGGGGAACTGGTGGCCAGCCTCGGATCACCCGGTGGCTCGCAGATCATCGGTTACGTGAACAAGGCGCTGGTAGGTTTGCTGGACTGGCGGCTCGACCCGCAACAGGCCAGCAACCTGCCAAATTTCGGCAGCCGCAACGTAGGTACTGAAGTGGAAGCCGGGCTGACCAGCCCGGCGCTGGTCCGGCAATTGGCGGTCTGGGGCCATGAGGTGACGCCCATGACCATGACCAGCGGCATGCAGATCATCCAGCGCTCCGGCGCAGGCTGGGCGGGGGGCGCCGACCCGCGGCGCGAGGGCGTGGCGCTTGGCGATTAGTCGTGGTAGAAGACAACCTTGCCATTCAAAAGTTGAATACCGGGATGTCTATCAGCGTTAAATCGAATAGGAGCCTGTTCGACCTCGACCTGCTGCGTGCCATTGTGGTGGTGGCCGATTGTGGCAGCTTCACCACCGCTGCCGCACGCCTGCATTCGACGCAATCGACCATCAGCCAGAAAGTCCGCCGTCTCGAGGACATGGTTGGCCACCGCCTGCTGGTGCGCGGGAACCGTGACGTGTTGCCGACCGACGCCGGCCAGACCTTGCTCGGTTATGCCCGGCACATGCTGGCATTGAACGACCAGATGCTCGAAGCCCTGGCCGGTGCCATGGTCGGCGTCACCGTACGCCTGGGCGTTCCCGAAGATTTCGTCGGTGGGCGCACCACCAACGCGCTGTCGGCATTCAGCCGGCTCCACCCGCAGGTCAAGCTGGAGGTCACCAGCGGGCTGTGCCGCGACCTCAGCCAGGCCTATGACAACGGTGAACTTGACCTGGTACTGCTCAAGCAGCGACGCAACAGCCGCGAAGGCGTAGCGTGCTGGCCCGAGCGCCTGCAGTGGATCGACAGCGCACGCATGCCTGCCTTCGAACTCGACCCGATCCCGCTGGTGACATTTCCGCCCCGCGGGCTGTACCGCGATGACATGATCAGCGCCATCGAAGGCATGGGCCGGCGCTGGCGCATCAGTTTTACCAGTTCCAGCCTCAGTGGCATCCAGGCAGCGGTGGCCGATGGTATGGGCATAAGCCTGTTGCCGCCACGGGCGGCCACTGGGGAGCATCGAGTGCTAGGGGGGGAACAGGGACTGCCGGAGGTGGACAGCTACGAAATCGTCATCGTCCACCGGCCGACCGCAGATGTGATGGTCACGGCATTGGCCAAGGTGATGTCCCAGGTGCTGGAGGGGGGAGGGATCTGATGCCTTTACGGCCCCAGCGCCGGCGTGCCGCCGATGGGGCCGGATGATCAGTGGATCACGGCATGCCCAGCCACTGCGGCAGTGCCAGCGAAATGAACGGCACGTACGTCACCAGTATCAGGAACAGCAGCAGGATCGACAGCCACGGCAGTGCGGCGCGAATCGTCTGCCCCAGCGTCAGGCCCGTCACCGCTGACGTGACGAACAGGTTCAGCCCCACCGGTGGATGCACCAGGCCGATCTCCATGTTCACCACCATGACGATCCCCAGGTGGATCGGGTCGATCCCAAGCTTCATGGCGATCGGGAAGAAGATCGGCGCCAGAATCAGGATGATCGCCGACGGCTCCATGAAGCTGCCCGCGATCAGCAGCACGACGTTGACCATGATCAGGAAACCGATCGGCGTCAGGCCCTCGGACATCACCCACTGGGTGATCTGCTGCGGGATCTGCTCGGTGGTCAGCACATGGGCGAACAACATGGCGTTGGCGATGATGAACAGCAGCATTATGGTCAGCCGGCCCGACTCCAGCAGTACTTTCGGGCAGTCGCGCAGGCGCATGTCCTTGTACACGAACAGCGCGATGAACGCCGAGTACACCGCTGCCACGGCGGCCGCCTCGGTGGGGGTGAACATGCCGCTGTAGATGCCGCCCAAGATGATCACCAGCAGCAGCAGCCCCCAGAACGCACGCCTGGCGGTACTCAACCACTGGGCAAAACTGGCACGAGGTTGTGCCGGCAGGTTCTTGATCCGGGCGACGATGTAGATCGTCACCATCAGCGCCAGGCCCAGCAGGATGCCGGGTACCACACCGGCCATGAACAGCTTGCCTACCGAGGTTTCGGTCGCCGCCGAGTACACCACCATGACGATCGATGGCGGAATCAGGATGCCCAGGGTGCCGGCGTTGCAGATGATCCCGGCGCCGAACTCGCGCGGGTAACCGGAGCGCACCATGCCGGCAACGGCAATCGAGCCCACCGCCGCGACCGTGGCCGGTGACGAGCCCGACAGCGCGGCGAACAGCATGCATGCCAGCACCGCGGCAATGGCCAGGCCGCCGCGTATGTGGCCGACACAGGCGTTGGCGAAGTCGATCAGCCGCTGCGCCACGCCCCCGGTGGTCATGAACGCGCCTGACAGCAGGAAGAAGGGGATGGCCAGGAAGGTGTAGCTGTCGGAGGTCTCGAACAGCTTGATCGCCAGCGAGCTCAGGGAGTCCTGGCTGAACATCAGGATTGAAAGTGCGCCCGACAAGCCCAGCGAAATCGCGATCGGCACCCCCAGGAACATGAACACGAACAACAACAGGAACAGGCAGATGACCGTCATCAGTGATGCTCCTCACCTGGGTTGGCCAGCTTGCTCGCCTCGGCAGCCTCGTCGGCCAGGCCCAGGCCATACTGGCGATGGGTGAACAGGCGATAGAGGATCTGCAGGTAGCGGACGATGACCAAAGCGAAACCGAAGGGCACGATCAGTGCGATATGGCCGACCTTGATGCCGTAGCGGTCAAGGTCTTCGGCGCCGATGCCGGCGACCAGCACCGCGCTTACCCACTTGATGCTCGCCACCAGGAACAGCCCGGCATACGCCAGGCAACAGGCACAGGCGATCATCGCCAGCACGCGTTGCACAGGCTTGCGGGTGCGCCGCACCAAAACGTCGACCCCTAGGTGGCCGGCGGTGCGCACGCCATAGGCAATACCGAAAAAGATCAGCCAGCCGAACAGCGCCTTGGTCAGGGCTATGCTCCAGGTCATTTCCTGGGCGTAACCCATCAGGTGGTCGCCGATGCCCAGCAGCAGGTCACTGGCAAAACTCCAGTGATCACTGAGCGTGTAGAACACGGTATAGAGGTTGTTCAGTGCTACGTAGACGAAGGTCACCAAGGTCATGGCCGCCAGGAGAAAGGCGATCATGCCTTCCTCGAAGTGCTCCCAGACACGCCTGAGCGATTGCATAGGAATTCTCCACACAGAGAGAGGGTTGGCCACCTGTGCCAGAGGTGGCCGGGGCAGGGCGGGCGGCTGTCAGGAAGCCTTGTTGGCCGCCTCGGCGGCCTTGATCAGGTCTGCGCCGATCTGGTCGGAGAACTTGTCCCACACCGGGCGCATGGCCTCACGCCATTGCTGGCGCTGCTCGGCAGTCAGGGCATCGATCTCGCTGGTCTTGGCATCGATGATTTTCTGCCTGGAGGTCTGGTTGAGGGCTTCGGCCTGCTTGTTCACCTCGACGGTGACCTGGTCCATGAGCGTTTGCAGCTCGGTACGTACATCCTCAGGCAGGCCGCTCCAGAACTTGGCGTTGGTGATCACCATGTAGTCGATCAGGCCATGGTTGGTCTCGGTGAAGAACGGCTGCACCTCGTTGACCTTCTGGCTTTCGTAATTGGACCAGGTGTTTTCGGTGCCGTTGACCGTGCCGGTCTGCAGGCCCTGATAAACCTCGGCGAAGCTCATCTTGCGCGGGTTGGCGCGGATCGCCTTGAACTGCTCTTCGAGCACGCTGGAGGCTTGCACGCGGAACTTCAGGCCGCGGGCATCTTTGGGCAGGATCACTTTCTTGTTGGCCGACAGCTGCTTGAGACCGTTGTGCCAGTAGGCCAAACCGTGGATGCCTTTATCGTCCATCGAGGTCAGCAATGCCTTACCCTGCGGCCCTTGCTGGAAGCGGTCGACGGCCGCCAGATCGTCGAACAGGAACGGCAGGTCGAAGATCTGCACCTGCTTGTTGTAGTGCTCGAATTTGGCCAGGGAAGGCGCCAGCATCTGCACATCACCCAACAGCAGTGCCTCCATCTCCTTGCCGTCGCCGAACAGTGACGAGTTGGGGTAGACCTCGACCTTGACCTTGTCCTTGAGCTTCGGGTCTTGCGCCACCAGCTTCTGGAACATCAGCGCACCCTGGCCTTTGGGCGTGCTGTCGGCCACCACGTGGGCGAACTTGATGATTATCGGATCGGCAGCCTGTGCAAGGCTGGCCATGGACACTGCAGCGGCGCAGAACAGCGCCTGGGTCAGCTTCAACATCGATGTCACCTCTGATTTATTGTTGTAGGAGGATTGGAGGTAAAGATGGACCAATGGCTTGCGTGTGGTGAATTAGCATTTGTATAAGACAGCATTCGGTATAGCCGAACGCCCGCGCGGTTCAAGCGGGCGCCTGTGCCAACAACCGTTGCGCCCGCAACACCACCGGCGCATCCACCATTTGCCCGTCCAGCTGAAACGCACCGGCCCCGTTGGCTGCGGCGCTCGCCGCCAGCACCCGGCGGGCCCATGCCAGCACTTCGGCGCTGGGGGTGAAAGCCGCGTGAATCACCGCCACCTGCGCGGGGTGAATGCACAACGCCCCGCCATACCCCAGGTCGTAGGCATGGCGCATCGCCTGGTGCAAACCTTCGGCATCGGCAATGGCCGGAAATACCCCATCGAGCGGTGGCAGCAGGTCGGCACCCCGCGAGTGTAGCTGCACGGCCATGCGTGCTTGATCGAGAAATTGCCGGGCAGCAGCGCTGTCGGTGTTCAGGTGAAGGTCCAGCGCCAGGTCCAGGCTGCCGAACGACAAGCGCTCGACCCCCTCGGCATGGGCGATCTGCTCCAGCGCCAACAGCCCCTTGGCGCTTTCGATGATGGGCCATACCGGTTTGCCGGTGTGCCGTGCTACGGCCACCTGGGCTGCGTTTTCCACCTTGGGCAGCAGCACGCCGGCGATGCCAGGCTGCTGCGCGCAAAAGGCCAGGTCCGAGGCATGTTCCGGGTGCTGCGGCGCGTTCACCCGGACCCACACCGACGCCAGTGGCGTGGCCTGCAGGAAAGCCTCCAGGTTGTCCCGGGCCTGACGCTTGAGGGGCTCCTCCACGGCATCCTCGAAATCGACGATGACGGCATCAGCCCCCGCCGCCAGCGCCTTGGCGAAACGCTCAGGCCGGCTGCCGGGTACGAACAGCGCAGAGCGGACGGCGTTCATACCACACCGCTTGCGGCCAGGCTGGCCTGCTCTGCCGGGCTCAAGCCCAGTTCGCCGAGGATGCCCTGGGTGTGTTGCCCAAGCGCCGGCACGGCGTCCATGCGCGGGGCAAAGGCTGCATTGCGCCCTGGTGGCAGCAGCGAGGGCAGCTTGCCGGCAGGGCTGTCCACTTCACGCCAGCAGTCGCGGGCCTGCAATTGTGGGTGGTGCCAAACCCCGTGCATGTCGTTGACCCGGGCGTTGGCGATTTGCGCCTCTTCAAGGCGTGCCACTACCTGGTCCAGCGACAGGGTGGCGAAGCCCTCGATGATGATCTGGCGCAGCACCTCGCGGTTATCCGAGCGCTTGAAGTTGGCATTGAAGCGGTCATCACTGGCCAGCTTCGGGTCAAGCAGCACCTTTTCGCAAAACAGCGCCCATTCCCGTTCGTTCTGAAGGCCAAGCATGATGGTGCCGCCACCGCCGGTGGGGAACGGCCCATACGGGTAGATGGTGGAGTGCGAAGCGCCGGCACGCGGCGGCGGCGGCGCGCCGTCGTAGGCGTAGTACATCGGGTAGCCCATCCACTCCACCAGGCTTTCGAGCATCGAGACGTCGATGCGGCTGCCGACACCGGTTTTCTCCCGCAGCAGCAACGCCGAGAGCACGCCGGTATAGGCGTACATGCCGGCGGCGATGTCGGCGATCGAGCAGCCGGCCTTGGCCATGTCGTTTTCGCCCGAGCCACCGGTCACCGAAAGAAAGCCGCCTTCGCTCTGGATCAGCAGGTCATAGGCTTTTTTCTTTTCATAAGGCCCGCCTTCGCCATAGCCGGAGATATCGCACACGATCAGCCGTGGGAAGCGCGCGTGCAGGGCCTCGAACGACAGCCCCATGCGTGCGGCTGCACCCGGGGCGAGGTTTTGCACCAGCACATCCGCCTTGGCCAGCAGGGCCTGGAGAATACCGTCGGCGGCGTCCTGCTTGAGGTCCAGGGTGAGGCTTTCCTTTGAGCGGTTGGTCCATACGAAGTGCGAGGCCAGGCCATCGACACGTTGATCGTAGCCGCGGGCGAAATCGCCGCTGCCAGGGCGCTCGACCTTGATCACGCGGGCGCCTAGGTCGGCTAGCTGACGGGTGCAGAAGGGGGCCGCGATGGCGTGCTCCAGGCTGATCACGGTGATGCCGTCCAGCGGGCGGGGCGTTGTTTGAGTCATAGGGTCACCTGTTGGTGTTCAGTGCAGATCAGCCAGTGAGCGGGCGTCGCGCAGTTGCCACACGCTCTCGATCAATGCCTGGCCCTGGGCCGGGCTGCGCGCGCCGGAATAGGCCAGCAGGCGCTGGAACTTGGCCTCGAGCTCAGGGCGCGACAGGGTGTTGCCGGGGTCGCCTTTGGGTTCGTCGATGGCGGCGCTGAAGCGCCGGCCGTCGTTGCTGGTGACCTCCACGCGGCCCAGCCAGCGCTTGGGGTAGGCGGCGTCCACTTCGGTGTCCAGGTGCATCTCGACGCGCTCGCGAAAGTGCGCAACCTGTGGGTCGTTCAGCGCCAGGTCACGGAAGTCGATGAGTTGAGCGCTGCCATGCACCGCAATCAGGCCAAGTACGGTGCCCATCGAGAACTTGGCCTGGTGGACGGTGGCCGGTGTGGTAACGCGGCCAAGCACATCGATCGCGCCCTGATGCACGCGGGTGACGACGTTGGCGATCTGATCATGGCGCAGGCCTTCGCGCTGCATCAGCACCAGCAAGGCATCGGCGGCGGGGTGGGTATGGCGACACGACGCGTGATACTTGAATGAGGTTTCCACCAGGGCCCAGCGGGTGCCCAGGCGGTCGCTCAGGCGCGCCGGGTCAGCATCGCAGGACATGCCGGCGGCCATGCCCTGTTCGCCTTCGAGGATATTGCGCGCACCGCTCAGGCCATCGGCGGTGAGGTAGGCGGCCAGCAGGCCGTCGGCGGCAGCCTTGGCGGTGTGCAGCTGTTTGGAATCGGCGGCGTCGCGCAGAAACTCCCAGAGCCCGGCGGCCTGGGTGCCAGCGCTGCCGAGCAGGTTGATGAACTGCGCCTGGTTGAAGCCCAGCAGTTTGCCCACACCCACGGCGGCGGCCAGGGTGCCGACAGTGGCGGTGGTATGGAAGATGCGGTAATGCGAGCGGCCGAGGAATTCACCGATGCGGATGCCGGCTTCATAGCCGGCTACCGCAGCCAGCAGCAGGTCCTGGCCAGACTTGCCCAAGTCCTGCGCCGCCGCCAGAACGGCAGAAAACACGACGGTGGCCGGGTGCAGCACCGAGCTGTTGTGCAAATCGTCCTGCTCGACCAGGTGCGAGGCCGCGCCATTGACCAGGGCGGCGAAGTAGGGCGATGACGTGCGCCCGTTGGTCAGCACCTGCGCACGGCCTTGCGCAGGCCCCATGCGTTCGGCATAGCGCTCGACCAGCGGGATCGGATGCGCGCCTTGGCTTGCCAGGGCTGAGCCAAGCCAGTCCAGGAACAGGTCTTCGGTGCGGTCCAGCACGTGGCCGGGCAGGTGCGGGTAGCGCAGGTCGGCGAGAAAGCCGGCCAGGGCATGGGTATGCTGCATGCTCAAGCCCTCAGAAGCTGCGCGGCAGTTCGAGCAGGTGCTCGGCCACGTAGGACAGGATCAGGTTGGTGGAAATAGGCGCCACCTGGTAGAGGCGGGTCTCGCGGAACTTGCGCTCGACGTCGTATTCGCAAGCGAAGCCAAAGCCGCCGTGGGTCTGCAGGCACGCATTGGCAGCCTCCCAGGAAGCCTTCGCCGCCAGGTACTTGGCCATGTTGGCGCTGGCCCCGGCCGGCTGCCCGCTGTCGTACTCCGCGCAGGCGCGCCAGCGCATCAGGTCGGCGGCCTCGATTTCGATGTGCGCCTCGGCGATGGGGAACTGCACGCCTTGGTTCTTGCCGATCGGCCGGCCGAACACCTCGCGGTCACGGGCGTACTGGCTCGCTTTCTCGACGAACCAGCGGCCATCGCCGATGCATTCGGCGGCAATCAGGGTGCGCTCGGCGTTGAGGCCGTCGAGGATGTAGCGGAAGCCCTTGCCTTCTTCACCGATCAGGCTGCTGGCCGGCAGCTCGAGGTTGTCGAAGAACAGCTCGTTGGTCTCGTGGTTGACCATGTTGGCGATCGGCTGCACGGTCAGGCCCTTGCCGATGGCCTCGCGCAGGTCGACCAGGAAGATCGACATGCCCTCGGACTTTTTCTTCACCTCAGGCAAGGGCGTGGTGCGGGCCAGCAGGATCATCAGGTCGGAATGCTGGACCCTCGAGATCCACACCTTCTGCCCGTTGATCACATACTTGTCGCCCTGGCGCACCGCCGTGGTCTTGATCTTGGTGGTGTCGGTACCGGTGGTCGGCTCGGTCACGCCCATCGACTGCAGGCGCAGTTC
Organism: Pseudomonas putida; assembly: GCF_026625125.1. NCBI lineage: Bacteria > Pseudomonadati > Pseudomonadota > Gammaproteobacteria > Pseudomonadales > Pseudomonadaceae > Pseudomonas > Pseudomonas putida. The sequence goes on along the minus strand of NZ_CP113097.1, from coordinate 3,473,653 downwards.
GCCACTGGCCAGTTTGGGCAGATAGTGGCGCTTCTGCTCCTCGCTGCCATGGCGCAGCAGGGTGAACATGTTGTACATCTGCCCATGCACGGTGCCGGAGTTGCCACCGCAGGCATTCACTTCTTCCAGGATCACCGAAGCTTCGGCCAGGCCCAGGCCCGATCCGCCGTAGTGCTCGGGGATCATCGCCGACAGCCACCCAGCGTCGGTCATGGCTTTTACAAAGGCTTCGGGGAAGCCTTTTTCTTCATCGATCTTGCGCCAGTAGCCGGCGTCGAATTCGGCACACAAGGCGCGCACGCCTTCGCGGATGGCATTGAGATCATCGCTGTCGTACGTATGCATGCGGGGGTTCCCTGTCCAGTTCTCAGTCGAAAAGCACGTCGGCGCTCTGCGCCACGCCGTCGGCATTGCCGGCCCATAGTTGCGCCTGGCCCGGTGCGCCCATGCGCCCGGCCACGTCGAATGGGGTGGGCACGGTCAGTGGGCGTACGCCGCGGTAGGCGAACTGGCGCAGGCGTTTGCCAGGGTTGGCGCGCTGGAAGGCGCGCAGGGTGAGGGTGGCGATCAACGGGCCGTGCACCACCAGGCCGGGGTAGCCTTCGGTGCCGGTGACATAGGGGTAGTCGTAGTGGATGCGGTGGCCGTTGAAGGTGACGGCGGAGTAACGGAACAGCAGGGTCGGGGAGGGCGTAACGGCCTCGCTCCAGTCGCTTGGTGCGCTTGGCACGGCACTGCTGAGTTTGGGCGGGGTCGGTTCGCGGTAGACGATATCCTGCTCTTCACGCACGCACAGTGCGCCGTGCTGTGAATACTCGTGGCGCACGGTGACGAACAGCAATGCGCCACTGCGCCCGTGCTTTTCTTCGATATTCACGATGGTCGACAGGCGCTGGGCCTCGGCACCGACCTTGAGCGGGGCAATGAACTCGACACGGCCCCCGGCCCACATGCGGTTGCGGTTGTCGGCGGGGGGCAGGAAGCCGCCGCGCGTCGGGTGGCCATCGCCGCCCAGTTGCGATTCGGCCACCGGCTCCTGGAAAAAACACCACATCCACAGCGGTGGCAAGGGTTGCCCCACGGCAGGGGCGCTTTCGCCGAGCGTGGCGGCGATGCGCTTGATCAGGTTGCGGCTGAGCTCATCGACGGCTTCTTCGGTGCGGCCGATCCAGGCGCTGTAATCCGTGGGCGGGTGCGTAGCAGTCATAACCATTGGCCTCTGCATTTGTTGTTATGCAGCGATCATGCGAGGCACCTGGCATTCTGTGAATTTGCATTTGTGTAAAGCAGCGTTCGTGTATGCTGAACGCCTGTACCCCTTTCGGATAGGCCGATGCATTTCGATCTGGCAGACCTGAGGCTGTTCATTCATATCGGCGAGTCACCGAGCCTGACCCAAGGCGCGCGGCGGGCATTCCTCTCGCCGGCCGCCGCCAGTGCACGTGTCAAGGCCCTGGAAGCGCAGCTGGACACGCGCCTGTTGTACCGTGACAGCCGGGGTGTCGAGCTGACGCCGGCGGGGCAGAAACTGCTCATGCATGCGCGGTTGATCATGCGCCAGGTGGACTACCTGAAAGCCGAATTCGCCCAGTTCGGCACCGATTCGGCCGGGCATATCCGCATCTTTGCCAACACCACTGCCGTGACCGAGTTCCTGCCCGAAGTGCTGGCGGGCTTTCTCGCCAAACGTCCCGGCGTGACCGTGGACCTGCAGGAGCGCCTGTCGCGGGATATCGTGCGCGGTGTGCTCGATGGCAGCACCGACATGGGCATCATTGCCGGCCCCGTGGAAGCCAGCGGCTTGCAAGTGCTGCACTTCAGTACCGACCGGCTGGTGCTGATCGTGCCGGCAGGGCATGAGCTGGCTGGCAGCCGGCAGGTCACGTTGAGGCAGACGCTGGCGTTCCAGCATATCGGGCTGCACGACGGCAGCACCTTGCTCAGCTTCCTGCGCGACCATGTCGAGCGCATGGGCCTGAGCCTGTCGCTGCGTATCCAGCTGTCGAGCTTTGAGGCCATCTGCCGGCTGGTGGAGGCGGGCGTGGGGATTGGCATCATCCCCGAGTCGGCGGCGATCCGCCACAGCCAGACCATGAACCTGGTCACCATCGAACTGGATGAAGCCTGGGCCGTGCGCGAGCGGAGCATACTGGTGCGTGAGCTGGATGCGCTGCCTGGGACGGTGAGGGCGTTGATCGCCACCTTGATGCCTGAGGGTGCAGACAGCCCATTGCAACCGCCCCCGGCCCCCTAGAAGAAACTACGCTGAGCCTTGAACGTCACCATGCTCTCGCAATACGCGTTGATCCCGGCATAGGCATCGCAGCCCCCGCCGTTGAGGTCGGAGTTGCTGTAGATCAGGTTCAGGTCGATGCCCAGCCAGGGCCGCGACAGCTCCAGTGACCAGTCGGAGAAGGCATTGACCTGGCTGCCGTCGCCGATGGTGAAGGGCGTGCCCAGGCGATGATGGGCGAGTTTGACCGTGAGGTCGATGTCGAACAACGGCAATTGGCCGAAATCGGCGAACAGCGTACCGGTGCGATTGTCCGGGTTGTCACGCCAGGCCCCGCCGATCCGGCTGCCCATGACCGAAATGCCGCCATACAACGCATAGCTGTCCGGCCCTGCGATGTTCGGCTGGCTGTAATGGATCAGGCCTACCTCGTAACCCAGTGTGCTGTCGAAGTGGTGCTTGTAGCCCAGGTAGCTGTCGAGGCGCAGTGTCGAGTCAGGCGTTACCCCCATGCTCGGCGCATACTGGCCCACGTACCAACCGCTGGGGTGGGTGAGGTCCAGGCCACCGTGAAAGGCGCCGCTGGCGCTGGGCGAAATCAGCCCCTGGGCCATGCTGCGTGAAGGCGTGGTGCCAAGTTTGAAGTCGAAATCGCCCAGTTCGCGCTGTATTTGCTGCGCCTGCAGCGCTGTGCTGAACAGCAGAGCCGCACTGAGCAACAGAAAGGGCCTGGTCATGGTCACCGTCCTGGAAGGCTTGCGCTTGAGCGGCACAGGATACCTGTGTTGGCGGGTGGGGAAAACAATACGGCGTATTCCAGCGGATTCAGGCGGGTTCGATCAGGTTCTGGCCCAGGTGGCGAACGTACTGCCTGGTTTTGAATTCAACCTTCGATCGCCCCGGGCGTTTCGGCCACCTCGGTCACCACCTGCTCACTGCCGGCGCGCAAGATCACGCGCTTGCGCAGTTCGTACTCATCCAGGGACAGTGCCTGGCGCTGGATGGCTTCGAGCTGCAGCTGGCGGGTTTCTTCCGCGGTGTAAGGGCGCAATTCCGGGTGGCTGGCGCAACCGCTGAGCACGGCAATGGCTGTAGCGGACAAGGTGGCGAGCAGCAGGCGGGCCGTGGTGTTCATCGCGAAGCTCCAGGATTCGGGGGGGGGGGTGTATGACGAATCGATGGAGCAAGGTTATTGAGCGGCCGCGATCATTAGAAATTGCCATTCTCGATAGTGACTATCGATTGCACCGTGTGAGAACGGCAGGCTTTGCTAACCCTAAGCGCCACGCGGTACGGGCCTGAGAGATACTGGGATGCGCGTGCCATTGTCATGTCTCGTGGCTCACTCAGGTGTCAAAGGCGATCAGGCTACCCACCGCATCCAAGCGATCACCACCACCATCACGCTACAAAGCAGCCACTGCACGGCACTGAGCCCGGCAATCCGATAGACCGCTTGCAGCGGCCGGCGCCAGCGATAGTCGCGGGCCTGCGGCCCCCAATCGGCGGGCTGAAGCAGGCCGATGGTGCCAATGAGCACGTAGGTGCCCAGGCCAAGCGGCCCCAGCCAGTGCCATAACAGCACGGCCAGCCCAAGCAACGGCCCTGCGTTGCGTATGACCAGGTAGCGGCGGTCGCGGGTGATGCGCTTGCTGACGCACCAGGCGCTGAGGCGTTGATCGATGTCCTCAAGGCTGGCTGCAATCTGCGCCCAGTGGCCGAACAGCCACTGGCCCATCTTCGCTGCAAGCAGCCCGCCCATCGCGTAAAGCGGGAGCAGGATCAAGGTGGTGACAGGGTCCAGATTGGGCAAGCTTTTAAGCGCCAGGGCCAGTGTGATCACAGCGGCGGCGCGTTTGACGCCGTGGGGCGGGTCGCGGGGCTCGACCAGCGCTTTCCAGAACCAGGCGTCATGGTTGGGGAACATCCCCAGCAGGTCGGGGTAGCGCGCTGCGAACGCCTCTGACAGGCGCTCGCAGGCTTGCCAGTCGGCCTCGACGAAGGCGGCGGCCATTGCCTTTTGCTGCTCAGGGTGAGGCGCCGACAGAAACAGCGCGGCGGCGTTGGCATCGGGGCTGGCCTGCGCCTCGCGGCGATCCGCCAGGCTGCGCAGGTGGCTCAGCCAGGCTCGCTGTTGGTAACGCCTGCGCAGGGTTTGCCAGTGCTCGCCTGCAATCGGCGGCTCGGCACCTGATGCGTTCCAGGCGAATGTCTGGCACAGGTGCTCGAACAGCTCGGGCGGCCAGCCTTCATCGTTCAGCAACAGGGTCAGCACGTGCACTTGAAGCGCTTGGCGACGCTCCAGGTCCGCTAGCCAGCCTTGGCGACTGGCCCGTTCGAGCATGCCGCTAAAGCGCTCATGCTCGCCTGCGGCCAATAATTGTTCGAGCGCGTTGTAGAGGGTGGCAGCGAGTATGAGCGACAGGTGCTGCTGTTCGGCGTGCGAGGCGGGAAACTGCTGCCAAGGGGTAAGCCACTGACGCTGTTCGATACCCCAGTGCAGGGTATGGCAATGGGCTGATGCGGCGCGCAGGCAACGCTCGAACAAGAGGCGTTCGAAGACGCCCTCGATGCCTTTTGCTTGCGCTTGGGCCCAGGCCTGTTCGATGGCCGAGTCGACGAACCCGTCCAGCAAGGCAACGGCTTGCTCATGGGCTGAACCCGCGTGGAGCGTACGGCTGGAAGGTGGTGTGTCGGGCGCTGGCGCGCGTTCGGTAACTCGAGCATCCGTGCGTTCCCCCTGCAGAGCCTGCAGGGCCTCTTCATAGGCGTCGCGCAGCTGCTGGAACGCGGCCGGGTCTTCGTCCGGTCGGGTGACCTTGAGCAGCTTGGCGTACTGACGCTTGAGGCTTCGCGCGTCGCACGCGGATGTAAGCTCCAGCACCTGCCAGCAATCGGCAACCGAGCTCATCGGTCAGCGCCCGTCGCTGCTTTCGAATGCTGCCATGCGCGCGTTCAGCTCGTGGCGCGCCTGGCCGATGACACGTTCATCCTGGCTGGCAAGCGCCTCTTGGAACCGTGTGGCCCAGTGGTCTACCAGCTCACGACGCTCGCCCAGGCTTTCTTCATACAAGCGCTCCAGGCGGGCGACCAGCAGGGTGTTGACCTGCTGGTCGCGTGGGTGCACTTTCAGGGCTTCGAGCTTGTGCAGGCGTTCGGCAATTTCATCGGCGCTGAGCACGCCGGGGTTGTTCTCGATGACCAGCGCGTACTGCTCGCCTGTGACGGGGATGCTGACCTGGCATTCGAGCAGGCCGTTGCTGTCGTAGGTGAAGCGCACATCAATTTCAACCACGCCCTTGTTCGGCGGCACCGGGATTTCCAGTTCGCCCAAGGCGATGTTGTCACGCACCAGGCGGCTCTCGCCCTGGTAGATCTGTACCCGCACGAGCTCTTGCGCCTCATGCACCGTGCACACGGTTTTCACCCGGCTGACGGGGACGGTGGAATTGCGCTCGATGATCGGCAGATAGTGCCCACTCTCATGTTCGTTGCCCACCCGCCGCAGGGTCGCGATGCCGAGGGTATAGGGACAGACGTCGGTCAGCACCACTTCTTCCAGGGCCGCGTGCCGTGCCTTCAAGGCGGCCTGCACCGCAGCGCCCAGCGCTACGGTTTCGTCCGGGTTCAACTGCACCGAAGGGAAGCGGCCGAACAGGCTGGCAGCCAGCTTGCGGACCAGCGGCATGCGCGTGGCGCCGCCCACCAGCAGCACCTGGTCCAGCTCGTCGCTGCGTATGCGGGCATCGCGCAGGGCGCGTTCCACAGGGTTGCGCAGCCGCTCCAGCAAGGGCTCGAACAGCGTGGCCATGGCCTGCTGGGTGAAGGTGTGCTGCCAGCGTCGCGCACCGACCTGCAGCACGAATTCGCTGGTGGGGGAGTGGCCCAGTGCGATGCGTACCCGCTCGGCCTCGCGGCGCAGTAGCGGGCTGATCGACGCGCTATCCGGGAAGTCCGGATCTTCAGCGTGGGCCTGGATAAACTGCCTGGCCAGCAATTGATCGAAGTCCTCGCCACCCAGGTAGTTGTCGCCTGCGCTGGCACGTACCTCCATCACGCCGTCGAACAGCTCGAGGATCGACACGTCGAAGGTGCCACCGCCCAGGTCGAACACCAGAAACGACGACTCACTGCCGTGCTGGGGCAGGCCGTAGGCGAGCGCCGCGGCGGTAGGCTCATTGATCAGCTTGTCGACTTTCAGTCCGGCCAGCTCACCGGCGATGCGGGTCGCCTTGCGCTGGGCATCGTTGAAGTAGGCCGGCACGCTGATCACCGCTTCGGTGACTACCTCGCCATAGGCGCGCTCGACATCTGCCTTGAGGCTTCTGAGCAGCATCGCCGACAGCTCTTCGGCACGAAACGGCGTCGCGCCCAGCTGCAGCGTGCGGGCACTGCCCATATGCCGTTTGAATAGCGCTGCGGTCAGTGACGGGTGCGTGCACAAGCGTTCGCGGGCAGCCTGCCCGACCAGTATCCGGCCTTCGTCGTCGAGCCCGACCACAGAGGGCGTCAGCAATTGCCCCAGGGCATTGGGCACCAGCTCACTGGTGTTTTCGTTCCATACCGCGACCAGGCTGTTGGTCGTACCAAGGTCAATCCCGACAATCATGGCGAATTCCTTTTCGTTCCGAATGCAAGTTTACGGTGCTGTCACCGAGGCAGAATGCGAGACCGGCCACAAAAATGTAAAAAGGCAGGCCCTGCTTGAACTTCATCGAGTATTGAGCCTCTAGAATACCGCGCCCGGCTGATGGCAATGTGTCAGCAGCTGGTCGCCCCAGGACAAGACAAGGATGAAGACGATGCAAGCAAGCAGGGTATGGCTAGGACTGCTGATCGCCGCAGGGGTTCTGCTGGCCGGTTGTGACAACGCGCAAGCACCTCGCAGTGCGACGGCCCCTCAAGGCCAGGTTGCGGCCGAACAACCCAGCGCCGAACAAATCGAGATCGAGAAGTACAACGCCTATGTCGATGCCGCCAACAGCGGTGGCAATTTTGCGGCCATTCTGGATCACCGCCGAACAGAGTATTCGAAGGACCTGCAGTCCAAGAACAAGCTGTCGGAGTACTACCTGTTCAACGCCTACGACATCAGCCTCCTGCGCGACAACCTGAACAAGGCCCTGGCCTTGCCGTCACCCATGCCGGACCTGGACGCGCCAGCAAAAGCGATGCTGGTGGCGCTGGACAAGCTCCAGCCCGTCCACAGCGAACTCGCCAACTACGCCGCCTCCAAAGGCTACCTGAGCGATGGTGGCCAGAAGGCCAGGGCGATGGAGCCGGCCCTGGATGCAGCGCTCGAGGGCGTTGCCATCGAGCAGGCCAAGTTCTATGACGGCCTGGCCAAGCGCGATGAAGTCAACACCCGACAGGCGTTCGACGAGGCCGAAAAGGACTCGCTGGCGTATTACCGCGCCGGGATCGTGCTATACGCCAAGCAATCGATGCGCTTGTCCACCGACTTCTTCCAGTCGGCCGGGGCCGAGGCGTCGGTCAAGCCGTTTGAAGAAAGCCTGGGTAAAACCGCGCAGATGATTGAAGGCTGGCACAAGCAGAACACGGCAACCGGCCCAGGCTGCAGCGTGATGCTCAGCCGCCTGAATCAGTTTGTCGGCAAGGGCCGTGAAGCTATCGATACCGCCAGATCCGGTGGCTACAAATACAATGAGCAACGCCAGATGGCATGGAAGCACAACAACCCGATCGAACATGATGCCAAGTTCTTCGGTAGCGCGTTCGACGATGTGATCAACGACCTGAACTCCACGAGCTGCAGTTGAGCAATTTTGGCATTTGCGCGACGCGTCGGTAGCTGCCTACACCGGCGGCACACGTCGCCCAGAGGTATGTCACCAGCCTCCGGGCCTGCGCCCCCCCCTGTGGGAGCCGCGCTTGCCGGCGATGGGCCGCAAAGCGGCCCCCGTTACCAATGCCTGCTTCGGGTTGAAAGCTGCCGGTCGGGATGAGTTGCTTTCCACCCAATGCAGACACTTGATATTGGGTCGCTTAGCGATCTTTCAGTCATCCAGGAACGGCAATACCGGCATGTAGTAGTGCCGCGATAATAAACGGAGACTTTTTCTCCAGATACTCAGCCATTCCACCCGTATTGCTCGACTCCAGTTGGAGCTTCAACGCTTCATACTGCTGGCGCGTTGAGGCATTGCATCTGAGCAAATCTCTGAACCCCAGCATCTGGGTGATCGCAATGTGGCCACGAACACAAGCGTGGAGCTTGTGCGTGCGAATCCCATCCACATTACGCCGATAGAAATGATGCCCTTCCGACAGATCACTTCCTCGTATATACCCCAAACCCATCAACACCTCGTCCCGCGCCGAGACGTTGCTATGATCGTGAACCTCGATGAGTACATCGATCTCGGGCTTCGCCGCGAGTCCTGGAACGGAGGTACTTCCAACATGTTGGATGGCAATCAGTTCATCGCCAAAGGCCGAAGCGATGAGTGGCTTGTCTGCCAGAAAGCGGGCGGGCCACGTGGGGTTGTAGGGGGTGATCTTGCTGGTCAATGCCATTTCCGTTCCTTGGTGGCTAGTACCCAATGATCCGAATGTTCCCTCAAAACTTGTGCACTTGCCAGCGCCTCCTTCTGGCCGTTAGCTGCCTGTCGCGAACGGCAGTTTTGGGTCGGTTAGCGCCTCTGGATTGGGTTGACCATCCTTGTCCTACCTCACATGGAGAACAAGCCATGAACGCCATTACGACCAGCAACCATCAGTCTTGGAACAAAGGAAAATTGGTCGGGCAGAAAGCTCCGCTCCGACTGAAAGATATCTGAGCCATTCGGGTAAGGCTCCAAATCGCGGAGGAAGCTCGTGATTTACCCCTTTTCGATCTGGCCATCGATAGCAAGCTTGGAGCCTGCGATCTGACCAAGCTTCGCGTACGCGACGTTGCTCATGGGGAGCACGTGTCATCGCGGGCGATAGTGATGCAGCAGAGAACCCAACGTCCCGTACAGTTTGAAATTACAGAGCAAACGCGGCTGGCCCTACAGGCCTGGATACATCAAGCCCAACTCCACAGCGAGGATTGTCTTTTTCCAAGCCGGCTACACGCCTCAGCGCATCTCTCCACCCGGCAGTACGCCCGAATCGTCAAAGCGTGGATAAAGTCTATTGGGCTAGATCCTGCTATGTACGGCACCCACACGATGAGACGTACAAAGGCATCGCTGATCTATCGCAGGACAAAGAACCTGAGAGCAGTTCAGCTCCTGCTCGGCCATACAAAGCTTGAAAGCACGGTGCGATACCTGGGCATTGAAGTCGATGACGCATTGGAGATGGCAGAGCAGACGGAGGTCTGACAGCGTCCAGCGACGGTCGAGGAATGACCGTCGTGATTCGACCCATAGCTGCCATTGTGCAAGCCGTAGCGGTCTTTCTCGACCTTCAAATGTCGAGCAACCTATGCAGCGTGCCCCCGTTCCTGGTTTGATTACGCGCTACCAGGCAATAGCAAAGCATTAAGAAATAACCATATACCCTTAAATTCTTTGTCACATGAGAGCATATATTTTCAACTAGCGCCTTTTTGAGCGAGCGCTGTTCGTGGAACACTGTGAAGTAGTTGTCATCGGTCTGGGCGCCATGGGCGCCGCCACCACGTTTCAGTTGGCCAAGGCGGGTGTCGATGTGGTGGGCATCGACCGCTTCCATCCCCCGCATACCTTTGGCTCAAGCCACGGTGATACGCGAATTACCCGACTCTCCGTGGGCGAGGGTGCGCAGTACGTGCCTATCGTGAAGCGGGCTCAGCAGATCTGGCGAGATCTGGAAGCGCAGTCTGGCGAGTCTTTGTTCGAACAGTCCGGCTTGCTTGCCCTGACTTCCAGCCCCGACTTCGATCCCGAGGATAAAACCGACTTCACCTTGCGCACCATAGGGTTGGCCCAGACCTACGGGATCGATCACGAAGTGCTCGACGCCGAACAGATCCGACAGCGCTTCCCGCAATTCGCGAACGTACACGACGACGCTATCGGTTACTTCGAGCCGGGAGGTGGCTTCGTGCGCCCAGAGCGTTGCATTGAGGTGCAGTTGCGTTTGGCGGTGCAGCACGGCGCGACCTTGCACACAGGCGAAACGGTTACCCAGATCAGCTCGGATGAACAAGGCGTGACTGTCACGACCGACCTGCGCACGGTGAAGGCCCGCAAGCTGGTGTTCAGCGCCGGAAACTGGGCCGGTGGGTTGCTGGGTGAGCCTTTTGACCGGTTGCTGAGTGTCTACCGGCAGAAGCTGTTCTGGTTTGAGCTTCAAGACGGCTCGGGCCTAGAGGGCGCGTCGCCCACGTTCATCCTCACCCATGGGCGGGGAGACGACAAAATCAACTACGGCTTCCCTGCGCAGCCCGGCGAGGGCAGCCTGAAGATCGCCACGGCCCAGTACCACACGGTCTCGCAGCCCGACCTGCTGGACCGCACGGTTTCTGCCGAGGAAGAACTCGAGATGTACCAGCAGCAGGTGCTGGGCCGTATTGCCGGGGTCACAAACAAGGTCCTCAAATCGGCCGTTTGCGCCTATACCGTTACCCCGGACCGACATTTCATCATAGATCAGCACCCCACACTCAAGCACACCCTGGTGGTGTCCGCCTGCTCTGGCCACGGTTTCAAACACTCGGCGGCCCTGGGCGAGGCCTTCGCGCAGTGGTGTACACGCGGCACTACCGACCTTGATCTTTCCTCTTTCACCCTTGAACGATTCGAAGGAAAAAAACTGTGAAGCGAATTGCCCTTTCCCTTGCCTTGCTGGCTGCCTCCCTCGGTGCTGCACAGGCCGAAACGCTCAAGATTGCCGTAGTGCCCGTGCCTCACGCCGAGATTCTGGAGTTCCTCAAACCTGAGTTGGCCAAGCAGGGCGTTGAGCTGGAGGTGAAGGTATTCACCGACTATATCCAGCCGGATCGCCAGGTTGACGAGGGGCGGTTGGATGCCAACTACTTCCAGAGCAAGCCGTATTACGAGGCCTACAAGAAAGACCGCCCGAGCAGCGACCAGGTACCGATTGTAGCCGTTCACATCGAGCCGTTCGGCGCTTACTCGAGTAAGGTCAAATCGGTCGCCGAGCTGAAAGATGGCGCCACCGTTGCCATTCCCAACGACCCCACCAACTCCGGGCGTGCACTGCTGCTGATAGCCAAACAGGGCCTGATCACGCTTAAAGACCCCAGCAACATCATGGCAACCGCCGCCGACATCACCAGTAACCCGAAGCGCCTGAAGTTCAGGGAACTTGAAGCGGCCATGCTGCCACGTGTCCTGGGCCAGGTGGACATGGCGCTGATTAATGCCAACTACGCGCTGGAAGCCAAGCTGGTGCCGCACAAGGACGCGCTGTTCATCGAAAGCTCGGAATCGCCGTACGCCAACTACCTGTACGTGCGCAGGGACAAAGCCAGTGACCCAGCTGTGCAGAAGCTTGGTGCGTTGTTGAACTCGCCTCAGGTCAAGCAGTTCATCCTTGAGCGTTATCACGGCGATGTGGTTCCGGCGTTCTGATCGTTTGACTGACATCGCAAACCGATTACTAATTCGGCCCTGGAACAACCGCCGCTGAGCTGGGGGGAGCGGCCTTGTTCCGCGATCACGGGGGTAGCCCGTGCCAGGCAACTGTATTTCATGGGCCGACCTCTTCGCGGGGCAAGCCCGTGCCAGGTAACTCCATCGCATGGGTCGGCCTCTTCGCGGGACAAGCCCGCTCCCACAGAATCACTGCCAACTTCACCGGCGGCTCTGGGTCGAAAGCACTCAGTCAGCAATGACTTATTTCGGCTCATGGCGGACATCCGAAGGCCGGGGCCGCTTCGCGGCCCATCGCCGGCAAGCCCGGCTCCCACAGGTACTGCGCAGGCCCGGTGACTGGTGATACCTCTGTGGGAGGAAGTGCTTGGTGACTTGGTGCTTGCGCCTGGTACGCGAGTCCATCTGCCAGATCTGGAGCCTTTCAACGACCTGTCCGGCGATCCCGTGCCCTATGGCATGCAGCGCCTGGATCAGGCTGATTTCGACCGCACGCCAGGTCACATCATGGGCATGCCTGTGCGTCGTCTGAAACTGGCGCAGGAGGTCAGAGGAGCGCCCGGTCAAGGTAATCGTAATTGCCGCGAAGCCGATGAAAGGGATGACTGGTATGGGTCCAGGCTGTGTGAAAACGCCCGCAGTTGTCTAACCTTCTGACCGTCGTGATCGTGGCGGGGACAATCATGAAGCGGTTCATCGAAGGTGAAGCTCGGACGCAGGTCACATTGCTGCCAGAGTGCCTGGATGACTACATCACCAATGAAAACCCAGTGCGAGTGGTCGATGTCTTTGTTGATGAACTCGACCTGAGCGCGCTCGGTTTCGCAGGCGTCGATCCGGCAGCAACAGGTCGCCCGGCCTACCATCCAGCGGTCCTGCTGAAGATCTACATCTACGGCTACCTAAACCGCATTCAGTCCAGCCGCCGGCTCGAGCGTGAAGCTGAACGCAATGTCGAGTTGATGTGGCTTACGGGGCGTCTGGCTCCAGATTTCAAAACCATCGCCGACTTTCGCAAGGACAACGGTAAAGCCATTCGCAGTGTCTGCCGTCAGTTCGTGATCCTCTGTCGCAACCTCAACCTGTTCTCTGACTCAATCATTGCCATCGACGGCAGCAAGTTCAAAGCCGTGAACAATCGCGACCGTAACTTCACCCAGGCCAAGGTGAAGGCCCGTATGCAGCAAGTCGAGCAGAGCATTGAGCGCTATCTGACAGCGATGGATTCGGCGGACCGGGCAATGCCGGAGGTGGCTGTGGCCAAGGCCGAGCGACTGAAAGAGAAGATCGAAACGCTGAAACAGCAGATGCAGAAGCTCAAAGACATTGAAACGCAGCTACTTCAAACCCCAGACAAACAAATTTCTCTCACAGATCCCGATGCTCGCTCCATGTCAGTTGGTGGTCGGGGCAGTGGCACCGTTGGCTATAACGTGCAGACGGCCGTTGACGATCAGCACCATCTGATCGTTGCACATGAGGTGACGAATGTCGGTCATGATCGCGGCCAGTTGAGCAACATGGCGAAGCAAGCGCGTGACCAAATCGGTACTGAATCGCTGAATGTCGTTGCCGACCGGGGCTACTACACAGGCACGGAAATCGTTGCATGTGAGCAAGCTGGAATCTCGCCCTTCGTACCGAAACCACTGACCTCTAGCAGCAAAGCCGAAGGTCGATTTGGCAAGCAGGATTTCCTATACGTCTCGGCATCGGATGAGTATCGATGCCCTGCGGAGCAATTACTGACCAAGCGTTACTCAACTTGGGAAGACGGGATGCTGATGCATGTTTATTGGTTCTCGGGCTGCCAGTCCTGCGCGATGCACAAGCAATGTACGACGGGCAAAGAGCGCCGGTTGAAACGCTGGGAACATGAAGCGACCCTCGACTCGATGCAGGTTCAACTGGAGCACGATCCGGGGAAAATGAAGGTGCGCCGCCAAACCGTTGAGCATCCATTTGGAACGCTCAAGTACTGGATGGGGGCGACCCACTTCCTGACCAGGACCCTGCCAAGGGTCAGTACTGAAATGAGCCTCCATGTGCTCGCTTACAACCTCAAGCGAATGATGAGCATCTTGGGCATCAGGGGGCTGCTCGAAGCGCTCAAAAGGTGAAATGGCCTACTGAGCCGCCAGTTAGGGGCCCCAAAGTCTCCACGAAGGACTCATACCGGCCAGATGCACCCTTGCGAGGCCAACTGAGCTAATCCAGGCAATTTCCTGCCAGTTTTGCAAGCGCCCCTAGATAGCCACGACCTTCAACGCATTCCGCGAGTTTTCACACAGCCTGGACCCAGAGCGGCCGTTCGACGAACTCTATCTTCAGCCACCCAGCGGGTGTTTGAGCCAGAAGCGGACGCTCAGCCAACGTCTTTACTGACCCATAGCAGTCAAATGCCCGATGGTGGAGTGAACCTCAGTTGCATTTCATCCGCGCTTACTAACAAGCAATTATAGCGCTGATATTTTACTGAGGTTCACTTAGTCAGGCCCAGCCGCACGAGACTGCCCTTGCTTGCTGTGAAGCTCTTCCCTTTTGGGCGCATCCGAAATTATCTTGGACTGTTCAAAGTACTTCTCAATTTGCTCAAAACATCCCTGTATGGCCTCGACCAGATTGGGATCGAAATGCCGACCAGATTGCTCCCTGATGAATGCCTGTGCTCGCATTACGCTCCAAGCTGCTTTGTACGGGCGGGATATCCGCAACGCGTCGTAAACATCACACAGGGCAACAATCCTGGCAGCAAGGGGGATAGCCTCGCCGCTCAGGCCACGCGGGTAGCCTGAACCATCCCATTTTTCGTGATGACAGTAAGCGATTTCCGCGGCCATTTCGGTCAACTCATCCATGTTCTCGGTGTGCAATATGCTATAACCGATGCCTGGATGCTCCATGATTACTTGCCGTTCTTCTGCCGTAAGGGGACCTTCCTTGAGGAGAATGTGGTCGGCAATGCCGATTTTACCCAGGTCATGCATTGGCGCCGCCATTCTTAGGCGCTCACACCAGCTGGCAGGCTGCCCAATCGCGTGTGCGATCAACGCGGCTGAATTACCTATACGCTGAATATGATCGCCGGTTTCGTTATCCCGATAGGTTGCCGCTCTGCCCAACGCACGAATGGCAGCGCAGTAGCTGTCCTGCAACTGCGCAGTGCGCTGCAATACTTGCAACTCCAGATTCAGATTGGCTTCCTGCAAGTTGCGCGTTGCCTGAGCCAACCGCAAGCAATTGCGAACCCTCAATACCAGCTCAGGCAGGTCCAAAGGCTTAGGCAGATAGTCATTGGCGCCTGATTCCAGCCCTTTGCGTCTACTAAGTGCGTCGGTCAACGCGGTGAGGATGATGACCGGCTGGCGGGAGCGGTCCCTCCCCTTCAACCGCTCGAGAATTTGAAAACCATCCGGCTCCGGCATATCCAGATCGAGCAGCAATAGATCCCATGGATTATTGATCAACCATTGCAGCCCAGCTGCGGAGTCCGAGAATGACACCACATTGGTCAAACCAAAAGCTTTCAGGCTCGAGGCCAGTAAACGCAAGTTGGCGCTAACGTCGTCTATCACGACAATTCGCACATCGTCAGGAATATCAGTGAACATCGGTGGACTCCTTTTCCAATAATGCCCCAAGCAATCCGGCTAGCTCTTCCCGGGCCACAGGTTTGGCGAGAACCCCCTGAAACTCAACGCCCAGTAACGCCAGCTTGCGCGGCTGGCTGCCGACCAGCACCAGCGACATGAATTGCGCACCAGCAGTGCGACGGATTCGTCCCAATGCACCAAGTGCGGGTGCCTCGTACCCATCACAGTCGAGCAGCAGTACATTGGGGGCACCCTGTTCGCGAGCCTGAATCAGGCACTCATCTAGCGTGCCATACTCGAAGCGGGTCGCAACGCTTAGCAAATCTGGCAGTTGCGTGATGATTTCGACATCACTACCAGCATAAAACAGGAGCGGATCGCTCACTTCCTCGGGGCACTCTAGCTGTGTGGCGTCGAGCAATTCGATCCAGAAGCGGCTGCCCTCACCCGGTGTACTGCGCAGCCCCATTGAGCCACCCATGAGGCCTGCCAGCTCACGGCACAGCGCCAGCCCGATACCGGTGCCCTGAATCGAAGTGTTTTCCTTGCCCAAACGTTGAAACGGCTCGAACAGTTCCGCCTGCAGTTCAGGCTCGATACCCATGCCACCGTCCTCGACATATAGGCGCACAACACCAGAGAGCAACTCGGCGCCGACCAGCAACTTGCCTCCAGGTCGGTTGTACTTGATGGCGTTGGAAAGCAAGTTCAACATTACTTGGCGCAGACGCCTGGGCTCCGACTGCACGCAACAGTCCCTGGGCACTGGACAAAGCCGCAGCTCCAGTCCTGCTGCCATAGCCTGGGGAGCCATCATCTCAGAACAGTGCTCCAGCAAACTGGCGACCGGAACCGATACTAGGCTGAGGTGCTGCGGTTCTGCCTGCAGACTCGACCAGTCCAGCAAGTCGTCGACCAATGTAGTCAGGTGGCTGCTCGCAGCCAGAATTTCCTGGGCCTGATCTTTGGCAACGGCATCCTGCACTTGCAGTTGCAACAGCTGGCCGAAGCCATGAATGGCGTTGAGAGGCGTGCGTAGTTCGTGGCTGATACTGGAGATAAACCGGGACTTCGCCTGGTTCGCCGCTTGCGCTTGATGTGTTCGCTCCTTGAGATCCGCCTCGGCCAGTTTGAGCATATCGATATCGACCAAGGTGCCGAGCGCTGTTCGACCGGCGTCGAACGAGACGTCCAGCATTTGACCTTGGCACAGCAGCCATAATGCGCTGCCATCGCCCTTGCATACTCTCAACTCCACTTCGATACGCTGCTGCATCCCTGAGCGCAGGCGATCGAGCACCCCTTGGAATTGCCCGGCACTTTGCGCGTCAAGTTTCTCCAGAAACGCTTCTCGGGAAATATGGTTGCTTGTCCAGCCCAGACGCTTGCACAACCCGCCATGCAGGCTCAGACAGTCATCATCCAGATGGAACTCCCACATTCCCGAGGTGGGGTAGTCCATGATCAGCATCAGCCGCTGCTGGGCCATTCGTCGATGCAAATCGCTGGTCGCTAATTGCCCTCCCATGGTCAGTACATCGCCGGCCATTTGATCCAGCTCGTGGATTTGCGATCGGGCCCGCTCGGGCTGCCAATGCCCTCGCCCGATCTCTCTGAGCATTGAGCTGATATCAGCAATGGTTTCGCGCAAGCGCTCACTCAGCCTTCGCGAACGCACCCACAACACACTGAAGTAGGCCAAATAAAACACGACCAGGCCGCCAATCATGAGATAGCCAATCGTACGGTAATGGGCAGCCAGCTCATTGGTAACGCTCATGACACTTTCTTTATCGACCACAGCCAACAAGTGCCATCCGGTACTGCTGATCGCGCTCCAGGCGACAAGATGCTCACGCCCTTTCAGGGGCAATTGCATATTGCCGGAGCCGCCTTCGCTCAACCGGGCCGCCAATTGCCGGGTATCGTCCCGCGACATCAAGTTAAAGTTCTGCGGTTTGAAATGCTCGCTACTGAGCTTGCTCTGGGTCGGTACATCGATCAGTTCCTGAAGATCGAAATCGTGCTCGGACTTCTTGGGCATGGCCATGATCGTCCCATCACGCCCCACGAGCAGTAGGTAGCCGTCCCAAGGCACTTTTAACTCTTCAAGCTGCGGCAAAATTCCGCCAATGGTCACATCAATACCCACTACACCTTCCAGAAAATCCCCGGAGTAAACAGGTGCCACTGCCGACATCATCCAGCCGTGGCCTGCCGGGTCTAGGTAAACCTCGGTCCAGCGGGTGCTGCGCTCCGGGTTGTGCGCCAGATCAGCCAGGTAGTAGAAGTTGAAGTCCGGGATACGCATGTCATGCGGGTACTGCTCCTCAGTGCGGAACCACGGATAAATGCGGTTATAGCTGTCCCAGCTGTTGAAATACAGGCTGGCGATGGTTGAATCGTGAGTCTTGATTTCCTTGAGCATGGGATCGAGGGATGCTAGACGGCGGACCTTATCGAGGTCCTGCTGATCCAGAGGCGTTGCCGAGGAATAGAAAGACGCTGACCCCCCCCGGTCGGCAGGGCTGAACCGAGCGCCTTGCGGGGATACTGCCAGGGTTTCCGTGGAAACTGCTGGCGGTTGCTCCAAGACAAGTACGGTGAGCCGGGCAAGCAAGCTTGCCGTATCACCGATATGTTTCAACTGGTTCTCGATTATGCGCGCATTCTGCTCTGCACTCGCAGACAGGCTCTGGCTGGCACTGCGGTCAAGATAGCCCAACTGGGCATCCCGGATAGCCTGGTTGGTGAACAGGTAGCAACCTATCAGTACTGTCTCAACGAGAATCAAGGGAATAAGCGCGCTGCGCAAGAACGCTCGCCACATCCACTGGCGCAACAGGATCCGACCAGGGCCCTTGCTCATTTCGCCTCCTGCATGCCAGTTGACATGAACGATAATGGCCATTCGACACTATTTTTATCGCCAATGGGCCAGAAATACAAAGTCCCTTCGTCGGTTCATTTTAGAAAGCTTTTTTACATTGCCAACCGTCAATTGGTTGTATTAGAGCCATGGCAAATAACATCCATTTGCAAATCACACCGGCTACCAGCTGCTTTCAACTCTCGGATGAAGATGGGTCGTCCTTACCAATGATTAGCTCGCTAAATACTGATTCAGCTCAACGAAAGGTAAGGATTCGAGCATGTGTAACAAGATTTTTCTCTCGCCTTGTTTGACATCATAAGGCCATCAATTAACCTCCAATTCATCAACCCAGCCATGCAGGTGCCACCACTTAGACCCTCACCGACCCGCTCGCGAAAACTGCAGGACGCGCAATTGAGCTAATGGATAAGCATTACAAAAAATTGCCCAGTGCGTTCACAGAGGTTTGCATCATGCGAACTAACCTTCCGGTCACCCAGAAAGAACTCGAATTCTCAGCAGGCCAGCGCCTGATCTCCGCTACCGATTTGCACGGCAAACTGACGTACTGCAATGACGAATTCGTTGCGGTAAGCGGTTACACACGCGAGCAACTGCTCGGTAGCCCCCACAACATCGTCCGCCACCCTGATATGCCCAGTGCAGTTTTTGCCCACATGTGGTCCTATCTCAAGGACGGCAAAAGCTGGATGGGGGTGGTGAAAAACCGTTGTAGCAACGGCGATCATTA
Source organism: Pseudomonas putida (assembly GCF_026625125.1). Lineage (NCBI taxonomy): Bacteria > Pseudomonadati > Pseudomonadota > Gammaproteobacteria > Pseudomonadales > Pseudomonadaceae > Pseudomonas > Pseudomonas putida. The sequence continues at coordinate 3,454,653 of NZ_CP113097.1, read as the reverse complement.
CTGGGTCAACGCCTACGTCACGCCGATATTCGCTCAGGGTGTACTCACCGGCTATGAGTCGGTTCGGGTAAAGCCTGAACGAGAGCAGGTGCAACGGGCGATCAATTTATACGCCAGGCTCAGAGACAACAAGCAAAGCCGACCTGTACGCGAGCGTGTCGGTTTCTGGGTTCGAATGGTGTTGCCGCCGGCACTGGTTGCTGCAGCCAGTGCAGGGGTTTTCGAACTGGCAGGCACAATACCTGGCGCGCTCACTGCTGCAGTCGGGATGTTTGCCTTGCAAGGATTTGCCGAATTGTTGACCCGCAGGACCCTCAACAGTATCCGCAGTGTCTCTGCAGGCAGCTTCGACAGTGAGCTAATCGCCCGGACCTACACCGACGAGCGCGGCATGGCTGGACAACTGCAGATGATCCTGATCAGCGAGCAGGCCAAGATCCGCACCGCATTGAGCCGCTTAGGCGACTTTGCGAACCAGACCGCTGCCCTTGCCACACAGAGCCAGTCGCTGTCGCGTCAGTCAGAGCAAGCATTGACCAAACAACGTGATGAAGCCGACATGGCTGCCACCGCCATGAACCAGATGGCGATGTCTATTGCCGAAGTTGCAGTGCATATCAATCACACTGCCAAAGCAGCCGATGAAGTCAATCTGCTCACCCAAACCGGTTCGCAGGAAGCCCAAAAAACCCGCAATGTGATCGAGAAGCTGGCTGATACGGTGGAAGCAGTAAGCCACTCGGTGGAAGGCTTGGCCAATGAAACCCAGACCATCCAGCAAGCGGCAAACATGATTCGATCGATCGCCGAACAGACCAACTTGCTCGCACTCAACGCTGCGATCGAGGCCGCTCGGGCAGGCGAACAAGGACGGGGGTTTGCCGTGGTTGCCGATGAGGTACGGGCACTTGCGTCCAAAACCCAAGAGTCCACGCAAACCATCCAGCGCATTATCCAGACCCTTCAAGATGTGGCCAACCAGGCGGTCACAGTCGCACGTCAGGGTAGCGGTGAGGCCGTCAATGGGGTTGCACAGGTGATCAGCACCCAGCAGGCGTTAGACGGTATCAACACTGCAGTCGGTCGTATTCACGAGATGAGCCAGCAAATGGCCACTGCCTCCGAAGAGCAAGCCCACGTCGCGGAAGAAATCTCCCGACAGATCACCAGCATTGCACAGGTTTCGGACCAGAACGCCGATATCGCTGAGAACTCCTGCGCGTTGGGCGGGGACCTGGAGAACACGGCGCACGCACTCAACGCATTGGTCACCCGCTTCAACGGCTGACCCACACCCAGCTGCATCCACGAGGTGAAAAATGGCTGGTCTATTGGAAACCGTCGACAGCCGGACGCAACTGGCTGGTAAAAACCGCCTGGAGCTGTTGCTATTTCGTTTTGACGACAAGCAGCTCTACGGTATCAATGTGTTCAAAGTGCGAGAAATTCTTAAATGCCCGCCAATGTCTCACCTGCCTGGCTCCCACCACGTGGTATGCGGCGTAGCGAATGTCCGCGGCAAGTCAATATCGATCCTTGACCTTGCGCAGGCCACTGGACTGCTAGCGCTGCGTGACCGCGAGAATGCCTATGTGATCATCACCGAGTACAACGGCCGCACGCAGGGCTTTCTGGTCAGCTCCGTCGAACACATCGTCAATCTGAACTGGGAAGGCATTCATCCTCCCCCCCGTGGTAGTGGCCAGCATAATTACCTGACTGCCGTAACAAATATGGATGGTGAGCTAGTCGAGATCATCGATGTGGAGAAAGTGCTCAACGAGGTTTCACCTGTACCGGAGTACCTTAGCGATGGCAGCATTGATAAAGACATTCGGCAGCAGGCGAGCCGGTTTCGGGTCCTGATCGTCGATGATTCTTCGGTGGCTCGACGGCAGGTCAGCCGCTGCCTGCAGGCAGTGGGGGTACAGGTATTGACCTGCAATGACGGCCGCCAAGCCCTTTCACTGCTAAAAGAGATGCTCAAGGACGGCAGCCAACAGCCCGAGGACCTGTTGATGATGATCTCTGACATCGAAATGCCGGAGATGGATGGTTACACACTTACCGCCGAGGTTCGCTCCGACCCGTATTTATCGAGCTTGCACATCGTGCTGCACACCTCCCTATCCGGCGCGTTCAATGAGAGCATGGTGAAAAAAGTCGGCGCGGACCAGTTTCTCGCCAAGTTTCGTCCTGACGAGCTGGCAGGTTTGGTAATGGACCGCATACGGAAATCCGCTTCACAGCATTCGTTCAAAGAGGCACGTCAGCCATGTTCGAGTTTCTGAAAGACGTCCGTGCTCCAAACTGTCCAGATGTCGCGTGCCACTTGGCCGCCATGGTTGCGCACAACCATGGGCTGAACAAGCTTGAGCGCCTTATGGACGACGTCCTCACCCCTTCAGCTCACCGGGATGAACGCATGAGTCAGGTAGCGCGCCAATTGCATATTGCTCAGTGGGAGCTGGAGGTCATTTGCGCCTCTCGAAGCGTCGAACAGTTCAGCAGTGCGCTGCTGGCTGCCCATGGCCAGCTTGCAAACATGCTCGAGATGGAGTGGGCTGATTATTGTTCATTGGTAACTGCACCAAGACCAATCAAATTGTAGTTCGGCCGACCATGTAAGGGGAGGCTAAAGCGTTCGCAGTAATCCAATCTCCACTCCTGCAAGTCTCAGACTAAGTATTGAGAGTGCAGCGACGGTCTGATCTCGACCGTCGCTTTGGATGGTCAGGCCTCAGTCTGTTCTGCCATCTCCAAGGCATCGTCGACCTCAATGCCTAGATATCTGACGGTGCTTTCAAGCTTCGTGTGGCCAAGCAGGAGTTGGACTGCCCTTAGATTCTTTGTTCTACGATAGATCAAGGAGGCCTTCGTTCGCCGCAGCGTGTGAGTGCCGTACATGACTGGGTCAAGGCCAATGGCTGTCACCCAGGCTTTCACTATTCGAGCGTATTGTCTGGTGGAGAGATGATCTGAACCGTGTAGCCGACTCGGAAACAGACAGTCCTCGCTACGGAGGTGAGCCTGATGCATCCAGGTTTCCAAAGCCATACGGGTTTGCTCGGTGATCTCAAATTGCACCGGATGTTGAATTTTCTGCTGCATCATGATCGCTCGTGACGGCACATGCTCTCCATGGGCTACGTCCCGTACACGAAGCTTAGTTAAGTCGCAGGCTCGCAGCTTGCTGTCGATGGCCAAGTTGAACAACGCCAGATCCCTAGATTTCTCCGCGATCTGGAGCCTTACCCGGATGGCCCAGATATCTCTGAGTCGGAGCGGGGCTTTCTGCCCGACTAGCTTTCCCTTGTTCCATAGGCGATGAGTGTAGGTAGCAGCGGTTTTCATGGGTTGTCCTCCGCGTTAAGGGAGAACAGGATGAACTCGATACGATGGACGGTCGCTAACCGGCGTTTGTTCCCTTTCACAAACGACCGCAATGGGTCGGTAGCGGTCATCCACGACCGGAAGCTTGCGACCCAGGCTGTGTGAAAACTCGCGGAATGCGTTGAAGGTCGTGGCTATCTAGGGGCGCTTGCAAAACTGGCAGGAAATTGCCTGGATTAGCTCAGTTGGCCTCGCAAGGGTGCATCTGGCCGGTATGAGTCCTTCGTGGAGACTTTGGGGCCCCTAACTGGCGGCTCAGTAGGCCATTTCACCTTTTGAGCGCTTCGAGCAGCCCCCTGATGCCCAAGATGCTCATCATTCGCTTGAGGTTGTAAGCGAGCACATGGAGGCTCATTTCAGTACTGACCCTTGGCAGGGTCCTGGTCAGGAAGTGGGTCGCCCCCATCCAGTACTTGAGCGTTCCAAATGGATGCTCAACGGTTTGGCGGCGCACCTTCATTTTCCCCGGATCGTGCTCCAGTTGAACCTGCATCGAGTCGAGGGTCGCTTCATGTTCCCAGCGTTTCAACCGGCGCTCTTTGCCCGTCGTACATTGCTTGTGCATCGCGCAGGACTGGCAGCCCGAGAACCAATAAACATGCATCAGCATCCCGTCTTCCCAAGTTGAGTAACGCTTGGTCAGTAATTGCTCCGCAGGGCATCGATACTCATCCGATGCCGAGACGTATAGGAAATCCTGCTTGCCAAATCGACCTTCGGCTTTGCTGCTAGAGGTCAGTGGTTTCGGTACGAAGGGCGAGATTCCAGCTTGCTCACATGCAACGATTTCCGTGCCTGTGTAGTAGCCCCGGTCGGCAACGACATTCAGCGATTCAGTACCGATTTGGTCACGCGCTTGCTTCGCCATGTTGCTCAACTGGCCGCGATCATGACCGACATTCGTCACCTCATGTGCAACGATCAGATGGTGCTGATCGTCAACGGCCGTCTGCACGTTATAGCCAACGGTGCCACTGCCCCGACCACCAACTGACATGGAGCGAGCATCGGGATCTGTGAGAGAAATTTGTTTGTCTGGGGTTTGAAGTAGCTGCGTTTCAATGTCTTTGAGCTTCTGCATCTGCTGTTTCAGCGTTTCGATCTTCTCTTTCAGTCGCTCGGCCTTGGCCACAGCCACCTCCGGCATTGCCCGGTCCGCCGAATCCATCGCTGTCAGATAGCGCTCAATGCTCTGCTCGACTTGCTGCATACGGGCCTTCACCTTGGCCTGGGTGAAGTTACGGTCGCGATTGTTCACGGCTTTGAACTTGCTGCCGTCGATGGCAATGATTGAGTCAGAGAACAGGTTGAGGTTGCGACAGAGGATCACGAACTGACGGCAGACACTGCGAATGGCTTTACCGTTGTCCTTGCGAAAGTCGGCGATGGTTTTGAAATCTGGAGCCAGACGCCCCGTAAGCCACATCAACTCGACATTGCGTTCAGCTTCACGCTCGAGCCGGCGGCTGGACTGAATGCGGTTTAGGTAGCCGTAGATGTAGATCTTCAGCAGGACCGCTGGATGGTAGGCCGGGCGACCTGTTGCTGCCGGATCGACGCCTGCGAAACCGAGCGCGCTCAGGTCGAGTTCATCAACAAAGACATCGACCACTCGCACTGGGTTTTCATTGGTGATGTAGTCATCCAGGCACTCTGGCAGCAATGTGACCTGCGTCCGAGCTTCACCTTCGATGAACCGCTTCATGATTGTCCCCGCCACGATCACGACGGTCAGAAGGTTAGACAACTGCGGGCGTTTTCACACAGCCTGGGCCGAAAGCAGTCAGTCTTGACCGGAAGCCGTTACCCCCTATGATGGGCTCCCGAATCAAGGACTGATTTCATGATTACCTGCCATGTCAAATACATCTTCGACCCGTTCCAAGTAGGCGCCTTCGATGGCCACTCCTTTGCGAACGCACACTCATGAGTGAAATTGAAACACTGTCCTCGTCTCCAGACGGTCGCTACCAAGTCCAGGCGACGCCGTGGGAAGCAGGCAACACGCACTGGGTGTTCCCGCCGCAAATCATCGATACCCAAAACGCAAACGTGGTGTTTGGTTTTCAGGATCCTCTATGGTCAGCAGACCTCAGCACCTGGTTGAGCCCGACCCGGGTCGAACTCAAGCTGCGCAAATACCCCGGCCATCGAGCCCCTCGGGGGCTCACGGTGATCATTGAATGTGCGCTGCGTACCGCTGAATATGGCGATGGCACGCACATTGAATTAGCCCGTCTGGAAAGCACTCTTGAGGGAATGCTCGATCTGCTCGGCTGAACTCTACTTGTCGGCAAGGACCTGAATGATGAATTGGAAAGCTCTGGAACTGGCGCTGTTCGACGCCGCCAGGCAGGCATTGCAAACGCTGCTCGATGAGGGCGGCAGCCCTTTGTACGCCGCAGCCTTCATGCCAGCTACCGAGAAGAAGGAGCGGTTTTGTCGCTGCCCAGCTTTGCCGCAAACAGCCTGCAAGCACTCAGCGAAGACTACCCCGACGAGGAAGATGAAAGCTTCAGTTCGGTGAAGTGGAACCCGGTGGACTGGCGCTGGGATTGGGAGATTTGCGCGGGTGAGTCGTTCACGCGGATTGATGATGAGCTGCAAGCCCACGCCAACCGGCTTGGCCCGCGCCAATGGCAAGCGGCTGAGCAACGCTTGCTGGTCACCGTTAGCCGTGCCGCCAGGGCGCTGGGCCGCCATTTCGCTCAGCATCCTGGCGTGACGCCTGGTTTCGTGGTGATCTTTCATGACTTTGCTGGCTATATGGCCTTGGCCAAGCGCAGCATGACCCGCGAGCAGTTCGAGGAAAATTTCCCGGTCGAACTGGCCATTGAAAACACCCAGCGCGCAGTCGCTGCCTTGCCGCTCGCCGAGCAGGCCGCGTTCTACGTCAGCCGTTTGCATTGTTCGGATGGCGTTTCGGGGGAGGGCGCAGAGCGCTGGCTGATTGCCAACGGCCGTCCGGCACAGGCAGCGCTTATCGAACAGCTCAACGGGCACAAAGAGCCTACCGCTGCTGCGCGCATTCTCGGGCTGGCTGGCATGGCTGATGAGCCCGTCATTCAGGCTCTGCGCCGGCAGGCTACAGAGGCCTGTGAACAACCGACCCGCAACTGGTGCGCAAAGGCCTTGGGTTACCTCAAGGATTTCGACTGGCTCATGCAGCAAGCGTTCGACGTCGCTGTGGCGGGAGTCTGCGCCAACTTTGACGGTTTCCGCTGGCGGGGCGTGGAGCCACCGGTGCTGGACTACACGCCTGTTGAGCGTCTGCTGGATCAGCGTCCTGAGCTCGCGGCTGCTGTTGAAGGGGCCCTTGAAGACGTCTACGGTCAGATCGACACCACCACCGCCGATGTCAACGAAGCCTTGCGCGGTTTGGCTTCACCCCACGTAGCCATTCGTCGTCACGCCGTGAGTGGGTTGAATAACCGTGGCCTGCTGCCCGACGACGCGCTTCGAGCTATCGAGGCGCTACGCCTGGCAACCCAGGATACCGATGAGCAGGTGCGGCACCTTGCGGGTCTCGGCCTGGAAGCCCTGCAACCGTTTGCTGCCTTCCATCAAGGGTCGCTTTAGGTCGAAAGCAGCCAGTCACGGTCGGCAGATCTTGACCCCTAGCAGCCCTTCTAGAAGGGCTGCAAACCGCCATAATCGGACATCGATCTGTCGCAATGCTACCCTGCAGCTGATCCACTCAGGGCAGCCCAATGGACGTACCGTCTAGCTTCATCATCCATGAATCCAGGTATTGGATTCTCAATCACCGCACGGACAGTGCGTTGCCGGGCTATTTGATACTCAGTGCCAAGCAGATGACCAGTTCCCTGGCAGCGCTGCCGATCAAAGCGCAAGCGGAGCTGGGCGTGTTGCAGGCGCGAATCCAGCATGCCATTGAAGCTGATCTTCGACCCAAACGCCTGTATATCGGTCGCTTTGGGCATGATGCCGGTTACTCCATACACTTCCACTTCATCCCAGTGTATGACTGGGTGGAAGCATTATTCTGGCTGGACGAAAGGTATAGGCTGCTGCAAACCTTCGGCTCGATCGACAGCGCGCTACTGCAAACGGATGGTGCAGAACTGATGCTGTTTGTCTGGCGGGAATTTTGTGAACGCCCTGTGCCACCATCGGTACAAGGCCCCTCTGTTGATGACGTTATTGGGGTCCTACGCGGCGCTTTGGATTGTGGGCCGCCTGATTAACCTGGGAAGTTTATCTTCCGCAGCTGGCCGCTATGGGTCGATAGCCGTTCACGACAGGCCGCTATCGATACATAGCAGACATTCGGGACACGGCTTCAGACTGATCGCTGTTTCACACGAGCATATAGCTACTCGGTGTCTTCCTTACGCTTTCATTAGCGATCCATCAAAAATTCTTGGCGTTCACGCAGCAGCGCCTCACTCGCGATTTAGCATCTAATGACCTGGGGTAACCTGACCGGGCTGTGTGCCCACACTCGCGAGAAAAACATCGGTATCTCGATTACTCCGCAGGCAGACCACGCGACAGCTCGACGGGGCCGTTAGCACCAATCGCTTCATCGCCTCCCGCGACGAGGTTTTCGTCCGCCACATGAACCTGAAAAACTCCGGCAGGTTGGCCAGTAAATCCGGACAGTTGTCCGGCAAGTCGGGTCGGGTGCGACCGCGGTTCCACATCGCTCTGAGGAACACGCGCCAGAATCGAAGCGGTGCCGAGCGATCAATCCAAATCAACATGTCAGCCCGGGCCACTCGGTTGTTCCATGTGGCCGAATGCCCGCCTTCGAAGATCCAGCTCTCACGGGCCTCGACCTCGTGACAAAGACGCGTCTTCTCGTCCCGGCTCCGCTCGACCCACCCTGCCTGCCAATGAATCGTGTCGATATGCACGACCGGCAAGCCTGTACGTTCACCGAGTTTGCGCGCGAGGGTACTTTTCCCAGACCCTGGCTGACCAACGATCATCACCCGTTGCATTGAAGCTCCCTCTCGCCATGCCTGCTAAATTTCGGGCGCGGGATTTTACGGCAATGGGCGAGGAGGTCAATTGCAAGCTCAGTCGATGAATACCTGTGATTCGGCCAGCGCATCCTGCGACACACCCTAGTAATAGCGAGTCAGCGGCAGGCGTAGATGGGCAGCGGGTTGAGTTGATTTGCGACCAACGGCACATCGTCGGTTTTCCTCGTTCGAACAGTCAGGCAGCGACATCAGCGACGCCCAACCACTGTCGAATGTGCAGCGTGCTACCGCCGGTGGCGGTGGATGACTGCCAACGGCCCATAGCTGCCCTTCATGGAGGGCAGCTATGGCCATTAGCAGCTATTAGCCGCCGAAAAAAACTGGGGCATCCTCCACGCAACTGAGCACAGCGCTAGACTGAGCCCAGTATTCTGAATCGCTAATGGTGGCTCCCATGAAGCACTGGCTTCTTCCCCTGCTGCTCATCTTGCCTCAGTCGCACGCCCAAGCTGCGGGACCTGCCTTCAACTGCACTCAGGTCGAGGCCGGCAGCATCGAACAACAGATCTGCCAGAGCGAGTCGCTCTCGGCACTGGACCGGCAAATGGCCGAGGCCTACACAGCCGCACAGCAGAAGGCCGGCAATGAACATCCGCCGGTGCTCAAGGCCGAGCAACGGGGCTGGATCAAGGGTCGCAACGATTGCTGGAAAAGCGCGGACCAGCCCACTTGCATCGCCGACAGCTACCGCCTGCGCATCGCCGAACTGCAGGCTCGCTATCGGCTGGTCGAGGCCATCGGTCCGGTGTCCTACCAGTGTGACGGCAACCCGGCCAAGGAAGTGGTTGCCTTCTTCTTCCGCACCGAGCCGCCCACGGCTATCGTCGAGTTCGGTGACCGCAGTTCGCTGATGTACATAGAACAGAGCGCCAGCGGCGCGCGCTACAAGGGGCAAAATGAGAGTTTATGGGAGCACCATGGCGAGGCCACCGTAGTGTGGGGCTATCAGGCTCCGGAAATGCACTGCACGGCGCGTCGATAGCCATCAGGAGGGACGATTTCTGAGCGCGTTCCACTGATTCGGCAGAAGCTCGGCGATTCGCTCCCAGCTTCTATAAGGCACCGTCTCGCGAAGAGGTGTGAGTAGGTCGCAGCGATATGATCATTTGATCAAAAGCTGCCACCGCCTACCTTACATCAATGCTTTTCAAGGTTGGCATTTCTAAAGGAAAGCCAAGTCGCAAGAGTCGCTGTTATCGATGAAGCTATCGCAGGTGACTCATGGTGGATTCCAGAGGGGCTACGCAGAGATTTGTACCATCCCCGTAGCCCCAGTCTTTCGTTAGCTTCGATAGTTGATAACAGGCCTGCATTTGATTGGGAAGTTGACCGAGTTGGCAATGAAACACTCGTGGTGAGCATCGTCATGCAAGCGCATTGCAAGATCTTTATCTGATTGGCTACCAATGATGATTTGAGGTCTTAGCTCTGCTTCCACGAAATGGCCCTTGCGCTCGCCATCTCCTTCGACCATCCGGCCCACCGGGTAATCGACGTACTCCAGCACGCACACATTGTTGACGGCGCACAGATGAAGATACCAGAGCTTGTGGCAGGCCGAGATCGAGGCCAGCAACATGTCTTCAGGGTTCCAGCATTCGGGTTTACCACGAAAAGCAGGGTCGGCTGAACCAAGGATAGGCGCTTTCCCTGGCGCCTCGACAGTGAAGTCTCTCTGGTAAGCCATATAGCTGGCAGTACCCTCACCTGTGTTGCCTATCCAATTGATGGTTACAGCGTAGTTGTGTTCTTTCATCGTCACTCCTGTGTTGGTTCACGGCGAAGCTGGTAACTCGGACGACGGCACGGGCTTTACCCGTGTTCGTGGGTAAAGGGGCGGGTTACATGATGACGTTCAACCCGCCCTTGATTACGCATTCGCTTCGGTCGCCACCCAGGCTGTCGGGTAAAAAGGCCGTCAGGTCATAGGGCAGCAACAGCGTGTCCAACGCAAAAGAAAACGGCGTATCGATTAGAAATGGCCAACTGCTCAACGTTTTTGGGTGATTTGCCCAGGCCCAGGATGCGCGGGTACCGTGATATACGCAACGTTCTCCACTCATGTGGCCAATCGTGCTGAAGCAGCCGCCTAGCGATAACACGGTTAAAAGCAACAGAATTTTTGCCGGCATACATTCCCTTGTAGATTTAGTTGTCGTCCGTGGCGATGAAGCTCAATCAGGGCGCCCTGGCAGCACACATCCGACTTCCAGGGTCGGGCGTGGTGCATCAGTGCGAGCTGGTTTATTTTGCGTGGTCTGCATTAGGAATTACAAGGACGTCCACAATTCCTGTCGATATGCCGCACATGTTGCTCGGCTACATGATCTACCTATTTTCCGAAGTTTTTCCGTGGCTTTTCAGCGAAGATTTTGCACGGCAATCGATCGCGTAGGGCCATATGCCAAGAAGCACGATTGCTGCAAAGTCCATGATGCTTATCTCTCGTGGAACTCCGGGAGGGGCGGCTGGCAGTGGAATTCATGCATCTGTTATGGCCTGCATTACCGAAGGTTCCTCAGCCTATCGGCGTGCTCGCAGACCACCTTCGATTGATGGCCTTCATTGGCCGCTAGCCATTTACCACGAGCGTCCGCCTCACGCCCTGATGAGTCAGTACCGGCCTCATCGCCGGCAAGCCGGCTCACACAAAATGGACTGCCCCCAAGACCTTGGACCCCATCCGACCCTTGTGGGCAGTCCAGGCAGCCTTCAGGCATGTCGTGTACCTGTGGGCGCCGCGCTTGACGGCGATGGGCCGCGAAGCGGCCCCGGTTACACATGAGGTTCGGCACTGGATACCGCAGCGCTGGGCCGCCGCCTGAGCAGACAAACGAGCAAGACGCATCAGCCTGTGAGAGGATGTTCGCCAACCAAGCCATAAGGCCAGACAGGACCCCGAACACAAGCCTGATGAAGACGCCAAAACGAATCGAACCGCTGATTGAAGACGGACTGGTCGACGAAGTACTGCGACCCTTGATGAGCGGCAAGGAAGCAGCCGTCTACGTGGTGCGTTGCGGCGCCCAGGTACGGTGCGCCAAGGTCTACAAAGAGGCCAACAAGCGCAGTTTCCGCCAGGCCGCCGAATACCAGGAAGGCCGCAAGGTACGCAACAGCCGCCAGGCCCGGGCGATGGCCAAGGGCAGCAAGTACGGCCGCAAGGAAGCCGAGGACGCCTGGCAGAACGCTGAAGTGGCGGCGCTGTTCCGCCTGGCCAATGCCGGAGTGCGGGTGCCCAAACCCTATGATTTCCAGGATGGCGTACTGCTGATGGAGCTGGTGACCGACGCCGATGGCGATGTGGCCCCGCGCCTGAACGACGTGCACCTGGAGGCTGAGGAGGCGCGTGAGTACCACGCCTTCGTCATTCGCCAGATCGTGCTGATGCTGTGTGCCGGCCTGGTGCATGGCGACCTCTCCGAATTCAATGTGCTGCTGGGCCCGGACGGCCCGGTGATCATCGACCTGCCACAGGCGGTGGATGCAGCCGGCAACAACCATGCATTCAGCATGCTGCAGCGTGACGTGGCGAACATGGCTCACTATTTCGGGCGCTTTGCCCCGGAATTGAAAGACACCCGCTTTGCCCAGGAAATGTGGGCGCTGTACGAGGCCGGTGAACTGCGTGCGGACAGCCCGTTGACAGGCGAATTCGAGGACGATGAGCATGTCGCGGACGTGGGGGGCGTGATGCGCGAAATCGACGCTGCCCGCTTGGACGATGCCCGCCGCCGAGCTGCACGGACCGAAGCCGAGCATGGGCCGGTCAAGGGCGAAGAACCGCCGCCGCCTTGGCTGCAATGATCTGTCAGCCAAGGCAAAGCATCACTTTCTGGGCTACACGATTTTCCCTGTATCGCATGTTGTGATGAAGGCACTGATCGCCGGGGTTCAGTGCGACAGCAGTATGGGCATTCGAAGGGCTTGCAGAACCCCGCGGGTAGCGCCGCCCAGGACGAATGCTTTCAAGCGCGAATGACCGAACCCGCCCATGACCAGCAGATCGGCCCCGACGGTGAGGGCTTCTTGCTGCAGGCACTCAGCGATCGGTCGCCCGGCCAGCTTCACGCTCAGCGGCCGAGCGTTCAGGCCTCGGTGCTGTAAGGCATGGGCCATGTCCTGCGCGATGTCGGCGTGCTCGAGTGGCTTTTCGCCCTGCACGGTCAGGACCGTGATGAGCATGTCGGCAGTCATCAGGTGTGACGCGTCAGCGAGTGCTCGCGCCGCGACGCGGCTGCCGTCCCAGGCCAACGCCATGTGCCTGATGGGCTTGCTGGGCAAAGGGGGAACGAGGACGCATGGCCTGCCAGCGCCAAAAATCACCGACTCTGCCAGCTCTTGGATGACGGGTTTGTCGACTGCCCACGGCAGGAAGGTCAGGTCGAAATACCTTGACGCCTCCGCCGCTGCGGTACCCGTCAGGCCCGGCACTACCTCTCTGGTGGAGAATTCCACACTGCTCTGGCCGTGTTCCAGGCCGCCCACCATGGCCTGCAGCGCTTTGCACTGCGTTCGACTGTTGCTTTCGGTGGTTTGAATCATGTCGGGGATATTCAGCAGGGTGCTGCCAATGGACGGCGAAAGGTAGGGGATCCTTACCGCAAAGGTCATGACATGCAGGTCATACCCCAGCGCGACGGCCAGGTGTACACCGGCTGCCACAGCGTCATCGGGGAGCACATCCGGATAGGTGACCAACGGCAGGTAAGCCAGATGAAAATTTGCCATGTCCGATACCTTCAGCTGTTGCGAGGCGATGCGCTGCAAGCCAGGTGCACGCAGGCAACTGGCAGTTCAGTGAGGCGGGCTGTTTGGGTAACCCAGTTCCAGTGCCATCAGCGCAGGCATGTCCAGAATTTCCACCAGCCGACCGTGCAGGTTGACGATACCCAGGGCGCGCAAGTGGGCGACCGAGCGGCAGATGGTTTCCAGGCGCAGCCCCAGGTAGGAGGCCATGTCCTCGCGCGACATGCGTAGCATGAAGCCGTGGGATGAATAGCCGCGACTGACGAAGCGTCGGGACAAGCCCAGCAGAAAACTGGCCAGCCGCTGCTCGGCAGAGAGGTTGCACAGCATCAGCACGCGCTCATGCTCGCGGATGATTTCCCTGCTCATCAGGCGGTTCAAACTCTGCTGCAGCGTGGGAAAATCACGCGCCAGGGCCTGCAGCCGATGGTATGGGACGGGGCAGACTTCGCTGTCTTCCAGGGCAATGGCGTCACAGACATGGTGCTCGGTGGCGATGGCGTCGAGCCCCAGTACGTCGCCCGGCATCCAGAAATTGATGACAACACCCTGGCCTTCGGCATTGTTCAGGTTGGTCTTGAAACTGCCTGAATACACGGCGTACAAAGCGCTCAGGGGCATATTGGCATTGAAGAGCGCAGCCCCCTTCCTGATGCGGATGCGCGGGCCGATCAATGTGCCCAGGCTGCTGTTGTCGCGCAGCGGCAACCCCGTGGGCAAGCACAAGCCATTGACCCGGCACCCATTGCAGCGCGATGCCAGTGGTTGCAGGTGAATGGGTGGGGGCGGGCGCAGCTGTACCGGCTCGCCGAGCGACTGAACGTCGATCAGGCCCGACATCTCAGGCCTCCCTCGCCGGTCTGGAAGCGACGGTGGCGATCTTGCTCAGTGAATGGGGCGCGTTAAGCCGGGCGGTCAGCACGCCGACGAACTGTTCGGCTTCTATGGGGGTTCTAAAACTCACCCGCCATTCGTCCATGTGGACCCACCAGCGGTTGTCATTGGCGCTTTTCTCGACGTAGACGTTCATCGGAACCTCCAGTGCCTGCATGGGCAAGCAATAGCGATTGATTCGAGGCGCAATGGCGTCCTTGTCAGCAGCGAGGCTAGGTACAGCGTGCGCCGAAAAAACCAATAAGTCTTGATCCGTGTCAATTGCCCGGTAAGCGGCAACAGCCGTTGGTCTGCTCGCTTGCACTGTTGACATACATCAAACCGGGCAGCCGCCGGCAGCAGAGCATCGAGGTACTCATCGAGCCCGCAGAGGTGTGCCATGACCAACTCGCAAAGACTTCTTTTCATCGCTTCGCCCTTGATGCGCCGCACGCCGGTCTTTGATCGAGCGGCGGCGCTGGCCAAAGCCAAGGGCATGCCATTGCACATCGTGGCGTTCGACTACCTCGAGGGCCTGGCCACTGCCGGCCTGGTCAACGACCAGGCCTTGGCAGTCATGCGCGAGGGGTATGTGCAGCAACATCGTCAATGGCTGGAAACCCAGGCATCGTCGATGCGCCGCAATGGTGTGACGGTCACTACCGAGGTGTTGTGGGTACAGCACCCCTTGGACGAGATCCAGGTGCATCTACGTGAACAGCCGTTTGCCATGCTGATCAAGGGGCTCGAACATGAGCCTTGGTGGATACGAGCCATGTTCACCTCGCTGGACGTGCAGCTGCTGCGTGACACCCGGATTGCGCTGCACCTGGTGCACAACGCCAGTAATGCCTTGCCGCGCCGGATACTGGCAGCGGTCGACCTGTCGCGGCCGGAGGATCAGTTCGAAGGCTTCAACGACCTGATCATCAGCGAAGCGCTCAAGCTGGCCCTGCAATGCAACGCTCAGATCGAACTGCTGTATGCCTACGACATGGGCGCGATGTACCTGAACGCCGAAGGCACTCGGGAGCATTCGTTCCTGTTCGATTCGAACCGTTCGCGGACACTTCACGAGGCCCAGGCCGATGCCTTCCAGGCATTGGCCGAGCGCAACGGGATTGCCTTCGAGCACCGCCACATGCGGGTGGGGGACCCGGCCAAGGTGCTGGCGCTGTTCATGGACAACAACGACATCGATGTGCTGGTGATGGGCAGCTACCACCATCACGGCATCGGCTGGTTCATCGGCAGTACGGCCGAGCGGATCCTGCACCGGCTCAGCACCAGTGTGCTGGTGTTATCACCCGAACATTCGCAAGGTTAGAGGGGCAAGGCCCGCAAGGGCCTTGTTTCACCTGCGCAGGTCAAGTTCATGGAGGATTTCGCTGACATCGCCGCCCAGGTAGCGCGATGTGAACCCCAGCGCCTTGGTCAGCCGGTGCATGGCGTAGTTGTTCGAGAGGTCCCTGGACACCATGCACTGGTAACCATTGCGCCGTGCCGCGGCGATCAGGTGCTGCAGCAACAGCTTGCCCAGCCCCTTGCGCTGCCAGCGCTCGTCGACAGCCACGGCGCATTCGCAATTGTGGCTGCCCGGTATCGCGGCATAGCGGCTGACGCCAAGCTGATGCAGCTGGCCATTGTCATGGGCCAGCGCTACGTAGGCCATGTGCTGGTGACCGTCGACCGGCATCAACTGCGCGTCCAGGCCGGGCAAACCACCGCTGAGCCCGGCGAGAAAACGAAAACGGCGGGCCTCATGGCTGATCGTGCTCACAAAGCGACTGTCCCGTTCGTGATCATCATCGCGTAGCGGCCGAATCAGCACGGCTGTGCCGTCAGCAAGGGTGTCTATCCAGTGCTCGCTTGAATCTTCGGTTTCCAGCAACGGCTTGTTCATAGGGCCTCCAGAGGGCTCGACCAACGTGGGCTGTACTGGTTGTACCGTGAGGCGGCGTCATGGTTCTGACATTGATCAACTTGGTGCGCCACTGGTGACTTTCTGATCTGCATCAAACGCGCTATGGCAGGGTGTTCGAAGATCGATGCTACTTGCCATCGCCGCGTGCGGCCGGAGGTTTCCCATGGGTCAGTATCGACAACTGCTGGTGCTGCTTACCGACATCGACCCGCACTCGGCGGCTTTGCGCCGGGCGCTTGCCCTGGCGCATGTCAGCGGCGCAGCGGTGCATATCGTTGGGCTGTTCGAGCCACACGCGGACCATTCGTTACGCCAGGAACAGCTGAACGAAGCCGAGATGCAGCGCCAATACGGGCGCTATCGCGAGCAGCTCGAGGCCCTGGTCGAGCGTCACCGGCCCAGCGATGCCTGCCTGACGTTCGATACCGTCAAGGCCGAAGACCTGCGCGAGCAGGCCGCCGATTACATCCGCGAGCTCAAGCCCGATATGGTCATCAAGGACACCGAAAAAACACCGGCACTGGCCCGATTTTTCGCCACGCCACTGGACTGCGCGCTGCTGCGAGCGTGCCAGTGCTTGCTGCATTTCGTACCTCGGGCAGCCGCGTCCTTGCCAAAACGCATACTGGTCGCCGTGGACACCGCCCTGCACGATGAACCCCATGACCAGATGCTGTTCAATCGCGCCCTCATCCGTGCAGCCGATGCCCTGGCGTTGCAATGCGATGCGCAGTTGCATCTGCTGGGTGCATATGACCTGGCGGGTGTGTTCGCCCCAGAAATGCTGGTGACGCAGACCTGGGTCGAGGAGATGCGAGATGCCTTGCAGGTGTCGTTCGATGCATTGGCCGATGCCGAAGGTGTGCCCCACGATTGCCGGCACTTCAAGGAAGGAGGGGCAGTGCAAGTGATTCGCGAGCAAGTGGCGGCCCTGGACATCGACGTGGTGGTTATGGGGGTTGTGCAGCCCAGGGGGCTGAGCAAGCTGCTGGGCGACACCACCGAGCGCATAGTGAGCGACCCACCGTGCAGCGTGCTGTCCGTTCACCCCTGCGTGATCGATACTTGGGAGCCGCCACCATGCAACTGACCTTCTTCGGCGGTACGGGCACGGTGACGGGCAGCAAGTTCCTGCTGACGCGTGATTCGACACGGGTGTTGATCGACTGCGGGCTTTTCCAGGGTTACAAGCAACTGCGCCTGCGTAATTGGGAGCCACTGCCGGCGGCGCTGCGGGCGGTCGATGCGGTAGTGCTCACACATGCCCACCTGGACCACAGCGGCTACCTGCCGGTGCTGGCGCGCGAGGGCTTCAGCGGGCCTGTGTATGCCACCCCGGCAACCTGTGCCCTTGCTGAAATCCTGTTGCTCGACAGCGCCCGGTTGCAGGAGGAACAGGCCGACCATGCCAATCGTCATGGCTATTCCAAGCATTCGCCGGCCCGGCCCTTGTACACCGAGCAGGATGCCAAACGTGCGCTGCAGCTGTTCAGGCCCGTCGAGTTGCACCAGCGTACCCCGATCGCACCGGGTGTCGAACTGTTGCTGCGCACGGCCGGGCACATTCTGGGCGCGGCGACCGTGCAACTGACGGTGGATGGTCAGACGCTGGTGTCATCAGGTGACCTGGGGCGGCCCAACGATCCCGTGATGCGTGCACCCGAGCTGATCGGTGCGGCCGATGTGCTGCTGGTGGAGTCGACCTACGGTGACCGCTCACACCCCGCCCAAGCCCCGGAACGCTACTTGGCCGACGTGATCAACCAGACCCTGCTGCGCCATGGCATCACGTTGGTGCCGTCTTTCGCGGTGGGCCGTGCGCAACTGTTGCTGTATTACCTGTACAGGCTCAAGCGTGACGGGCTGATACCCGACATCCCCGTGTACCTGAACAGCCCGATGGCCACGGATGCCACCGCCCTGTACCAGCAGTTCAGGCGTGAGCACCGCCTGACGGCGCTGGAATGCGCGCAGATGTGCAAGGGTACGCAGATCATCCGCACGGTCGATGAGTCCAGGCGCCTGGACCAGTTGCGCGAACCAGCGGTGATCATTGCCGCCAGCGGCATGGCCACGGGGGGGCGGGTGTTGCATCACCTCAAAGCGCTGGCGCCCAACGCGCACAACAGCATCCTGTTCTCTGGTTTTCAGGCGGGTGGGACCCGGGGCGCGGATATCGTTGCCGGGGCGCGCAGCGTGCGCCTGCATGGCGAAGACGTGCCGATTCGCGCGCACGTCTTCGCCATGGACAATCTGTCGGCCCATGCCGACGCGGACGAAATCATGGAGTGGTTGCGCGGTTTCACCCGGCCACCGCGGCAAACCTACGTCATTCATGGCGAACCGCATGCTGCGGACACCTTGCGTCGGCGGATAAGCCTTGAGCTCGGCTGGCAGGTGTGCGTGCCCGAGCACATGGAAACCGTTGCCATAGACCCTGTGCGTTGACCCGGGGCTGGAGGCTTTCATGAACATGCAAACCAGGGTCAGGCTAAGCGCCTGGGCAAGACGGCCCAAGGGCAGCATTGGGTGGATCGCGGCCATCGCCACATTGGCCATTGCCGCCTCGGTTTACCAGGTACTGGGCCCAGCCTGGCGCCTGCCGATGCATGAGCCGGCCATTGCGTTGACGCTGCTGACGCTGAGCGCGGCGGTCGGGTTGGGCGTGCACCGGGTTTTCAAGAAAACAGTGGGCACCACCATTTTTTCCGGGCAGGCCACAGGTTGGCAGGCAAGGCTTGCCATTGTCCGGGATGTGGCCAGAGAGTCGAACATTCTGCTGGGCATGCTGCTACTGCTGGCGATGCTGGGCGTCGGCACACTAGGGCTCGCCAGCCGCTCCGTGCAAGGCATCGTCAACGGCTGCGAGACCAACCTGCAGGCACAGGTCGATCTGCCAGAGGACCAAGCGCTCGCCGCGTTGATCGCCAAGCCCGTCTGTCAGTGCCTGGCGCAGACGTTTCTGGAGCGCAATGGCGTCCTTCGGCTGGCGCTGTTCAATACGCCGTTGCTGGAGGTCAGTGCTTTCAAAGGGCTGACCGAGACTGATGAGCGGCGGTGCCTGGAGCAACTGGACCTGCTGCCCGAGGCTACCGCCGCAGCACCGCCTCAGGCCAGCGATAGCCGGTGAATCACCTGGCTTGGGTCGTCCGGGTCTCTGGCCGTGGTAAACCCAGCTGCCTGGGCCAGGTCGCGCATCGCCACATTGGCCGCAGCGTCAATCGAATACATCTGGCGCAGGCCCTTGGCCCGTGCGTGGTCGATCAGGTGCCGGAGCAGCAATGTACCCAGGCCGTGACGCTGCCAGCTGTCGAGCACGGTAACGGCGCATTCGCATGCTTGGTTATCCGCACCGGTGGCGTAGCGGGAGATACCGACTTCCTGCAGCTCACCGTCGACATGCGCGAGGGCCACATAGGCCATATGCTGGTCCTGATCAACCACCATCAGTTGGTCCAGCAGGGCTTCCCCAGGCTCCTTGAGCTGGGACAGAAAACGGAAGTGGCGCGACTGAGGAGACAGGCGTTCGATGAAGTTCTTTTCGCGTTCACGATCCTTGGGCTGCAAGGGCCTGATCAGCACATGGGTGCCATTGCCGAGTGCTTCGATCCAGTGTTCGCCGGTGGTCGCAGGAAATGCCGGTGCTGCTTGTGGACGGGGTGTGTCGGCGGATGCCATGGCAAGCCTCCTTTTAGTTTGCGGGTGTTCAAAGGAGGTTCAGTTTCAAGGCGTTGCCTTTGGCGCGCTTGATCGTTGTCAATTGCCGGGTTGATAGGCCCACGCCTCGCTACTTGGCCTTCCAGTATTTCTGCATTTCCAGAAACAGAAAGGAGGCCGTCCAGGTGATCATCACCAGCCCCGTGAGTGCCTGCAGGCCTGTGAGGTATTTGAGGTCGCCGCTGGGCGTGATGTCGCCGAAACCGATGGTGGTATAGGTGGTGAACGAGAAATACACGCAGTCCATGAACGTGCCGTCGAAGTTGCCACTCAGCGTGCCCCAGCCCTCGGTACTGGCCATCAGGTAATAGGCCAGGGCAAAGCACCACACTTCCAGTGCATGGGCCGCCAGTGCGCCGAGCACCCCGATGACGATGCGGAACCGGCTCCAGAGCTTGAGCCGCGGTAGCCAGTCGTTCAGGCGCAGCAGGCATTCATAATGGATCACCACCACCAGCACCACGACCAGCGCGTTGATCAGCGTGACGGTCAGCATCGACGGCTCCCCTGCGGCTCTGAGCGAAGTGTGGCCGGTAATGGCCATCGTGTCGGTTCTACAACTGAAAATCAGCAGGGGATTGATAAAGATCACCCACCTGCCAATTAGGCGCTGGCTTGCCGGCGATGACGATGGTGGGGGAGCAGCCCAACAACGCAGGTCAAATCCGTAACTTCAGATTGCCTTCAGATTGACCACAGATACTCACCCCATCAAGCCCAAACGGGGGGAGTTTCATGACCCAGTCTCAGTGGAGCAGCCTGCTCCCATTGCCTATCGGCAGCCACGTCGACCACCAGGCTCACTTGTCGCTTCATCTGCACAAGGCCCCGGGGCGCGATGAGCTTGAGCATTTCATCCATCAGTGTTTTGCCAACGTGCATCACGCTGATGTGCACCATTACCTGCCCGAACTGCTGGCGTTGCATGACAGCCAGGGGCGGCTGGTCGCTGCCGCAGGCATGCGCCCGGCCAGCAGCGGGCCGCTGTTCCTGGAGCACTACCTGGATGAACCGCTGGAAGCTGCAGTTTCTCGCGTGGCGGGCTGCACCCTTGAGCGCGCGTGCATGGTCGAAGTCGGCAACTTGGCCGCGCTCAGTGCCGGTAGCGCGCGGATCATGATCATCGCGGTGACCTGGTTGCTGGCCCTGCGCGGCTTGAGGTGGGTGGCGTTCACCGGCGCGACGACATTGATCAACAGCTTTCAGCGCTTGGGGCTGGTGCCATCGGTACTGGCGTCGGCCGACCCAGCCCGGTTGAACGGGCAGGTGGACCAGTGGGGGACCTACTACGCCCAGCACCCGAAAGTCTTTGCCGGCAATATCGGTAGTGGCTTCGATGCCTTGAGCAGGGCAGGGGTGTTCCAGCGCCTGGGCTTGCCAATGGTTTTTGAGGAAACTGGCCATGCCGCATGAGCTGGAGCGTTTTCATCAGCTGCTGGTCTCGTATGCCCGCGACCACGGTGACGCAATCGCCGTACAAGATTCGACAGAGCGCTTCACATTCAGGCAACTACTGGCAGAAGTGGGTTTGCGCATCCAAGATTTGCGCACGCGTTCGCCAGGCACGCTGGTACTGGCCCTGGATAATGGCCCGCAGTTGCTCTTCTGGGATCTGGCGGCGCTTTTTACCCAGCGCCCCTGCGTGGTCGTGCCCCCGTTCTTCAGTGTTGCCCAATTCAGCCACTGCATCGCGCAGAGCGGCCCCAGCCATGTGCTGTGCGGCTCGCAATGGTGCGCGCCGCTCGCTGAGCTTGGGTTCGCCCAACAGGATGGGTTTTGGGTTCGCGAGGCAGACGCCACTGCGGCGCTGCCGCCCGGTACTGCCAAGATCACCTACACCTCTGGCAGCACGGGCAAGCCCAAAGGCGTGTGCCTGTCTGCCGAAGCCCTGTTGCGGGTAGCCCGAGAACTGGAGGTGGCCAGCCGTCCCAGTGAGCCGCAGCGTTACCTGGTGGTGCTGCCGCTGGGTGTGCTGCTGGAAAACCTTGGTGTTTATGCCGCACTGATGGCTGGCGCGAGTGTATTGCTGTATCCCCAGGCACAACTGGGGATGGGGGGGGCCAGCCAGGTCGATTTCAAGCGCTTGCTGGGGGCAATCGCCCTGAGCGGCGCGCAAAGCCTGATCCTGGTGCCGCAGCTGCTGATGGGGTTGGTCACTGCCATCGAGCGCGGGCTGATGCCGGTGGGGGCGCTGCGCTTCGTTGCGGTCGGCGGTGCCCGGGTGGCGCCCAGCCTGTTGGCCCGCGCCGAAGCGATCGGCCTGCCGGTGTTCGAAGGCTATGGCTTGTCCGAGTGCGCTTCGGTGGTGGCCTTGAACCGGCCTGGCGCAACCCGCCGGGGCAGTGTCGGCAAACCGCTGCCCCACGTGCAGGTGCGTATCGCCGAGGACGGGGAGGTGCTGGTGGCGGGCTCAGTGTTGCTCGGCTACCTGGAGGAACCACCCGTCTGCGATAGCTGGTGGGCTACAGGCGACCTCGGCCACCTCGACGAGGAGGGCTACCTGTACCTCGATGGCCGCAAGAAACACCAGTTCATCACCAGTTTCGGGCGCAACGTCAACCCGGAATGGGTCGAGGCCGAACTGACCCAGGGCGGTGTGATCGCCCAAGCGTTCGTGCATGGCGAGGCCCAGCCAAAGAACCTGGCATTGCTCTGGCCGCTGGACCCTGCCACCCCCGACACCCTCATCGACCAGGCCGTACAGCAGTGCAATGCCTTGCTGCCGGACTATGCCCGGGTACATGCCTGGCGTCGCCTGCCGTGCCCGCTGTCCAGTACCGACGACACCCTGACCGCCAACGGCCGCCCGCGACGCGAGGCCATCCTGCGGCGTTACCACTCCCTGTTATCCGATACCCCGTTGTGAGGGCTGCCATGTCTTTTTTCGACACGCTGCAACTGCAAACCACCCAGGAGCGCCAGGCCCTGTTCGCCGTGCCGGTCATACGCGATGCGTTGGCGGGCCACGTCAGCCTCGACAGTTATGTGGCCTTCCTGACCCAGGCATACCACCATGTACGCCACACTGTGCCGCTGATGATGGCGTGCGGGGCGCGCCTGCCTTCGCGCCTGGAATGGCTGCGCGGCGCTGTGTGCGAATACATCGAGGAGGAGTATGGCCACGAGCAGTGGATCCTCAATGACATCAATGCCTGTGGCGGTGACTGGGAAGCGGTGCGTGACGCTCGGCCAGCACTGCCGATCGAGCTGATGGTCGCGTACCTTTACGACCTGATCGCCCGTGGCAACCCGGTCGGGCTGTTTGGCATGGTCAACGTGCTCGAAGGCACCAGCGTTGCCTTGGCCACCCAGGCTGCCGGCACGATCCAGAGCACGTTGGCGTTGCCGGACCGGGCCTTCAGTTACCTCAGCTCCCACGGCGCTCTGGACCAGGACCATATGGTCACTTACAAGCGCCTGATGGACCGCCTTGATGACGCTGATGACCAGCGCGCTGTGATCCATGCGGCCAAAGTGGTTTACCGCCTGTACACCGACATGTTCCAGGGGCTGCCGCGTGCGGGCCTGCATGAGGTGCGTCATGCGCTTGCCTGAGTGCGTAGTGATCCTCACCGGCGCCAGCGGAGGCATCGGCCTGGAGCTGGCCGAACAGTTGTGCGCAGCCGGTGCCCGGGTGTTGGCGGTGAGCCGGCAGATGGGCAAACTCGCCGGCCTGATGAACCGTTACCACGACAGGCTGCTGTGGCAGTCGGCCGACCTGCGCAGCCATCAGGGGCGTGAACAGGTGCTTGCCCGCGCCCGGGCGATGGGGGGCGTCAACGTCCTGATCAATGCTGCAGGCGTGAACCGCTTTGCCCTGCTTGATCAGCTAGACGAGGAGGCGCTGGACGAACTGCTGGACATCAACCTCAAGGCCGCGGTGCAACTGACCCGTGTGTGCCTGCCGCTGCTGCGCGAACAACCCCGGGCGATGGTGGTCAACGTCGGCTCCACCTACGGCTCGATCGGTTACCCAGGTTACGCCACCTACTGCGCCAGCAAATTCGCCCTGCGCGGTTTTTCCGAGGCGCTACGCCGGGAGCTGGCCGATACCTCGGTGAATGTCATGTACGCCGCACCCCGGGCAACCCGCACCGCGATGAACAGCACCGCCGCCACGGCGCTCAACCAGGCACTGAAGGTCGGCATGGACGACCCTGCGGATGTGGCCCGCGCGGTGCTCAAGGCCGTGCAGTCAGAACGCAACGAGCTGTACCTGGGGTGGCCGGAAAAGCTCTTCGTGCGCATCAACGGCATGTTGCCCGGTGTGGTCGACCGTGCGCTGCGCAAGCAACTGCCGGTGATCCATCGATACATCGCCAGTCATTCCAAGGAGTCGCTCAAATGAAAGGTCTGTTCATCGCTGGCCTGCTGGCCTTCGCACCGCTCACCTGGGCGCTGGACCAGGCTGGCAGCCAACAACTGGCTGACTTGCAACAGCGCTGGGCGCAGATTCAGTACCAGATGCCTGAAAGCAAGCGCGCCGGGGCGTTCGAGAGACTGGCAAGCGACGCCTCCACGCTGGTTCATCAGCACCCTGGTTCGGCCGAACCCTTGATCTGGGAGGGCATCATCAACAGCAGTTGGGCAGGTGCCATTGGCGGGCTGGGGGCGTTGGGCAAGGTCAAGTCGGCCAAGGCCAGCCTGGAAGAGGCGATCAAACTCGACCCCAGTGCCCTGCAGGGCTCGGCGTATACCAGCCTGGGTACCTTGTACGACCAGGTGCCCGGCTGGCCTATCGGTTTTGGTGACAGTGACAAGGCCGACACCTTGTTGCGCAAGGCGCTGCAGATCAACCCCAATGGTATCGACAGCAACTACTTCTGGGCCGATCATCTGTTCCGGCAAAAGCGCTATGCGCAGGCCACTGCCGCCCTGGAAAAAGCCCGGCAGGCGCCGCCACGCCCGGGACGCGAGTTGGCCGACCAAGGCCGGCGCAGGGATATCGATGCTTTACTCAAGGCCATCAAGGACAAACAGGACTGAACATGCGGCTGCTGCTGGTTGAGGATGATACCGCCCTGGGTGAGGGGATCTGCGACGGGTTGCGCCAGGAGGGTTATACCCTCGACTGGTTGCGCGATGGCCTGAGCGGGCTGCATGCCCTGCAAAACGAAATGTTCGACCTGGTGATCCTCGACCTCGGCCTGCCGCGCCTGGGTGGCATCGAGTTGCTGCGACGGGTCAGGGCAGGAGGCGACAGCCTGCCGGTTCTGATCCTTACCGCGCGCGATGCCACCGAGGATCGCATCATCGGCCTGGATGCCGGTGCCGACGACTACCTGGTCAAGCCCTTCGACCTCAACGAGCTCAAGGCTCGGCTGCGCGCCTTGCTCAGGCGCAGTGCCGGCCGGGCCACGGTGCTCATCGAGCACGCAGGCGTAAGCCTTGACCCTGCCACTCAGCAGGTGCACTACAACGGCGTACCTGTGGTATTGACGCCCAAGGAGTATCGGCTGCTGCACGAGCTGCTGGCGCAACCGGGCAAAGTGTTTACCCGTGAGCGGCTGACCCAGCTGCTGTACGGCTGGGACGAGGAGCCTGAAAGCAACACGCTGGAAGTGAACATCTATCACCTGCGCAAGAAGCTGTTCAACGGCCTGATCCGCACGGTGCGCGGTATCGGGTATCTGGTCGAGGGCAAGCTATGAGCTCGCTGCGCCAGCGTACGCTGTGGCGGGTGATGGCGCTGATGCTGCTCGGCACCGGTTTGTTGGCGCTGTACAACTATCACGACAGCCGGCGCGAGATCAACGAAGTCTACGATGCCCACATGGCTCAGAATGCCCGGCTGCTGCAGGGTGTCATGAACCTGCCGGTGCAGGATGGCAATCGCGAAAAACTGTATCGGGCGTTCAACGAAGCGCTGGGCAAGGCCGGGCGCCATCGCGTGGGCCACCCCTATGAAAGCAAGCTGGCGTTCCAGGTATGGGGTGAGGGAGGGCGGCTGCTGGTGCACACGCCCAGTGCGCCGACGCTCGACGCACCGCCCACGGCCCCTGGCTTTTATGATTTCGCCAGCGGTGGCGAGCAATGGCGTGGCTTCGTTCTACCGGTGCCCGAGAAGCAATGGGTGATCTGGGTGGGTGAGCGCGACGATGTGCGCTACGACCTGATCGACCGCATCGTGCGCCATACCCTGTTACCGTTTCTGCTCGGCAGCCTGGGCCTGGTAGTGCTGGTCTGGGCAGCCATCGGCTGGGGATTGCGGCCGTTGCAGAACATGGCCGATGTGATTCGTGCGCGCCATGCCGACTCCCTGGAGCCTTTGCAACTGGTGCCGTTGCCGACCGAACTGGAACCCATGCAGGCTGCCATCAACCGCCTGCTGGCGCAGATCGAGGACCTGTTGCGGCGCGAGCATCGGTTCATCGCAGACGCCGCCCATGAGATGCGCACCCCGCTGGCGATCCTGCGCCTGCATGCGCAAAACGCACAAGCCGCCACTACCGATGCCGAGCGCCAGAAAGCCTTGGGCTTTCTGATTGGCGGTGTGGACCGGCTGACCCGGGTAGTCAACCAGTTGCTGACCTTGGCCCGTGTCGAGCCGCGCCTCGGTCAGCGTCCCACCGCCCTTGTCGACCTGAGTGAAGTGGTCACCGATGTGCTGGCGGATCTCACACCCTGGATACTGGACCGCGGCCTTGAGCCCTCGCTGGATATCAGCGAGGGTGACCACGGTCTGCTGATCGATGCTGGTGCGTTGGCCATCGCCCTGCAGAACCTGGTGTCCAATGCAGTGGAGCATTCACCGCCCGGTGGGCGCATCACCGTATCACTCAAGCGCCTGGCCAATCGCCTCGAACTGGTTGTCGAAGATGAAGGGCCGGGCATCGACGAGGCCAGCCTCGGGCGGGTGTTCGAGCGCTTCTACAGCCGCAATAGCCCCAATGGGGCAGGGCTTGGGCTCTCGATCGTGGCTACCATCACCGAGCGCATGGGCGGCCAGGTGCGCCTTGAGAACAGGGCCAGCGGCGGGCTGGCAGCTACCCTGACGTTTGCATTGCAGTAAGCAGCCAGCCAAACAGGCCGCAGCCCAGGACCACCAGCCAGGGTGGCATCTTCCAGAACATCAGGGCCACGAGGGCTGTGAGCGCAAAAGCGAAGTCCGATGGGCTGGCAATGGCGCTCGTCCAGACCGGGTGGTACAGGGCGGCTAATAGCAGCCCTACCACGCTTGCGTTCACACCACCCAGCGCGGCCTGGCTACGCGCGCTGTGCCGCAGTGTTTGCCAGAAGGGCAAGACGCCGACCACCAGCAGGAAGGAGGGAGTGAAAATGGCCAGAATGCAGACCGTAGCGCCCACCCAGCCGGAGGGCTGCACGGTCATGGATGCCCCCAGAAATGCCGCAAAGGTGAAGAGGGGCCCCGGTACCGCCTGTGCCAGGCCATAACCCGCCAGAAAGGTGTCGTTGCTGACCCAGCCATTGGGCACTGTCGCCGACTGCAGCAACGGCAGCACCACATGCCCACCACCGAAGACGAGTGAGCCTGCGTTGTAGAAGGCGTTCACCATCGCCAGGACCTGCGACGGCCAGACCTGGGCCAGCAGCGGTAGCCCGAGCAACAGAGCAAAGAACACTGTCAGCGCGATCAGGCCGGTTTTGCGGCTGACTGAAAACGGTAGTCTTTCCGCTGCCGGAGGTGGCGTGGACTTGAACAGCACCCAGCCTGCCAAGGCAGAACACACGATCACGCTGGTCTGCCCCAGCGCAGTGGGCCACACAAGCGCCGCGCAGGTGGCGCACAAGGCGATGGTCACACGCGCAACATCGGTGCAAAGGCTGCGTGCCATGCCCCACACCGCTTGGGCGACAACCGCGACTGCAACGATCTTCAGGCCGTGCAGCAAACCACCAGGGAAGGCGCCGCCCCATGCCGAGATGCCCTGGGCCAACAGGATCAGCATCATGGCCGATGGCAATGTGAAGCCTGCCCAGGCAGCCACCGCGCCCGCGAAACCTGCGCGTGAGAGGCCAAGGCCTATCCCGACCTGGCTGCTCGCCGGGCCGGGGAGGACCTGGCACAGGGCGACCAGTTCGGCGTAACTGCGTTCACTGAGCCATTGGCGGCGCGATACCAACGCTTCGCGAAAGTAGCCCAGGTGCGCAATGGGACCACCGAAGGAAGTCAGCCCCAGGCGCAGGAAAATCAGAAAGACCGACCAGGCAGAGTCGCAGGACTTCACCTCGCTGTTACTGCGTTCTGACATGCAGGCTCCTTGGATTGATGTCGCCGCTGTTTTCCTGGGGCGCAACCACCTGCGTCGGGCGCAGGGTGGCGCTCGGGGTCACAGGCACTGAAAATCCCACGCCAAGCCCAAACTACCGACTCATTTTTTCAAAGTTTGCTGTGCGCCGCCTACGCTGTCCACAACAGTGGCTGGCAGGAAGCACCATGAGCAATTTCCCTATCGTTGCTACCGTCCTCTCGATGATCTTGGGGCTGTCGGTCACCCGCCTGCTGCTGGGCGCGCTGACGGTCTTTCGTATTCGGCGTAGCGCTGCCCCTGATTGGGTGGCCCTGGTCTGGGCGGTCATGCTCTTCACCACACAGATGGATTTCTGGTGGGCGGTCAATGCACTGCCACAAGTAAGGGCGACCTTCTCGTTCCAGGAATTTTTGCTGCTGGTGCTGCTGGCGCTTTCGCTGTTCGTTTCCTCGGCGCTGATGTTGCCCAGCCGAAGCGAGGACGAAGTGGGAGGGCTGCGCCTGTACTTCGAGCAGGATGGCCGGTACGCGCTGCTGTTCCTGTCGGGCTTTTACCTGCTTGGGTTCATCGTCAACATGCTGCTGTTCGGCGCCTCGCCGCTGGCGCTTTGGGGCGCTTTTGACGTGATGATGATCGTGATCCCCCTGTGCGTGTTTGCAGCCCGGTCGCGTAAGGCCTATTCGCTGTTGACCGTGGCATACGTGCCTATCAACATCGCGGATCTGGTGATAAGCCTACTGGCTTGACCGAGGGGGCCTGGCTCATTCGGCCATGAAGCCCGGCGGTGGCGGGGTCAGCTCGCCCAGCAGGCTTTTCAAACCGTCACCCCATTGTTTGCGGATATGGCTGTAGTAGGGGTCGTCTTGATGGATGCGCACCGGCTCCCTGGCCGTGAGGCTGTCCCTGCCATACACCAAAAGGTCCAGCGGCATGCCGACCGACAGGTTGCTGCGAATGGTCGAGTCGAATGAGATCAAGCCGCAGCGCAGCGCTTCGTCCAAGGGCGTGTCGTAGGTCAGGTTGCGGTCGAGAATCGGTCTGCCGTACTTGCTCTCGCCCAATTGCAGGAACGGCGTGTCCGGCGTTGCCTGGAAGAAGTTGCCTTGGGCGTAGACGTTGTAGATGCCCATGGCGCTGCCCGCGATCTGGCCGCCCACCATGAACGAGGCGCTCAGGTCGATCTGCGCCGTCAGCTTGCTGCGGTCACGGGTGATGACTTCGCGAAGGGTTTCGGCCACCAGTGCCGCCGCGTCGTAGAGCGTGCCGACGTTCAGCAGGTGGCTGCCGGTACCTCGGCTACGTTGCTCAAGCAGGTTGACCACCGATTGCGAGGTGGCAAGGTTGCCGGCGGTCTGCAGGACGATCAGCCGGTCCCCCGGCACGCTGAAAACGAACAGTTTGCGAAACGTGGATATCTGGTCGATCCCGGCATTGGTGCGGGAGTCGCAGATGAATACCAGCCCGTCCGCCAAATGCATAGCGACGCAGTAGGTCATGCTTTCTACCTTGTTCTTGGAATGGAGCGGCCCCGCCGCGCAGGGCGCGACGGGGCCGCTAGCGTTGCGCCAGGCGCTTACTGGCGGTGCACGTGGACGCTGGCCTGCATGGATTCGACGCCGCCACCGCGGCGCACGCCCCGGACCGGGCAGGCGTCGAGGTAATCCAGACCGACCGCCAGTTTCAGGTGCCGTTCGGGCCGGGTGAGGCGGTTGGTGACGTCGAAGCTGTACCAGGCATCATCGATCCAGGCTTCGGCCCAGGCGTGGCTGGCCAGGTGGGTTTCGTCTTCGGTACACAGGTAGCCGGACACGTAGCGCGCCGGGACGCCCAGGCTACGGGCGCAGGCCAGGAAGGCGTGGGTATGGTCCTGGCACACCCCGGCGGCGCCGGCAAATGACTCGCTGGCGGTGGTGCCCACCGAAGTAGCCCCCGGGCTGTAGGGCATATGGTCGGCCAGCCCTTGCATCAGGGCGGTCAGCGCGCCCCGGTCGCGGCGCTCGCCGCACTGCTGGGTGGCAAAGGCCTTGAGTGCGTCACTGGCCTGGGTGAGGTGGCTGCTGCGCAGAAAAGGCAGGGGCGACTGGCCGCCGGCCTCATGTTCACAGCCCGGGTCGATTTCCACCTGGCCACTGGCGGTAAGGGCCAGGTGGCCATGGGGTTTGTCCAGGGTCAGTACGTGCAGGATATTGCCATACGGGTCGATCTGGCTGTTCACCTTGCAGGGCAGGTCCAGTTGCCACTCGAGGATGCGCTGGCGCTCGCTGCTGCGTGGTGTCAGGCGCAGGAACTGGATGCTGTTGCACACGTCACTGGCGTAGCTGTAGGTGGTGTCGTGGCGAATGGACAGTTTCATACGACCTCCAGGTAGGAATTGTGCACGGTCTGGCCCAGTTGGTGGATGCGGCCGATGAAGTCGGTCAGCCACAGGTGCAGCCCGGCTTCGAGAATTTCATCGATGGCGGTGTAGCGCAGCCGCGCGTTGAGTTCGGCAGCCATCCGTTGTGCGGCGCGGCCGGTAGTGCCAGGCAGCGCGGCGAGGATCTGGTCGAGCTCTTCGATGCAGGCATGCAATGACCGTGGCACGTCGACGCGCAGCAGTAACAGCTCCGACACCGGCCGTGCGCTGGGCGCGTTGCGGTAGATTTCGTTGAAGGCTTCGTAGGACGTCAGGGCGCGCAACAAGGCGCTCCACTGGTAGTAACCCCTTGCCGAGTCGTCGCTGACCTCCTCGGAAGTTTCGCCGAACATTTCGTAGCGGGCATCGAGCAGGCGCAGGGTATTGTCCGCCCGCTCCAGGAAGGTGCCCAGGCGAATGAAGCTGTAGGCATCGTTGCGCATGATGGTGCCAGCGGTTGCGCCGCGGAACAGGTGGGAGCGTTCCTTGACCCAGTCGCAGAACTGGCTGATGCCATAGCGTCCAAGGCCATTGCTGGCGATGTTGCGCATTTCGATCCAGGTGGCGTTGATGTTTTCCCACATGTCGGCGGTTATGCGCCCACGCACCGCATGGGCGTTGGTGCGCGCTGCCTGCAGGCAGCAATAGATGCTGCTGGGGTTGTTCGCGTCCAACGCAAAGAAGTGCAGCATGCGCTCGGTGTCCAGCTCGGCGTGCTTGCGGATGTAATCGTCCAGCGTGCCGGATGCCAGCAGCGACATGGCGAGCTCTGTGTGGCCATCCGAACGGCCGGCTTGCGGCATCAGCGACAGCGAGTAGCTGACCTCGAGCATGCGCGCGAGGTTTTCGGCGCGCTCCAGGTAGCGGGACATCCAGTACAGGTCGGAAGCGGTTCTCGAAAGCATGGCTCAGTCCTCCACCACCCAGGTGTCTTTGGTGCCGCCGCCCTGCGACGAGTTGACCACCAGCGAGCCTTCCTGCAGTGCAACGCGGGTCAGGCCGCCCGGCACCAGGCGCGTTTCGCTGCCTGACAGCACGAACGGACGCAGGTCGATGTGGCGCGGCGCGATACCGCTTTCGACGAAAGTCGGGCAGGTGGACAGGCACAGGGTGGGCTGAGCGATGTAGGCGTGCGGGCGCGCCTTGATGCGCGCACGGAAGTCCTCGATCTGCGCCGCCGTTGCAGCGGGGCCGACCAACATGCCATAGCCGCCGGAGCCTTGGGTTTCCTTGACCACCAGCTCGGGCAGGTGGGCCAGAACGTGGGACAGGTCCTGTGGCTTGCGGCATTGCCAGGTGGGCACGTTCTTCAGGATCGGCTCCTCGCTCAGGTAGAAGCGGATCATCTCGTCGACGTAGGGGTAGATCGACTTGTCGTCGGCAACGCCGGTGCCCACCGCGTTGGCCAGCACGACGTTGCCAGCCCGGTACACCGAGATCAGCCCCGGTACCCCCAGCATCGAATCAGGGTTGAACGACAGAGGGTCGAGATATTCGTCGTCCAGGCGGCGGTAGATCACGTCCACTTGCTGCGGGCCTGCGGTGGTGCGCATGTAGAGGTGGTCGTTGCGCACGAACAGGTCGGCGCCTTCGACCAGCTCGATGCCCATCTCCCGCGCCAGGAAGGCGTGCTCGAAGTAGGCGCTGTTGAAGCGCCCGGGGGTAAGCACCACGGCGGTCGGATTGTCCAGCGGGCTGGCACTCTTGAGTGTGTCGAGCAGCAGGTTGGGGTAGTGGTCGATCGGTGCGATGCGTTGGGCGGCGAACAGTTCAGGGAACAGGCGCATCATCATCTTGCGGTCTTCGAGCATGTAGCTGACGCCGCTGGGGGTGCGCAGATTATCTTCCAGTACGTAATACGTACCATCGCTGTCGCGTACCAAATCGACGCCGGCGATATGGGCGTACAGCCCGCGGTGCAGGTTCAGGCCCTGCATGGCGACCTGATAACCCTCGTTGGCCAGCACTTGCTCTGGCGCAATGATGCCGGCCTTGAGGATGCGCTGATCGTGGTAGATGTCCTGGAGGAACAGGTTCAGCGCCTGAACCCGCTGGATACACCCACGTTCAACGATGCGCCATTCGCTGGCGCGGATGCTGCGCGGGATGATGTCGAAGGGGATCAACCGCTCGGTGTCCTGCTGGTCACCGTAGAGGGTGAAGGTGATACCGGCCCGGTGGAACAGCAGGTCGGCCTCATGCCGCCGTTGTTCCAACAGTTCCAGCGGTGTGTTCGCCAGCCAGCGGGCGAACTCCTGATAGTGCGGGCGGCAACTTCCGTTTGCCTCATACATTTCATTGAAAAAAGCCCGGGACATACCCACTCCTTGCCACGACTCGTCGGCAGTTTCGTTTCTCGCTTGCCAAGCGATCGGGAGAGGGCGTTGCAATGACGATGCCGGAACGGGCAGGTCGCAAGCGTCAGGAACAAAAATGGCTCTGGAACAGCGTGAGTGCGCTTGTTGCTATCAATATCGCGACAATATCAGGCGATTTGACGGAGGTTGGCGTGGGCGGAGCGCGCCGCCGGCCGCAGCTTGCTGCATTAAATGGGTGCACGCCCGGGTTTACTGAAAAAGTCGAACCAAATCAGGGCAAGCGGTCAGGCGTCAGGCCCTGGCCAGCCGTACCATCAGGCGGTTGCATGCATGTGGTCGACAACCGTCACCCGGTTGCGGCCTGATGCCTTGGAACGGTACATGGCCTTGTCGGCACTGCTGAGCAAGGTATCGAGTTCACTGGCGGGGGCTTTGGCGAAGGCCAGGCCTATGCTGGCGGTAACGGCGTGTTCGCTGTTGACGCTCAGCTTTGCTATCAAGGTCCGCAGGCGCTCGGCGATCTCGCTGGCAGTGGCCAGAGGCGTGTCGGGTAGCAGGATGGCGAATTCTTCGCCGCCCAGCCTGCCGGCGATATCGTCAGCACGCAGGCTGGCGCTGATGGCTGCCCCGATCCGTTGCAACACCTGGTCGCCCGCCGCATGCCCGGCGGTGTCGTTGATCTGTTTGAAATGGTCGACGTCCAGCATCAGCACGGCTACGTACGTCTGCGCCTCCTGGCACAGGGTGTGCTGCGCCAGGGCGCAGTCAAAGAAGGCACGCCGGTTGTTCAAGCCGGTAAGTTCGTCCGTGCATGAGGCCACGATGGCAAGGCGGTGCGCGCGCTCCATTTCATGCCTGAGGCGCCAGGCGGTGACCAGCGCTGAAGACAGGCTGTTCGTTGCATTGACCACGAACGAGGCGAACACCAGCACCGCCAGGGCGATGCCCTGTTGCAGCGCGGATGGCTGCAGCAGCAGCCAGCCGGTGCAAGGCAGCAGTACCAAGGCGATCGAGACCAGGGTCATGTTGCGGTACGAGGAGTAACACGAGACCGCGCTGACGGACATGCCCACGGCAAACAGCATGATCAATGCCTGCCCCAACAGGTCGTCGGCAGGCATCACCGCCAGTGCGCCCAAGCCCCAGACTGCCGCGGACAACGCCAGGGTGGCCCAGTAGCGCCACTCCCAGCGTTCGGCCGTGCGTTGGCTGGCGGGGGCTCGCAGGTAGGCGACGAACATCGCGGTGCGCAGGGCCGTCGACAGGCTCAGCACTGTCATCCAGACGGCTACCGTTTGCTGGTCGAAACGCTCCCAGCCCAACCAACACAGCATTGCCGCCGCCAGGAAACTGCCAAGCACAGCGGGTGCCGACTGGACGAACAGCTGGTGCAGGCGATCCGTCCTAACGCAGTGCGCTATCTCATCGCCTGGATTGAGCTCTGTCATGGCATCGGCCGCAATTCGTGATCGGTGGCGCATTGTGGCACTTTGCCTGCGCACTGGAAAAGCGTTCTGGCGTTCACGCCGGATGCACCCTCATGTTGGTGTCAGTGCATACCGAGCGGCAGCGCTTGTCTTGCCTGCCTCTTGTCGGGCCGTACGGGCAACATGGCAGACTGTAGCTGCTTTCCAACGGGATGCTCGAAAACAGTGCCGTGCTCGACGGGCCGGTCCTCAACGATGCGGCCAGCGTCCAGCAGCACAACCCGCTGGCAGAAGTACTGCACCAGGCTCAGGTCATGGCTGATCAGCACGAAGGCGGTGCCGCTGCGCTGGCGTAACGCCTCAAGCTGCTGCAGCGTCTGCAACTGCAATACCCGGTCCAGGTTCGACAACGCTTCGTCGAGCACCACCAACTGCGGCGAGGCGGCCAGCGCCCGGGCGATGTTGGCACGCTGCAACTGGCCGCCACTCAACTGCTGCGGCAGCCGTTGCGCATGCTCGGCGCGCAGGCCCATGGCCTGCAGCAGTTCGAGCGTGCGCGCTTGCCGCTGGGCTTCATCCATGCCGGTGAGGTGGCGCAACGGTTCGGCGATGCTCCAGCCGATGCTGCGCTGCGGGTTGAAGGCACCGGGGGCGTCCTGGAACACCAGTTGCACGGTGCGCTGGAAGTCGCGCGCCTGCTCCCCCCGTAGCTGGCTGACATCCTGCCCGGCAAAACTCACCTGGCCCTGGGTCGGTTTTTCCAGCCCGAGCAGCAGCCGCGCCAGCGTACTTTTGCCGCTGCCACTGCTGCCCAGCAGGCCGACCGACTCACCGGCATGCAGTTGCAGCTCGATACCGTCGAGCACCTGCAGCCAGCCCCGTTTGCGCAACAGCCCCCCGGTGCGATACCGATGGCTCAGGTGGTGGACGTGCAGCAGGCTCATGGCTGGCTCCCGCAAAGTATCTGATGGGCGTGGAGGAGGGTGCGGGCAGTGGCGCTGGCAGGGCGCTGGAAAAGCGTATGCACCGGCTGGTACTCGACGACGCGGCCGGCTTCCATCACCGCCACCTGGTCTGCGCAGCGCGCCACCACGCCCATGTCGTGAGTGACCAGCAATACCCCCAGCCCATGGACCTGCACCAGTTCCATCAACAGGTCGAGAAAACGCGCCTGGCTCAGGGCATCGAGGTCACTTGTGGGTTCATCGGCCAGGAGGAACGGGGTTTCGGCCATGAGCGCCAGGGCGATCATCATCCGTTGCAGCATGCCCCCGCTGAGCTGAAAGGCGAACGATTGCAGCACCCGTTCACGGTCTGCCAGGCCCACCGCCTCCAGGCACTGGGCCATCCGCGCACGGGCTTCTCTACCGGTGACTCCGCGCTGCCGGAGCGTCTCCAGGCCGTGGCTGGCCATGTTGCGTACCGGGTTGAAGGCGCTGCGCGGGTTTTGCAATACCAGGCTGGCCAGGCGGCCACGGGCACTGCTGGCAGCCAGCGGCTGGCCATCGAGCAGCAACTGCCCTTGTGTGCGCGACAGGCCTGGTGGCAGCAGGTCGAGCGCACCAAGGCAACTGAGGGATTTGCCCGAGCCACTGGCACCGACCAACGTGCAGACTTCGCCGCGGCGCAGTTGCAAGTCGACGCCGTGCACCAGCACGCCGGCCTGAGCCTCTATGCGCAGGCCGCGGATTTCAAGGATCGACGGGTTCATTCAATGGCGCTCCTGTGTAGGGTCCAGGCGGTCGCGCAGCGCATCGCCCAACAGGTTGAAGGCCATCACCGAGAAGAAGATCATCAGCCCTGGCAACAGCAGCAGTTGCGGCTGCGTCCAGATGAACTCCTTGGCGTCGTTGATCATCACGCCCCATTCGGCGGTGGGCGGCGCCACCCCAAGGCCGAGGAACGACAGGCCGGAGACGTGCAGCATCATGTGGCCGATGTCCATGGTCGCCAGCACCAGCAGGGGGCCGGCGATGTTGGGCAGCACGTGCTGGCGCAGCCGCGTCCAGCGTGAGGCGCCGGCCAGGCGTGCAACCAAGACGTACTCGCGACCGCGCTGGGCAATCACCAGGCCACGCACCATGCGCGCATACCAGGCCCAGTGGGACAGTGCGATGGCGATGATCACGTTGCTAAGGCCGGTACCGAGCAAGGTGACGAAGAAGAATGCCAGTACCAGGGTGGGGAAGGTCATGAACATGTCGCACACGCGCATCACCAGCAGGTCGGTGCGCCCGCCGACGAACCCGGCCACGCCGCCGACCGCGAGGCCAAGCGCCAGCACCAGCGCCAGGGTCAGCATCACGCTGCCCAAGGACAGCCGCGTGCCGACGATCAGCCGTGAAAGCAGGTCGCGCCCGAGGTGGTCGGTGCCCAGCCAGTGGTTGGCGTCGGGCGCCTGCAAGCGCCGGCCGAGGTCGACCAGGTCGGGGTCATACGGGGCGATCCACTGGCCGAACAGCGCCAGCATTGCCAGCAGGCCGACCAGGACCAGGCCGATCGTCAGGCTGGGGCGGCGCAGCAGCCAGGGCTGACGCAGGGCAGACAGCGCACTCATGCGTTCACCCCTTCCAGCCGGCTACGAGGATCAAGCCAGGCGTAGCAGACATCGACGACCAGGTTGCAGATCATCAGCAGGCCGGTCAGCAGCAGGGTGAAGCACTGCATCACCGGGAAGTCGCGGTTCAGCACTGCTGACACCGCAAAACGGCCAACGCCGGGCCAGGCGAAGATGGTCTCGATCACCAGTGCGCCGCCGATCAGTTCGCCGATGTGCATGCCGGTGGCCGTTACCAGCGGCAACCAGGCATTGCGCAGGATATGGTCGCGCCAGACGTGCCGCTCGGGCAGGCCGCGGGCACGGGCATAGGTGACGTGGCGTTGCCCGCCGGCTTCCAGCAGGCTGGCACGCAGCAGGCGGGCGTTGATCGACATCGACATCAGGGCGATCGCCAGCACTGGCATTACCAGGTGCCCGGCCCCCCCGCGCCCCAGCGGTGGCAGCCAGCCCAGCCACAGGGAAAACAGCGCGATCAGCAGAAATGCCAGCCAGAAATTGGGCATGGACACCCCCAGGAAGGTCACTGCCCGCACGGCGTGGTCGGGCCAGCGCCCTTGCCAACGGGCCGCCAGCAGCCCCAGCGGGATCGACAGCAGCAGCGTGCAGGCCAACGCCAGGCCGCCGAGTTGCAGGGTGGCGGGCAGGTAGTAGAGCAGGTCATCGAGCACTGGCCGGCCGGTGATGTAGGAGATGCCGAAGTCCAGGTGCACGGCGTTCCACAGCCAGCTCAGGTATTGCGCATACAAGGGGCGATCCAGCCCCAGGGTATGGCGAACTTCGGCGATGGCTGCGTCGGTCGGTGGAATGTGCGAAAGCCGAAGGTAGTCCAGCGCCGGGTCGGTGCTGCCCAGGTGCAGCAGCACGAACACCAGCAACGAAACGCCGAGCATGACCGGCACGAGCAGCGCCAGGCGCAGCAGGATGTAGCGCAACATGTCAGTCTTCCTGTTTCGGTGTCATGGTTTCGAACGGCACGTCGAACAAGGTGCTGCCGAACTGGACCTTGGCCACCGAGTCACGGCGCACGCTGATGGCCGTGAGGTGCGAGATGGGCAGGTAGACGGCCTGTTCGTGCAAGGTGGTGAGGATGAAACGGTACTGCTCGGCACGCTGCTGCTCATCGGTGCTGGCCAGCACTTGGCCTATGCGCTTGTCCAGTTCGTCCTTGATGGCCAGCCCACGCTGGGCCATGTAGTCGGCATGGCCGGCGTAGCGCATGGAGCTGACGAACGAGTGCGGGTCGTAGGGCGCACCCCAGGTGTCGGCGAAGATCATGCCGAAGTCGCCGTCGCGCTGGCGCCGCACCAGCGCCCCTTCTTCGACCGCACGCAGATCGATGTGGATACCGATTTTCGCCAACTCCCCCTGCAGCACTTCGGCCAGGCTCTTCTGCAAGGCACTGGTGCCGAGGAACACCAGCTCGATGGATAACGCTTCGCCGCCTTTGCTACGCACTGAAGCGCCTGGCGCCAGGACCCACCCGGCAGCGTCGAGCGCACGTGCGGCCAGGGCAGGGTCATAAGGGTAGGGCTTGAGGCCGATATCGGCGTACGGCATGTTGCTGGCGAACAGGGTGTCTGCCCGTGGCTCAAGGCCATAGAGGATCTTGTCGATGATGGCTTGCTTGTCCACCGCCTCGTTGATCGCCTGGCGTACCGCCAGGTCGCGGGTGGCGCCACGGCCGGTGTTCATCGCCAGCGTGCGGGTGGCCAGCGGCGCCGACAGTTCGGTGGCGAAGCCTTGGTCTCGCAGGCGCACGAACGTGCCCGCCGTGATCTCGCCAGCGGCGCCCTGGATCAGCTCGATTTCGCCGGCCTGCAGGGCCAGTGCGCGGCTGTTGGGGTCTGGGATGACCTTTACCATGACCTCGGCATAGGCCGGCTTTGGCCCCCAGTAATGAGGGTTGCGCACGAAGCGGTCGTATTCGCCCAGGCGCGATTCGGCGCGCATCCACGGGCCGGTCCCGGCGGGCTGGCCAGGTTTGGCCTGAGGCGAGGCAAAGCGTAAGGGGCGAACCTGGGCCAGTTCCATCAGCGTCGGGTAGTAGGGGTGCTTGAGTACCAGGCGCAGGGTCAGGCGCTCAGGTGCTTCAACGTGGTCCAGGGTGGTCACCAGCTCCATCCAGCGGTGGCGCTGAGTGTTGGCCAGCACTGCGTCGAGGTTGGCTTTGGCTGCAGGCGCATCGAAGGGCGTGCCATCACTGAAGCGCACACCGTCACGCAGCGTGAATGTGTAGGTCTTGCCGTCATTCGACACCTGCCAGGCCTCAGCCAGCCAAGGCTCCAGCGTACCGGCCGCGGTATAGCGCACCAGGGGTTCATAGACCATGGCCTGGGCGTACATCTGGTTCGGGGAGTAGCCACGCGGGTCGAGCGGCCCGGCATTCACAGGCCACGAGTACACCAGCCGTGGCCCTTGCTCGGCGGCGCTGCTGGCCGGTGCAACCGTGCACGCAGCGAGAAAAAGGAGGCCCAGGAGGGCGGGCTTTCGTTTACCTGGCTGCTGCTTCACACTGCGGTCCCCACTTTCACGGAGGCCGTAGGCTAAAGCGCAGTGGGTATGATGTCTATGTAAAATCATCTTACTGGAAGTTACCAAATGCAACGAATCACCATCACGCTGGATGAGGAGCTGCTCGACGTCATCGACCGGCGGGTGGCGAGCCAAGGCTATCAGGGCCGCTCGGAGGCCATTCGCGACCTGTTGCGTGCAGGCATGCGCGAGTCTGAAACGTTGCCGGACGATGCCGCCTGCGTGGCCGTGGTCAGCTACCTGTACGACCACAGCACCCGCGAACTGCCCAGGCGGCTCAACCAGACCCTGCATGCCCACCACGACCTGACCCGGTCCACCTTGCACGTGCACCTGGACGCCGGCCATTGCCTGGAGGTCTCGGTGCTGCAGGGCGAAAGTGGCCGCATTGGCGAGTTGTCTCGGCAATTGACGGTCGAGCGTGGGGTGGAGCATGGCCAGGTGCAGGTGATGCCGGCGCCGGGTCAGGCCAAGGTGCGCTGAGGAACGGGATCGCTGCCCCAGCGCCGAGGCCAGGCAGCCGCGGCCTCAGAGCAGGATGTAGTCGCTGTATTGCCGCAGCCCGCCATGCGCACCTTCTATCAAGTGCACATAGCGCCCGCCCACCAGGTCGACTGGCAGGCAATCGTCTACCTCAAGCACTGCATCGGTATGCGGCTTGAGCCAGCCTGCCTGCATGCGTTGCTTGCCCAGTTGCTTGGCCTGGGCCTTGTCCCTGGCCACTACCAGCAGGTAGCGATGCGCCTCACCGAACACCTGTGGCTCGTAGCCACCCAGGTTGATGAAGAACAGCCGCATGTCGTCCGGGCCTGGCGCCAGGGGGCTGAACGCGACACGGTAGCGGTCGATACCGTCGACTTCCAGCCACGAGTCGATGTGCAGGCCTGCACGGCTGCCGAACCAGCCTTCGCGCAGTTGCGGGTACGCCTGCTGCAGTGAGTCCGCCTGCGCGAACAGCACGTCGTGCACCTCGATACTGGCCCGTGGGTGGCGGCCACCGAGCATGACTACATACAGCATGAGCAATTCCTTCACAGGGCCGAAGCCACCTATTCTGCGGGTTATGAGGCCGGTCGACCATCGTCTCTCGACTCACCATTACCTGCCAGCTCTGGCGCCGGTCGCAGCGGCCCAGGGGCCATCACTAAAGATGAGCCTAAATCTATACAATAAAAACCAAAACCTATACATCAGTCTATTATTGTATAGGATTTACTGAGTCTGACATTTGCAAATGCCGCCCTGCGCAGCTGAAGCCTGCCTGATGGAGTACACGCCATGAACCTGCACAACCTGACGGAGCTGGCCGCAGCCGGTAACGTTCGAGAACTTGAGCTGCTGTCGCTGGAAGGCGGCTTTTATATCCTGCGCGCGCTGACCGAAGAAGGGCCGCTCACCCTTAGCGATGCGAACGGCCAGGCACTGCGCTTGCGCTCGACGACCGAGCTGCGCCAACTGTTGGCCGATCTGCCGCCCGTGCCTTGCATGCTGGTGCAACAGGTGGTGCATGACGAGATGTGCGGCCAGCGCAACGGCCCTGTCGAGCCCCTGCGCGTGCCGGTGACGCTGGCCAGCCAGTGGTAGACCGTGCGATGCGCCTGGGCCTGGTGCTGGGGGATCAGCTGTCGTTCGACCTGGCGAGCCTGGCCACGCTGGACCCTGCACACGACGTTATCCTGATGGCCGAAGTGCAGGGCGAGGCGCGCTATGTGCCCCACCATCCGCAAAAGATCGTGCTCATCTTCAGCGCCATGCGCCATTTTGCCCAGGCGCTGCGTGATCGCGGCTGGCGGGTGGAATATGTGGAGCTGAACGCACCCGGCAACAGCGGCACCATCGTCGGTGAGTTGCGCCGGTGGCAGCAGGCGCTGGGGGCGACGCACATCCACCTGACCGAGTGTGGTGAGTGGCGCCTGGAGCAGGCGTTGAACGATGCCGGCTTACCGCTGGTATGGCATCGCGATACACGCTTTCTGTGCTCGCGCGAGGCGTTCGCACGTTGGGCGAAAGACCGTCGCCAATTGCGTATGGAGCATTTCTACCGCGGCATGCGCAAGCGCTGCGGCCTTTTGCTGGAGCTCGATGGCAGCCCTGTGGGTGGGACCTGGAACCTGGACGGTGACAATCGCAAACCCTTGCCACGGGGGCTACGTGGGCCATTCCCGGCGCGTTTTGAGCATGACGAAATCACCACGGCGGTCGTGGCGCTGGTCGGCGAATGCTTCAATGACCACTACGGCGCGGTCGAAGGGTTCGACTATCCCGTGACCCATGAACAGGCCCAGCAGCTCTGGCAACATTTTCTCGAGTTCGGCCTGGCCGCGTTCGGCGACTATCAAGACGCCATGGCCGAAGGCGAGCCGTTCCTGTTCCATGCGCGAATCAGTGCGGCCCTGAACATCGGGCTGCTGGATGTGCGGCAGTTGTGCGACGACGTGGACACTGCCTGGCGTGAGGCGCGCATACCGCTCAACGCTGCTGAAGGGTTCATCCGCCAGCTGATCGGCTGGCGTGAGTATGTGCGCGGCATCTATTGGCTACGCATGCCTGAGTATGCCGCGCTCAACTACCTTGGCAACGACCGTGCGTTGCCGGAATTCTACTGGACCGGGCGTACCCGCATGCGCTGCATGGAGCAGGCCATCGGCCAGACGCTGCAACTGGGCTACGCGCATCACATCCAGCGGCTGATGGTCACGGGCAACTTCGCACTGCTCGCCGGCATTGTGCCCAGCGCGATATGCGAGTGGTACCTGGCGGTGTACATGGATGCCTTCGATTGGGTCGAGCTGCCGAACACGCTCGGCATGGTGATGCACGCCGACGGCGGCTACCTGGGGTCCA
Source organism: Pseudomonas putida (assembly GCF_026625125.1). Taxonomy (NCBI): domain Bacteria; kingdom Pseudomonadati; phylum Pseudomonadota; class Gammaproteobacteria; order Pseudomonadales; family Pseudomonadaceae; genus Pseudomonas; species Pseudomonas putida. The sequence goes on along the minus strand of NZ_CP113097.1, from coordinate 3,412,696 downwards.
AACCCTATTGCGCCAGTGGCCGTTACATCCAGCGCATGTCCGACCATTGCAAGGCTTGCAGCTACAAGGTCGAACATGCGGTAGAGGAGGATGCCTGCCCATTCAATGCGCTGTACTGGCACTTCATCATCCGCCATCGTGACCTGTTGGCCGGCAACCCCCGCCTGGCCTTGGTCTATCGCAGCCTTGAGCGCATGTCCGTAGCCAGGCGTGAAGGCGTGTGGGCGCGGGGCGAAGCCTTGTTGGCCCAGCTCGACAATGGCCAGAGCCTGTGAAATAACCGTTCGATAAGCGACCACTTTTCCATGATCTGCAGCTACCGCTGGGCAGCCATCATGCACATTTGTGATGCTCGCAGATCAACCGCTCGGCGCAGTGCTCGCAGGTTCTGGATGCCAAGCCCGGCAGCAGGGCGTTCAGCGCCAGGCTGGGGCTGATCATGAACCGATTCCGGGCCTTCTTTTTGCAGTTCAAGGTGAGCTGCAACCTGAAACCCGCCGCTCTCGATAAGGTGTTCACGCTTGAAACTTCATCAGCTCAAGGCGCTTGTCGCCATTCACCAGGGGGGGAGCATTCTCGAGGCCTCCAAGATCCTGCACATCACCCAACCTGCCCTGAGCCGTTCGATCAAGGAACTGGAGCGGGAGCTTGGGTTCACCCTCCTGCAGCGGTCGTACAAGGGCATGGCGTTGACCGATGAGGGCAAGCGCATCATCCGCCATGCCAACCTAGTGGTGGAGAGTATCCGCCGTTTGCAGATCGAGGCGGCCAGCATTCAGGATGCTGCATTGGGGGCGGTGTCGATCGGCGTCACCTCGCTGACGGCGATGCTTGACGGCGTGGATGAGAGCATCCTGGCTTTTCGGCGCAAGTACCCGCGGGTGAAAATTACCATCACCGACCTGCGCCCCAGCCAGATCCTGCAACGCCTGCGCGACGGTAGCCTGGACTTCGCCATCACCTCCCAGCAACCCTTGAGCCGTCTGAATCTGGATTGGGAGGCGGTGGGCAGCATCAAGGGCAAGGTGATCTGCCATGCGTCCAACCAACAGAAGTTTTCCCAGTCGCTGCGTTCGCTGCAGTACGCCAACTGGATCAGCCTGGACGAGTTGAGCGATCAGGCATCGCAGTTCCACCAATTGTTCGAGGTCAACGGCCTTCGGGTGCCGCCGAACGCAGTGGAATGCACGTCGATAATGATGGCCCTAAAGCTTTTGAAAAACACCGAGTCGCTGATGACCATCAGTGAACTGGCCGTGAACGACGCCACCACCTTTGCCATCCGCCCAGAGTTCATTCAAGTGGCGGTGCAGGAGTTGGTCCCCGACTATCCGATCAACCTGGTCTGCATCGACCGCGATAGCCTCACGGCTCCGGCTCAAGAACTCTTCCACAGCTTGCGCGCAAGAGTCCTCAAGACGCTGCCACGTGACGTTTCAGAAGTGGTAGTACATGCCTAGTGAAACATTGCTTGGGTCATCGCCCACCTGATCGACAGGGGTGCCTGCGTAGGTCACCGATGACGCGCTCTGGTTGGCGATCATGCCCACGCGCGCATAGGCGGCCCAGCGCGGGTTGAAGAAATGGTCGTAGCCCAGCATCACGCCCAGCGCGTCTTTGTCGCGGGCCGACACCGACCGCTGGACCACCGCCAGCCTGAGCACGTCAAGCTTGCCCACCGGGGCCATCAGGCCGAAGGTGTAAACGGTGGTACTGGGTGTGCCGGCTTGGTCTACCTCTTGGCGTTGCCAGGTCAGGCTGGTGGACAGCGGGCCGAAATCATAGAACGCCGACAGGCTTGTGAAGTGGTTGGCAGTCTGTCGCGAGTTGCCACCATCGTCCCACGGGTCGCTGTAATACAGGTTGTAAGACCCCAGCAGGATCACACGGCTGTTCCGGTACTGCAACTTCGCACCCCCACCACGCACCGTACGCCCCTGGCTGGCGACATCATCGAAGCCGAAGCTCACGGCCGTTGCGACGCTGAAGCCGTTCATGCTCGGGCTGGTGTAGGCCAGGGTGTGCTTGGGCCGCAGGTCGAGATAGTAGGCGCCTCTGCCGGCAGCAGGTATGGACAGAAACGTATACGGTGAGCCGTATGCCGCCAGAAACGGGTCGGCGTAGGTCGGGGTGCTCACCCCGTAGGTTTTGCCGAACTCAAGCCTGCCCAGGCTGCGCGAACGCAGGGCGACCGTTGCCAGGCGCAGCGTGCCGATAGTGTCCCACGTCCCCTCCATGGCCTTGCCGTTCAGATTGAAGCCTTCTTCGACGTCCAGTTCCAGCACCATATCGGGGGCAACTGCTTTGCGGGCATACAACCCGAGCTTGTTGGTCCAGGCGCCGCCGCCTGCAAGTTGGAAACCTGAGTGGTGCTCGGAGTCGTGGTAGCTGGCGAATGCATCCACGGTACCGTAGACCTTCAGCTTGTCATCGAAACCCTGATCTACCCCGTAGTAACCGAACCCGGAAGCCAACCGGTTGAGGGTAGGGAAGCCCTCGGCCTCAGCCTGCGTGGCAAGACAAATCCCTTGGCTCATCAACAGCAACGACACGGTGCGAGTGATGCAAGTATTCATTCACGACTCCAGGCACAGGATACGGTCGCGCTAGATTCGATGAACATCAGGTTGCAGCGTGATTGCTTGTTTGGCCAACGTATGCCTGTTGGTTAATAAGGTGGGTTGGACTTGGCAGGGCCGGGAAACGATGGCCACCAAGCGGCTGCCTGGCAGTGCGCGATCCCTGTTCCCAGCCCAGTGCGTGGCCGATTCCGGTGACCCTTATCGGGGCACATGGACGATGCCAGGGCATCTGTGCGCCATGCCAAGGCAAAGCGGCCACATCAGCGCCAGGTCAATTAACCATTGGTTAGCTCATTGCCAAAACCGCAAGTGTGTTGGCAGCGCGATTGGCTGATAGTCACTGCATGCCGTGATTCGCCATCGGAGATAACAATGAACAGACCGCTACCTGCACCTACGATCCTGGAGGCCGGGCCAAAGCGTCATGCGCAGGCATCATCCTCACGCAGAACCCTGATAGCGTGCTCACTGGGCAACGCGCTGGAGATGTACGACTTCACGATCTACAGCTTCTTCGCAGTGCTGATCGGCCGGCACTTCTTCCCGTCGGAGTCGGCACTGGCCTCGCTGCTGATGTCGCTGGCAACCTTTGGTGTGGGCTTTTTGATGCGCCCTGTCGGGGGCATCATCATCGGCCGGTACGCCGACAAGCATGGCCGCAAAGCCGCCTTGAGCCTGACGATCGGTTTGATGACATTGGGCACTGCCTTGATCGCCTTCGCGCCGACCTATTCGCAAGTGGGCATCTTTGCAACGTTCATGCTGGTCGCCGGGCGGCTCATTCAAGGGGTGTCGGCAGGTGGCGAGGTCGGTACCGCATCCGTTTACCTGATGGAGTCCAGTACTGCCGCCAAGCGCTGCCAGAGCGTGAGCTGGCAGGCGGCCAGCCAGGGGTATGCCGCGCTGGTCGGGGCGGGGTTCGGGTTCACCCTGAGCCAGTTGCTGGACCCGGCCAGCCTCGAGAGCTGGGGCTGGCGCATTCCATTCATTTTCGGCCTGCTGATCGGCCCGGTAGGCTTGTATATCCGCAACCGCCTACCCGAAACCCATGAGGCCGCGGCGGCACAGGAGGGCAGGCAGCCGCTGGACCCGGAGCTGCTCAAACGCATCGGCCTGGGCATCGGCCTGATGGCCAGTTCCACCATCGGCATGTACCTGTTCGTGTTCTACATGCCCACCTACCTGACGACCGCCATGCACTACCCGCAAAGCAGTGCCATGGCGATCGCCGGCATCAGCAGCGGCTGCATGGCGATCATATGCCCGCTGGCCGGCAAGTTCGCCGACAAGTACCAGCTCAGGAAACGCCTGCTGGTCTGGACCATTCTTGCGCCCGTGGTGCTGACGCTGCCGGTGTTCTACGTGCTTGGGCACGTGCAGCACATGGGCCTGGCGATGATGTGTGTCGCGGCGTTGATTCTGCCGACCTGCATAGGCGCCGGCGCGTACTTCGCGTTGATCATGGAGGGCTTCCCCAAGGCACAGCGTGCCTTTGGCACCTCGGTCAGCTACAGCCTGGGGGTCACGCTTTTCGGTGGGTTTTCGCCACTGATCGCTACCTGGCTGATTGCCGCAATGGGCACGCCATTGGCACCGGCCTACTACCTGTTGGTGGGTGGTGCGGTAAGCCTGGTCTGCCTCAACTACTTCCCTGAAAACAAAGGATGCGAATGACATGGGTACCTTCGAACGAAATCAAGCGCCGCAGCTGGCCGAAGACCTGGACGCGTTCATCAAGATCCGCCGCCAGATCCATGCCGCGCCAGAGCTCGGCGGCGACACGCCTGACACTGCTGCCCTGGTGGCGGAGAAGCTGCAAGCCTGGGGCTATGAGGTACACCGTAATGTGGGCGGGCACGGCCTGGTAGGGGTGCTTAAAGTGGGCGACAGCCCCCGCAGCATCGGGCTACGGGCAGACATGGACGCGCTGCCCATGAGTGAGAAGAACCCCTTCGCGCATGCCAGCAAGATCCCTGGGCGCATGCATGCCTGTGGCCATGACGGGCATACCGCGATCCTGTTGGCGGCGGCTTCGCGATTGGCTGCCACGCGCAACTTCAACGGTACCTTGAACCTGATCTTCCAGCCCGACGAAGAAGGCCTGGCCGGCGCCAAGGCCATGATCGATGATGGGCTGTTCGAGCGTTTCCCGTGTGATTCTGTGTACGCGCTGCACAACATGCCGGGCATGCCGGTGGGCACTTGCGTGGTGCAGAGCGGGCCGACCATGGCGTCTTCCCAGCGGGTCAGCATTCGCATCAGCGGCAAAGGCGGGCATGGCGCCATGCCGGAGCTTGCGGTGGACCCGATCTCGGCGTTGAATAGCCTGATCAGTGGCATCCAGACCATCAAGTCGCGCAACCTGAGCGTTGAAGAGTATGCGGTGATCAGTATCGGCATGATCCAGGCGGGCACGGTCTACAACATCATTCCCGATGAAGCGAGCATGTTGCTCAGCGTGCGCACCGATACGCCCCAAACCCAGTCGAAGATCAACCAGCGCATCGAGGCGCTGGTCAAGGGGCATGCCGAGAGCTTTGGGGTGGAGATCGCGCTGGACTTTACCCAGCTGGCGCCTGCGCTGAGCAATAGCGAGGCGCAAAGCGCACAGCTGCGTGAAAGCCTGCGCCCGCTATTTGCCGAGGGGCAGATGCTGGCGCGGATGCCCAAGAAGGTGATGGGAACCGAAGATTTCGCCTACATGCTCCAGGCGCGGCCGGGGTGCTACTTCATGCTGGGCAACGGCACAGGGGAGTTCCACGGTTGCTCGGTCCATAACCCGCACTATGACTTCAACGACGCACTGGTGAAGATCGGCTCCGATTGCTGGGTGAAGTGGGTTGAAGACTACCTGAGCTGATGTGGCGCAGGCTACGTGGCCTGCTCACGGCGATAGGCATAGGTTTCGGCGAAGCGCGACAGCATGTAGGCGCTGCACGAAACCGGCGGGTACTTGGGTGGGTTGTCGGGGCTGGAGCAGTTGGGCAGGCAACTGATCATCGTGTCCGGATGCGGTTCGGCAAAGAACGGCATCGAGTAGCGGTGCGCGCCCTGCGGGCTGACGACCCGGTGGGGCGTTGAGGTGTACCTGTCGTTGCTCCAGCGCGCCATCATGTCGCCGATATTGACCACATAGGTGCCCTCGATCGGCGGCGCATCGATCCACTGGCCATCCACGCTCTGCACCTGCAGGCCGCCGGTGCTGTCCTGATACAGCAAGGTGACGCACCCGTAGTCGGTGTGCGCGCCGGCGCCTTGTTGGTCGATGCTGCTGGCAGCCTGGCGCGGCGGGTAGTGGATCATGCGAAAAACGCTGATGGGGTTGGCGAAGCGCTGGTCGAAGAAATCCTGCTCGATGCACAACGCCTGCGCCATCGCTCGCAGCAGGGTGAGTGACAGGGCGTGCATGTCTTGGTAATGCGCTTGCAGCAGCGCCTCCCACCCGGGGATGGCGGGGTGCCGATTGGGCCCACGCAGTGGCTTTTTCGCGAGCACGTCGGGATGATCCGGGGCCATGTGAAAGCCCATGTCGAAGGTTTCTTTCAGGTCGCTTGGCCGGCTCGGGTCCAGCTGTTCGGTGGCGATGGCGCCGTAGCCGCGATGGTGCTCGCTCTGGGTGATGTCGATGCGCAGCTTTTCCTCGGCAGGGCAGGCGAAGAACTGTTCGGCGGCCGCTTTCAGTGCGCCAATGCGGCTGGCCGGGATGGGGTGCCCCTTGATGTAGTAGAAGCCCCACTGCCTGCAGGCGGCGTCGATCTGCCGGGCTACGGCCAGGCGGGCGGTGGGATCTTGCTGGTACAGCGGGCTGATATCGATGATCGGCAGGGTGTTCATGAATGGCTCCGTGAAAGGGCGGTGCAAGCGGGAGCGGCTGGCGCTCCCACCCGTGTTTACTTGGGCAGTTGCGCCGTGATGCCTTTGACGTAGTAGTTCATGCCTGCCAGTTCGGCGTTGCTGGCCACGGCGCCTGCGGGGATCTTGACCGCACCCGCCTGGTCCAGGATCGGGCCGGTGAAGGGGTGGAACGTGCCGTCCTTGATGCTGGCGATGATCTGTTCGGCGCCGCTTTTGACGTCGGCGGGTACCAGGTCACTGATGGGCAGCTGGACGGTGCCATCGGCAAGCCCGCCCCAGTAATCCTGGGGTTTCCAGGTGCCGTCCATGACCGCCTGAGTGCTTTTTATGTAGTGCGGCCCCCAATTGTTGACGATGGAGGTCAGCACTGCCTTGGGCCCGAAGTGGGCCATGTCCGAGGCGTAGCCGACGGCGTAGATGCCACGCCGTTCGGCGGCCTGGATCGGTGCCGGGCTGTCGGTGTGCTGGAACAGCACGTCAACGCCCTGGTCGATCAGGGCGTTGGCGGCATCGGCCTCTTTGCCCGGGTCGAACCATGAGTTGACCCACACCACCTTGATTTCGGTACCAGGGTTGTATTTGTCCAGCGCCAACTGGATGGCGTTGATATCGCGCAGCACTTCGGGAATAGGGAAGGAGGCCACATAGCCAATCTTCTTGCTCTTGGTCATCTTCGCGGCCAGGTAGCCGCCAACGTAACGGCCTTCGTAGGAAGTGGCCAGGTAAGTACCAAGGTTCTTGTCCTGCTTGTAGCCGGTGGCATGTTCGAAAGTGACCTTCGGGAACTGCTTGGCGACTTTGGCGGTGGGGTTCATGTAGCCGAACGAGGTGGCGAACACCAGGTCATAGCCGCCCTTGGCCATGTTGCGGATGACCCGCTCGGCATCGGCGCCTTCGGGCACGTTTTCGACGAAGCTGCTGTCGACCTTGTCGCCGAATTGCTTGATCAGGGCCTGGCGGCCCTGCTCATGCTGATAGGTCCAGCCATGGTCGCCGATCGGGCCGATATAGACGAAGCCAACCTTCAGTGGATCGGCGGCGACGGCGGTCAGGGCGGTGCTCAGGCCAATGGCGGCTGCCAGGGCGCGCAGCAGGTGTTTGCTTTTATTGTGAGGTTTCAAGGTGTGGCTCCTGTAGGTCTTCATATTGGCTGTGTAAGGCGCGTTGGTAATGCAAGAAAACAGAGCAGAGGGGCATCGATAGCGGTGCACGGTGCAGCCCAGGCGCGAGGCCTCAGCGCCCGGTCTTCCACGGCTGACCCAGTGAAACCGGGGCGTACAGGCGGGTTTTGATGGCATCGCGCGACAGCACCACCAGCACCAGAATCGTGGCCACATAGGGCAACATGGCCAGCAGGTTGGCAGGGAAGCTCACGCCGATACCTTGGGCCACCAGGTGCAGGATGCTCGCCAGGCCAAACAGGTAGGCACCGAGCAGCACCCGCAACACCCGCCAACTGGCGAATACCACCAGCGCCAGGGCGATCCAGCCGCGCCCTGCGGTCATGTTCTCCGCCCACATCGGGGTGTAGGCCAGCGACAGGTAACCCCCGGCCAGCCCGGCCATGGCACCGCCGAACAGCACCGCCAAGGTGCGCACGCGCAGCACGGGCAGGCCCATGGCGCTGGCGGCGTCGGGGTTTTCACCAACCGCCTGAAGGATCAGCCCGGTGCGGCTTTTGAGCAGCGTCCAGGCGATCAGCACGAACAGGCCGAAGGACAGGTAAACCAGTACATCCTGGTTGAACAGCATATGGCCGATGACCGGGATGTCCGCCAGCAGCGGTATGGCCACCGGCTCGAAGCCGCTCAGGGGCTTGCCGACCCAGGCGGTGCCGACGAAAGAAGACAGGCCGACACCGAAGATGGTCAGCGCCAGCCCCGTCGCCACCTGGTTGGCCTGGCAGCCGAGTGCTACGAGTGCGAACAGCGAAGCCAGCAACATGCCGGCCAGGCACGCCATCAGCACGCCAAGCCAGAGGCTGCCGGTGGCGTAGGCGGCGATGAACCCTACCACCGCGCCGAACAGCATCATGCCTTCCTGGCCGAGGTTGAGCACGCCGCTCTTTTCGCACACCAGTTCGCCCAGGGCGACCAGTAGCAGTGGGGTACCGCAGCGCACCATGGCGTAGAGAATGTTGCCAAGCAGATCGAGATCCATAGTCGAAGCCTCAGCCTGCACGCGGTGGGCGGCAGGTAAACGAAAAGGTCATGGGAATTCAGGCGCTGGCAGGTTTTGCCAGCGGCGCGCGCCGGCGCCAGTTCAGCTTCAGGCGTAGCCGGTAGAGGATCAGCACGTCGCAGGCCAGCAGGTAGAACAGCATCATTCCCTGGAACAGCCCGGTCAGCGATTGCGGCAGGTTCAGGCTCATCTGCGCGTTCTCGCCGCCCAGGTACAGCAGGGCCATCAACAACCCGGCCACCAGAATGCCAAAGGGGTTGAGGCGCCCGAGAAACGCGACGGTAATCGCCGCGTAGCCGTAGCCGGGAGATACCTGCGGCACCAGTTGGCCGATCGGCCCGCTGACTTCGCTGACCCCGGCCAGGCCTGCCAGGCCGCCGCTGATCAGCAGCGCCAGCCAGACCAGGCGCTTGTGGCGAAAGCCGACAAACCCAGCGGCGCGCAGGTCCTGCCCGAGCACCTTGATCTGGAAACCCAGGAAGCTCTTGTGCAGCAGCACCCACACCGCCACCAGTGCCATCAGCACGAAGTACAGCCCGATATGCAGCCGGCCATCCTCGAACAGCGCCGGCAGGCGGCTGGCATCGCCGAACATAGCCGACTGCGGGAAACTGAACCCTTCGGGATCCTTCAGTGGCCCGTGAACGAAGTACAAGAGCAGGTTCAAGGCGATGTAGTTGAGCATGATGGTGGTGAGGATTTCGTTGGCATTGAAGTGCGTGCGCAGCCAGGCTGCGAGTGCCCCCCATAGCGCACCGGCCAGCGTGCCGGCGAGCAACACCCAGACCAGCGCCCAGCGGCTTTCCCACTCGATGAGGTGGATCGCCACGGCACTGCCGGCCAGGGCGCCGATCAGCAGCTGGCCTTCGGCGCCAATGTTCCAGATGCGGGCTTGGTAGGCCACGGCCAGGCCGAGGGCGCAGAGCAGGATCGGCAAGGCTTTGAGCAGCAGTTCCGAGAGGCCGTAAAGGTCGCTGATGGGTTCGATCAGCAACGTGTGAAAGGTCTGCAAGGGGGCATGCCCCTGGGCGCTGAACAGGATCGCCCCGCTGAGCAGGGTCAACAGGGCGGCAAGCAGGGGTGACACAACGAGCATGGCACGGGACTGCTGGGTACGGGGTTCGAGGGATAGCAACATGAGGGGGTCTCGTCAGGCGGCGTCTTGCGGGGCATCGAACTGGCCGGCCATCCAACCGCCGACCTCCACGGTATGGGCCTGCGCGGTGGCCTTGAGCGGCGACAGGCGCCCACTGCACAGCGCGCCGATGCGGTCGCTGATCTGGAACAACTCCTCCAGGTCTTCGGAAATCACCAGGATTGCTGCGCCGGCGTCGCGCAAGGCAATCAGCGCACGGTGAATCGCTGCGGCAGCTCCGACATCCACACCCCAGGTCGGGTGGGCAGCGATCAGCAGCTTGGGGGCCTGCAGGATTTCGCGGCCGAGGATGAACTTCTGCAGGTTGCCCCCGGACAGGCTACGTGCCGTGGCCCGGGCATCCGGCGCTTTGACCGCGAAGCGCTGGATGATCTGCTCGGCCAGCGCGAACACCTTGCCTGAACGGATCAGGCCGCGGTTGACCAGGCCCTGCTGGAAAGCGGTGAGCAGGGCGTTGTCGGCCAGGCTCATGTCCGGCACCGCGCCATGCCCAAGGCGCTCGGCCGGTACGAAGGCCATCCCCAGGGCGCGGCGGGCGTCGGGGTAGAGGTGGGCCATCGGCCGGTTGTCGAGGGTGATGCGTTCGCGGTCGCTGGCGGGCAGGCGTGTTTCACCACTGAGCAGGGCCAGCAGTTCGTCCTGGCCGTTGCCGGCGACCCCCGCGATGCCTACGATCTCGCCGCTGCGTACTTCCAGGCGCAGGTGTTCGAAGGACGTGCCGAATGGGTCTTTGTTGCGCCAGGTCAGGTCGTCCACCCGCAGGCGTGGCAAGCCCCCGGCGCTTTTCGGGTAACTTGCCTCCAGCCCTTCGGCATCGCCCACCATCATTCGCGCCAGTTGCAGATCGCTGCATTGCGCCGGGTCGCAAGCGCCGGAGACCCGCCCACCGCGCAACACGGTGGCGCCATGGCACAGGGCACGCACTTCGTTGAGCTTGTGGCTGATGAACAGGATGCTGCAGCCCTCTGCGGCGAGTGTGCGCAGGGTGACGAACAGTTCGTCGACCTCTTGCGGGGTAAGCACCGAAGTGGGTTCGTCGAGGATCAGCAGCTTGATCGGCTGCATCAGGCAACGCACGATTTCCACGCGCTGGCGTTCACCGATCGACAGGCTGTGCACCAGGCGCTCAGGTTCCAGGCCCATGCCGTAGCGTTGGGACACTTCGCGGATGCGCGGCGCCAATTGCTTTGGCGTACCGGCATCGCGGCCAAGCGCCAAGGCAATGTTTTGCGCGACGCTCAGGGTTTCGAACAGGGAAAAGTGCTGGAACACCATGCCGATGCCCAACGCGCGGGCGCGGGCAGGGTCACGCATGTGCACGGGCTGCCCCTCCCATAGCAGCTGGCCGGCATCCGGCGCCGTGACGCCGTAGATGATCTTCATCAGGGTGCTCTTGCCCGCGCCGTTCTCGCCGAGCAGGGCATGGATTTCACCGGGCGCGATGCGCAGGTCGATGCGGTCGTTGGCCAAGGTGCCCGGGTATCGCTTGGTAATGGCACGCAGCTCGAGGCGCAATTGCGAGGGGGATGTGGACATGGGACTGCTCGGGGTCAGGGTGATGAGCAGTTGCACAGCAAAAACATGGCCAATTGGTCAGATTATTGTTCAAGGGCTTGTGTTAGAGGGGCTGCAGGGCGGGAAGGGCGCACGCTTGGTGAGTGGTCTAACAGCAGTATGTGTGGTTTTGGGGCGCCAAGGTGCCAAATTGGGGCGCTGGGAGCAGGGGCTTGGGCGGAGCGCCAAGGTAGTAGGGTAGTGACGTCTTTAAGGGTGTGTTGGCGCCTTGAAAGTCCGGGTGACTGGGCTGGCCCGATCGCCGGCAAGCCGGGCTCCCACAGCGGGGGGGCTGAGTGGCGTGTGCAACCTCAGGGGCGGCGCTGTGCGAGGCAGCTAGCCCGAAGTCGAGCAGCCCAGGCAAATCATGATGAGGACTAATGCAGCGTTTGCGGATCGGCTGGCTTTTGTATTTGTGCCAAGGCTGACTCTAGCAATTTGCGTAGGGCATCAAGTTCGTGGATCGAGGTCATGATCATCACGGACGCAGGTGCTTTCGGCTGCATCAACATCGCCTGCTGGACAACGACCTCGGCGCAAAGCGCGTAGTCGGCAGCCATCATCAGCGTGTCTTCAAGGGAGTGGAGAGTGTGGGGTGGGTCGGGGACTATCTTCAGCATGCTTTGGTATCCATCTTCAGGGCCACCAGCTACCTGCTGTCAAACAGTTAGGTGGCAGCTGTGCATAGGTTGACAGACCGGCGGATACCAGAACCGGTGCACGCGAACGTGCCCCATACACAGCCGCCATGAAAGGCAAAGCTCTGCAAGTATCTCGTCGCGACCTGTCAAAGTCGGTCGTTGATGTGCAACGACCCACCGAGCCTAAAACTGACAAATAAAGGCCGCAACGAAAAACAGGCGCCGTGAGTATCTTTGGGAAATGGACTACAGGAAAGGGAATAAAACTGAATTCTTCACCCGTCGTCTGTAACTGCATGTAGCACAGGCCGGCGTCCCTCTGGCTACCGCAGTGTCCTTGAGATCGAGTGCCAGCCGCATGGCGCTGAGCTCAAAGGTACTGAAGGTTCTGCGGCAAGACCCTATGACCTTGACAATTTATTGGTTAACAAAAATAATCGTTAACAATGTTATCCACATGCCAATAACAAAGGATATTCTGTGCTCATGCAAGCGTTTATTGCACGTCCCTCAGCGGTCGCCGCTCGGTGCTGTCAAGGATTCCCGCCTCTGTGGTGTGGCGCATCTCGGGGCCTGAACCCTAAAAACTCCAATATCCATTCACTGCAGGAGGCAGCATGATGAGCCTTGGCAGAGGATTGCTTGTGCTGCTGCTTGGTGTTTGTACAGGTCTTGCCCAGGCTGGCAGTTACGCTCCGCCCCCGCTCAAGCTCGAACCCCTGGCGCGCTTCACGGTGGACCTGGTAGCGCCGGTGTGGGAGTTGGGCGAAACCAGCGCGCAGGGCAAGCGGCGTATCATCCCGATCACAGGCGGCCATTTCGAGGGGGCCAGGCTCAAGGGCACAATCCTCAATAACGGCGCCGACTGGCAAATCGTCAGCCCCGAGGGTGTGGCAATCATCGACACCCGCTACCTGCTGCAGACCGACGACGGTGCACTGATCTACCTGCGCACCGAAGGCTATCGTTACGGGCCGGCTGAGGTCATGAAGAGGGTTGCCGCTGGCGAAGATGTCGATCCCAGCCTCTACCAGTTCCGCATCACACTGCGTTTCGAGACTTCGGCGCCCCAGTACGCCTGGCTTAACCGCACGGTCGGCGTGGGTAGCGCAATGCGCTTGGGTAATGCAGTGGTCTACGATGCGTTTGAAGTTAAGTAGCTATAAATATTAACTATTGTTTGCGGCTGTGCAGCTCGTTGCGGGTGGGTGGCGGAATGCACCGATGCCAGGGGCTTCATGGGCGGCGTCTACGCGGCTGGCAACGACTCCCCCGCGCTTAGGCCGAATGCGATCCTGCCACCAGTGCAGCCGGCATTAGCGCCCGCGATAAGTTGGCTTGCGTTTTTCCAGGAAGGCGGTCATGCCTTCTTTCTGGTCCTCGCTGTCGAACAGTTGCACGAACGCGCTTCTCTCAAGCTTCAACATGCCATGCAAAGGCGCATCCTCACCGGTCGACAACAGTTCCTTGATTGCCAACACGGCCAGGGGCGGCTGACCGGCGATACGCGCTGCGATTGCACACGCGCGCTGCAATGCAGCCCCCTCGTCGCACACTTCTGAAAGCATGCCGGCATTGAAAGCCTGTTCAGCGGTGAGAGGTTCACCTGTGAGAGTCAGCAACGCTGTCCGATACTTGCCGATAGTACGCAGTAAGCGCTGAGTACCGCCCGCGCCTGGCATGATGCCAACGTTGATTTCCGGCTGACCCAGACGCGCCGTTCGCGAGGCAATGATGATGTCGCACGCCAAGGCAAGCTCGCAGCCGCCCCCCAAGGCGTACCCTTCAACTGCGGCGATCACAGGCTTTTTGCAGCGGTCGACGACTTCGAACAAGCGCCCCGTTTGCAGGGCCGTGTGTTGAGTGGGGGTCATGTCACGCATCTCGGCGATATCTGTCCCAGCGACGAAGTAGCCACCGGCACCGGTGATCACCAATGCATGAACGCGTGGGTCGCCTGCCAGCGTCGCTACGGCCTCGGCGAGCAGGTGTTTGATTTCCAGGTTCAGGGCGTTGCGACGCTCAGGCCGGTCGAGGGTAATGATGGCGTAGCCATCTGGATGAATTTGCTGGTGAACTGGGTTTGTTGAAGGCATTTGCGGGCTCTATTCAGCGTGGGTTCCAGGGCGTGTTGGTCAGTGCCTTGCGGCGCAGCAGCGCACTGGCGCGGTAGCGGCCATCGGGGTAAGCCCGGGCCAGGTTGTCAAGGGTTGTGACCACGTTGTGGCTGCCGAAACCGTCGGCCCAGGTCAGCGGGCCGACGGGATAGTTGACGCCTTTGAGCATGGCAAGGTCGACAGCCTGAGCAGTGGCGATGCCTTGACTGACGGCTTGCGCCGCTTCGTTGGCAAGCATGCAAAGCGTTCGTGTCACGAGCATGCCCGCCACGTCGTCGATCATCACCACCTGCTTGCCTAGCGCCTGGAAAAAGCCGACCGCGCTGTTCACAGAGGAGCGTCTGCAGGTGTCTGCGCTGCTGAGCACAACCAGGGAAGCCGCTTCAAGATTGGTGGAGGCGTCGAACAGGACAACCTGGTCGAGTGCCTGAGCGGTCGCTATCTCAATAGCGGTCACTCCGAGGGACGGGCGTACCTGCACACCGTCGACCATCAGATAACCGTCGCCGTTGTGCCTTTCGATGCGGCATCCGTGCTGCTCGGCCAAGCGCCGCAATGTTTGCGCGCCAGGGAAGTCGCCAAATTGCTGCACCAGGGTTGGCGCCGGGCAGGCGGGTTCGAAGGTCATTTCATTCGGGTTCGACGGCTGGTCGTATCGGTAAAAGCCCCGGCCGGTTTTCCGCCCCAGCCACCCTGCGTCTACCAGTGCTTGCTGGATCAGCGAAGGACGGTAGCGGGGGTCTTGGAAGAAGGCGTCGTAGATGCTTCGCGTCACTGCAAAATTGATGTCGTGGCCGATCAGGTCCATCAGCTCCAGCGGCCCCATACGAAACCCGCCTGCATCACGCAAAGCGGCATCGATGACCGCAGCAGGCGCAACCCTGTCCTCCAGCGCAAGCAGTGCTTCGGCGTAGAACGGCCGGGCGACGCGGTTGACAATGAAGCCTGGCGTCGACTTGCACTCGACAGGGCTTTTACCCCACTTGATCGCAAGTTCACTGACCTGCGCTATGACGGTTGGGCAGGTGGCTTCGCCTTTGACCACCTCAACCAGCGGCAACACCGTTGCCGGGTTGAAGAAATGCATACCGACCATGCGCTGAGGCTTCTGCAAGGTTGCCGCGATTGCCGTGATCGAGATGGATGAGGTGTTGCTGGCCAGGATCGCGTGTTCGCCAACGACTGCTTCGAGCGCTCTGAACAACTCTTGCTTGATTTCCAGGCTTTCAATGATCGCTTCAACCACGAGTGAACACGAAGACAGTTCGCTCAGCTCGGATGCGAGGGTCAGTCGTGCCAGACATTCGTTCCTTTGATCGCCAGTCAGGTGCCCGCGCTTGACCCATCGATCCAGCGATGAGGTGACGCTTTCGGCGCCCTGGGTCAGCGCTTGTTGGCGGGTGTCGTGCAGGTACACGGCATGCCCGGCTCGTAATGCCACCGCGACGATGCCCGCACCCATCGTGCCTGCTCCTATGATGCCGATGCTAGCTGCTGTGCTCAGTGCGGTACTCATACGTGATATCCGTGTAACAGTGCGAATGATGGCGCTACTGTACGTACACCGGATTTAAAAGGTCAATAGGATGACCTATAGAATTAATTGCGCCCAAAAGGCTAATAATGCAAATCTATGGTTTATGCGATACTGACGGCGCGCGATCAAGGCATGCCCTGCGGGGCTCACAGATGAGACGAATTGATGAAAGACCTAGATGCATTGGCCAGCAAGTCAGGCATTGATTTCAGCCGTAGTGGTGTGGCCCGTTACATTCAGCTAGCCACTTTATTCCGCCGCAGGATCGAGCAGGGGTTGTGGCCGGTGGGGGGGCAGATTCCCACGGTGGATGACCTGGCAGCGGAGTGCAGTGTGGCTCGCGCAACTGTTCGGCAGGCACTGGACATCCTCGAAGAGGACAAGCTGATACGTCGTTTCCGTGCCAAGGGCACCTTCGTCATTCAGCAGCCACAAGAGCAGATGTGGTGTGAAGTGCCCACTGACTGGTCGGGCCTTCTGCTCTCACCGGAAGGGGTCACGACAGAGGTGTTGTCTTTCGACGTCAAGGCCCAGCCTGTAAACGTGCAGCACAAAATCGGTGAAATGGCGCCGGAATACCGGTGCTGGCGGCGTCGCCATCTGCGCGAAGGCAAACCGTATTACATTGGTAACGCATTCATCGACTCGCGGCTGGTGCGCAAGATTCCGGCGAAACTGCTCGAAACCCACACCACCTTGCGAATCCTCAAGGACCTGCCCGGCCTGACGCTCAAGGAGGTGCACCAGACGATTACCATTGGTACAGCGGACCTTGCGACGGCAGAAGCGCTGGAGATCCCGCTCAATGCACCGGTCGCCTATTGTTATCGGTCTGCGATAGATGACCAAGGGCGGTTGGTCTTTGTCGGGGATGGCGTGTACCGAGGAGACGTGGTCAGGCTCGACGTCAAGGTCAGCGTATGACTGCCATGATGACGCTTCATTGGTCGCCACTTTCGCCCTTCGTGCGCAAAGTCATGTGCGTGATCCATGAACACCGGCTAGCAGACGAGGTGCGCTGCGTGCGCACCAAGGTCTCACGGCACGTGCCCAATCCCGCGCTGCTGGCTATCAACCCGTTGTTGCGCATTCCTACCCTGGAGCTGAGTAACGGCGCGGTCTTGTTCGACTCTGTAGTGATCTGTGAGTACCTCGATACGCTGGGGAACGGCGCGAGCCTTTACCCGCAGCAGCCCGACAGGCGCTGGCAGGCCCTGCGCTGGCAAGCCTTGGGGGATGGTTTGTGTGACACGCTGATTCTTTGGCGGCATGAGCGTGAGCGGCCCGAGGCTCAACAGCAACAGGACTTTCTGAAGGCCTCCGCGCTCAAGCTCGCGTCGACCCTGCAGTTGCTGGAGCACGAAGTCGCGCAACTGGACGCGGTTGAGTACGGTATTGGCCATATCGCGATCGGCTGCGCCCTGGGCTACTTGGCTGTTCGTTTCGATGACTTGCCGTGGCGGGACAACTATCGCCAGCTTGCCCGGTGGCAGCAAGGCTTCGAGGCTCGCGAATCCAGCCGGTTGAGCGCACCTCCTCAAGCCTGAGGAAAAAATCATCGGATAGGGGATGGCAAGCCCGTTTCAGATAGGTCTATACTGAAAAGGTCATAAAGTTAGCACATAGGATCAAAAGTGACCTTTGCCTCTTCTTCCCGCAGTGCAAGCGAAGCAATGACGCTGCACTGGTCGCCTCGCTCGCCGTTCGTACGCAAGGTGATGATCGTACTGCACGAAACGGGTCTTCTCGACCGCGTCACCTGCGTGCGAAATGTCGTGGGTATGAATCAGCTCAATGAGCAGGTCATGCACGATAACCCTTTGAACAAGATTCCGACGCTGCTGTTGGCAGATGGCCGCAAACTCTACGACTCGCGCGTCATCTGTGATTTTCTCGACGGCCTTCACAGTGGCGCCAGGCTGGTCCCAGTGGATCGTAATCAGTATCTGCAAGCCATGACCTGGCAAGCGCTGGGCGACGGTTTCATCGATGTGCTGTTGCTGTGGCGCAATTGGTATATCGACCGTGGCTTGCCCTACGACTGGCCAGAAGATCCCTTTCTTCATGCATTCAACTTGAAATGCAAAGCCGTGCTCGCGGCCCTGGAAGCCCAGGCTGCAGAGCTTGAAGCTGCACCTTTCGGGCTAGGTCATATCGCTATCGGTTGTGCGCTCGGCCAGCTGGATTTTCGCTGGGCATTCATCGATTGGCGCCCTGGGCACCCGGCTCTGGCGCACTGGTATCAGCAGTTTCAGTCGCGACCCTCCGTAGTTGCGACCGCGATTCGTGATGACAATGCGCCCAGCGCCATCTAATTCTGGAGTCCATAACATGGCAGGTCCACTTTCACATATCCGTGTTCTCGATCTGAGCCGGATCATGGCAGGCCCTTGGTCGGGGCAGGTTC
Source organism: Pseudomonas putida (assembly GCF_026625125.1). Lineage (NCBI taxonomy): Bacteria > Pseudomonadati > Pseudomonadota > Gammaproteobacteria > Pseudomonadales > Pseudomonadaceae > Pseudomonas > Pseudomonas putida. Next base: position 3,394,666 of record NZ_CP113097.1, on the reverse strand, counting down.
TGGCTGACCTTGGCGCTGATGTAATCAAAGTCGAGCGCCCCGACGTCGGTGATGACACCCGTACGTGGGGGCCTCCCTTCCTAAAAGACAAAGCAGGCAACGCGACGAAAGAAGCCGGCTACTACCTCTGCGTGAACCGTGGCAAACGTTCGGTCACCGTCGACCTCGCGGACCCGGCAGGGCAGCAGGTGGTCAGGGAACTCGCTGCCGCGTCGGATATCGTCCTGGAGAACTTCAAGGTCGGTACCTTGAGCCGCTACGGGCTTGGTTACGATGATCTTAAAGCGGTAAAGCCCGATATCATCTACTGCTCCATCACCGGGTTCGGTCAAACCGGCCCCAAGCGTGACAACGCCGCATACGACTTCATGATTCAGGCCATGGGTGGCTTGATGAGCGTGACAGGGGAGCGAGATGACCTCCCTGGTGGTGGCCCGCAGAAAGTCGGCATCCCGATTGTCGACATCATGACTGGCATGTATGCCACCGTAGCGGTTCTGGCTGCATTGGCCCACCGCGACCGTACCGGTGAGGGCGATTACATCGACCTGGCCATGCTGGATGTACAGACGGCGGTACTGGCGAACCAGGCCATGAACCACCTGGTATCCGGTAAGACCCCGCAGCGCGCTGGCAATCGCCATCCGAACATCCAGCCACAAGACGTATTCAAGTGCGCTGATGGCCATATCGTTCTGGCAGTGGGCAACGATGGGCAATTCCGGCGCTTCTGCGAAGTCATTGCAGAGCCAGCACTGGCCGACGATCCACTCTATGCCACCAATCAGGCGCGGGTCGACAACCTGCCTTCCTTGCTGCACCTCATCTGCGAGCGGTTTGCTGAACGCCCGCTGCAGGAATGGCTGCGCGCGCTGGAAGCCGCAAAAGTGCCGTGCGGCCCGATCAATACGGTGCCCATGGTATTCGCCGACGAGCAGGTCCAGGCACGAGAAATGCTGCGCGAGCTTCCCCACCCCCTGGCAGGCGTGGTTCCGCAAGTGGTCAGTCCGATCCGCATGCGCAATTCCAGCCTGGATTTCAACCGTGCACCGCCCCTGTTGGGCGAGCACACGGCTGAGGTGTTGCGTGAGCTTGGCATCAAGCTAGATGTCCCATCCGCCGTCTCGCAGGAGTGAGTCATGGCCAGAATTCCGTTGTTCGATGCCCGCACCATGTCCGAGGCGCAGGCTGAGGTTTATGAAGCGGTTGTCCGCGGCCCTCGCGGGCGTCTTGTGGGGCCTTTGCGGGCTGCCATGCATAACCCGGTGCTGGCTGACCGCTGGCAGCGCCTGGGGGAAGTACTGCGTTACGACACGGTGTTGCCCAAACGCCTGAGTGAGCTGGCGATCCTGGTGACTGCTCGCCGCTGGAATGGGCAGTTGGAATGGCATATTCACGCCGATGACGCGGCCAAAGCCGGGTTGCAGAGTACGGTCATCGAGGCGATCGCAGCGGGTGAGGCGCCGGTTTTCGAAGACCCGGAGTCCTGGGACATTTATACCTTCACCCGACAGATGCAGCTTCATGGCGACGTCCAGGAAGATGTGTACGAGCGGATTCATCAGCGCTGGGGGACGGTGGGCGTGGTCGAATTGTCATCGGTGATCGGCTACTACACGCTGGTTGCCATGACACTGAACGTGCACCGTATTCCGCTGCCCGATGAGGTCAATTCGCCACTGCACGTGGTAACCGATACCCAGTGCGGTTTACCGCGTCTGACAGAGCCTGCGCCGGCTGTTCTTCAGGCTGGCGCACACCCTGCGATGGGAGAGCGCTGATGGACACGATCGAACCGCGCATGCCTGTGCACACTGCTCGAGGCGTGCCAGCGGGCGCATGTGACGTGCACAGCCACGTATTCGGCCCGCTCGACACCTTTCCCCCTGGCCCGGCCACGTATGCCATCCCGTTGGCGGCGCCTGGGGTTTATCAAAAGATGCTGGACAGCGTCGGACTGGACAGGGGCGTGCTCGTTCAACCGGCACCTTACGGCACCGATACTCGCGCCCTGGTCAATGCCCTTGGTGAGCTGGCTGGCCGGGCGCGAGGTATTGCCGTAGCCGATGCGGGCATCAGCGATGCCTCCCTTGATGCTCTGCATCGAGCGGGTGTACGCGGGTTGCGCTTCATTGAGATGCTCGACCCCAGCAGTGGCAAACGCTACGCAGGCAGCATTGGCGTTGATACGCTGCGCCAATTGGCCCCACGCATGCGTGAGCGGGGCTGGCACGCTCATATCTGGGCTAAGGCCCAGGACTGCCCGGGTGTCTTTGAATCGATCAGGGACCTCGACATGCCGATCGTGTTCGATCACATGGGGCAGTTCGATGTGGCGGCAGGTGTCGAAGGGGTGGCCTTCCAGCGCTTTTTGAGCCTGTTCGAAAGTGGCCAGGTCTGGACGAAGCTGTCGCTGTGCCGCGTGTCCCGGCAGTCGCCTGCGTACGACGAGCTGCAGCCATTTCATCAGGCCTTGGTGAACAAGCGGCCAGACAGATTGCTGTGGGGATCTGACTGGCCCTTTGTGCGCATGGCTGAGCAATCGCCGGATGTTGGGCAGTTGCTGGACGTGTTCATGAACTGGGTAGGGGACGATGCACTCATTCGTCAGATTCTGGTGGACAACCCTGCCCATCTTTTCGGTTTCGATAGTGAAGGAAGCGTGTGATGCAAGACTTGAAGCTTGAGATCAACGATGGCGTGGCGGTAGTCACGCTGGACCGTGCGCCGGTGAACGCAATCACCCTGGCCCACTACCAGGCTATCGGCGAATTGTTCACCCGGCTGGGTGATGACCCGTCGGTCAATTGCGTGATTTTTACCGCCGCCGGTGATCGGGCCTTCTGTGCCGGCCTTGATCTGCACGAGTTCCTCGCCGCGACCGTCGATGAAGACCCTGCGCGTGCGGCTGTAGTGCGGCAATGCTTCGCGGCGGTACGCCAGTGTGCAGTGCCGGTGATCGCTGCGGTGAATGGCCCTGCGTTGGGCGCCGGAACGGTCCTTGCGGCGGTTTGTGATATCCGCCTCGCTTCGCAGCGGGCAAAGTTCAGCATGCCGGAGATCAACGTTGGGCGCTGTGGTGGCGGCGCGCACCTTGGGCGTTTGATCGGGCAGGGCAACCTGCGCAAGATGTTCTTTACCGGGTTGCCGATCGATGCAGCAGAGGCGCTGCGCATTGGCTTGGTAGAAGAGGTTCTGGCGCACGAGGACTTGATGTCACGAGCCTTGGAGCTGGCTCGACTGATCGCAAGCAAAAGCCCACTGGGCTTGCGCATGGGCAAGGCATCGCTCAATGAGATCGAGTTCATGCAGGTTGAAGAGGGCTATCAGGTAGAGCAGGGCTACAGTACGCGCCTGATGGCCACAGAGGATGCCCGTGAAGCGACCCGGGCCGTCGTGGAGAAGCGGGCGCCGGTGTTTGTCGGTCGCTGATCAGACGGGGTAAACAAAAGGGAGGTCATCGATGATCTCCCTTTTTCGTTGACGTTACTCAGGCAACCCATCAGCCCAATCGGCAATGGCATCGGCGGTTTCCAAAGGCTTCTCCGCCGGCAGCGCATGGCTTGCATGGGGGATGACCTTGATTGTCACACGGTCTGCGAATTCCTCTTTGGTTTCCATGCGGGAGCGCTCGGGCCGAAACGGGTCTGCGTCAGCCTGCAAGTCCAGAATCGGAGCGGTCCCGCCTGCCCAATAGCTTTCTTTGGGAGTATTGGCACGTGCCTCACGCTGGCTCAAGGTGACTTGCGGGTGCCACCCCGTAAGCCAGGGGCGGGGATCATTGCCTTCCGCGAAGAACGCCAGGCGCAACGCGGCTAGCTTTTCATCTTGGGACGTTTGCTCGGAGTTGATCCGGGTGATGGCATCTGATAGCTCGCTTGGCCACTGACGCGCACCACCGGCGAGCAGCACGATCCCGCGGACAGCCTGTGGGTGATCGCTGGCGATGGTTTTGGCGATCCACTGCCCGTACGCATGCCCGGCAACGATTGCCGGGCCGCCTTCGGCGGCAATCACTTTGGCGAAGTCATCCCCGAAGTCATGGAAAGTCACGTTTTTCATTGGCCCTTTACTGCCTGCCACACCCCTGGGCTCGGGTAAGACCACGCGATAGCCGCGGCGCACCAGCTGCTCGGCCAATGGGGCGAATTCGGCACTACCTCGGCCAGTGGATGCGAGGATCATCACCAGCGGCCCCTGGCCCTGTACCGAGTACGCGATGGTTGCCTCGGCATTCTGGACTGTACGGTGTGCGATGTTGTCCTGCGACCAGGCGGCAGGAGCGAGCGCTACTGCGCACAAGACGCCCAAGGGCGCGACTAATTTCGACAGTTTCATTGAACAGCTTCCGGTTGTGGAGGACGCCTCTGCAGCCCACCCGACAGAGGGTGGGCCGGAGTGGGGAGAGGGTGGAATGCGCTTTTTTAGAATTTGAAGCTGTAGTCGACGATCAGGCGATCCTGTTCGCTGTTGCGCTGGTAATTGCTGCGCATCACGCCATGGCGCCAACGCACACCGAGGTCTTTGAACGTGCCGCTTTGCACCACGTAGCCGATATCGGTATCGATTTCACGCTCGCGGCCTTCCTGCTGGAACCCCACGACCTGGGCGTCGTCGCTCTTCACATAGCGCACGGTAAGGATCAGCCCGGGAAGGCCTGCAGCAGCGAAGTTGTAGTCATAGCGCGCCAGCCATGAGGCCTGGTTCTGCTTGGCGAAGTTGGTGATCATCATCTCTGTGTGCAGGTAGGTGGCAGTACTCTCCAGCTGAGGGTATGCGCCTTTGCCATCGACTTTCTGATAGCCGGCCTGCAGCGTGTGGCCGTTCCACTCATAGCCGAACAGCCCGCTGTAGACCCAGTTGTCGATAGTGCCGGCGTCGCCGGCGCCAGCTTCCTCTGAAGCAAACAGCCTGACGTCGCTGACGAAGCGCCCCGGCCCCGCCGGGAATTTGCCTTTGATGCCGATGAAGTGTTGGCGATAGACGTCTTCCAGCTCACCGATGTTATAGCTGAGCACTACATCCTTGCTGACTGCGTAGTCTGCTGCGGCATAGTTGAAATCCCGGTTATCGGTGCGAGGGTACTGCCCGTTTGCGTAGGCGATACCGATGCCCTGGTAATCGGTCGAGTCCCGATGACGGGCCCGGTCGAGCTTGCCGGCCCGCAGCGTCAGCCCGGTTATCGAGGTGTTGGTCACCTGGGTGCCGCGGAAATCTTGAGGGAAGAGCCGCGTGGTGCTGGGTTGCAACACGCCCAGGCTCGGGCTGATGGTACCGACCAGCACTTCTGTGTCCTGATAGAGCCTGAGCTTCGCTGTCAGCGCGAGTTTGCTGTATTCGTCCTGGGACTCGCGGGCATAGCTGGGGCGACCCGGGCGGCTCTCGGCGTCGCGCGGTAGAAGACCTGAGCCGCTTCGCTCTGGACTTGAGTCGAGCTTGAAGCCGTACATCAGTGCAGCATCCAGGCCCAGCCCGATGTCGCCCTGCGTGTAGCCGGACTGGAAGCGAAAGGTCAGGCCTTGGGCACTTTCCTCAACGCGGTTCTGGCCGCTGCCGTCGCGGTAATCGTTCTGGAAGTAGAAGGTTCTGGAATCGACCGAGGTCTTGCTGTCATCGAGAAAAGCGGCTTGTACGCCTGATGAAACGGCGAAGGTGAGCGTGGTCAGCGTCAGCAGCTGCCGGTTCAGGTTTGTTGTCATTGTTACCTGTCCTATGTGGGGGCATTTCTGTCAGCTGACATTGAGTCAGCCCGCCACAATTACCGGCGAGGACGGCCTAAAAGTCAATAGGCTATAAAAATGACCTATTGACTTTTAGGTCGTCCAGCGGTCTCATGTGACCACAGCAAGCGCCCAGGGCTTGGCTGATAGCCGTACACTGAGCGGCACGCTCATGTGATGGCAAAACCGATAACAACAACAGGGCAACCCACAATGATCACAGCGCGCGAAAGTGCAGATGCCGTCCAGGCTTTCACCGACGAACAGTTCGCCCAGCGGACGTTCGCTCGTGTGAAATGGAAGATCCTGCCACTGCTCATGATCTGCTACGTCTTGGCACTGATTGACCGGAACGTCATCGGCTTTGCCAAGCTCGGCTTCATGACTGACCTTGGTTTCGGCGAGATGGTGTACGGCATTGGTGCCGGCATTTTCTTTGTCGGCTACATCCTTTTCGAGATCCCCAGCAACCTGATGCTGCAGCGCATCGGTTTCCGCAAGACGGTGCTGCGCATCATGATCATGTGGGGTATCGCCTGTGCGGCATTCTCGATGATGCAAAGTGAGACCATGTTCTACATCCTGCGCTTCGCGCTGGGTGTTGCCGAAGCGGGATTCTTCCCGGGTGTGTTGCTGTTCCTGACGCTTTGGGTTCCGCGTAACCGTCGAGCGAGCGTAACGGCGATGTTCATGGCTGCGATCCCTATTTCAGGCATGATCGGTGGCCCGCTGGCGGGCGGCATCATGCAGCACATGGACGGTTTGTTTGGCCTGAAGGGATGGCAGATTCTGTTTCTGGTCGCCGGTCTGCCGGCCTGCGTGATGGGCGTCGCCACCTACCTGCTGCTGGACAACTCGCCCAAAGAAGCCAAGTGGCTTTCCGAGCAAGAGCGCAAGGTCATCCTCGACGAGTTGGCGGCAGATGACACCAGCAACGCCAATGAACACCATTCCCTCTGGGGCGCGCTCCGGGACAAGCGTGTGTATGTTTTGGCCTTCACCGCGCTGGCCGTTTTCAGTGGCGCGGTTGCAGCTGCTTTCTGGGTGCCGACCATCATTCGTAAAACTGGCATTACCGACCTTTTCCATGTTGGTCTGCTGTCGGCGCTTCCTTTCATGGTCGGCGTGATCGCTCAGTATCTTGTAGGCAAGCATTCGGACAAGGTCATGGAGCGCCGCTGGCATGTTGCGGTCTGCTTGAGTATCTCGGCGCTAGGCTGGTTGACCCTGGCCATCCTGCAACCCAGCACAACCGTCTCGGTCATTCTGCTTATTATCGCCACCGCATCGGTTCTGGGTGCGACCGGTCCGTTCTGGACATTGCCCGGCAGCCTGCTCACCGGTAAGGCAGCAGCAGGCAGCATCGCTTTGGTCACCACGCTGGCCGGTGTCGGTAACGTGTTCATGCCGGCGCTGGTGGGCGCTTTGATCGATGTTACCGGCAGCATGGCCGCATCCCAGGCCGCCTATGGCGTGCTGATGCTGACCGGCGCCGCAACGATCCTGCTGGGTACCCCGGCTGAAGCCGGCAAGCCAGTCGTCAAAGCCAACTGATTCGATTCGAGATCTGCACAGGAACGACACACATGCGTGATGTTTTCATTTGCGATGCGGTCCGTACGCCAATCGGGCGTTTTGCTGGTGCCTTGGCGGGCGTGCGCACGGATGACTTGGCCGCTGTTCCTCTTAAAGCGTTGATCGAACGCAACCCTGGGGTAGACCCGAAGGCCATCGAAGAAGTGTTCCTGGGCTGTGCTAACCAGGCGGGCGAGGACAATCGTAATGTTGCGCGTATGGCCGCGCTGCTGGCCGGGTTGCCGGAATCTGTGGCCGGGGTGACGTTGAATCGCCTGTGTGCCTCAGGGCTCGACGCTGTTGGCACTGCCTACCGGGCGATTGCTTGCGGCGAGATGGAGCTGGCAATCGCGGGTGGGGTCGAGTCCATGTCCAGAGCACCGTTTGTGATGGGGAAGGCTGAGGCCGCTTTTTCTCGTGCGCTTAGCATCGAGGACACCACCATCGGCTGGCGCTTCGTCAACCCGGTCATGGCAGAGCAGTATGGCGTCGACAGCATGCCCCAGACCGCGGACAACGTTGCCGCGCACTACGGTATTTCCCGTGAAGACCAGGATGCCTTTTCCAGCCGTAGCCAGGCACGCGCGGCGCAGGCCCAGCTCAGTGGTTTCTTCGCAGAAGAAATCGTCCCTGTGGTCGTTCGCCACCGCAAGGGCGAGCGGATCGTCGCACAGGACGAGCACCCACGCCCGGAAACCACCGTGCAGACGCTCTCGGCGTTGAAGCCGGTCAACGGGCCAGGCAACACCGTGACCGCAGGCAATGCATCGGGTGTGAACGATGGCGCTGCCGCCATGTTCATTGCCAGCGCAGCTGCGGTCGAGCGCCACGGCCTCACCCCGCGAGCACGCGTGCTGGGCATGGCCAGCGCGGGGGTTGCGCCACGGATCATGGGTATCGGGCCTGTGCCTGCCGTGCAGAAACTGCTTGCCCGACTTGAACTCGAAATTGGCGACTTCGATGTCGTAGAGCTCAACGAGGCGTTCGCCAGCCAAAGCCTCGCGGTGGCCAGGGCATTGAACATTGCCGACGATGCCATGCAGCTGAACCCGCATGGCGGCGCTATCGCTCTCGGTCACCCACTGGGCATGAGCGGTGCACGGCTGGTGATGACCGCCATACACGCCCTGGAAAAGCAGGGCGGCCGGCGCGGCCTGGCAACGATGTGCGTAGGGGTCGGCCAGGGCCTGGCACTGGCCTTCGAGCGCGTCTGATGCGATACCTCGAGCCAGGCTTTGCTTGAAGGAAGCCCGCGAGCTCGCCCGGCGGACAGCCCGATTTATCGTTGCTGGCGATGAAGTACCAGGTTTGGTACGAAAAGTAAGGTCATCCAAGATTGTGGGCGCTTGCTTGCCCCGCAAGGGCACTCGCGGCATGGAAGCGTTAGGAATGGACTATGGGCACGGTGAGGTGGTGGCCAACCACTGCCACGCCGATGATCAGCTGATCTACGCCGCCAGGTGATGCGAGTGAGCAGCGACGGCGGCAGGTGGGTGATCTCCTACGGCCACGCGCTGTGGGTTCCAGCGGGGTAAGCCTGGAGATCCGTATGGGAGGCGATGTCTCCCTGCGCACCTGCTGAGCTCGCAGGTCGACCCCTGCCAGATGACCGTGGTGTCCGGCTTGTTGCGCGAGCTGGAAACGGCGCAGCGGATCAACGCGTTCGTAGCGGTGCCACACCCGGCAAGGCTGCGCGCTTGGTTTGAACACTTCTTCGATGAACCCGTGCAGGACCTCACACTCGACAGTCAGGCCAGACTTTTTGCGGCAATCTATGGGTTGGCCTCTTCCCAATCGCTTCGCGTTGCAGTAATCAGCGCATCCCAGTCATCAGCAGGGTTGTCGCGGCCCAGCATCTTCTCGAATACGGCTTAGGGATCGGATTTACTGCCTGCGGAGCGTAGCGTGTTTTCGTCTTTGACCCCTGCATAGACGATGACTTTGGACCTTGAGTCATAGCGAAAGAATAGCCGAAAGCGCCTGCCGATTTTTGCACGGCGCCAATGTCGGTAGGCGGTGCCCAGCGTATTGCCTTGGCGGAACTCATCACGGCCCGGATCGGCAGGCACAGCCTCCAGGATCAGATGGCTCAATGCCCGAAACAGCTTCACGTTGGCGTTGCTTTCAAAACCTTGCGGGTCGTTCTGCTCGGCCCGGGCGGCGGCTTCTTGCAATTTGCGTAGCTGTAAAATCACACCTTCATGGAACAACAGTGTCCAGCCATGTCGCAGCATCAGAGCGCGACCTCACCATCGATATCTTCGTCCAGGTTTACGGAGTGGTTTGCGTTGGCGAGCATGGTGTGCGCCAAGTCTTCCGGCAGGGTGGTGAGGTTGCGTCCGCTTCGGATATCAGCCTCTAGCAAACCCAGGAATGCACCGATGGCAGGGTCTTCGTGGGTGGTCTCTACGCGGCTGACCACGATTTCGCCCCCGCGTACGTCGAATGCGATCTTGCCTCCAGTGTCTATGCCCAAAAGCTGGCGAACGGATTTGGGCAGTGTGATCTGCCCCTTCGAGGTTAGCGTTGCGATTTCGTGGATGGCAGGCATGTGCGTTCTCCCGGATGTATTGATTGCAGGGTAAGGAATAATCCTTACTTGGTCAATCTTGGTTTTCTGCTGACCAAGCATAAGCAGGGTGAAAGCTCGGAAGCACATCCGGATGAGTTACACCACCTCCTGGGACACGATCCAGTAAATGTCACGAAGCATTGGGCGCGACAGACGCTGCGATCGCGCAAACGGAGGCAGCGCTTGAGTCGTGCCAGGCAGGGAAGTATAGGGATGCGTTGTCGGGGAGGTTGGAAGAGCTGAAACGGCGAGCAAGTACCCACTGACCGAGGACTTAGAATTGCCTCGGGCCATTCTCAAACGGCTGCATTTGTCCGATTTCTGCCGATGGACACAGGCAGCCATCGGCCGACTTCAGGCGGTCTAGGACAAAGCCCTAGAGGCTGTCAGGGTCGCCAAAAAACATTTGGATATTCATATAAATCAAAAGGTTATGAGCGGAAAATTGGATTTGTACCCCCAGATGTACCCCTTTCAACAGCAGCTACGAGTGGATGCCAGTGGACGCAGCGAGGAGGGATCGGTTTCAAAAGTGCGATCCCTCACCCACTCGCGCTATGCATGCTTTGGGCTCGTCCCAGTCGCTACGCGTCGCAGCAGTCAGCGCATCCCAGTCATCAGGAGGGTTGCCGCGGCCCAGCATCTTCTCGAAGACCGCGTAGGGATCGGATTTGCTGCCTGCGGAGCGTAGGGTGTTTTCGTCGTTGACCCATGCATAGACGATGACCTTGGACCTTGAGTCGTAGCGAAAGAACAGCCGAAAGCGCCTGCCGATTTTTGCACGGCGCCAATGTCGGTAGGCGGTGCCCAGCGTATTGCCTTGTCGGAACTCATCACGGCCCGGATCGGCAGGCACAGCCTCCATGATCAGATGGCTCAATGCCCGAAACAGCTTGACGTTGGCGTTGCTCTCAAAACCTTGCGGGTCGTTCTGCTCGGCCCGGGCGGCGGCTTCTTGCAATTTGCGTAGCTGTAACGTCACACCTTCATGGAACAACAGTGTCCAGCCATGTTGCAGCATCAGATCGCGACCTCACCATCGATATCTTCGTCCAGGTTTACGCAGTGGTTTGCGTTGGCGAGCATGGTTTGCGCCAAGTCTTCCGGCAGAGTGGTGAGGTTGCGGCCGCCTCGGATATCAGCCTCTAGCAAACCCAGGAACGCACCGATGGCAGGGTCTTCGTGGGTGGTTTCTACGCGGCTGACCACGATTTCACCCCCGCGTACGTCGAATGCAATCTTGCCACCTGTGTCAATGCCCAGTAGCTGGCGAACGGATTTTGGCAGTGTGACCTGCCCCTTCGAGGTCAACGTGGCGATTTCGTGGATAGCAGGCATGAGCGTTCTCCGGATGTACAGGTTGAGTGGTAAGGAATAGTCCTTACGTAGTCAATCTTGAGTTCTGCTGATCGGGCACAAGTAGGGTTAAGGCTCAGAAATTTAGCAGGATGAGTTTCACTGATTCCCGGGACACGAGGCTCGATACCTTGCGGGCAGGAGAAAGACAGCAAATGTGATGTCGGTACGCTCACATATTAGCTCGCACTTGACGGAAAGATTGTTTTCAAGTCCGCTTCACGAGGATGGCTGCTTGCCAGTATTTCCATGCTCGACATATTCTCCGTCCAGTATTTGGCTGCTGACGCCGTCCAGCATGTGCCTTCGACCCGATCCGGATCGGTAGCGCTCGTGAAGGTCGATGCGACTTTGACTTCGGGTCAGGAGGGGTATCCAACCTGGCCGACCTCAAGCACTGAACGGAGCGTGAATTTTTTCCGAAGAAGAACGGCGATCCCTGTCGATCAAACGCATGATTCTGCACGTCGTTGGCAGCAAGGAGTTCCACGCCGTGCCGGAGCGGGAGCTAGAGGAGGAAAGCTTCTTTATCGGTAAGATCCTGGACATGGCGGCGTCGCTGGTTTTCCGCTTCAAGAGCGTATCGACCACCAGTAATCAAATCGAGGCAGTTGCCAACCGTGCCGTCACCTTTGAATACGGTGCACAGAAGCTGGCTTTGAGCTTTAACTCCCAGCGCATGTTCACGAGTGCTGATGGCGTACTGTGCATGTTCGAGTTGGCGGTGGACGACCCGCACATCAAGATCTATAGCTTGATCAAGTACGACTACAACCTGGCACTGGAGCAGAGGCTCCGGTGAGGTTTCAAAGGTTTTCATACATACAGAACCTAAAGCATTTTGCAAAGAGCAACCAGAAAGCCATCAGTAGCTTAATATGTGTAGCCAGTGAAGGAGGGCCCTAGTGCCGGGCTTTAAAAAGGAGCGGGAAATTTGATTACGACACACATGGGCTCCTTGAGTGCCGCTCATAGGGGCTATGCCTACCAAGATTTGGTTACCGCATACTTATTGGTTCGAGCACTTGTTCACCAGCATGAAGCGGTCATCGTGGATCGTAAAACTGTCGAAGACGACCGCTTCGACGATCTTGAGGTGACGGCCAATGGAACCAGAATCCGGCGCCAGCTAAAGTCCAGCCTGAACCCCGACGTCGCACTGAAGCTTCAAGATTTCACAGGCCATGCCTCCTCTCTTCGATTTGACCGTTTGGTTCAGACGTTCACCCAAGCAGGCATGGACGCAGCTGACGAGTACAGGCTCTGCGCGACCTGGCAGCCCCCTGTTATAGCCGACGCGTTGTCCGCTTTATTTGAAGTGTCAGAAGCCGCTGGCACGTTCGCAGGGTTTACTACAAAGCGATATCGCATCGATTCAGCTCGAATATGGCCAGATGCCGAAGGCCCAAGACTCTCGGTACTCTGCCCCTCCAAGGAGGGCCCAGCACCGCTTACCCGAGATCAGGTTGTCGCTTTTTGCGAGCGCTTTATCATTGAACTTGCTTTGCCCTCAGCAACGCTTGATCTTGATAGCCCCGGCCCGTTAGAGGATTTACTGCTCGACTTGTTGAAGAAGGATGTTGGAATAGGGCGATACCCCAACGCCGAAAGACGGCCTGAGGATGTTGCAGCGTTAGCTATTCACATCGCCACCAACGCGCGTATTCAAGGCGAGAGGCTGACCCCTGGGAACGTAGCCAGTCGTTTGATGCTGCGCACAGATTTCGGGCGAGTACTTCAACAGTTCCCGATTGATAATTCTGTGCTACAGCTGCGACCGCACGTTCGCGACGATCTGGCTGAAACGGTGCTGCAGGGAGGCGTTCATTTGATCCTTGCTGGCCCCGGATCAGGTAAATCTTGGGAGTTGACGCAGCTTGCCGATTTTCTGCGAAATCGCGGTGTTGTTGTAGCGCAGCATTACTGCTTCCTTGCCCCTGGAGACGGCTTGGCAGAGAAGCGGGTTAGCACCAACATCCTGTTTGCAAATCTTCTGGGGGACATCCAGGACTGGTTGAGTGAGCAAGAGAGCGTCTCTGCTCGGCAGACCTTTGCGGCAGGAGCTGATGTCCTTGAAGAAAGCCTGCAGCAAGTCGCTGAAAGCGGCTCCCGAGTCGTCATTATTGTCGACGGTCTGGATCACATTGCGCGAGTACGCAGCACCTCGCAAAGCCTAAATGATAATGAAACGGATATCGTAGAGCGCTTATCGACACTCGCGTTACCTGAAGGTGTATCGCTTGTCATTGGCTCTCAACCTGGCGAGCACCTTGATCCTCTCCGAGATCGTTTCAAGGACTCACTGCACCAACACACCCTTCAAGCGTGGCAACGCGAGGAGATATTTTCTCTGTGTGATAAGCACGGCGTTTTACAAGCATTTGAAGACGTCGCCATTAGCGACCAAGGTGAACGAGACGAGTTACTCACCTTACTGGCGTCGAAGGCCCAAGGAAACCCTCTCTATACCCGCTATTTGTCGGTTGGCCTCGCTGAGGGGTTAAAGAGCGGGCGCATTCAAGCGCCTCATGAATGGCTATTGTCAGCGCCAGCCTTTGACGGTGACATTACCCGTTACTACCAACACCTGAACCTGACCGCCAGCCGCAACAACGTCCCCGTGGCTAATATCCTAGGTGTGCTTGATTTCTCGGTGACAGAGGCAGAGCTGAAAGAAATTGTCGGGAGCTTGATGCAAGACTATGTTCCCGAAGCGCTGGCCATGTTGTCCCCCATCCTTTCCCACGCCACAGGTCAAGGCGGTGTACGGATATTTCATGAGAGCTTCAGACGCTTCATTCTTGACGAGTTACAAGCCGCAGGCAAAAGCGTTCGCAATATCCTGAATCCGGTCATCGTCTGGCTAGAATCCAAAGACTTTTTTCAAGACGCTCGCTCATACCGCTTTTTGCTTCCTTCTTTGCGCCGAATGGGGCGGGACGATGAGATTTTGGAGCGGGTCTCTGCCACCTTTGCGCGTGACAGTCTCATTCATGGACACTCTAGAGCGGCTATTGAAAATGGCGTCTCGCTTGCAGCGGACATTGCGGCAAGCAGCGGAAACTGGCCAGTGCTGCTCAGGTGTGCTGAGATCTTCCGTTCACTCGACATGTGCTTTGATGAAGGTACAAATCGCTGGCATCCGTATTGGGTCACCTACCAGGCGCTACATGGGCCGCATGCTCTCGCGCAACGCATGCTCTTCGATGGAGAACCAACTCTGGATGCAACTCAAGGACTGCTCGCGTGTGAGGCGGTCGAGGCCCAAGGCGCAGTGGCACCCTGGGCGGAATACCTTGAGTTATGGTTTGACGACCAGCGCAGCAGTCACTCTGATCATTTCGATCCTGAGGCTTGTCTGTACGAGGAGGAAAAGGTTTACCTGGCGTCGCTGCGAGGACAACTGCGCTTAGGGCATACGTTTGGTGTCGCCCGAGAGGTTTGTGATCAGTTGTATTTCGAGGAAGAACTCAAATTCATCTTCGTACGTAGCCTTTCGAGCATGCTCGCTCACGAGCTACCTATGTCTTCCGTTGAACGTCTCGCTGGGCGAGTGCGCATTCAATCTGACCAGCGATTCGGCTTAAGTGATGAGCGTGCTTGTGCGACTTGGTTGGGGCTGTCGGACGTCGCATGAGAGGCGAGCAACTTTGTGGCGGCGGCAGATTACGCCAACAACGCGCTGCGTCACGCCGAAGGAGCAGAGCAGGCTGTATGGTGTCTGGAGCGAGGGGGTTCCATTGAAAATGGCCAGCCATTTTTGGTTGAACCATACACTCTAGACATTGCTCTGCACGACAATGGCCACCTACACAGCACCCAGCCAGTTCGCGACTGGGTTGCATCCATACGCCTACATGCCTTAACGGGCAATTCACAAATCCTGGACGCGGAGCGGCATCGTGTCGAAGGGGACGGCTGGTACCGTTGCTGGCTGCGTTTCGTGATAGCAAGCGCAGAAGCTGAAGCGGCGGCCCTCCAAAACAGTCCATCTGACTCTAGTGCCGTTTTTGCAGAGCTTCTCGGGGATGTTCGTCCGTTCGTGGGATCTCCTCGGGCATGCGATCTGTATCTCATCCATTCAGTTATAGCTGAGAGCCTGGCCCGAGCACTGCGTCTCCCCAGAACGCTGGAGGAGTGGGACTACGCCATTTCCTCCATATCCGAGGTTCGTCTGGGTATTGCGACCCAGATGGACAGGGAAGACGGCGGGGCCATTTCGGCCAATACTTTTTTTTCGATACTGATTCCCTACGCTAAACATGAATCAGCGTCGCAGTTGGTGGTCGACGCTTTAGATCGTGAGCTCGTGGCAGAGGAGAGAGACGGCGGTACTTACTACAGCAACCATGCCGAGTTTTCCATGCGGGTGGCACAGGCGTTAGCAGTTGCAGGGCAACCTGAGGCGGCAGCCAGTTATTGGGGGAACTCTTGCGGGTTTCTACTGGGGTACGGGTTTCACAAAGACACCTCTCTGTTTGACCTGATCCAGAGTGTGAGCGCTTTGAAGAGAGGGTCTTCCACCGCAGCGCTTGATGGCTTGACCAAGTTGCAGCCGCTCGTGCGAGCAGTGATGAATCATACCGATGGCAGAGAAACACGCCATGCACCGAATGCCTGGTTCAGTGCACTCATGGCTGTTGACCCAGTACGCGGTGTTCGGCTTTTAGCATCGACATTGGCACGTGAACGTGGGGGGGAGTCCTGGATCACGGTCGCCGCACTGACGAGTGTATTGAAGAGTCTTGCTGAAACGGCGGATCCGCTCTTGCTCGATGGAGTATGGAGCTCAATCTTGTTCGAGGTTGATTACGACGGTGGCGCCAGTAAGCTTGTCATGGAACGGCTAGTTCCTCTTGAACGGCTTATCCCGAACAGCCTGTCCTACGTCCAGGAGCGATTCACACAACTATGTGCAGAAGTGTTAGATGATGCTATGCGGTATCGGGTCGATGCCGTGGAGCGGCTTCTAAAATTTGCATCAGAGCATGCGCTTACCGTTCCAGCAGCCCTGTGTGATTACCGTCATCCCACGCCGATAGTGCGCAGTGAAAGCAGATCTCTTAAGAACGACACGGCAGGTGAGGAGCTTCGTCCCGCCTTTCCTCAAACGCGAAGCTATGTGGATGTGCTGTCTACGCTTCGCAGATTAGGTGCGACGAAAATCTCGGATTCCGAGATCGACGGGGTGGTAACACTACCTCTGGCTTATATCATCAGCGAAATGGTCGAAGCAGGCGATGAATTAGCAGCCCGACGACTGATCCACTTTTATGTGCACGATACGGATTACTGGTTCCGGGATCGTTATCAGGCCATTAACGGCCTGGCTGAAGCGCTTGATAACGCCGGTCATGTACAACTGGCCGCCATCACCTACGTGCTTGCGTATAGCTGTGCAAAAGGCGGCGGTGGCTGGCATAACGTAGGCGATCGTAAGCACGCAGCTTCGGTAGACAGAGCGCTTGAGCTTGATCCTGCGCAAGCCAGGGAGGTGCTAGCAGACGAGACGGCCCGTAAGCTGCGGTCTGGCAATGTTCATGGTGTGACGCAACGTCTGGTTGAGCAACTTGCCGAATGGGAGGTTCCCGACATCGCGTCACAAGCATGGGCCGAGGCCTTCAACGTGATGGAGCGCCGTTTGCCTTTGCCGGGACGCTACCTTGGGTTTGAAAGTCTTGAGGCAGACGATTGCGACTGGTCAGTGGAAGAGGCCTTGATCAGCCTGCTCCTGAATCGCCTAGGCAATCCGGTCTTACCACGCAAAGGGCTGGTTTTGAGTGCTATAGCACGTCTGCTACGCGATCGAACTCATCTATTCGCTCGTCCGTTGAGCCACTGGCTACTGGCCGATACATCAGTGTCCTCGCTGCATCTAATGCTTCGCGTGTTGATTGAGTCCCCGGTGGACCTATCGAACCTCATTACTGATGTCAGTCCCGAGCTTATGCTATGCGCCGAGTCCGACTCATGGGCAGTGGCGAGGATGGCTCGAGCACTTCTAGCCAGAATAGATGTGACTGTTGCAGACAGAACCGAATCCACGATGTCTTCCAGCCCGGTCGTCCATCAACCTTTGCGGATGATCGCAGCACTTGAGCAGTATGAAGTGATGGAATTTCTGTCGCAGTCCTGGCCTGACCTGCCGTATATCCTCGAGGAGCGTCTGAATAACATTGCGTGGCGTGATTCTACTCCGGGTCGCGAGCGATGGCAGCTCAGCGCCGGCCGTAATGGTAGTGCACGTCTTTCAGCCCAAGTTTTGCTTTGGCAAATGGAAATCTATCTATCCATTCTTGATTCTATCCTCGTTAGCCTTCCGCGTCCTGAAGGGCTACCCGAAGGCTTCGAGTCAGAGTTGGACGAGGAGATCCTGCGCTATATCCTACCAAATATCCCTGCGCACTTGATGGCTGTCGCCAGCAGGACACCGCGCCCTAAATGGGAACCCAGTGCGCGCAATGGTCTCAACCCGATCGTCACGGTCGCTGACGATGATCCTGAGTACAGTGGTTGGATTCGACTTGGTTTCTATGAGGTGGAACATCCTCAAAGCTCGCGGACTAAATCGGGGCGGCAGCGAACGACCACCCGCATGGGGGGGATTGTTGCAGTGCATCCTGATGAGAGTGTCCCTCCCAATGCGTTTCCTTTCAACGAAGGTCATATCGAAGATTGGATGATCATTACGGGTAGTCCGGATGAGATAATGGACGAGCGTGGTCCTTGGTTAGTGAGCCTGAGCCCAATTGAGGACTGGCTGGGAAGGGCTTCATTACTCGTCCCTCCGGCAAGCCTTCAAATGCTTGCTGATCTGCACCATTGTGCATACGCAGGCTCCATGAAGTGGGTAGATGCTGCTGGAAACCTCGCGGTGGTTCAACGTACTTGGCGAGTGCATAGCGATCAGATTTCGATTCAGGACTCGTACTGCATAGAGGGGTGTGACGTACTGATGCGACCGGATCTAATACCCATACTTCACCAAGCATATGGGCCTTGGTTAGCGGAATTGAGTCAGGTGATGTGACCTTTGTCGTGCACATAGACTGGGAGCATACCTTCTCGTCCGGATGGGGTAGTCAGTGAGGGCTACTGGCCGGTTGAAATCCACAGTCGTTTGCTGCCATTCGCGACAGACCGATTTCGACCCAAAGCGGGAGTTAGGGGACTCGTCGGTAGTGACCGGAAAGGCTGTTTGCTATCGGTCGGATTCCATAGCCAGGCGTCGGCAAAGGCTGCAAGCTGAACACTAATACTCGCAAGAAACCACGCGTCCTCACTTATGGTGAGGCGGTGGCGTAGGGTCTTGGCCTGCACTGCCAAGATGTATATTTTTGAAGATGACCAAGTCAGCGACTTCTTCACCATCGGTGAACATCGGCGTTTCAGGAGGGGATGGACGTGTCCTGCGTCCGCAGGAAGTCGACGAGCTGCAGGCTCAACGGGGCGTGTAGTAGATGGCGTCCAGAAGCGCTGCGCGTCCCAACCAGATTTCGGCGTCAGCCGCATTGCTGGGTTGCGGATGTCTCCACCACGGATCACCGTGCATCGGCTCAATGATGCGCCGCCAGTAGTTCTCCAGGTTCGTTGTGCTCGGGCTGACACCGAAGTTTTCGCACAAGTCCTTTCGGTTGGCCGAATCGATACACACGAATGCGTCAGGCCGCTTCATCGCCAAGAGCCTAGTCGCGGTCGGTAGTCCGCCGACTCGCCCGTCCTGATCGAAGGCTGCTCTGAACGCTTTGCAGTAGCGGTCGTAGTCGTCCTGCGTGACCGCGCCCATCAACGGGATGAAGTCGAGGGCGTGGGAGAGACCTGTGGGCGCTTCGATGACCAGGTTCGCGAACGTCCCACTTGCGCCCATGCTCCCGAAAAGCCCGTAGTCCACGCCTGGCTGCTGAGACTTCTTGCGCCCGAGAGTACCAGCGACCAGCTTGCGGTCGCCCTCGTTCCACTGCGCGTAGGGTATGCCAGTCGCGAAAAGGGCGCGAGCCTTTGTCAGAACGCCCAAGCGCTCCTTAAACAGGTGCGCAGACGGGTGTGATGCGCTTCGGACCTGCACGAGGTAGTCCGCCCAGCTCATGTCATGTGGCGCGCGCTTGGTATTCGGCTTAGAAGGTAGCCGAACGTCAGCGAACTTGATCAGTTCCTGTCGCGCAGCCGTCTTAGCTGCGTACTGGTGACGGTACCGATAGAGGAATTCGTGAGAGATGTCCTCCGCCCCCTTCCACGCTTCTGCGACGAAGCGACTGAGCTCTACCAGCGCTGCATCGTCGAGCGAGCCATCAAGCAGCACGCTCGCCTCGACGTTTCGGCTCATCGCCGCCTTCGTGAGATTCGGGCTCCCGACCACGCAGCGTATGCGTTGCCCGTTACGAAACAGGTAGACCTTCGGGTGGAACAGGTCGCCCGTAGGAGGAACGACGGCTGCGGCTGCTAGCGCTGCCGCCCGCTCAAGCACCTCGGGCTGCGTCTGGAACATATGAGTGCCGACAACGAAGTGCTCGAACTTCGAGCTGTCTTTCATCGCTGCCTCGAAGACCGCGTTCTCGGTCGCCCAGGCTACTGCCCATTGCATCGACTCGCAGTTCTCAACCAGTGCTATGAGTGTCGACTGCGTCTGGGAAGCCGACAGGAACTTCACATCCATCTCTGCTTTTCCTCGTGTTTCTATTTAACTAAGTCCGGTACGCTTCTGGGAGCGTCAGGAGAGGCGGACTGCTCGTGCAGCGACCGGCATGTAGAGCCATCGCTCGCTCACGGGCTTGCCGGTCGCGTTGAGAAGGGCATGACCATAGGACTCGAGCTGGGGCCCGTGCTCAGCCACCAGGTCCTCATCTCTGGCTGAGCCACCGGGGTTCGACTTGTGGTCCATGAGAATCCAACCATCTGGCAGTTCGACCAGCAAGTCGATGCGGCCCCGGATACGAGTGCCGTTAGGGCCACTCGCTTCGATGGGAACTTCGACGTAAACGGGGCAGCCAGGCCAGCGCTTGGCTACCCAAGCTTGGAACGCTCTGGCCTGGGCACAAACGGCTTCCTTATCCACAGAATGAGCCACGGCCCAGGTCATCAGGATTCGTTCGACTTCAGGGACTGAAATCCCGCCAAGCACGCCGGCGCGAGCGATACAGAGGTGGAGCGCTGTGCCCAGCGATGCCATGTCGGGCTTGCCCGCCAAGCTCAGCCGGACTCCTACCGCGTCAGTCTCGACTACCTTGAACGTGCCTCCCGAGGCAGAACTCGGTCGATGCCACAACGGCTCGGCCTGCACGCGCGGACGAGCTGTGAACCAACTGCAGGGCTCGGAGGCTTTGGCAGGTGGCTCCGTTGAGCAGTCCTCCTTGCTCCACGATCTCGATAGTCTTGAGAGCTGCTGGCCGTCGGGAATCGCTATAGTTCCTGAATCGCCGAACAACAGGTCGGGTGCGCCTTGAATTTCGCCGACCCAGGCGCGCCCCGCCCCTGACTTGCGAACAAACGACACTGCGATGTTCATATCACGCGCGCGGGTCAGGCCCACATAGAGAAGGCGTTTGTTCTCGGCCAGTGCCTCGGCCTGCATGGCTTGACCAGTGGAGCTGGCTTCAGCATTGAGGGCGGCTTGGGGTTGGGAACGCTTGCCCCAGGTCTTCAGCCAGCAGTGGACGAAGCGGTTGGCGAGCGGCTGCTGCGGATCGAAGCCCCCAACTGTTCTCGCGCGTACACCCCAAAGCGAACTGCGTGCTGTCGCATCGAGGCTTGTCAGCACGACGATTGGCCACTCCAGCCCCTTGGCCCCGTGATAGGTGATGACCGAGACCGAGTTGTCTTCTGAAATGGCCCGGTTATCGTCCTCTGCGCTGGCGAGTTCGTCCAGCCAACGAAGCATGCCGCTGATGGTCGCCGGTCGCTTCGCAGCGACACACTCGTCCTCGAAAGTCTTTCCGAGCTCGACCAGTGCCTCGACATTGGACAGTCTATTGCGGCTCTCGTGAGGGGAGGTGGACCATTGTCCGACCAGCCGCACTACTTGGGACTCGGCAGCAGCAAGTCGCAGTACTTCCTGTGGCGTCAAAGCCATTAGCGTTGGACGCAGCTCTTCCAATCGGGCCAGTAGCGGATGGGCGCTATCACCCTTCGTCAGCCACTCGTGTGACCTCACCCCTTCGGTGGCTAGGTATTGCAGCCTGTCTGCAAGCCAGGTCTCGATCGGAGTGCCATCGGCCAGCGTTAGAACCAGCGCCGTGGCGACGGTGTCGGTTGGGTCGTTCATGCGCCTCAGACAGGCCATGACATAGATGGCTTCGGCAGTCCCCAACAAGCCGGAGCGTGGGCTGGCTGACGGGATGCCCCAGCGCGTGAGCGACGTGACGGCAAATTCGACTTGGTCGTTGTAGCGACACAGCACTCCGACATCGCCGGCCTGAATCGGACGGAGCTCCTTGGTGTCCTTGTCTTCGACCTTAACCCCGGACTCGAGCAGCTCGCGGATGGCCTGGCCAAGGCCTAGGTAGTCTGAGTCGTTTCGGCTGCTCTCGAAGTTCCAGTTCAACAGCGCGGGCTGGTCCGGGATGTCCTTCCGCAGAGGCTGCAACCGAACCTGCTCAGGCGTCAGGTCGGGCTCGAACGCAGAGCTGAATACACTATTAGTGAGTAAGACCTGGCTTTCGGTGGAGCGCCTGGAGGTGTCCAGAGCCTTCCCTATGACTCCGCCCCAGCCCTTGATGGCGCTGAGAACGCCGGAAATGAGGCTCGAGTCAGTTCCGCGGAAGCCGTAGATAGCCTGCTTGGGGTCACCGACCCACACCGACTTCTTAGCCAGTTTGGCCAGCTCGACGAAAAGCGCCAGTTGGAGCGGGCTGGTGTCCTGGAACTCATCAACCATGATGAGATCCAGTTCTGCCGCCAACACTTCACGGACGGCAGGCTTTGTCCTCAATGCACGTAGCAGCAACACCTCTTGGTCGCTGAAGTCGACTGCACCCAGCGCCTTCTTGGCCTGTTCGTAGGCGTCGAGAACGTCGGCGGCCAGCTTGAACACCATGTCAAGGTACCGACGGACCTCGGCATGAAAGGCCGGGTGAGACTCGTTGGCCTGAGCAGCGGATTTGACTGGTGCCACGATATCCCTGACCTTAGCGCCGGCGTCAAACCCCGCTGCGCCGATCCAGTCGGGCCAGCACCAGCGTCCTTCACGGAAGAGACGATCCAGTTTTTGCAGCCCGTCGAGGCCTTTTAAGAGGTTGTCTGCAACTTTGGCGCCGACAGCTTGCTGCTGTTCTACGTAGGCGGTTACTTCCTGGTGCGCCTTGGCCAGCGCGGTCGCTAACGCCATGGTCGGGTCCAGCCCCGCAGTTGGGACAGGCCAGTTCGCGAGCATAGCGTCCGCGTTCTGAGTACCCATCATGCGAAGCGCCCCTGGCTCAATGTCGTTATCGAGCGCGGCCTTGACGACAGCCTCAACAGTCTTGGACCAGTCCGCCTGTTCGATGCCGAACCGCTCTGTGAGCCAAACTAGTTCCGCTTGTGCGTCGGCATCCATCCACTCGGCCAGCGTGGCTTTGAGCAGTCTCTTGGATTGACCTTCACCCAGGACAGTCTGGTCGGGAGACAGCCCCAACTCGAAGCAGAAACGTTTGAGCATCTGACCACAGACACTGTTGACGGTGCCCAAGCGTGCTTGGCCTATGGCGGTGGCGAGGTCGATACGGCCCTTTTCAAGAAGCCAGGAGCGGGCGCGTTCGCGCAGCTCGGTAGCGGCCTTCACCGTGAAGGTCGTGGCCAAGATGGCGTGAGGCCGTGCCGTGCCAGATTCGAGGGCTTGTGCGAGAGTTTCGGTCAGCTTGTAGGTCTTGCCACTGCCGGCGCCTGCGCTGATGAATTCGATGTTGTTCATCACTTCCAGCCTCCCAGCAAGATAAGATGGTCTCGGTCCCATTTGCTTGGACCGTTGACCGGAAAGGTTCCCTCAGGGCCCTGGTACTCGTCGTTCGGATCTTCCGGAACGACTTCGATGGTCCCGGCATCCAGTTGCTGCTTGCGCCACTTCCAGGTAGCGCGGGCGCGGTCCAATAGATTGGAGACGGTTACTCCGTCCGGCGGTCTTCTGACTTGCGCTTTTGGGAAGATGTCGGCAGCGGTGATGTACAGCCCGCCACTTTCCAGGATGAAATAGCCAAGCGCGGCGGGTGCGATACCGCTTGTTTGCTCAATGAGGCTGGAGTAGAGCGCCAACTGTAGGTGCTCGCCAGAGCGAAGCAGCCTGGCGTAGTAGGTATCGCCCCTCCACTTTATGTCCACGGCGACAGTTCGCTTGTCACCAAGTGTGACCAAGAGGTCAATTTTGCCGATCAGCGGGACTCCTCCCAAGGTTCCTCTGAACTCCACCTCAGTCTGAACCTGAATGGCACCTGCGAGCCTGAGGTGATCGAGGAGACTTCCGATGGCTCGTTCGCATACCTGCCGGAAGTGCTGCTGTGTTACCCCCGCACCCTGCATGAGCAGTACAGCGCCTTCAGTCAGTAAGAGTGAGTCGGCTACGGCGCGGAACCAGTCAACGGCTTCGGCGTTTGACCAACTCAAGGCTTTGTCGTGCGCGAAGAGTTTCTCGAGCACCCGATGAGCGAGGATGCCCAGCAGGCGGTTGCCCTCATCAACCTCTAGGACTGAGGTGGGATCCAGCTTCGCCACTCGTTTCAAAACGAATAGGGCTGCATCATTGAAAAGCTCGTTCAGCGTAGTGAACGACTGTAGGGCGTCGCCGAGTTGCACGGAATGAGGCAGTTGGATGTGTCGTGGAGTAGCGGGCAGCGCCTGAGGTGCAAGCACCTCGGCGGTTACCCCTAGTAGCGTGGAATTGAGTGCGGTGTCCAAGTCAAGCGACGCGGACTCGATATCCGGTACGAGCTTCTTAAGAAGCTGACGAATCGGATGCACTTCTGAACCAGGAGGAGGGCAGACGATGATGAATCTTTTTCTCGCGGCAAGTAGTGGCCGCAGCCACCTCAGTGCTAACGATACAAGCTCACGCGCCGGGTCTCGCAACTGCACACCTAATTGAGTTAGAGCATTCACCTCGGCAGGAGACCAAGGCAGAGGCGAGGGCAGGGCAGGCGTCGACGGCATCCACCATATCACTTCATCAGCTGCTTCGATGCAAGCGGCTGCCGTGCTGCTCGAGCGCATGCAACCAATATGGGAAACCGCAGCGGGATTGGTTGCTCCGGCGGGTGTGGCGTGGGCGACCAACTGTTCGACTTGTCGAGGCAGTAGCTTGGCCACACCTTGCCGAGCCAGCTCGGTCAATGCGTCATGAACAGCCGCACATTGGCTATGCGCCACCATAAAGCTTGCCGCGTCAGCAGGCTCACCCAAGAGGCGACGCCGCATAGCCTCCTGCATCCGATCGACGCGAGCGATCAGTGCATCTACCGGCACTCCATCTGTTCGTGCCCAGCGCTCTGACTCCAGCCAAAAGGTGATTTCATCTGCCACTTCCGGGGCATCGTCATCTGCGGCGATCTTGTTCTTGGCTGTCGTCCAGGCTTCGCCACCTATCCCGGGTTGGTTGGCGACAGCGCGTGCGAGTCTGCTTCTCGCAGCGCGACTGAATGGGCCGACCGGATGAGTCAGGAAGTCCAAAAGGCGGTTCATGTCCACTGGGTCCCAACACAGCTCCAAGGCAAGGGCTAGTGCCTGAAGGGCCGGGCGCAGCTGACTAGGACGTTCGAACCCGCAGTTGACGCTACCAGAAACAGACAGTGATACGTCCAGTGAGTCTCCTGCATCCTCGGCCAGGATCAGTCGGTCTCCGGGCGTGTGCACGTGCTGCGTGCCTAGCCAATGTTCGGCGGTAGTGATTGCGAGGGTGTGTACCAGCAAGATGCTCCCGTCGGTCGGCACAACCGAATTTCCCGCAGAGCCTCCGTTCAGCACGGTCAGGGCGTGCTCCTGCACCGCGCGGAGCTGGCTTGCTCCCTGTGGTTCAGGAAGGCGAACTTCGACCTCGGGCAGGCGCTCCAACACCTGCTGCCAGAGGCGCGGGAAGTCCTCAGGCGGGTCAACCAGGTGGACTGACCTGATGGGACAGGGGCCGGAGGCACTCAGAGCTTGTATCACCAGATGCAAGCGCTCGGCCTCTCCGGGGGGCAGCGCTTCGAGAGCGGTCTTTTCGACGGCCGCAAGTTCTTGGATTCGCGGTGGGTGCTCCGGATTCGCGCTGCCGTCCCAGCCGCCAAGCCGCCACTCGTCACGCCAAGCCAGGAGGCGCGCGGCAGTGCCAATGCTGTCGACTTTCAGGGAGTCGCTGTAGAAGCGCGAGTCGTTGTCATGAGCCCGCAGAAGGCCGGAGTAAATGGCCACGCGTCTGGCCGTTGAGGCTTTTGGCGCGCTTAGACCAAGGTAGGTCTCCAGCAGGGACAGGAAACCGAGACGGCCTACTATCGGGTTATTGAAGAAGTTCGTTGGGGACGGACCCTGACGGGCGTCCAGGAAAAGGCCAAAAGTGATGTGCATGCTGCGCTGGCTTCCTTGACGGCAATCGAATGCAGGTGTCCTATTGCATAATGTTCCCCTGCTCCTGGTCGACTAGAGTAACCGAAAGCTGCTATTCGCGTACGAAGGGAAACTGCCAAAAGCGACCCACATCGATGCCATCTGGCTGGCCACCGAGCCCATGGCCATGCGCGCCGAAGACGAGGCGGCTTTACTTGAGTGATCGCTAATCGATATTTTCCAATGCGCGCCCAAGAAAGAACGAGCGCTGTAGAAGGTGCGTGGCCCTCGACGAATCTCAAACCCCGATAGCCCCGTTGACCACCATGGCGACCCTAATCCGCAGCCAGCAGAGTTTCGCTGCGTTAGACAGCAGCGACGACGAAGAAAAGGATTTACTTCATGTCCAGCTTTTTCAAGCTAGCTTCGTGCGCAAGGAGAAGAGACTTATGAGTTCAGAAGGAGGCGCCACATAGCCGGGCCCGTTTGATTCCCATAATTGATAACAGTGCCATGAGTGCTTGCCAATCCTTGGCCACCCGGTTCGAGCTGCTAGGCGAGAAATGGTTGACCAACATACCCGCCTGGTATCTCAACATACACCCGTTTACTATGATGCCAAATTGGCATACTCGCGTAAGCGTCAGCAGAGCTGTCGGCATACGCGACCAACGCCATTGGTGAACGGGAGGGAGCCCGGTGCCGGCGTTCAGGCGTCTGATCTCCTCCTTGAAAAACTTGTTGTCAGGCCTAAGGCCTGATCAACACGAGCCGAGGTACCAACGGCATGGTCTACTCGATGCCTGGAGCGAATTTTGACGAACTCTGATGATATTTGCTTCGACGAAGAGCACGAAGACGAGCTACGAGAGAACAATCCAAATAAGCCGGATGTTTTCGCATTTGATTGCGGGCAACTTCCTTTCGAAGCAATGGGTGATCACCATTTTGAGCTGCTGCTCGCGGATCTTTACCGCGATAAGATGGGGGAGGTGGGGTTCGATTGGTATGACGATGCACGGCGCCTCAATGATGGGGCTGACCAAGGCCGTGACGTCATCCTCTTCAAAGACTCGGTTCCTGTTGGTGTCATCCAGTGCAAACGTCTAAAGTCCGTACTAAAGCGAGACACAGTTATACTGGAGATATGCAAGTTTTTTCTCTATGCACACACACGCCCCCAAATTGTCTCACCAGACGGTTCGCCGTTCAGGTACATAGTAGCAGCGGCTGATGGAGCGGCCATCGATCTTACCGAGTTAATGGTTAATCGAGGGCGCGAGCGCTTTGACAAATTGCGTGAGATTTTTGAAAGTAAGGTGATTACTGCAAGGAACTCATCGCAAAAGCTCAGTAAGCACCCTGCTCTGAGTAAGCTGAAGAAAAAAGACTTATGTGATCTGATATGGGGTCGTATTGTTGGTCTTCAGACGAATCTTCATAAAAAAGATGATCTGTCGAGTTTTTTAAGAAAGCTTCCAAACCTAAAAGAAACTTACTTTAAGCTTGATTCGAACTTCGCTGCGGTCAAGGATGAGGTCGGAAAGCTATTCTTGACCTATGGTATGCAATTTGGGAGGCAAGACGAGCAGTATGCAGTCGCGATCAGGACTGAGTATTATGATGATGAGTTTGGTGATCATAAGAGCTTCAATATTGCTTTAATACAAGGAGCGGAGCTAACTCCTTTTTTAAAAGGCATGCTTTGTCCAGTGACTGGATCGGTAAAGTCTAAATTTGGCTCAAGACCTGTCATCCTTACGGCTGGCTCGCGAGCTGCATCCGTAGCTGAATGGGCAGAAATTGACTCCCTTGTTAGAGAATATCCGCATCCGTTGGTCTTTGCAGTCGGGTGTGGGGAAGTCACGGGTGCTCAGTTATTAGAATGGCGTGGGTCTGATGATTTCGTGTGGATTGACCCCGAGTGGGAGCCGGCTGCTGAAAATCGGTTTAACGCTGGCTGGTGTTGGGTGTCAGATCCGCGCGAGGGCAATTATCAATGCTACATTCTGGTCGAGAATGAAACTGGAAGCCCTGAGTTGGATCATGGTAGTGCCTCGCTACGACTCGCGTTCAAGGATGTCGTCATATGGCCAACTCTCGGAAATGATTTCACGAACCCCGTAACAGATTCACGCTCTCAATTACGCAGACTCATGGCCAGTCGTACTGAGGACGCGGGTAAACGACCAAATCTGGTGTTAGCCTGCCAGCATGTCGGGGCTGTTAATACTGTCTTAAATGCAGCTTCGGACTACTATGGCCAGCGCGCTTCTTCAATTATCGGCATCGTCATGGCCAACAGCTCCCGATTTGTCCAATGTGATGCCGGAATGTGGAGTGCGACAGGGATTTTTCCGGCGTTGGATACTGAACAATCTACGCGTCCTTCATCCAAATTGGTCAAACCAGCTGGTAGAGTGATGCGGCGCAGTGGTAGTGGATCACTCATGTTCTGTTTGGATTGGACAGCCGATCCAGCGCTCAAATTGGTCAAGTCCCAAAGGCTGATAGCTAACCAGGTGGTGGATGAGCTTACACCTGAGTCCTTGGAGTTCTTCGAACTCTTCGATCGCCATCCTCCAGATGACGACTACCAGCCAGCGGTGCTTAAAGAACGCCAGTATCTGAGTGAGCTTATCCAGAATGGCGTAATCGCTGATTGCAAAAATTTTAGCTATCGCGCTTGTTATGGCACTAGCAGGGATAGAGAGTTTTCTCCTGAAGATCTGGGTGCCGCTGGGGCTAATATCATGCGCTCGATTAATGCCCTGAGTTTTATCAAGGTCTCGCCATCTAGTCAATGGTCAGTCACCCCACATTATGAGGGGCATATTAACTATACGGATGCAGAAGTTGGCGAGGTGAGTATCATGGCGTGGAGTAGTAAGGATTACTCAGTGCGTGATATGGAAGCGCAACTTTTTGAATGGGCCAGGCAACCTAGCGCGCACCCGAGTTTACTCGTGTTCGCAGAGGGCAGGGGCACCATTAAAGTGAACAAGCCAAGTCACGGAAGATACGATATTACTGCTGTCCCGTCAGTGAGGGACTCCATCACTGATGCAGTCGTGCCTCGTAGTGTTTATTTGTTTGATCTGCGGAAAGTCGAGGATCAGTGCCTTGATGATGCAGATCAAACACCAGATGAGTTCATGGGTGAAATCATGAAGCGCAGGGCTGACCTCGATGCTTACTAAATTGCTAGAAATAATTGACCAAAGGGCTGTCGACGCACAGTTCGAGCTAGTGTCCATCGAAGCGTTGATGCTGAACGATGATCAAAAATGGCCAGAAGGAAAAGCGCCAGGGCAATTGGGTTATTGGGAGTCTGAATTCGCCTCGCTACTTTTGGTTGACTTCACAGACAAAAAGTCCACTGATGTCAAGCGCTATGCTGATAGAGCGGTTAACTACCTTGACGCTCGAATTCTTCAGCGGGAAAAAACAAAGCCGGTCATCGATGGCTATCTCGTAATGGCTGTGCAAGCCAGTGAAGAAATGAAGGATTTTATTCTGGCTGTCGAAAAAAATACCCTATTTGTGCGTAAACATGTAGTGGTCATGGCGAATGGGGAATGGGAGCGATGCGAGCGTATTACGCCCATTGGGCTTAGCCGATCTTCATCTCTCTCTACACCCCCGGCATTCACACCCAATGACGCAGGGGCCGTGGGCCTTTTGGAGGCGTTGGCGACTATCAAAAGCACCGAGCTTGCTAAGCTTCACGGGAAGGAGTGGAACCTGAATGAGTAATTTTCCAATCAAATTCCTATCCGTTGAAATTAGTAATTTTAGAGGGGTTCCAGGCGTACTCAAGGTCCCGCTGGATGCACCTTTGACGGTAATTTACGCTGCGAACGGTACAGGCAAGAGCACCATCTGTTATGCATTAGAGTGGTTGCTGACAAATGAGATCAAGGATGTAAATGACGATAAGTTAGCCTGCCAGTGGGGGGAGGGCGAAACCTACGTCTCAGCGAAGTGCCTAATCGACGGTGTGCATCATGAGATGTGGCGACAAACAGATAATTTTTGGTTGTCGAAAGAAGGCGGTAAACGCAAAAAACTCACTGATGAAAAGTTGCTTACATTACTTACTCCTGCTGCAATTTCTGGAAAGACACCACAAGCAACCAAGAAGGCCAAGCGAGGCTGGCTTCGTAATAGCCGCTGGTTGTATTCAAATTCGCTTTCGCTGTTGATTGATAACAAGCATGCCGAAGAGCGGCAACAAATATTCGCCGATATTCTTGGTTTTGGGCACCTGGCAGGCACGCTACGTGACCTGAAAGATTACAGAGGCGCTTTGCCTAGCACCAGGGGATTGCATGATAATATCTTCAGGCTTACCACGGAGATTGAGGAGACTCAGCTTAGACTGGAAGGAAGTGCTCCTAGCAGGGAGAAAGGTTTATCCAATCTCAGAATTCTGAAGGAAAGCTTTGGCCTGTCTTCTACCCAAGGAAATTTCGTTAGCGACTTACGCGAGGTTGACCTACGCCTGCGCATATTTGACCAGCGAACTGAGTCACGGCTTAAGGGGCTGATAGAGCTTGAGTCGCAATGGGATTACTTCCACTCTTCTCAACAGCAAATTGAAGTCTTGCGGCGATCGGTCGCAACTGTATCTGAAGAAGTTCTTGCGCTGGCTGAGCAGCAGAAAAACACTTCGGAAGAGCTAAGTCTGGCGAATATCAAATATGGCGATGGGGAGCGCAGTGTCAGTTGGGCTGATTCGAAGCTCTCTATCCTGCAAAACAGTCGCGCCATTACGAAGTTGCCGAGTGTGGCAGATTACTTTGAGGCCGATACTGTTACTCACTCATCCCTGAGCACCAGCTTTGTAGAGTTCGGATGGTCAAAAGAGAAGAAAGGTTCTTGGCGTGACGCTTTGGATACTCTGGAGTCAAGACTTCCAGAAATCAGCGGCCTAGTTCGCGAGCAGTCACGGATGGAGGCTAACTATGTCCATCCACCTGGAAACTTGCAAGCGGCAATTGATGCGGATAAGTTGGCTCAAGACGATGTAATTCGCCAAGCGGC
Source organism: Pseudomonas putida (assembly GCF_026625125.1). Classification (NCBI taxonomy): domain Bacteria; kingdom Pseudomonadati; phylum Pseudomonadota; class Gammaproteobacteria; order Pseudomonadales; family Pseudomonadaceae; genus Pseudomonas; species Pseudomonas putida. The sequence continues at coordinate 3,363,919 of NZ_CP113097.1, read as the reverse complement.
AAGGTTTGAAACATTAGCGGATACATCTGAACGTTTACGGTCTTTGGGTGCGGAGCTTCTCAACTCAAGTGATAGTCATGTCTGTCCACTCTGTACACACGCGTGGGAAGATTCGGGGCAGCTAAAAAGCAAGGTTCTTTCTCAAAAAATCTTGTCGCCCACGATACGGGAGGCCTCTCTTAAGCTGGATGCGGCACGTACAAGTGCTCAGGCTACAGCCCAAGCGTTGGCTCAGGCTCAATCCGCTCAAGCTCTTCATGAACAGTTCGTCAGGCAGCTTAATACGGTTAAGGGCAAGCTTTCGGCTTTTGATGCGAGAACAAATTATCTGACGATAATGGGCGTAAAAGATTTTTCGAGGCTCAATATTCAGCAGGTAGAATATCTCAAGGAGCGAGTTTTGGCTGCAATTGAGCTGGATTTGATTTTTTCTGAGCTGCCAGATCTTGAGAAGCTATTCTCGCGTCCTCCAATCTTGAATTTTGTTGAGCGTGTTGAGGGGGCGATTATCGCGCTCGAAGAGTATCGTAGCTATTATAAAAAACAGATGGATGACTACAGTCCTGAACGTACCAGACTTGATCAAGCTGTAAAGTCATTGCTGGCAGCAATTGATGAGCGAAACTCACAAAATAAATTTACTGCTAGCAGTATTTCCGCGATGACTACTGCCGTCGATAGGTTTATAACCCTCTGGAAAGATGTCGTTCAGGGATCTATCATCTCCCCGGAGACACGATTGGCGGCAGTCGTTGAGATTAATAGTGATCGTGAAAAAGTTGCTGAGTTCAAGGCTTTGTATGACGAATGTGCGGCTATAGCGAAAATTGATGTTGATGCTAGCTCGCTTGAGAGACTTCTAGCGGAGCGCAAGGGCTATCAAGAAAAGCTTAATGTTGGATCTAAGTATATCATTGAGGCGGATAGCGCTATCGAGCAATATGAGTTGCACGTCAAAGAGCTGACATCCGCCAGTCTCGGAGTGCTGCTCAGCCCTGCAACCGAGTTGTTCTCCCGGATGCATGCCAATGAGGTTTATAAAGGTTTAGGGGTCACTGAAAATCAGAAATACTTCCAGTGGACGGCTTTCGCGGAAGGGCATGACGAAGGGTTGGATGCCGAGAGTAAATTCAGCCAAGGCCAACGCCAAGATCTAGCGCTTTCGCTGTACCTTGCACGGGCTCGAAACACAGGTGGTAGTTTCTTACTTGATGAGCCGATTGCGCACCTGGATGACCTCAATAGGGTTGCTATGTTGGATATTTTCCGTCTCGTGGCCACCTCAATGCCGACAATGAGTGTGGTCTTGACGACTGCAAGTGAGTCCTTAGCGCGACATATGGCCCAGAAATTTTCGAGCATCACAGATCAGCACTTGCTTAATATGGTCAGGTTAGAGGGGAATCCCCGAACTGGAGTGACAATGTCCGTGGATCGAAATATTTCGGGCACTAAAGTACCGCCGGCTCTAAGTGTGCCAAGACAAACTCCAACCGAAGGCTTTGGCCCGGCAGAAAACTAAACTCTGAAAAGGTGACTCGCCTGCTGTCGATCCTGGTGAGGATTGACAGCGTTGCCCTGGTTAGGAGCTATCACCGCGCTTTGAGGAGGGGAGGACTCGTTGGACTGCCGCCCTAGTTGGTCGGCTGGTACCCGGCTCCAGGCTCGGGACGGTTCAGAGGGATACTCTCAACTGGTTGATAGCCTTTTTTCAGAAGGCGTTAAAGCTAGTGTTCGAGAGGTGAGTTCGCCGCAAGCTAACGCACAAGCAGCCGGTGAGGCCCTCACTGAGAATGAATCAGGCATTGGGGGTATCATTTTCAAACCATCCAAAGCATACCCTCAGATGTGCCCCTAATGTAGCAATCCACTGGAAGTGAATGGAGCTTCACGGTCTATGAAAAGACAGAAGTGATCAGTTGAACAGCCTGCCCGACGGCCCTAAAGACTCTCAGGGTCGCCAAAGAACATCTGAATCCGCGACCTCAACCAGCGCTCCGCCGGGTCATTGTCCTGCGCCCCTCGCCAAGCCATGTGCAACTCGAAGCTGCGCACCGCTATCGGCAGGTCTTCAGCCCGCAACCCGCCCGCAGCCGTGAGTGCATCAGCGGTGTAATCGGGCACCGTGGCAACGATATCGGTCCCGGCCAGCAGGCTGCCCAGGCCGTTGAATTGCGGCACGGCCAGGACCACATGGCGCTTGCGGCCGATCTCTTCCAGCGCTTCGTCGATGAAGCCGGACAGGTCGCCTGCGAACGACACCAGTGCATGGGGCCGTGCGCAGAAGTCATCGAGGGTGATGCTGCCGGGTACGCTGTCGGCGCGCAGCAGCTTGGGCATGCTGCGGCGCAGCACCTTGCGCTTGGCGTTGGCGGGCAGTTCGCTGGTGTAGCTCACCCCCACCGAGATTTCACCGGAGGCCAGCAGGGTAGGCATGAGCAGGTAATTGACCCGGCGCACCACCAGCACGATACCGGGCGCCTCGGCGCGGATGCGCTTGAGCAACTGCGGCAGCAGGGCGAATTCGGCGTCGTCCGACAGGCCGATGCGGAACACCGCGTTGCTGGTGGCCGGGTCGAATTCGGCGGCGCGGCTGACTGCGGTGGAGATGGAATCCAGCGCTGGCGACAGCAGGGCAAAGATTTCATGTGCCCGCGCTGAAGGCTCCATGCTGCGGCCGGTGCGCACGAATAGCGGATCGTCGAACAGGTTGCGCAGGCGCGACAGCGCCGCGCTGATCGCCGGCTGGCCGAGGAACAGCTTTTCGGCGGCACGGGTCACGCTACGCTCGTGCATCAGCGTTTCGAACACGATCAGCAGGTTGAGGTCTACACGACGCAGGTCGTTTCGATTCATCGGTGCGCTTCGCCTAAAGTGGGGCAGGGGTGAATCTTAAGGCCAAAGGCTGTTAACCTGCACCGATTTGTGGGGGCCAATGCACAGAAATGTGAGGTGCCCAATCGATGACAAGCATGTCGACTATTAATAGCCACTGATGGTCTAACGGCAAAAGCCCGGATAAAGTCCGTGGTAATACGAGATTCACAAAGGCGAGGTATGCGATGTCCCGCATGATCCGGTTCCACAAGTTCGGCGCTGCCGAAGTGCTCCGCTGCGAGGAGCAGGCCGAACCGTCAGCTGCTGTCGGCGAGGTGCAGATCCGCGTCGAGGCCATTGGCGTGAGCTGGTACGACGTGCTCTGGCGGCAGAACCTGGCGCCATCCCAGGCCCGTCTGCCTGCGGGGATCGGCCACGAGATGGCCGGCGTGGTGACTGCGGTGGGTGAAGGTGTCGATGACATTGCAGTGGGCGACCGGGTGGCCAGCTTCCCGGCGACCAGCGCCAATGACCACCCGGTGTATGGGGATGTGATCGTCCTGCCGCGCACGGCGATTACCCGGTACCCGGATATCCTCACACCGATCGAGGCCAGCGTGCATTACACGCCGCTGCTGATCGCCTACTTCGCCTACGTCGACCTGGCCAGGGCCAAGGCCGGGCAGACCGCGCTGGTCACCGATGCCAGCCACTGCGCAGGGCCCGCCTTCGTGCAGTTGGGCAAGGCCCTGGGCCTCAAGGTGTTCGCTGCCACCAAGGAGCCGGAGCAGCGCGAGTACCTGCTGGGCCTGGGTGCTGACAAGGTGATCGTCACCGAAGAGCAGGATTTGCTCATGCAGGTTGGCAAGTACACCGATGGGCGCGGCGTGGATATGGTCCTCGATGGCATGGGCGGCCCACAGATGTCGCTCCTTGGCGACGTGCTCGCGCCACGCGGCAGCCTGGTGCTGTATGGCCTGCAGGGGGGTAACCAGACACCGTTCCCGGCCTGTGCGGCGTTCCAGAAGAACATTCAGTTCTACGTTCACTGTATCGGTAACTTCACCGGCAAGCCGGAACTGGGCATTAGCCAGGACCAGGTTGCGTTGCAGCGCGCCCTGCGTGATATCAACCAGTTCACGGCTGACCAGTTGCTGACACCGCAGATCATCAAGGTATATCCGTTTGATCAGGTGGTTGAAGCGCACCGGTACATGGATGAGTGTCCTTGTGGCGGCAGAGTGGTGCTGGACCTGGGCGTGGCGTGACAGGCGTTGGATGTACAAGAAAACCCGGGCTTGGCTCGGGTTTTTTTTTGCAGGTTCACCGCTCCTTCATGATGCCACCGGGCGAATGCCTTGACCGCAACGCTAAACCCAGTGCGTGTAGTTCCAGTACCTTACCTCCAACTTTCCGTGAATAGTCTATTGCTTGGGACTATTCCTACAACTAACTAGTCCCCATCCTACATAAACAGTCATTGCCACTTCGCGTGCCCGCACATCCTTTGAAAATTCATTGTCTTTGAAATTCCCCGGCCTCTGGCGCACAGTGACTTGTCATTCGGCTGAATGGTTTTTTTACCGGCATCTGTATCTTTTAATCGTTGAGCAACGCTTGATAATGGCGTAATGATGCTTTACGCAAGGAGCGTGCAATGGAGAAGAACACCCCTGGCTTTTGGTATTCTGGCGCAGCGCCGGGCACACGCGGGGTTTCATTTTTATCAATGTCATGGCGACAGTAATTCGTCACTTCAGTTTCTCTTAAAGACTTGTAGGAAGTTTCTTCAGGCTTGATTCGCCGCTTATTCATTCATGCAAAAGTGCATCGTTGGCGGTGGAAAGAATGAAGTAGTGAGGTGACATGTGAGCAATATCCACGACCAAGCTATGCACCATATCTACCAGCAGGTGCTGGATCGCGTGCTGGGCCATATGTCCCAGGTCCAGCGCGCCTCTTTACAGCTGTTCATTCAGCGCCTGCTGGTAGCCGCAGGTGGCCCGGAATACATCGGTACCTTCAAGTTGCTCGTGCTGCTAGGCGCAGACTGCCATAGCGCCCGGCTGCTGGCGGTCTTGCGTGCGGCCCAGTTGAGCATCGCCCAGCGTGCACCTGTCACCTTTCAGTTGCAGGTGGTGGCTGTATGCCTGCCTGCGGCCAGCGGCGCGCTTCTCGAGCAACATGAGCGTGTGTTCAGTGCCTTGTTTCTGCATGACGATCCTCGTGTGCAGTTGCAGATGCTCGAAGCCGGGCAGTTGGTGTCGTTCACCCGAAGGCCCTATCTGGAGGTCGAACCCTGGGCGTTGGCGCGCGATGCTTTGCTTGTGTTCGGCCATCTTGTCGATGCGCGGCCTGAAGCACTTTTGGGCAGCCGCACGCACCTGGAGCTCGGCGCAGCGCTGTGGCTGGCGCTTGACGGCCAGCCGGCAGTCGATGCAATGGTAACCGCCATGCCTGCGCGGCAGCGGCTGCGTTACCTGGCATGGGCGCGCAGGGGCCTGCGCCAGGCGGGTGACGGGGGCAGGGCAAACCTGCATCAATGCATGGCGACGCTTGCCGAGCGGCTGAGCCAGTTGCACAACACTGCCGGCACTTCACTGGGCGAGCCCGAAAAACCGGGCACCGAGCGTTGCTCGGCGTTTCCGATCAGGCTGATTACCATCGACGACCTGATGCCCCAGCTGCTCAGTGGCGATGAGCTGGACTCGATGATGGAGTGCCGCTTCGAGCCGGTGCACACGGCCATGCCCCTGGCGAGTTTTCTTGACCCGCTGGCCTTGGCCCAGTTGCACGAATTGCTGTCGCGCTGCAATGCGCCTGCGCAGGCAAGCCTGGCGCAGCGTCTGCATTGCGAAAGGGCGCCAGCATCGCAGCACAGCCGTTTTGCCAAGGCTTATGGCCTTGAGCGAACTCAGCTCGTTTGCATGCTGCACAGCCCGTTCGCCAACAAGGGGCGGAGGCTGGAGCGCTTTCTGCAATGCTGCCACGCCGATATGTTGGTGGCCCTGCCTTATCTGCACCGCGTCATGCAGGGCAAGCCGTGTCCCGACCCTGTCAAGGATTGGTTGGTGAACACCAGTGGTTTGTCCCTCGCCCAATTGCGGGCCATCTACGAAGGGCGTTTGAATCACAGCACCTGGGCCTTGCTGGCCAACCTGGCGCGACGTGATGTGCATCTGGGGCTACTGGCCTGCCGGCCCGCTGCTGCTTCGATTGCCTGCGGGGGCTTGCCTGATGGGGCGTGAATTCGCCTACCAGACGGTGTATCGATATCTGGAAGCGCTGATCGATGAGGCCGCGCGGGGAGGGCAGCGCCGTTTGCCCTCACTGCGCGCCCTGTCGCGGCACCTGCGCGTTTCATTGGCCACTGTGCAAACGGCCTACGGGTTGCTGGAACATGAAGGGCGGGTGCTGTCGGTACCTAAGTCCGGGTACTTCGTGCCCGCGGGAGTCATTACTGGCGTAGCGGCCACTGCCGAGTCGGACCAGGCCGTGCTGGCGCATCCGGCGATGGAGCGTGTCTTGTTCGCTCACGAACGACGGCTGGCGCGACAGCGGGCCTGTTCATCCTCCGGCGCCCAGAGTTCGGGAGAAGTTCGCCTGCGGCACATACTGGCCGAACGTTATACCCGAGCGTCCCGGCAATCCTGGCGTGCTGAGGATGTGCACCTGGGGCCCGACGTGCAGGCTTTGCTGGAAACGCTGCTGGAGGCATTGGCGTTGCATGGCAGCACGGTGCTGGTCGCATCGCCGTGTTGCTGGCGTTTGCTGAGGGTTTTGCAGCGCTTTGGTCTGCACGTGCTGGAGATGCCCGTGGACAACCACGGCAGCCCCGACCTCGGCAGCCTGGCGCGCCTGCTGGGGCGTGAGTCGGTACGCATGATGGTCATACCGTCTTGCCTTGGCATGCCCACGGGGCGGTTGATGTCACAGCAGGTCCAGCGGCAGATTGCCCACTTGCTGGCCGCGCATCCCGTGTGGCTGCTGGAGAACGATCTGGACAGCGAGTACTGCTTCGATACACCGCCTGTGGCACGTTTGCGTGACTGGGTCGACCAACGTTGGCTGTTGGTGCTGGGGTCGCTGCAGGCGTTGGTCGGTGCCGAGGCGCCCTATGCGTATGTGCTGGGCCTGCATGGCACCCTTGCCGAACGGTTTTCCCGGCGGGCGTTCCAGCTGCCGCCCGTGCGTCAGCAGGCATTGGCGCAGATGCTCGGCAATGGCGAGGTCGACGGACAGTTGAGCCGGCGTCGGCTGGAGCTGCGCAAGCGTATGGAGCATTTATGCCATCAACTCACTGTTTGCCTGGGCGGGCAAGTGGCCTTCGACATGCCTGACGGGGGGTATGTCCTGTGGGTGCGCATGCTTGAGCCAATCGCCCTCGAGCGCATCGCGGCAGCATTGTCTGGCCCGGCCTTGCAAGTCCTGGCAGGTGCGCGGTTCAGTTCGCAGGGGCGTTATCAGCACTACCTGGCTTTCACCTGGGCAGGCGACCGGCCAGAAGCGCTTAGCGAGGAGCTTCGCCGGTTGAAGCAGCTGTTGCTACCGCGTCGCGGGCGCCAGGCTGACAGCAAAAGCTGATCGCCTGCCCTGGCAGGTCACGTATCATGGCGCCCTGTTCGTTCACACTCAGGAGCATCTGCATGGGCACCCCACATTTCCGTCAACCTGTTCCACAGGATGCCGAACGCTGCTACGAGATCGAAATCGGCGCGTACGAGGGCGATGAGGCCGCGACCCTCGAGAAGATCCGCACCCGCATCGCGCAGTACCCAGAGGGTTTTCTCCTGCTTGAGGTCGACGGCCGTGTCGTAGGCTTCATCAACAGTGGCTGCGCCCACGACGTGGTGATGTCCGATGAGGCCTTCAAGGAGCTGGTAGGCCACGACCCGGCGGCCGCCAACGTGGTGATCATGTCCGTTGTGGTGGATCCGGCTCATCAGGGCAAAGGCTACGCGAAGCTGCTGATGGACACCTTCGTGCAGCGGATGACCGCGCTGCACAAGCGCACCATCCACCTGATGTGCAAGCAGCAGCATGTCGAGCTGTACCGCAAGATGGGGTATCACTACGTGAAGCCATCGCCCTCGGACCACGGCGGCATGGCCTGGCATGAGATGGTCATGACGCTCTGAGGTGGCCCACGCACCATTCGTCGGGCGCTGGCCGACCTGACCCACGGGGCTTGCCAGCAAGCGTTATCTGTATGTATAAACAGTGTCCGTTCCTGCTGCCCGACCCCGCCCTGTGATCGCCCATTCCGTCGACGACCCGCTCTATTACCTGCATAACTTCCGCCAGGTACTGCTGTGGGTCGAACACCGTTATGCCGACCTGCTCGATACCCAGGAGCTGGCGTTCATCCAGGCTTTTGCCAGGATCGAGGAGCCAGCCCAGGCTCTGCTTGTGCGCATGGTGATGCGCAAGGGCGAGCTGTTTCGCAGCGACCGGCTGGATTATGCCGAGATTGGCGATTCGTCTGTGGCCTTGCAGCCCCTGCAGGCGCTGGGCTGGGTGCGCGAACCCGAACAGTTGAGCCTGGAGCAATTGTTCGCCTTGCTGCGCAAGGAAGAGCTGGCCAGCGGTTTTGCCGGCCTGCTGAGCCGACCGCGTGCGGCAAAAAGCGATCTGCTGGCGCAACTGCAAGCCTTGGCGCTGGCGCCCAGGCCACTGTCCGACTGGTTCGCCAGTGCACCGGTGCGTATCGTGCAGTGGTGCCTGCAGCCCCTGTGCGATCGCATGCGTCTGCTGTTCTTCGGCAACCTGTACCAGGACTGGTCTGATTTTGTCCTGGCCGACCTGGGCGTGCTGCGTTTCGAGCACGTGCCATTCAGCCCCGGCTCGCGGGCCTTGCAGCAGCGCAGCGACGTCGACCTGGCCATGGCCTTGCACCAGTGCGCCGAGCGCTTGGAGCTGGGCGAGGCGCCTGCGTCGATCCTTGAGTCATTGGTGGGCTGGCGCAGCGACAACCCGTGGCTGGCCCGGCGTCACGCGCGCTTGCTGTTTGCCTTGGGGCAGCAGTGCGAGCGCCTTGGCGACTGGGAACTGGCACTGACGGTGTATGCCCAGAGCAGCCATGCCCAAGCGCGCATCCGCCAGGTGCGCGTGCTGGAGCGCAGCGAGCGCTGGCAAGACGCGCATGCCCTGGCATTGCAGCTGGCTCAAGCGCCTGCCAATGCCCTGGAAGTGCAGGCGCTGCAGCGCATGGTGCCGCGCCTGGTGCGCAAGCTGGGCGGGCCGGCGCAGCGCCGTCGACCTGTCACACCCGCGCCGGTGATCGAGCTCGAACTGCCGCGCGAACAGGCTGCGTTGGGTGTCGAGGAGGCGGTTCGCCAGCACCTGGCGCAAGCAGGCGGGCAGGTTCACTACGTCGAGAACACGCTGCTCACCAGCCTGTTCGGATTGTTGTGCTGGGAGGCGATCTTTGCCCCGATTCCCGGCGCGTTCTTCAACCCCTTTCAGGCTGCACCGCAAGACCTGCATGACTGCGACTTCCAACTGCGCCGCGCCGCTCAGTTCGATGCGTGCCTGGGCCGGCTCGACGACGGCTCGCATCAGCAGGCCATCCTCGACTGCTATGCCGCCAAGCAAGGGCTGCAATCGCCGTTCGTGTTCTGGCAGATGCTCAGCCATGCTTTGCTCGTACAGGCATTGGCTTGCCTCCCGGCGGAGCACCTCAAGCAGTGTTTCCTGCGCTTGCTGCAGGACATCCGCAACAACCGTACCGGCATGCCTGACCTGATCCAGTTCTGGCCGGAGCAGGGGCGTTACCGCATGGTCGAGGTCAAAGGACCTGGCGACCGCCTGCAGGACAACCAGTTGCGGTGGCTGGAATTCTGCGCCGAGCACGGCCTGCCGGTCGCGGTCTGCCATGTGCGCTGGAGCGAAGAGCCATGAACTACCGCGTGGCGGTGCGGGCTTTGTGTGAGTTCACTGCCAAGGCCGGTGATCTCGACCTGCGCTTCACACCGTCGCCCACTGCCCAGGAGGGTATGGAGGGCCATCGCCGTGTCGTGGCCAGGCGGGCCGCCGGCTATGAGGCGGAGGTCGCACTCGAAGGTGCGTATCAGGGCTTGCAGGTGCGCGGTCGCGCCGACGGTTATGACCCCGCCGCAAACCGGCTTGAAGAGATCAAGACCTACCGTGGTGACCTGGCCCGGCAACCGGCCAATCATCGCCAACTGCACTGGGCCCAGGCCAAGGTCTACGCCTGGTTGCTGTGCCAGGCACGGCAGTTGCCCGCCATCGAGGTGGCGCTGGTTTACCTGAACGTGGACAACGACGGCCAGACCTTGATCAGCGAGCATTACCGCGCCGCCGAGCTGCATGCTTTTTTCGAAACCCAATGCCAGTGCTTTCTCGCCTGGGCCCAGGCGCAAACGCAGCGCCTGGCCGAGCGTGACCGCGGCCTGCAGAGCCTGGGCTTTCCTTACCCGCAGTTTCGCCAAGGCCAGCGGCAACTGGCCGAAACCCTGTACAAGGCGGTCAGCACCGGGCGCTGCCTGATGGCCCAGGCCAGCACGGGTATCGGCAAGACCCTCGGCACGCTGTTCCCGTTGCTCAAGGCCATGGTGCCGCAACAACTCGACAAAGTGTTTTTCCTCACCGCCAAGACCCCTGGCCGCGCCCTGGCGCTGGATGCCCTGCAACAGATCACCCAGGCTACGCCGCAGCCCGCGCTGCGTACACTGGAGCTGATCGCCCGGGACAAGGCCTGCGAGAACCCCGACAAGGCCTGCCATGGCGAGGCCTGCCCATTGGCCAGAGGCTTCTACGACCGCCTGCCGGCGGCGCGGGAGGCTGCAGCCCGGTTGCCGTTGCTGGACCGCGCAAACCTGCGCGAAGTGGCCCTGGAACATCAGGTTTGCCCTTACTATCTAGGGCAGGAAATGGCGCGCTGGGTCGATGTCCTGGTGGCCGACTACAACTATTATTTCGACGCTCACGCCCTGTTGTTCGGCCTGACCCAGGCCAACCAATGGCGCGTAGCGGTGCTGGTCGACGAGGCGCATAACCTGGTGGAGCGTGGCCGTGGCATGTACAGCGCCAGCCTCGATCAGGGGCAGTTGCTGGCGTTGCGTCAGCGCAAACCGCCAGGGCTGGCCAGCGCGCTGGACCGCTTGAACCGCCAATGGAATGCCGTGTACAAGGCGCAGCGAGCGCCTTATCTGGCCACCGAGCAGTTGCCGGACGCCTTTATGCGTTCGCTGCAGCAGTGCATCGGGCTGATCCAGGAGCGGTTGAACGAGTCGCCCGTGGACGTGGATGCACACATCCTGCAGTTCTATTTCCAGGCGCTGCAGTTCAGCCGGGTCGCCGAGCTGTTCGATGAGCATTTTTTGTTCGACGTGAGTCTGCGCGCTGGCCCGCGCCAGCGACGCCTGGCCACCTTGTGCCTGCGCAACGTAACGCCCGCCAAACTGCTCGGCCCGCGCATGCAGGTTGCGCGCAGCGTGACGTTGTTCTCGGCTACGCTCAGCCCGCGGCATTTCTACACTGACCTGCTCGGCATGCCAGCGGATACAGCATGGCTTGAAGTGGCCGCGCCGTTTCGCGCCGAGCAGCTCGAAGTGCGCATCGCCAGTCAGGTCTCTACCCGTTACCACGAGCGTCAGGCCTCGCTGGCACCGATCGTTGCGCTGATCGCCGAGCAGTACCAGCGCCAGCCCGGCAACTACCTGGCGTTCTTCAGCAGTTTCGAATACCTGCAGCAAGTGCATGCGCTGCTGGCCGAGCGACACCCGGCGATTTCGGCCTGGGCTCAGGCACCAGGCATGGACGAAGCCGCACGCCAGGACTTCCTCGCGCGCTTTGCCGCAGACGGCCAGGGTGTCGGCTTTGCCGTGCTGGGCGGTGCCTTTGGCGAAGGTGTCGACCTGCCGGGTAGCCGGCTGATCGGTGCCTTCGTCGCCACCCTCGGTTTACCCCAGGTCAACCCGGTCAACGAACAGTTCAAGCAGCGTCTGGGGCGTCAGTTCGGCGCTGGCTTCGACTACGTCTACCTGTACCCCGGGGTGCGCAAGGTGATCCAGGCTGCGGGCCGGGTCATTCGCGGCGATCAGGACCGCGGTGTACTGGTGTTGATCGACCAGCGCTTCGTCGAGCCGCGCGTGCAGCAGATGTTCCCTGGCTGGTGGCAGATAACCCGCGAATAATCCTCGGCAAGGCCTTCGCACCTCGTTGCAACTCCCAGTACACTGCGTGTTCCAACTCCAACATCCGTTGAACTCGAGGTTTCTGCATGACGCTCAGTCCTTTGGCAGGCAAGCCGGCTCCGGCCAGCGTGCTGGTCGATATCCCCCGCCTGCTCACCGCTTATTACACCGGCCGCCCCGACGCTGCCGTAGCGGCCCAGCGCGTGGCCTTCGGCACCTCGGGCCACCGGGGCAGCTCGTTCGACCTGAGCTTCAATGAAGACCACGTCCTGACCATCACCCAGGCCATCTGCCTGTACCGCCAGGAAAAGGGCATCGACGGCCCATTGTTCATCGGTGCCGATACCCACGCATTGTCCGCGCCGGCAGCCGCCAGTGCCCTGGAAGTGCTGGCCGCCAACGGCGTGCAGGTGATGCTGTCCAAGGACGATGAATACACCCCGACGCCAGCGGTGTCCCACGCCATCCTGTGCTACAACCGCGGCCGCGATGGCGGGCTGGCCGATGGTATCGTCATCACCCCCTCGCACAACCCCCCGCAAAGCGGCGGCTTCAAATACAACCCGCCCAACGGTGGCCCGGCTGACAGCGATGTGACCAAGTGGGTCGAGGCCAAGGCCAACGAATTGCTGGCCGCAGGCCTGGCCGGCGTCAAGCGTATGGACCATGGGCAGGCCCTTCAGGCCCCGACCACCCAGCGCCACGACTATGTCAGCCATTACGTGGCCGACCTGGCGAACGTCATCGACTTCGACGTCATCCGCAGCGCCAATCTACGCCTGGGCGTTGACCCGCTGGGTGGGGCAGGGGTGCGCTACTGGTCGGCGATCGCCGAGCACTACAAACTCAACCTGGAAGTGGTCAATACCGAGGTCGATCCGACCTTCCGCTTCATGACCGTGGACTGGGACGGGCAGATCCGCATGGACCCTTCCTCGCCGCACGCCATGCAAGGGCTGATCGGCCTGCGCGAGCGCTTCGATGTGGCCTTCGCCTGCGACCCGGACCACGACCGCCATGGCATCGTCACCGCCGATGGCCTGTTGCAGCCGAACAACTACCTGGCCGTGGCCATCGACTACCTGTACCGCCACCGCCCGCAATGGCGCAGCGATGCTGCCGTCGGCAAGACCGTCGTGTCCAGCGGCCTGATCGACCGCGTTACCGCGCGCCTGGGCCGTGAGTTGTATGAAGTGCCGGTGGGCTTCAAGTACTTTGCCCAGGGGCTGTTCGACGGCTCGTTGGGCTTTGGTGGCGAAGAAAGCGCCGGCGCTTCCTTCCTGCGCATGGACGGCACGGTCTGGGCTACCGACAAGGATGGCTTGATTCCGGCGCTGTTGGCCGCCGAGATGACGGCACGTACCGGGCGTAACCCGAGCCAGGCCTATGCCGACCTTACCGCGGCGCTGGGCACCCCGTTCGCTACCCGCGTGGAAGCCAAGGCCGACGCTCGGCAGAAGGCGTTGCTGAGCAAGTTGGCGCCGGAGCAGGTCAAGTCGACCGAACTGGCCGGGGAACCTATCGAGCAGATCCTCAGCCACGCGCCAGGCAATGGCCAGGCCATCGGTGGCCTGAAGGTGATGACCGCCAACGGCTGGTTTGCCGCGCGGCCATCCGGCACCGAGGACATCTACAAGATCTACGCTGAGAGCTTCATCGATCAGGCGCACCTGCAACGCCTGGTGGCCGAGGCGCAGCAACTGGTTGATGCCGCGATCGCCTGATTGACCTGTGAAGCAGGGCCGCAGCGCGGCCCTGCTTGTTCAAGCCACATCGACCAGCACGATCTCACTGTCCTCGATGGCGGTCACTCGCAGCACTTCTTCCTGCTCGATCGCAACGCCATCGCGGCCCTTGGCCCGCAGCCCATTGACCTCGACCAGGCCCTTGGCCGGCACCAGATACCCTCTGCGCCCGGTGTCAAAGCGATACTCGGCCGTTTCGCCTGCCCGCAGGGTCGCCGCCACCAGGCGCGCATCGGTGCGGATCTGCAGGCTTTCTTCATCCCCCGCACGGCCGCTGGCCAGGGTCACGAAGCCTTCGGCGCGCTCGCCTTTGGGGAACGGCCGAGTGCCCCATGACGGCGCCTCGCCGACGCGTTCCGGCACGATCCAGATCTGGAAAATACGGGTATCGATGTCTTCCAGGTTGTACTCGCTGTGCACGATGCCTGTACCGGCGCTCATGACCTGGACATCGCCGGCTTCGGTGCGGCCTTTGTTGCCCAGGCTGTCCTGGTGAGTGATGGCGCCTTCACGCACATAGGTGATGATTTCCATGTCGCGGTGTGGGTGCGGTGGGAACCCGCTGCCGGCGGCGATCAGGTCATCGTTCCAGACTCGCAGGTTGCCCCAGTGCATGCGCGCCGGGTCGTGGTACTCGGCGAACGAGAAGTGGTGACGGGCATCGAGCCAGCCGTGGTTGGCATGGCCAAGGCCTTCGAAAGGTCGCAGTTGCAGCATGATCGTGCTCCTTGAATGGGTGGAATGGGGCCATGATGCTTGAAAGAAAGATCGAAAATAAGCGTAAATATCGGCTGATTATGATCGTTTAATTGGATATATTTGGCCGAAGTGATTTGTGCGGTTCATCGCCTAATCCACTGATCTGCAAGCATTCGCTGGCGATTTTTTGCCGATGCGGCGAACATGCACGTCGTTTCGATTTTCAACGGAGTGACCGTGGCCCACGAGCAACCCCAGGCCCCTGCCGACCTGACCCCGCCCGCACAATTGCCTTGGCTGCGCCGCTTGGCCGCACGGCTTTTGGGCCGTGGCCTGAGCCGCTTGCAGGCGCAACACCGTGACTCCTGGTTTCTGGGCCATGCCACCGGCCAGCGCAGCGGCCACGCTGATGGCGTACGCGAAGGTTTCGAGCGTGGGCGGGTGGAAGGTTATGAGGCGGGCCGCCAGGTCCTGGTGATTCGCGATTCGCGCCCTGAGAGCGCGGCAGTACCTGGCCGGGATGACCTGTTGTTCGACGACTGGCGCCTGCCGCTGACCACCGAGCTGAAAAAGCGCTTCAAGGCCGATGTAGCCCAGCGGTTGCCCGCTCAGGCGCAGCCCAGTGCCGCTCAATGGAAGCTGATATTCAGCGACACGCCCTCCACCTGCGTGGTGGCTGGGGCAGGGGCCGGCAAGTCCACGTCGCTGGTGTTGCGCATCCTGCTGCTGCGCCATTACCTGGGCTACGAGCTGGACGCGATGACGGTCGTCACCTTCACCCGTGAGTCTCGCAAGGATTTCATCAAGCGCCTGGTGCAGGTGTTCTCGCTGTGGCAGCTGGACCTGCCGCCGGCGCGTGCCCGCGAGCTGGTACGTACCTTCCACTCCCGCATCCTGCCGCTGGTCCGCAGCCTGCCGGGCTTTGGCCAGGTGCGTGCATTCGAGACCCTGGGCAACGACATGCCAGCGGGGCGTGAGGCGGACGCCGAAAGCAACCTGTTCGACCTGCGCCTGAACGACGCCCAGCGCCAGCAGCTCAATCTGTGCTATCGCGACCTGCTCGCCGAAAGCCCGCGCTTTGCAGAAATCATCGCGACCCTGCGGCGTGATGCCCTGCAGCTCAAGCCGCTGGACCCGGACCACCCCGACGTGCAGAAACGCGTGCAGGTGACGCAGCTGGCTGCCCAGCGTGACGAAGAGCTGTGCGACGTGATCGAGGACCTGTGGTTCGCGGCGGGCGTGTGGCCGATCAAGGGTATCGAGCCGTGCCGTGAAACGGTCGATATCCGGGGCAGCCGCTTCCATGTGCATGGCCGCCTGGAAGGCCTGGAAGGCCTGGATGCCTGGGTGGTGCTTGGGTTCGACCCGTCGGAAAGCGCACAGTACCAGCGCCCGGGTGCCAAGCTTGGCGTACGTGCCGAATGGGCGGTCAAGCGCACGTTGCTGCAGGCGTTCTGCGACAGGCCGCTGATCTGGCTGGACAACTATGCGATGGCCCGGCGCCTGGCCGCCTCGCTGGCCGGCGACGCGGTCGCGGGCCCCGGGTTCGAGTACAAGGTCAAGGGCGAACTGGCCCCGGCGCCGTTGCTCGATGCCTTCGTCGGTGCTGCCAACTTCATCGAAAACCTCGGCCTTGAGGTCAACACTGCGGTGGCGGCGATGCGTTTCCCCTCCGGCGACAGCGACGCATTGTTCTTCGAGGCGCTGGCACTGTACTGGAAGGCCCTCGAGTCGCATCTGCTCGACCAGTCGCCGCCGGTGATGAGCTACAACCGCATGTTCGCCCTGTTCGGTGAGAACAATCCGGAAAACCTGCACCTGTTGCCCGACCCGTTGCTCAGGCCCTTGGCGCATCTGATGATCGACGAGTTCCAGGACGTTTCGCCGCAGATCGTCAGCTGGCTGCGTGCCAGCCTCGCGGAGATCCGCCGCCGCGGACCGGGCATGCACACCGGGCGCAACGCCCAGTATTCTTCTCTGCTATGCGTGGGTGACGATTGGCAGTCCATCTATGGCTGGCGTGGCAGTTCGCCAAAATACTTCATGGAGTTCACCAAGACCTTCCCGTCGCCGGCCAACACGCGGGTGATGCTGGTCGACAATTACCGCTCTCAGCAACTGGTCATCGAGGCTGCCGAGCATCTGGTCAAGGGCGCGCCATCGATCACCGGCAAGAAGGCCCGGGCCGCGGGCCCTGCCGCCGAGTTGCCGGTATCGCCAGTGAAGGTATGCGAACGTGACGAAGCGGTGCTTGGCCAGACGCTGATCGAACATTACCAGCGTGGCGAATCGGTGATGATGCTGTACCGCAAGGGCGCCGACAAAGCCTTGATGAGCGAGCACCTGGCCGGGGTGCTGCAAGACGAAGCGGCATTGCCGCCCGAACAGCGGCGTCTTCGCCAGCTGACCTACCACAGCGCCAAGGGGCTGCAGGCCGATGCCGTGTTCATGCTCGGCGATTGCCAGTACCTGACCAGCTCGCCATACAAGAACCAGGTGTATCGCCATGCTGGCCTTGGCCGTGCCGGTGATGCCCAACCGTTCGACACCGCGCAAAAGGAAGAGGTACAGCGCTTGGCCTATGTGGCGGTCACGCGCGCCGCCAAGCACTGCTATTGGCACGTCGAGGCGGCCAGCGGCGAAGCGGCCGCGGCGCCACGTGCTTCGAGCCAGGTGGATGGCCGGCAGGCGTTCTTCGAAGACCTGCGCGGCCGATGAGCACGGCTTAGCCCGCGAGGGTTTCGGCCTGCCGGGTGAGGCTGAGCAACAGGCCATGCTCGACCTTTTGCTGCTCCTCGTTCAAGGCGCGCATGGCTCGGTCGAATTGGCCCTCATTGATCGGCACACGCCGCAGCAGGCCGTTTTCATCCAGCGGGTTGTGCGGCAGCACAGGCACCAGGGCTTGCAGCACCGAGGCGTCCAGACGGGTGACTGGCTCCTCGCTGTCATTCAGGCAATGGAACAGGTAGTCATGGCCTACCCTCCAGAAATCGGTGAGCAGGCTGAAGGCTTCGCCATTGTGACGCTTGAGGTATTGCACCCAGCCTGCCTGCCCGACTATCCATACCAGGCGCCTGTCGGTTGCGGCGTCCTGGGCAAGCACTGCGCTGTGCACCCTGTCGATGATGGTGCTGTTGATCCTGGCCGTATCCCGGTAGAGCATGCCGCGGCTGGGTTCAGGGAAGCCCAGCCGCGTTGCGAGGGATTGGCGCAAAGCAAGGCGGACTTCGATATCGTCGACCAGCCCCCGTTCCAGGTCGACGTCAGGAAAGGCCGCCGGATCATCCAGTGAATCGTAGCGGGGCAGATCCGTATCGAACACGCCATTTTGCAGCGCCTGCTTGCGTAATGTCCTTCTCAGGCTGATGCGGTCGGCCAGTTCATTGACCAGCTCCCGGCGGTAAAGCTTGCGGTAGAGCGCGAGCAAGGTCTTGGCCTGGTCACTGCTGTGGCCTGCGGCCTCGTGGGCCAGCACTTCGATCTCCAGTGCACTGAAGGCATCGGCACCGGCATCACCGCAGGTCGGCGGGTACGCACGGGCAACGTCGGCAAGGCGTTCGCGCAGCGCCGTGTCCCGGCCGGCTTTCTCCAGCAGGGCCCAGAGCCTGCGGCGTAGGTGATCTGGCTCGTGCCGCGCCTCGGCTGACTGTACCAGGCGTTCGAGAATCCCTAGCAGCTCACCGTTTTCGCCTTGGTCGAACAGATCGCTCCAAAGCTGGTCCTGATGTGTGGAGGCGGTACTGCGCCACAGGGATTGCCATTCAGGCATGTCGGGTGCGTGCTCGAAAACCCCGACGCCACTGGCACGCAGTTGCGCACGGGTTTGCGCATCAAGCGTGTTGAAATTGAGGTGCCAGCGCCGTTCGGGTAATTGCGCAGCGACATCCCGGGCGAATGGGGTGCGTAGAATGTCTGCGAGGTTGGGCAGGGTGCGAATACGGTTCATGGACAGGTCCAGGTGACGCAGTTGGTACTGATGCTGGCTCATCAGCTGGGTCAACCCCTCGGGCCATTGCTGCAAGCCGCAATTGTTCAGGCTCAGGGTGCGCAGGCGGCCCATGTAGCTGACGTCGGGGGCAAGATCCAGGGTGTTGAAATCCAGCATCAGTTGCTGGGGATGAACCATGGCCTGGAACGCCGAGGCCAGGGTTTGGTCGAGGGTAATGGCATTATTTCCAAGGTCCAGCACATCCAGGCGAAGGCCAGCCAGCGAGGCGATGCTGGCAGCGTCCAGTTGCAGACGGTTCCTGCGCAGGTTGAGCTCGCGCAGGCCGGGCATGGCGGCCAACGCCTCATGGGCCAGGGGCGAGAGGCCTGGCAAAGCATTTTCGGTGAGCTGGAGCGATTCTAGGCCAGGGGCCGACTTCAGCGCCTGGAACAACCCCTCGGCGTCTATGTCCGGGTTACCGCTCACCTCCAGTGCGCGCAGGCCAGGGAAGCATGACAGGAAGCCGCCTTCCAGGCGCTCGAGCTCCAGCCCATCCAGCACCAGGGTGCGGACATGGGGCAGTCGTGCCACCAGTGCCGGGAGGATGCGCAACCGCATGCGGTCCAGCCTTAAGGTGTCCCGGCTGGCGCCACCTTCGCGGCTCCAGGCGGCGAGCAGCTTCTCGGCGAAGTGGGAACGGTCGAAGCGATCGTCCAGGCCAGACGCGTCACCGACCCATCTGCTCAGATCTTGGCGCAAGGTCCGTTGCTCGGCTTCCAGCCGGCTGATCTGTGTACCCAGGTTGCCCGCCTCTGCCAGTTCGGACTGCAGCGCCCTGAGCGCTCTTTGGTCGAGTTCAGGAAAGAGCGCGCCCAGGCGTTGCACTGCGCGCCCGGCGCCGCGGCCACTGAGCGGGTAGCCAATACGGCCGGCGGCAAGGCGCAAAGGTGAACGATAGCCAGGCTTGATTGGCTGCTGGCCAATCAGCGCAGCGCAGTGTTCGCGGTTGGCGAGGGCAAGTTCAAGCAGTTGCGTGGCGCTTGCCTGCGGATGCTGGCTAAGCAGGCCTTCGATCAACCGCTGGCTATCGCTGTTGGCCAGGTGCGGGCGGTACAGACCGATGATGGCGCGGTCCAGCCGGGTGCGGGCTTGCAACTGCCGCGCTTCTTCGGCTAAGCGTAACGGCACACGTCCGGTTGCCAGGCGTGCACGTTCGGTATGGCTGGCCGCCTGGACGATCTCTTCCAGAGCGCTGGGTGGCACACCGGGGAATTGCTTGCGCAATGGTTGTGCCGCTTCACTGGCCGGCTGGGCATGGTAGTTCAGCATACTGTGGTAAATCGCCTCGCGCTGGCTTTGCAGCTGTTCGCCCAGCCTGGCGTTCAAGGCCGAGGCCCACTGCTGCGAGGGCAGGTCGCCGAGCATGGCACGCACGTGTCGCTCGTCCAGCTGTGCGACGACGGCGTGGCCCAATTGACCATTCTCCAGGTCCGTGCGGGTCAAGCTGATTTCCACCTGGCCAGGGGTGTCGGGCGCGCCATAGCGCAGCGCATCGCCCCAAGGTTCGGGGCCGGTGAATACCTTCAGCACGTGATCTTGCGGCCAACCTGGCAAGCGCAGCAGTTCCGGCAGCGCGAAGTTTTTGTGGGCAGCCATTGAAAGGCCGTTGCGCACACGGTGGATCAGGCTCTGCACCTCGTTGTCCAGGCGTAGGCGCAGCAGCATGTCTTCCAGCAAGGCCGGTGGGCGCAGCCCTTTGGCATGCATGCGGCGCAGCACACTGGCGTCTGCACCGGTACTGCGCATCGCCGTGATCAGCTCGCCGCTGTCGAGCCCCCGGCTGGTGAGGCCAAGGCGCTGCAGCACCTGCGTATCGTCCCACTGCACAGGCTGCTCGTGGGCCAGTAGCCAGCGCCCGTCACCCTGGTGGTGTAGCAGTGGCGCGTAGGCGGTTGGGGCGCTGGGGTGGCGGACGCGCCATTGCTGGTCGGGGCCCTGGAACGTCTCGTAGGCCGTGCCTTCCAGCACGACGTAGCGTTTGCCCTCGAGCTCGTAATGCCCGATCGCATCGGGCTGGCCTTCTGTTGGCAGCGTGACCGGACTGGCATAGGGTCCCATGTCCGGGTGCCACAGTTGCAGACGGTCTTCATGCCATACCGCTTGCATGGCATCGACGAAACCTGACGCTTTGATGGCCTTGGCGGCGCCGGCAAAACCTGCGATCGCGGCAGCATTGATGGCCAACGATTCAACCTGGGCCAGTGCTTGCGCGGTATCACCTTCTTCCCAGGCCTCAAAACCGGTGAATACCGAATCCATCAGTTGATAAGCGAACACGCCGGTCATTACCGCGTTCAGGCCGGGCACGAAGAACGCGGCGATGTTCAGCACGTTCATGCCCATCTCCAGCCAGTACCGCAGGTGTCTCTGATGAACCTCGGCGTCGACATCGGCTGTGGGGACCGCCAGGACCCTGGCGTCGGCCTTGAGGCGGTCGAGGTGGGCACGGTAAAGGGTGGGCCACAACTCGGTTCGTGTTTGCGCTGGCACGACGTGGAGGTTGGGCGAGGTGCGTGGCCGTTGCCTGCCTTGCTCATCGGTCTCGAACAGTGCGTCCCGCAGCCTGCCCGCCAGCCTGGGCTGATCGCGCCTATAGGCGAGCCCGATCACGGTTTGGCGGAAGGTGCTGTGCACCAGGCGCTGTCGGAAATACGTGGCAGCAGCCTGACGGGAGGGGTATTCGCGCACCGGGTGTTCGCTGTCGCCTGGGAGGTAGACGATGCAGGGGGTGATTGCACCTGGCGTATCGGCGCCGATGAACAGCATCTCGTGCAACGGAACGTCGAGCAGGCTCAAACGCCAGCTGTGCAGGGGATGGCCGTCGTAAACGGGGTGAGGTACGCCATTGCACAGCTCGCTGATCGCGGCAAGGCCTCCTGCGCTCAGCAGGCCTTTGAGCCAGGCGATGTAGGCCTGCACGCGCAGTTCTTCCTGGCTGGCCCGCATCGACAGCTGGCTGATCTGCGCCTTGAGCGGGCCCTCATAGATGGCCTGCAGGTGGTCCTGATATTGCTGCCCAAGGTTAAGATCCCGGCAGTGCCCCGCGAATTGCACCGCGGACAAACTGGCCAGCGGCGTGTCGTCATCGGGCGCGCGGGTCAGATCGCTGTAAGGCCCGACTTGTTGGGCGCTTTCGAAGTTGTGCAGGGCGGCTTCGAGCAAGCTGCGGGGTTGGCGAGGGCCTACGGGGCGGGTGACGAAGGCCTCTACCTGCAGTTGCCCATCCCCGGGTACGTCCAGGCTGCCGGGGCCCGGCCCGTAATTGATGACCGTCTCGAAGGGCTGAAAGTTGTACTGGGCCTTGTCCACGGCCACATTGAGCCCCAGCCGGCGGCTCAGCAGCGGGCTGCAGAACGCAGTGATGTCCTTGAAGCCGACAAGTGCGTTGCTCAGTTGGGTAACGCAGGTGTCACGTTGCGTGATGAGCGTGCGCAACTGCTCACGATGCGCTGGCAGCGCGGTCGCATACCAGCTGTAAGGCGCGCCATTCTCGTCCACGTAGGGCGCGCGTGCGCGTTGCACGATGCCTCTGGCGTGCGTGGGATGCAGGGTGCGGGCCCATGGGGGCAGGGCCTCGGTGATCAGGTCGTGGTGCAGGGCAATCGCGTTGTGCATGGCATGAGCCTCGTATCTGTGGAGGCGGTAGTCGACACCGCTGGCGAAACGGCCGTGCGGTAGATAGTTGCCCGCAAGGGTCGGTCTCGTGCATGCATGGGTCGGTAAGAGGCCAGCAAGGCAGGCCACGCTGCGAGATGGTGGGGTGAAGGCATGGCGCCAGTGTTCAGCGAAGGAGAGTGCGATGCGTTCGCTATGCAGTCCCAAGGATCACCTGCTTGACCTCGACGGTATTGAAATAGCGGTACGCACGTGGGGCGCCGAAGACGGGATACCGGTGCTGGCGTTGCACGGCTGGTTGGACAATGCCGCCTCGTTCGAGCGGCTGGGCCCGTTGCTTGAGGGTTGCTTCGTGGTCGCCCCCGACCTGGTCGGTCACGGCCGCTCCGATCACCGGCGTCACGACAGCGGTTACTACGTGTGGGAGCATGCCGAGGATATGCTGGCGGTGGCCGACAGCCTGGGGCTGGCGCGGTTTCATGTGCTTGCCCACGGGATGGGTACCGGCATCGCCTCGCTGCTGGCCGCCATGACCAGTGGCATCGCCAGCATGACCTTCCTCGACGGCATGGGGGCGCCGTTCACGGTTGCCGAGGATGATCGCGTGCAGCACCTGGCCCGTGCCTATCGGCTCAAGCGCATGGTGCAACGCAGCCGGTTGCACGGCTTTGCCGACAGCGCCGGGAACCGCTTCGACGATCTGGAAACCGCCTTGCAGCAGCGGCGCAAGCGCATCGATGCCGAACTGGCCGAGGACGCCGCACGGTTGCTGGCCATGCGTGACCTGCTGCAATTGGCCGATGGCTACTGCTGGCGTCATGACCCCCGGCTGGTGCTGCCCGAACCGATGCCACTGACCGAGCGCGAGGCGTGTGACCTGCTCAGGGAGATCCGCTGCCCGCTGTACCTGATGCTGGGCAGGCAGGGGGCATTTGCGGGCGGTGCTTTCGCGCAGCGCCAGGCAGCATTGCCCAGCCAAGCCAGGGTGTCATGGCACCCCGGTGGGCATCACTTCCACTTGGACGCGCCGGACCGAACGGTGGTCGAGCAGCTGCTACGGACCTTGGCCCGGCATGATGCCGGCCTGCTTCAGCGCCTGGTGAACGAGTAGCGGAGCGGGCCTTGCTGGGCTATGGTGGCCGGGACCTCTGTGCAATCGCCTCAAGGAGCGCCGGCATGAGACCCTTCGCCATCCAGCACATCGACCACCTGGTGCTGCGCGTCAGCGACCTGCAGCGTAGCGTGGCCTTCTACCGTGACCTGTTGGGCTGCACGGTCAGCCGGGAGCGCGAAGACCTGGGGATGGTCCATTTGGCAACCGGTACGGCCATGATCGATCTGGTCACCCTCGATGGCCCGCTTGGCCGCCCTGGTGGCGCTGCACCGGGAGCAGAAGGGCGTAACCTGCACCATTTCTGTTTGCGTATAGCGCCATTCAATGAAAAAGCGCTGACCGCTTACCTGCAAGCGGCAGGCGTTGCAGTCGAGCCTGCCCAGGTGCGCTATGGCGCTGAAGGCGAAGGGTTATCGCTGTATTGCTACGATCCCGATGGCAACCAGGTCGAGCTCAAAGGCCCGGTGTCGGGTCGGGTTTGAAGTAAACGGAATTCGCCAATACTGGCAAAGTGGATATCCCGGCAAAGCCGATTATGCTTGAAATACCTTGCTGCGATCCGAGGCGGTCAGCCTCGTCGTGCTTCGCAACCAAAGCAAGCCCCTGAGGCCTGGGTGCGACGGTGAAATGGGTGTGAGGTACTCCGGCCTGCGACAACCACAATCCGGAGGCAACAAATGGCGGTTCTCGACAGCGCATCCACGGGCAGTAGCGCGCCCCAACGCGGCATCACCAAGGAAGAGCGCAAGGTCATCTTCGCGTCTTCCTTGGGTACCGTGTTCGAATGGTACGACTTCTACCTCTACGGCTCACTGGCGGCGATCATCGCCAAGCACTTCTTTGCCGGGGTCAATGAAACCACCTCCTTCATTTTCGCCTTGCTTGCCTTTGCCGCCGGCTTTGCGGTGCGACCGTTCGGTGCCATTGTGTTCGGCCGTCTGGGGGACATGATCGGGCGCAAGCACACGTTCCTGATCACCATCGTCATCATGGGCCTGTCCACTGCGATCGTCGGGCTGTTGCCCAGCTACGCCACGATCGGTGTGGCAGCGCCGATCATTCTGATCGCCCTGCGCTTGTTGCAGGGCCTGGCGTTGGGTGGCGAGTACGGTGGGGCGGCCACGTATGTGGCCGAGCACGCGCCCAAAGGCCGGCGTGGCTTCTTCACCTCGTGGATCCAGACCACTGCGACGCTGGGCCTGTTCCTGTCGTTGCTGGTGATCCTCGCCTGCCGCACGGCCTTGGGCACTGAGGCCTTCGAAGCCTGGGGCTGGCGCATCCCGTTTTTGCTGTCGATCCTGCTGCTGGCGATTTCGGTCTATATCCGCATGCAGCTCAATGAGTCGCCGGTGTTCATGAAGATGAAGGCCGAAGGCAAAGCTTCGAAAGCGCCGCTGACCGAATCCTTCGCCCGCTGGGACAACCTCAAGGTGGTGCTCATGTCACTGCTCGGCGGCACTGCCGGCCAGGCCGTGGTGTGGTACACGGGGCAGTTCTATGCGCTGTTCTTCCTCCTGCAGACGCTGAAGATCGACCCGCAGACCGCCAACCTGCTGATCGCAGGCTCGTTGCTGATCGGTACGCCGTTCTTCATTTTCTTCGGCAGCCTGTCCGACCGCATCGGGCGCAAGAAGATCATCATGGCAGGCTGCATCATTGCCGCCTTGACCTACTTCCCGATCTTCAAAGCGTTGACCGAATACGGCAACCCTGACGTGTTCGTCGCCCAAGAGCAGAACCCCGTGGTCGTCATGGCCGACCCGAATCAATGCGCGTTCCAGTTCGACCCGGTGGGCAAGGCCAAATTCACCAGCTCCTGCGACATCGCCAAGAGCCTGCTGGCCAAGCGAGCGATCCCGTACACGAACGAAGCGGCCGAGCCGGGCAGCGTGGCGCAGATCCGTATCGGTGAGCGGGTGATCCCGAGCTTCGATGGCAGCAGCCTGGCGGCGGCTGACTTGAAGGCCCAAAGCGACGCCTTTACCGCAACCCTGACGGGCGCCTTGAAGCAGGCGGGTTACCCCGAGAAGGCCGACCCTGCGAAGATCCACTACCCGATGGTGCTGTTGCTCCTGACCATTCTGGTGATTTACGTGACCATGGTCTATGGGCCGATCGCGGCATGGCTGGTCGAGCTGTTCCCGGCGCGTATCCGCTACACCTCGATGTCGCTGCCGTACCACATCGGCAACGGCTGGTTCGGTGGTTTCCTTCCTACCGTGGCATTTGCCATGGTGGCAGCCACCGGTGATATCTACTACGGGCTGTGGTACCCGATCGTGATTGCGGTGATGACAGCGGTACTGGGGATCTTCTTCCTGCCAGAGACCAAGGACCGGGATATCACGTGAACCTGCTGCAGCGCTTTCAAGCCCCACCGCCGGCTGGCCGGTGATGGGGCGGTCACTGAACACAATCAGTCGAAATACCCACGCAGGCTGAAGGCATAGCCCAGATCCACGTTCTGGGCCTGGCCACGGCTCAGGCGTTTGCTCAGCACGAACTCGAATGCCGGTTCGTACAGCCCGTCGCGTACTACGGCGCCGCCCAGTACCTCGACGTCGTACCAGCCATTGTCCAGCTCGATGATCGGCCGCCCCGGCACTTGGTAGCGGGCCAGCAGGTCGCCGAGGGTCTTGTTGGTGAAGTGCTGGAGGATGCGCCAGGTGTACACCATCACCGCACGGTTTTCGACCTGCAGCACATAACCGCCACGCCGGTGTTTCAGTCGGCTGCCGGGTTCGAGCAAGGCGGGGGTATCACCCTCCAGGGTGAAGATGATGTGGTAGGGCAGGTTGTCGATCCCGGCCATGGGTATGACGATGCCTTCGCTCACCGCCCTGTCGCCGCTGTCGGTGTGGGTGAATTCGCTGGCCAGGTCATCGGGCAGGTGGTTGTCATGCTTGAAGCGGTCAAGCAACTGAATGTCCCCGACCAGGAAATAATCGACCAGGTCGTTGAGGACTTCGCTGAATTCGTGGCGCATGGGTTTTCCTTGTTCTGGCGCACCGGGAATAGCGGCAACTTTAGCCAATGGCAGCTTGGGCTGCCATTGCCCACGGTCAATGCTTTTGAGCGATCTGGATCAGGTTGCCGCAGGTATCGTCGAACACCGCGACGGTGACCGGGCCCAGGTCGGTGGGTTGTTTGGTGAACCTCACCCCGGCCTTGCACAGGCGCGTGTACTCGGCCTGAATGTCGCGCACGCCGAACGAGGCTGCCGGAATACCGTCCTGGCGCAGCGCAGCCTTGTAGGACTTGGCCGCAGGGTGGGCATCGGGTTCCAGGACCAGCTGAACACCGTTGGGCTCGTTGGGTGAAGTGAGGGTGAGCCAGCGGTGCTGGCCCATGGGGATGTCGTCCTTGGGCTCGAACCCCAGTACGTAATGGTAGAACGCCAATGCCTTGGCCTGGTCGTCGACGAGGATGCTGGTGACAACGATTTTCATAGGCTCACACCGTTCCTGTGGCTGTTCACCCTTCAGTAAAGACGTTTTGCAGCCGGGCGTGGCAGAGCGAGAATATGTTCAAGGCATAGGCAAATCCTTCACCCTCGGGGCGCCCTTGGCTGCGGCGGCGCGGTAAAGTGGCAGGATAATTCCAAAGGCGCCCCCACCGGCGCCAGAGAGGTGCCTGTGGCTTCCTATACCCTGCGACAACTCAAATACTTCGTCACCACTGTCGAGGCCGGCAGCGTCGCCGAGGCCTCGCGCCAGCTGTACATCGCCCAGCCGTCCATCTCCACAGCGATCAAGAGCCTGGAGGAAAGCTTTGGTGTACAGCTGTTCATCCGCCACCACGCCCAGGGCGTTTCGCTCACCCCCAGTGGCAAACGCTTCTACGCCAAGACCAAATCATTGCTGCAGATGGCCCATGAGTTCGAGCAGAACGCGCTGGCCGACAACGATACGGTGGCCGGGCAGATCGACATCGGCTGCTTCGAAACCGTGGCCCCGTTGTACCTGCCACGCCTGATCGCCGGGTTTCGCGAACGCTACCCGGGGGTCGATATCCGCCTGCGCGACGGCGAGCAGCAGGAACTGATCCAAGGCCTGACGGCGGGTACCTTCGACCTGGCGTTCCTCTACGATCATGACCTGGATGGCACCATCGAGGCTGAGCCGCTGATGCCCCCTCAGAAGCCCTACGTGCTACTGCCGGAAAAACACCGCTTTGCCGGCCAGTCGCAGGTGTCACTGCGTGACTTGTGCCCGGAGCCGATGATCCTGCTGGATGTGGCACCGAGCCGAACCTACTTCGTCAGCCTGTTCAACAAGATGGGCCTGACGCCGAACATTGTCTTCAGTTCGCCGTCGATCGAGATGGTGCGGGGAATGGTGGGGCAGGGGTTCGGATTTTCGCTGCTGGTGACCCGGCCGCATTCTGAATGCACCTATGACGGGCAGAAGCTGGTGACGGTGGACATCGTCGAGCCGGTGGCGCTGTCGGGGCTGGCAGCGGCGCGGTTGAAGCGGGTGCAGCTGACCAAACCGGCGCAATTGTTCGTGGAGTTCTGCCGCGAGGAACTGGGCAGGATGTAGCTGACCGGGGCGCGGCGCGCCCCAGCCACCTCACTCGGTCAAGCCTGATCCGGCACTACCGCGATCACATCGATTTCCATCAGCCATTCAGGCTGCGCCAAGCCCGCCACGACCAGCCCGGTGGAAATCGGGAACACGCCCTTGAGCCACTTGCCCACTTCTTTGTACACCGGCTCACGGAAGCGCGGGTCGGTGATGTAGGTGGTGGTCTTGACGATGTGCGACAGGTCGGAGCCTGCTTCTTCAAGCAGTTGCTTGACGTTTTTCATCGCTTGTTCAGCCTGCGCCCGAGGGTCGCCCAGGCCTACCAGGCGGCCCTCGAAATCGGTACCGACCTGGCCGCGCACATAGATGGTGTTGCCGGCGCGCACGGCTTGGCACAAGTCGTTGTCCAGGGTCTGGTTAGGGTAAGTGGCCTTGGTGTTGAACATGCGGATGCGGGTATGGGTAGGCATCAGTGGGCTCCGAAGGTGCTGACGTTGCTGATCGAGGTAGGTTGCTGCTCATCCGCTTCACGCTGTTCGCGGTCGCGGTAGGCCAGGTAAGTTCGCTGGGTGGCGATGTGCCCGGCGACGTGCTTGGCATCGTGCCAGACGCCCCAGATGAACGAGGAACCACGGCGCGACAGCCACGGCAGGCCGAGGAAGTACACGCCCGGTTCACGGGAAACGCCGCGCTGGTGCTGGGGCTTGCCGTTGGCGTCGAAGGTGTCGACCTGCAGCCAGCTGAAGTCCACGCCGTAGCCGGTGGCCCAGATGATGCTGGTGACATTGGCTTTGGCCAGGTCCAACGCCAGCAGCGGGTTGCTGATGCAATCCGGGTCCGGCAGGCGCTTGCGTGCTTCAGGCTCTGGCGGCAGGTCCAGGCCGTTGCGTTCGATATAGGCATCGGCAGCGTCCAGCAGGGCCAGGTAGTTTTCGTCGCCTCGGCGGATGTTGTCGGCCAGGTTTTCCTGGAAGCGTGCCACACCGTTGTCGAACGATTGGGTCAGGCCGACCAGGGTCATGCCCTGATGTGCGAGGGCGCGGAAGTCTACGGTGTGGCCGCCCCGGGCGCCGCTGACGGCGATGGTCACGTGCTCGCGGCCCGGCTTGGCGATTTCCGCATCCCATTCGCCCAGCACGCCCAGCCACCAGCAGAAGTCACGGTTGCGATACGCCCGTGGCGGGCGATCGTGGGCGCCGACCGACAGGTACACCTGGCGCCCGGCGCGCATCAGCTCTTCGGCGATCTGCACGCCGGAAGAGCCGGCACCTACCACCAGCACGGCGCCTTCAGGCAGTTGCTCGGGGTTGAAATAGGCGGCGGAGTGGATCTGGTGCAGCTGCTCGTCCTTGGGCGCGATGGCCGGGATGACCGGGCGCTGGAACGGGCCGGTGGCGGCCACCACACGGTTGGCGCGAATCACCCCCTCATTGGTCTCGACGGTGAAGCCTGGGCGGTCGGCATTGCGCACCACCTTCTTCACTTCGATGCCGGTGCGCACCGGCAGGTTGTATTTGCGCACGTATTGCTCGAAGTAGTCGGCAACCTGGTCCTTGCCGGCGAAGGCGTCGGGGTCCAGGTTGAATTCAAGGCCAGGGAAGCGGTCGTGCCAGACCGGGCCATTGGCGACCAGCGAATCCCAGCGGCCAGTGCGCCAGGCCTCGGCGATACGCTTGCGCTCCAGCACCAGGTGCGGCACGCCGAGCTTGCTCAAATGTTCGCTCATGGCCACGCCGGCCTGGCCGGCGCCGACGACGAGGGTGTCGATTTCGATTGTGTTCATTGTCATGTCCGAGCCCTTGTTCAGGCGGTTTTTGTCAGGTCGGTTTGGAGGACCGCCGTTACCTGGGGCCAGACTAGGGATGCACGGAAAATCGCGAAATTAGTATTTAACGAGTACTTGCCGATAAAACGGCGAAGGCCTTGATGCGTAAGGGCTACAGCGGAGTTGGCGAGGGTTTTCAGGCGGGTTTGCAGGGCTGGGCACGGCCTTAGTTTTTTCCTGCTCAAGGCACAGGAAAAAGGTGGTTTCGCTCACTAAAAGGTTCTGCCCAGAATGCCTGCAATCGCCCAGAACAACAGGAGCCACTTCATGACCTTCTCCATCATCGGACGCTGCCAGGAAACCGGCCAGGTCGGTATCGCCATCAGTTCGTCGAGCATCGCCGTCGGCGCGCGTTGCCCTTGGGTGCGTGCAGGCGTCGGTGCCGTTGCCACCCAGAACATCACCTTGCCGGCGCTTGGTCCGCAGATCCTCGATGCCTTGGAGCAGGGCCAGCTGCCGCCTGCTGCAGCGCTGGACCAGGTGCTCAGCGCCAATGGCTGGAGCGAGTACCGCCAGGTCACGGTGATCGACAGTAATGGCCAGGTGGCGCTGTTTACCGGCAAGCAGGCGTTGGGTGTGCACAATGCGGTGGCCGGTGAGCAATGCGCGGCGGCTGGCAACCTGTTGTCTTCGGTACAGGTGATCGAAGCCATGGTGCAAGCCTTCGAACAGGCCGGCGGGCACTTGGCCGATCGCCTGCTGGCGGCCATGCATGCGGCAATGGCGGCAGGGGGCGAGGCAGGCCCGGTGCACTCGGCGGCGCTGAAGATCGCCGGCGAGCTGACCTGGCCGCTGGTGGACCTGCGCGTGGACTGGGCCGATGAAGACCCGATCGGTGTGCTCGAGGGTTTGTGGCAGGCGTACCGCCCGCAGATGCAGGACTACGTTACCCGCGCGCTGAACCCCACCACTGCACCGAGCTATGGGGTGCCGGGTGATGAGTGAGTTCAGCAGCCGCGCGCTATTGGCCCGGCTGATCGGCTATGCCACGGTCAGCCGCGATTCCAACCTGCAGTTGATCGGTTTCATCCGCGATTACCTGGCCGAACAGGGCGTGGCCAGCGAACTGTTCCATAACCCTGAAGGCACCAAGGCCAACCTGTTCGCCACCATCGGCCCGGCTGATGTTGGCGGCGTGGTGCTGTCCGGGCATACCGATGTCGTGCCGGTGGATGGCCAGGCCTGGACGGTCGAACCGTTTGCCTTGAGTGAGCGCGATGGGCGCCTGTATGGCCGTGGTACCGCGGACATGAAGGGTTTCATTGCCTCGGTGTTGGCGGCGGTGCCCGCATTCGTTGCAAAGCCGCTGCGCATGCCGGTGCACCTGGCGTTTTCCCATGACGAGGAAGTGGGTTGCCTGGGGGTGCGCTCGATGCTCGCGGCGCTCGAACAGCGGCCTGACAAGCCGCGGCTTTGCCTGATTGGCGAGCCGACCGAGCTCAAACCGGTGCTCGGCCACAAAGGCAAGCTGGCCATGCGCTGCCAGGTGCACGGCGCGGCGTGCCATTCGGCCTATGCACCCTATGGGGTGAATGCCATCGAGTATGCCGCCAGGTTGATCGGCAAACTGGGCGAGATCGGTGACGCGCTGGCGCTGCCCGACCAGCACGACAAGCGCTTCGACCCGCCGTTTTCGACGGTACAGACAGGCACCATCAAGGGCGGTAGGGCGCTGAATATCGTGCCCGAGGAATGTGCCTTCGACTTCGAGGTGCGCGCCTTGCCAGGCTTCGAAGCGCAGACGGTGGCCGATCAGTTGCAGGCCTATGCCGAGGCCGAACTGTTGCCACGCATGCGCACCGTGAGCGCCGCCAGTGCCATTCGCCTGGAGCCGTTGAGTGCGTACCCGGGGCTGGCCACGCCTGCCGACAGTGAGGCGGCGCGGTTGGTCGCCTTGCTCAGTGGCTCGGATGAGTTCGGCACGGTGGCGTTCGGGACCGAAGGCGGGTTGTTCGATCAGGCAGGCATCCCCACCGTGGTGTGTGGCCCGGGGAGCATGGAACAGGGGCACAAACCGGACGAGTTCGTCAGTGTCGAACAGTTGCAGGGGTGTGATGCGATGCTGTCGAGGCTGGTGGATTACCTCAGGCAGGATTGAAAAAGGGGCCGCACAGCGGCCCCCGGGGGGGTCAGAAGGTCGCTTTGACCTGCAGGCCCACCACCAGCGCGTTGTCGATGTCCTGACCGGAGAAAGCACCCGGTTCGATGATGTATTGCACATCCGGACGCAGGTTCAGCCACGGCGTCGCCTGGTAGCCATAGCTCAGTTCGATCAACTGCTCGGCGCTGTCGATGTCGGGGAACTGTTGCCCGGCATCGAAGGCGGCATCTTCCAGTACGTCACGGCTGCGCGGGTTCGGCACGGCGCGGCCATAACCCAGCGCCACAGTGTCACGCGGGCGGCCTTCGAACGGTTTGTACAGCACCACACCGGCGCCATACCACTTGGTGAATGGCGAGGCTGCCTTGCTCGACGCCGAGTACTGGCCGAAGGCATGCAGGCTGCGGCCCGGCGAACCGGCATCGTTCCACACTGCCTGGTCGATCAGCAGGTAATGGCCACCACGGCCGGACACCTCGTCGTCGCTGCCAATGCGTTTGACGTCAGAGCTGTCGTAGTAGTAGCCCAGCTTGTATTCACCCGGCAGTTCACCCTGCAGCTTGTAGATCAGCTCGACCGGCACCACGGTGCCTGTGGTGTGCTTGGGCCCCAGGTGCCAGGCGCGGCTGGAGTTGCCATTGCTTTCGGGGTCGACGTTGAACGCCGCCACGCGCAACTGCCACGCCGGCGACAGGTCGTACTTCACACGCACGCCCAGGTGGGCGTTGGGGTAGTTGGCCCAGCCGCTGCCACCGGACATGTTCAGCGGGTGGCCGCAGAAGCCGGCGTTCATGAAGTTGCACAGGATGCCACTGTCCAGGCCGCCGAGGTCGTTGCCCATGGCCATGTAGCCGAGCTTGACGTTGAGCGCCGGGGTGAACAGGGTGCGCTCGTAGCTCAGCTCGGTCAGGCGGGTGTACAGGCCACCGTAGTTTTCCTGGATCGGCAGACGGTTGCCCACCAGGTCTTCCGAGGCGCTGTTGCCGCGACGGTCGTTGATGGTCAGCTGGACCTTGCCGCCGTTGTCCAGGCCATACAGTTTCGACAGGTCGAACTGCACGCCGAACTTGAGGTTCTGCGAATAGCGCGCCGAGCGGTGCAGGCCACCGTGGGCGTTGTAGGCGGTCTCACCGCTGTAGTCGCCAGTGACCTTGATGCCGTCTTCTTCAAGCTGGTGGCGCAGGCCGCCCCAGTCTCCGGTCATGGTGCTGCGGGTCAGCAGGTCGCCGTCGGCCAGGGCGGCGGTGCTGGCCAGGGCCAGCAGAAGGGGGGCGGTGATGCGAATAGCGGATGGCATTGCTGGGTCTCGATTTGATCTTTCAGGGGCTCATCACCCGCAAGCCGGCTGGCCCAGGCGCTTGCTACGAACCTGGGGCAGCCGGCTTGCCGGCGATGAAGGCGACGCGGATTACGGCAGGGCGTAAGAAATCACGTAGTCGCCACGGTCAGTCGACTGACGGGCGCCACCGGCAGTGACCACCACGTACTGCTTGCCAGTCTTGGGCGAGACATAGGTCATCGGGCCACCCTGGCTGCCGACTGGCAGGCGGGCCTTCCAGATCTCGTTACCGTTGCTGCTGTCATAGGCGCGCAGGTAGAAGTCCTGGGTGCCGGCGATGAATACCAGGCCGCCTTGGGTCGACAGGGTGCCGCCCAGGGTCGGCAGGCCGATCTTGATCGGCAGGTGCATGCGGATACCCAGCGGGCCGGTATCTTCAACGGTGCCTACCGGTACCTGCCAGGCCACCTGGCGGGTCTTCATGTCGATGGCGGTCAGGGTGCCGAACGGTGGCGCCTGGCAAGGGATACCGGCGACCGACAGGAAGCGGTTCTTGTTCACCGCATAAGGGGTGCCCTTGAGCGGTACGGCGCCCATGCCGGTGTTCAGCGCTTCACCACCACCAGCGGCCGCGCCTTTGTTCTGCGACGGGATCATCTGGATCCACAGGCCCAGGCGCATGTCGTTGACGAAGATGAAACCATGCACCGGGTCGGTGGAAATGCTGCCCCAGTTCATGCCACCCAGCGAACCGGGGAAGCTCAGCGACAGGTCGGTGCCCGGCGCGGTGTACAGGCCGTCATAACGCATCTTCTTGAAGTCGATGCGGCACAGCAGCTGGTCATAGGGCGTCGCGCCCCACATGTCCGACTCGGTCAGGGTCTGCGCGCCGATCTGCGGCATGCCAACCGATTTTGGCTGGGTTGGGGAGTAAGGCTCGTTCGGGATGTTGCTCGGCTTGACCGGAACTTCGTCAACCTGGGTCAGCGGCTTGCCGGTGGCGCGGTCGAGCACGTAGATCTGGCCGGCCTTGGTGCCGATCACCACCGCAGGCACCGACTTGCCGTCGTCCTTGGTGAAGTCGATCAGGCTTGGCTGCATCGGCAGGTCGAAGTCCCACAGGTCGTTGTGCACGGTCTGGAACACCCACTTCTCGTTACCGGTGGTGGCGTCCAGGGCCAGCACCGAAGCGCCGTAGGTGTGGTCCAGCTTGCTGCGTTCGACACCGTAGATGTCGGTGGACGACGAGCCCATCGGCAGGAACACGGTGTTCATCGCCGGGTCGTAGGACATCGGTGCCCAGCTGTTCGGAGTGCTGCGCACATAGGTGCTGCCGTCAGCCGGCGCGTTGCGGTCTTGCGGGTTGCCCGGGTCGAACGCCCAGCGCATGGCGCCGGTGAACACGTCGAAACCACGGATCACGCCACCTGGCATGTCGGTCTGGACGTTGTCGGCGACACGGCCGCCTACCACCACAGTGGTACCGGCCATCAGCGGTGCGGACGACAGCTGGTAGTAGGAGTCCGGCACGTCACCCAGGCCAGCCATGAGGTTGACCTGGCCGTTGTTGCCGAAGCCTTGGCAGAACTCACCGGTGTCGGCGTCGACCGCGATCAGTCGGCCGTCGATGGTGTTGGTCAGCAGGCGGCGCTGGCAGTTGGCGCCAGCCGGGACGCTACCGACGGTGATCGGCGAGCTGTTTGGCTGGGTCGGCTGGGCGAGCGGCGCGGTGGCGTCGAAGTAGGCCATGCCA
Organism: Pseudomonas putida; assembly: GCF_026625125.1. Taxonomy (NCBI): domain Bacteria; kingdom Pseudomonadati; phylum Pseudomonadota; class Gammaproteobacteria; order Pseudomonadales; family Pseudomonadaceae; genus Pseudomonas; species Pseudomonas putida. Next base: position 3,329,299 of record NZ_CP113097.1, on the reverse strand, counting down.
CGGCAACGTTGCCAGACCTTGGACTGGGCGTTGATCTCATTCTTCCACAGCTCTTTGCCGGTGTCGGCATCCAGGGCGATCAGGTTGTTGTGCGGGGTGCAGATGAACACCTTGTTGCCAACCTGCAAGAGGGTCAGCTGGTCTTCGGCACCGTTGCCGTCGCTGACGGCGACGTCACCGGTGCGGTAGGTCCAGGCGACCTTGAGCTTGTCGACGTTGTCGCGGTTGATCTGGTCCAGTGCAGCGAAGCGGCTGCCACCTTCGGTATTGCCATAGTGAGCCCAGTCCTTTTGCTCCTTGCCGGCTTCGACCGGGGTCATGCCCGGGCCTTTGCCGGTGGGTGCGACGCTTGGATGGGCAACGAACATGTTGCCCACAGCGATCACCAGCACCACGGCCAGCACGCCGGCGATGCCGTAGGCACCACGGCCGGTGCTACCGCCATTGGCACGTACCAGCTGTGGGTAGACGAGCGCCACCACCAAGCCGATCGCACCGAACATGAACAGGCGCGAGAACAGCGGCCAGAACACCAGGCCGGCATCAATCAGCGCCCACAGTGCGGTGCCGACCAGGAAGACGGCGTACAGCCAGGCACCGGCTTTCTTGCGCCGGGCAATGAGTACACCGGCGATGGCCATGGCCAGGCCGCCGATCAGGAAGTACCAGGAGCCGCCAAGGCCCGCGAGCTTGACGCCGCCGGCAGCCAGGAGGAGGCCGAGCAGGGCGATGATCACGCCCAAGCCGACCAGGATGATGTTTGTGACGCCAGAGGCGCGCGGTGTTTCGTTCATGCCAGGGATCTCAGCAGGTGGAATGAGCGCAGTTTAAGCCCTTAGCAAGCTAATTAACAAGTTGGTACATTATGTTCTGAGTCTGATTGTCGCAGGCTTGAACTTGCTGTTTTGTTGCGAAAAGTCTAGATCAGGCAGTGAAAAGTGCATAAAAGGTTCAGCTAATCGGCATTCAAAAGGATCTGCCGCGCGAGTGCCACGCGTTTCGACAGGGGTGTGCAGCACAAAAAAAAAGGAACCGCAACGCCAGGGAGAGAAGCGTTGCGGTTCAAGGGGGAGCTGCTTAGCGCTGAGTAGCGGTGGCTGTGTTGCCGTTGCCCATCTGGGTGATGGTGGCGGCCTGGTTGGCGCCGCTTTGGTCGACCAACGCCGTGTTGCCGGCGCCGCCCTGTGTCACGTAGGCGACGTTGGCGGTGTCGGCCTGCTTGATGGTTGCGCTGTTGCCACTGCCGTAGAGCTGGGTGGTGAAGCTCTGGTTGGCGTAGCCGGACTGGTCCAGGTTGATGGTGTTGGCGGTGCCGGTGGTGTCGCCGGTGGCATAGTTGTCCATACCGCGCTGGTCAGCGATCAGAATGTTGTCGGCCCCGTTCTGCTCGAAGTACAGCTCGTTGTTACTGTCGGCCTGCTTGGTTTCCATCGAGTTGTTGGTGCCTTTCTGGCCCAGGGTGGCCAGTTGCAGGCTACCGTTCTGGGTCAGGTTGACGGTGTTTTCCGTGCCTTTCTGGTTGATCACGGCGGTCTGGTCGCTGCCGAACTGCCCACCCAGTTTCTCGCCTTTCCAGTTGCTGGCCATGACCTTGTTACCGGTGCCTTGAGTGGTCACGGTCAGGCTCTGGTTGTCACCGGTCTGGTAGGTGTAGTGCAGGTTGCTGGTGCCGGACTGGGAAATGCTGGTGGTCGAGTTGGTGGTCTCGAACTGATCGGACCAGCTGGCGTTGGACTTGCCTTGTTGATAGAGGCTGGCAGTGTTGTCCTGGCCCAGGCTCTGGTCGATATAGCCTTCGTTGAGCTGGCCATTCTGGTTGACGGTGGCCTGGCTGCCGACTTGAGTGTCCTGCCAGACTTCCACCGAGTTGCCGGTGCCGTTCTGGTCGATGCCGATGAAGCCGCCAGTGCCGTCGCGCTGGTCGCCATAGGCCCAGTTCTGCTTGCCTTGCTGGTAGATCTCGATATTGCCGTCGTTGTGCGTCAGGTGTTCGGCAGCGGCATAGTTGTCCTGGCCGTCCTGGTTCACCAGGCTTTTGTTGTTGCTGCCGCCGAACAGCTGTTCGACGAAAGCTTCGTTGCGTTGGCCGCTTTGCTGGGTGGTTGCCTGGCTGCCCAGCTGGGTGTCCTGCCACACGGTCGAGCGGTTCTCGGCGCCTTGTTGCATCTGCAGCGCCTGGTTGTTTTCACCCAACGACTGGCTGGCGAAGGCGTCGTTGTAGGTGCCCTCGGCTTGCTGGGTGATCTGGCTGCCATTTTCGAACAATTGCTCGCCGTAGGCGGCGTTGTACGAGCCACTGGCGGTCTGGTCGATGTGGCTGGTGCTGGTGTCCTGCACCGCCAGGTGGTTGTGACCCTTGCCGGTCTGGGTCTGGGTGGCTGAGGCGAAAGGCGCGACGGTCTGGCTGACTTCGGCGATGTTCTGGTTGCCGGTCTGCGACTGGGTCGAGGTGCTGTCCTCCGCCATGACCTGGCCAGCCACGGCCAGGAGGATAGCGGCACTTAGGGGAGCGAGCTTGAACATGGTGGTGCCTCCAGGTCTATCGGTATTGAGTGATCTGAACATGCTGGCCATCGCCGGCTTGGGTCACGGAACTGCTCAGCCCCGAGCCGGCTTGTACGATGCTGGCGCTGTTGTCGTTACCGATCTGCTCGATGCTGGCGTTGTTGCTGGTGCCGCTCTGGCGGATCGACGCGCTGTTGCCATTTCCCTGTTGGCTGATGCTGGCCATCAGGTCACTACCTTCTTGCAGGATGTAGGCTTCCTGCGCGCCCCCGGCCTGAACGATGCGACCCAGCAGCGCCTGGCCGTTCTGGTCGAGGGCGGCGCGGTTGCCTGAACCCAGCTGCTCGATCACTGCCATTTGCCCGGCACCTACCGGTAACAGGCGGATGATCACCGGGTCACCGAGGTCGCTGCCGGCAGCGAGGTCGGCGTTGTCCATCAGATCATCGGCCTGAACCTGGCCGGCGAGGGCGAGGGCGAGGCACAGCAGCAGTGGGTGCACGCGTTTCATGACGTTCTCCTGGCCTTAGCGCACCGCGACGTTGACTGTGCGTGTGGTGCCTTGGCTGCTGGTTACGGTTGCCGTAGGCGCGGCAGTCGGGATCAGCGTGGTGCTGTTGCCCACTGCCAGGCGCCAGCGTCCGGTCACCGGTACCGTGACGGTGCCGAGGACCTGCTCACCCGTGGTGGTGCTCACGCGCACGGTGACGGTGTTGCCGGTGGTCACCGACGAGGTACCGCTGATGTCCCAGTTGAAGCGGTTATTGGAGCGCGCGGTGACCGTCGCCGCGGTGACCGCGAAGGTTTCAGCAGCCGGGCGTGGCGACACGTTGACGGTGACGGTGCCGGGGTTGGACAGCGCACCGATCGAGTCACGCACCTGGTAGGTGAAGGTGGTGGTGAACGCCGCGGTGACCGTCGCCGGTGGCGTGTAGGTCACCGTGCTGCCGTCGGTACTGACCGTTCCGCGGCCGGCAGCGGGTTGCGTGACGTTGTCCACCACCAGTGGCGCGTTGCCTTCCGCGTCGGCGGCGCCTGCCAGTACGTTGATGCTCAGGGGCACGCCCAGTGTCGCGACGGTCTGGGCGGCCACGGTTGGCGGCTGGTTCGGCGCCACGTTCACGGTCACGGTGGCCGGGGTGGACTTCAGGCCCTTGGCGTCCATCGCCTGATAGCTGAAGGTGGCGACCAGGGGTTGCGTGGCGCCGGCCGGCGGGGTGTAGGTGACCGACGTCGTGCCGTTGAGCACGACACCGCCAAGGCCGTTACCTGGTTGGGTCAGGTCGCTGATGGTCAGCGGCACGTCACCGTCCGGGTCGCTGTCGTTCTGCAACAGGTTGAGGGTCAGCGGCACACCGACGCTGGTACTGCCGGTATCGGCCTGGGCCAGCGGCGCCTGGTTTTCGGCTTCGACGGGCGCATTGCCGACCACGATCACCGGTTCCACATCGCTGCCGCCATGGGCGGACTTGATGGTGACAGTGGCTGGCGGCTGGCTGAGGTCGTTGACGGTCAGGCTCTGCAGGGTGCCGGATTTGGACAGGCGGCCATAGCCTTGGGCAACCAGATCCGGGACTACGACCTCGTCGCTGGAGCGCGCTTCGATCACCAGGCGCTTGTTGGTCCAGTCGTAGCGCGCAGTGTCCACTTTCACCACGTCTGTCAGCTTGCTCGACAGCGAAGTGGGGCGTGTGCCACCGGTAGCCGTGCTGCCGGTCACCACCACCACTGGCGGCGGCGCGATCTGGCTCAATTGCTGGGTGAAGAACAGCCCGTTGTTATCCGCAAGCAGGCTGAACTGGCAGGGCGAGGGCGGCGTTCCGACCAAGGCCAGGCCGTTGCGCATGCACACATCAGCGTCGTTCGGCGCCTTGGCGAAGACTTCGATCCGGGTGCCGGCACCGTTGCGCGAGTAGGTGGCGCGCTCCAGGGTGACCGGCGTTTGCGCACGCTGGTCAAGTACCTTGCCCGATACGGTGAACACGTTGGTCTGGATGGTCCCGGCCGGCCCTTGGATGCGTACGAAGTTGGTGTTGAACGGGCTACCGGTGACGGCCTCGGTGAGGTTCGGGTCGCCGATGAAGGTTTCGCTGGCCCCGGTGTCCGGGTTGACTTCGGTATAAGGGCCACCGACGCCGCGCAGCCACGGCCCGAGGTTGCCATTGAGCGCTCCGCTGAAGACCCCCGGGGCGCCGATACCGATGTCGCGGGTAATGTTGATCGCCCGCCGACCGGCGGCGGTCACGTTGACCGTCTCTACACCGTATGGGTGGGTGATGACATAGGTGCCGGTAGTCGGGACCGAGGCGCGGATGCGGATACGGGCAAAGCTTTGCTGGTCACCGTCTACCGGGTTTTCCGCCGCGAAAGCCGCTTCCAGGCCTGCGACGTAGACTTCCAGCTCATAGCCACTGTTGCCAACCTGCGGGATCGAGGTTTCAGCCAGGAACCAGAACATCTCTGGGGGCCAGTTGTCGGGGAACACCAGGGGCAACGCGTCGTCGTAGACACCCGGTTCAGGCAACAGGGTACACATGTAAGCGGGTGCGCCCGGCGCACCCGGGGCCCGCGTGCTGGTAGCGCGCGACTGGCACAGCTCCAGGGACAGGTTGTCGGCGTCCTTGTACCACATCGGGTAACCACCGGTGGCAAAGGTGTAGGGGCCCGGGTCTACCTCCGACAGTGCGGCCCACGCCGCGCTGGTCACAGTGAGGGAGAAACCGGCGGCCAACAGCGCACGGCGTTGCCAAGTGTTCATGCTGCCTCCTTGAAGGCGGAGCCTTTGTCTGTTCATGGCACCAGCACCACGTCTTCGCTGTCGCTACCGCCGTTGGCACTGGTGACCTGCACCGTGGCCGGAGGGATGGGGGAGAGCGAGGTGCTCAGCGTTTTCACTGCACCACTGCCCGCCAGGTCGCCGATCAGCGCGCCGTTGCCGGTGTGGGCGGTGAGGACTGGGGGGCTGGTCTCGTCACTGGAGCTGGCCACCAGGGTCAGCTGGCCGCTGGCCAGGCTGAATTCGGCACGGGTGATGGTCACCAGATCGGTCAGCGGCAGATTGACGGTGGCCAGGCTGCTGGTGGGGATCGCCACACTGTTGTCAGCGGTCAGTGTCAGCGAAGTCGGCAACAGCGGGTTGAGGACGGACTGGGCATACCAGGCGCCGGTACTGTTGGCTTCGGTCAGGCTCAGGTTTGGCGTCTGGCTGGTCAGGGTCACGGTGGCCGGTGGCGGCGGGGCCATGACGAACACATCCTGCTGGGCACGCAGGTCGCCGTCCTCGGTATGCCGCGAGTAGGTACTGCGCAGTGGCATCAGCGGGGTTGGCCGGGCAACGTCGGAGAGCTTGCCGGAGATCGAGAACAGCTCGGTGCGCAGGTCTATGCCGCCGGGGCCCTCGATACGTACGTAGTTGGTGTTGTACGGGCTGCCGGTGACGGGCTCCTCCAGGTTCGGGTCGCCGATGAAGCGCTCGCTGCCTTCGGTGTAGGGGCCGTTGACGCTGCGCAGGAACGGCCCCACGTCACCTTTTAGCGCGCCGCTGAAATCACCAGCACCGGCGATGCCGATATCGCGGGTCATATTGATCGCCCGATCGCCGGCGGCGGGCACGTCGAACACGTCCACGCCGTAGGGGTGCGTGACGATGTAGGTGCCGGCGGTCGGCACATCGACGCGGATACGCACCCGGGCGAAGCTGACCTGGTCGCCCTCGACCGGCTCCTCGGCGGCGAACGCCGCTTCGATCGCCGTGCCGTAACTCAGGTCGATGCCGCGGGCGGCATCGACGATGGCGGCGTCGGCGGTGAACCAGAAGGCTTCGTCGGGGAAGTTGCTGGGAAACACGATGGGCTGGGTGTCGTCGAATACACCCGGCGTCGGCAGCAGCGTACACATGTATGCCGGTGCACCAGGGGCGCCGGCAGCACGTGAGCTGACGGTCTTGGTCAGGCACAGGTCAAGGGTTCGCCCGTGGGTATCCTGATACCAGGCGGCGAAATTGCCATTGGCGGGGTCATAGGGCCCGGGGTCGACAGCGTACAGCGCTGCTTGAGCCGGGAGCTGGAGCATGCTGGCGAAAATCGCCACTGCCAGCGGAGTGGGTATCGGTCGGTGCATGAGTCATTTTCTCCTGCAAACGGGCCCATGGACTTGGGGCGTCTGACAGGAGATCGGCAACAGCCGTGCCAAAAGTTTGAAACAAGCTCAAGGCCACGTATTCTCTGGCTTCCAGCTTGGACGTGGCGGTTTGGTGAGGTGTTTTCGGTGGGTTGTGTTCCCCAGGGTTGGGGGATTGGGGATGATCATTTGCAGGGCAGCTCCGTCAAAGCAATCGACGCCCGGATCAACAATGCTGCACTAGCCGGCTGCCGGTGACAGGGCTGGTGCAGTCGGCTAATGGCTCACCCCTGCAACAGGTCAGGGCTGTTGAAATTGTTCAAGCGCGGGTCGCCCTCGGGGCATTCCAGGGCCTGCAGCGGCGCCAGCAACAGGGCCTTCTGCAAACTCCGCTCACCCGCCGCCCAGGCCTGCTCCAGCAGCGGCAGCACGCTGCGCGGCAGCACGCTGAACATCGGTTGCCAATACCCGCCCTGACGCACCATCGCCGCACTGTCATTGGCCACTGCCACCTGCACCAGGTCTTCGATCAGGCGGCGGTCGATCAGCGGTGCATCGCACGCCAGCACCACCACCCATGCATGCCTGGCCGCCGTCAGGCCGGCAATCACCCCGGCCAACGGGCCGGGGAAGTCTGCTTGTGCATCGCACACCAGCTGGTCGGCGAACGGGCGATAAAGTTGGTGATTGCGATTGCAGGAGATCACCACATCGTCGCAAAGGGGGCGCACCACCCGCTGCACATGCGCCACCAGCGGCTCGCCACGCCAACGCACCAGCCCCTTGTCACGGCCACCCATGCGCTGACCACGGCCACCGGCAAGGATCAACGTGGTGAAGGGCGGCAGGGATTCGGTCATCGGTCTGGTTCCTGAAGATAGGCCAGCGCACCCTCCCACGCTGCAGTGCAATTGTCCAGGCTGACCGGTAAGCGCCACCTGACATATTTGCCAGTTGTGCTGACAGGGCGATCTTCATTCAATGGTAGTCAGAGGCAGGCAATGCACAGGCCCATTCCGTTACGCCAAGGAGCAAGGACATGAATAAAACTGAATTGATTGCCCAGGTAGCAGATAAAGCTGACCTTACCAAGGCCCAAGCTAGCAAAGTTGTCGACGCCATGATCGAAGCCTTTAATAAGTCATTGAAAAAAGACGGGGAGATCAAGCTAGTTGGGTTTGGCACTTTCAAACGCGATGTACGTGCAGGGCGCAAGGGGCGTGACCCTAGGACGGGTGAAGAGATCAACATCAAGGCGGCCCCCGTTGTCAAATTCAAGGCTGGGAAAAAGTTGAAAGACGCCGTGGCGTAACAGGATCCGAACCGTCATTAGCTGCTCGCGCCGCCCAGTAGAGCGGTGACCAAGGGGGCTGGCGATGCAGCCCCACTGGTCTCACGTATTGTCGCCCCTTGCCACCTTAGCCCCGGGCGTTTCATGACGGGTGGGAGCCAGGCGCATCACCACCACGAAGAACACCGGCACGAACACCACGGCCAATGTGGCGCTGAGCATCCCGCCGATCACCCCGGTGCCAATCGCCTGCTGGCTCGCCGAGCTGGCGCCAGTGGCGATGGCCAGTGGCACCACGCCGAGGATGAACGCCAGCGAGGTCATCACGATCGGCCGCAGGCGCAGGCGCGCGGCCTGCACAGCGGCGTCAAAGGGTTCCACGCCTTGGTCCACCAGGCCTTTGGCGAACTCGATGATGAGGATGGCGTTCTTCGCCGACAAGCCGATCAGGGTGATCAAACCGACCTTGAAGAACACATCGTTGGGCATGCCGCGCAGGGTCACCGCCAGGACTGCGCCGAGCACGCCGAGCGGTACCACCAGCAGCACGGCGGTAGGGATCGACCAGCTTTCGTACAGCGCCGCCAGGCACAGGAACACCACCAGCAGTGACAGCGCCATCAGCAGCGGTGCCTGGCTGCCGGACAGGCGCTCCTGCAAGGACAGGCCGGTCCATTCCAGGCCGGCACCGGCCGGCAACTGCGCGACCAGGCGCTCGACTTCGGCCATGGCCTCGCCCGAGCTATAGCCGGCTGCCGGCTCACCGGAAATCGACACCGCCGGGTAGCCGTTGTAACGGGTCAGCTGCACCGGGCCACTGACCCATTTGGCCTGGACGAAGGCGCCTAAGGGCACCATCTTGCCGCTGCTGTTGCGTACGTGGATCTTCAGCAGGTCCTCGACCTGGCTGCGCTGGTCGCCTGCGGCCTGCACCACCACCCGCTGCATGCGGCCCTGGTTAGGGAAGTCGTTGACGTAGTTGGAGCCCACGGCGGTGTCCAGCACCGCGCCGATGTCGGCGAACGATATGCCCAATGCATTGGCCTGGCGGCGGTCGATTTCCAGCTGTACCTGCGGGCTTTCGGCCAGCGAAGCCTCGCGTACGTTCACCAGTATCTTGCTGCTCGCGGCGCCGGCCAGCAGTTCGTCACGTGCCGCCATGAGTGCGGCATGGCCCATGCCCCCACGGTCCTGCAGGCGGAACTCGAAACCGGTGGACTCACCCAGCCCGTCGATAGGCGGCGGCAGCACGGAGAAAGCGACCGCGTCGCGGATCCGGGAAAATGCAGCGCTGGCGCGCTCGGCAATCGCCTGGGCACTGTCGTCGGCGCCGCGTTCTGCCCAGTCCTTCAGGGTGGTGAAGGTCAGCGCCGCGTTCTGCCCGCTGCCGGAGAAGCTGAAACCGAGAATCACCGTGGTGTTGCCCACGCCCGGCTCCTGGGCGTTGTGCGCCTCGATCTGCGCGGCTACCTGCTCGGTACGCATGCGGCTGGCGCCTGGTGGCAGTTGGATGTCGGTGATGGTGTAGCCCTGGTCTTCAGTGGGCAAAAACGCCGTGGGCAACTGGCTGAAGCCGTAGCCGAGCACCGCCAGCAGCAGGCCATACACCAGCAGGTAGCGGCCGCTGCGCTTGAGGGCCTGCACAACCCAGCGCTGGTAGCCGTCGCTCACGCGGTCGAAACTGCGGTTGAACCAGCCGAAGAAGCCCTTGCGTTGATGGTGGCCGCCCTGGGCCACCGGTTTGAGCAGTGTGGCGCACAGGGCAGGGGTCAGGCTCAGGGCCAGAAACGCCGAGAACAGGATCGACACCGCCATCGACAGCGAGAACTGCTGGTAGATCACCCCGACAGAGCCTTTCATGAAGGCCATGGGCAGGAACACCGCCACCAGCACCAGGGTGATGCCGATGATGGCGCCGCTGATCTGGCCCATCGCCTTGCGCGTCGCGGCCTTCGGCGGCAGGCCTTCCTCGGCCATGATGCGTTCCACGTTCTCCACCACCACGATGGCATCGTCGACCAGGATGCCAATGGCCAGGACCATGCCGAACAGCGTCAGCACGTTGACCGAGAAGCCCAGCGCCAGCATCACGGCGAAGGTCCCCATCAGCGCCACCGGCACCACCAGGGTCGGGATCAGCGTGCAGCGCAGGTTCTGCAGGAACAGGAACATCACGGCGAACACCAGCAGCATGGCTTCGAACAGGGTGCTGATGACCTGCTGGATGGAGACCTTGACGAACGGCGATGTGTCATACGGGATGTCGTACCTGACCCCCTCCGGGAAATACACCGACAGCTCCTGCATCTTCGCCCGCACCAGGGTGGCGGTTTGCATGGCGTTGGCGCCCGGCGCCAGCTGCACGCTGAAGGCGCTGGCCGGCTTGCCGTTCAGGCGTGTGCCGTACTGGTATTCCTGGGCGCCGATCTCGACCCGCGCCACATCGCCGATGGTCACCGTCGAGCCGTCGGGGTTGGCGCGTAGCACAATGGCGGCAAACTCCTCCGGCGTGCTCAGCTGGCCCTTGACCACCACATTGGCGGTGATCTCCTGGGTGCTGCGGGCAGGCAGGTCACCGATGCTGCCGGGCGCCACCTGGGCGTTCTGGGCGGCGATGGCGTTGGCCACATCGTTGGGCGTGAGGCTGAAACCGATCAGCTTGCCCGGGTCGATCCAGATCCGCATGGCACGCTCGGAGCCATACAGCTGAGCTTTGCCGACGCCCTTGAGGCGGCGAACTTCGTTCATCACGTTGCGCGCAAGGATGTCTGACAGGGCGGTTTCATCGAGGCTGCCGTCTTCAGAGGTCAGGGTGCCGAGCAGTAGAAAGCCGGTGGACACCTTCTCCACCTGCAGGCCTTGCTGGGTCACCGGGCGCGGCAAGCGAGACTCTACGACCTTGAGGCGGTTTTGCACGTCGACCTGGGCCAGGTCAGGGTTGGTCCCTGGCTCGAAGGTGGCGGTAATGGTGGCGCTGCCCAGGCTGCTCTGCGACTCGAAGTACAACAGGTTGTCGGCGCCGTTGAGCTCCTGCTCGATCAGGCTGACCACGCTCTCGTCCAGGGTGGCGGCGGACGCCCCCGGGTACACGGCATAGATTTCCACCTGCGGCGGGGCCACGTTGGGGTATTGGGCCACCGGCAGTTGCGGGATGGCCAGGGCGCCAGCCAGCAGGATGAACAGCGCGACCACCCAGGCAAATACCGGGCGGTCGATGAAGAATTGCGGCATGGGTCAGGCCCTCACTGGCCGTTGTGCTGGGCGATGGGTTGGCTGCCCTGGGCCGTGTCGACCTGGACCTGGTCACCGGCCTTGACATGTTGCAGGCCCTCGACCACCACTCGTTCGCCGGCGGCCAGGCCTTCACTGATGATCCAGCGGTCGCCTTGGGCGTTGCCCAGTACCACTTGGCGTTCGCTGATGCGCGCCTGCGCGTCGACCACCAGCACTTTCGGCACTCCCGCGCTATCGCGCAGGATGGCGCGCTGGGGCACGCTGATGCCTTTGGGCTGCACGGCCTGCTCCAGGCGCACGCGCACGTAGCTGCCGGGCAGCAGGTCCAGGTTTGGATTCGGGAACTCGCTGCGCAGGGTGATCTGGTTGGTGCTTGGGTCGACGCTGATGTCCGAGAACAGCAGCTTGCCGGGCAGCGGGTAGGCAGTACCGTCATCCTGGATCAACGTGGCGCTTGCTTCTCCCTTGCCTGCCTGCTGCAACTCGCCTGCGCGCAGCGCACGGCGCAGGGCGTTGAGCTCGCGGGTCGACTGGGTGACGTCGGCGTGGATCGGGTCCAGCTGCTGGATGGTCGCCAGGGGCGTGGCCTCGTTCTGCCCCACCAGTGCGCCTTCGGTAACCAAGGCGCGGCCGATGCGCCCGGAGATCGGTGCGGTAACCGTGGCGTAACCCAGGTTCAGGCGCGCCCGTTCCAGCGCAGCCTTGGCCGCGGCCACTTCGGCGTCGGCCTGAAGGAAGGCCGCGCGGGCGTTGTCGTACTCCTGGCGGCTGACGGCCTTGTCGTCGACCAGTTCGCGGTAGCGCTGCTCCTGCAGGCGGGCCTGGTACAGGTTGGCCTGGGCCCTGGCCAGTGCGGCGCGGGCGCTATCGTGGTCGGCCTTGAGCGGTGCCGGGTCGATCAGAAACAGCACGTCGCCCTGCTTGACGTCGCTGCCTTCGCGGTAGACCCGCTTGAGCACCACGCCCGCCACGCGTGCGCGCACTTCGGCGGTACGCGGGGCAAGCATGCGCCCACTGAGCTCCGTGCTAATGGCCAAAGGTTCAAGCTGCAGGGTTTCCACCCGCACCTGGGGTACCGGGGGCTGGGTAGCCTGCTCTTCGGTATCGTTGCAGCCGGCTAGGAGCAGGGCCAGAAGCGCCGCGAGCGCCAAGGGGCGCAGGCGATGGACAAGAATGATAGGCATACGGATCTTCCGATGATGACCGGCTGTATGCTAAGGCAGGCGGGGCGCGGGTGCCTGTTAATACCTGTAGGACGTGTGTGAAAAAGTGTGAAGAAAAATCCTGCACTCGTGGGGATTCTATATTCTTGCCGCACATGCCTCATTGGCCTCCTTCAGCCCGTACCAAGCCCTATGCCAAACATTCTTCTGGTCGAAGACGACAGCGCCCTGTCTGAATTGATCGCCAGCTACCTGCAACGCAACGACTTCCATGTGCGGGTGATCGCCCGGGGCGACCATGTGCTGGACGCGCTGCGGCAAGATAAACCCGACCTGGTCATCCTTGACCTGATGCTCCCGGGTGTCGACGGCCTGCAGGTGTGCCGCCTGCTGCGCCACGAATCGCAAAGCCTGCCGATCCTTATGCTGACGGCCCGCGACGACAGCCACGACCAGGTCTTGGGGCTGGAGATGGGCGCCGACGACTACGTGACCAAACCGTGTGAGCCGCGGGTGCTGCTGGCACGGGTGCGCACCTTGTTACGGCGCAGCAGCGTCCATGAGCCACGGCTGGACAGCGAGCAGATCCTGGTCGGTGGCTTGCGCATCGACCTGGCCGAGCGCCTGGTCAGTTGGCGCGGCGAAGAGGTGGAACTGTCCAGCGGTGAATACAACCTGCTGGTGGTGCTGGCGCGCAATGCCGGGGAGGTGCTCAGCCGTGACCGGATCCTTCAGCAACTGCGCGGCATCGAGTTCAACGGCACTGACCGTTCGGTGGACGTGGCCATTTCCAAGTTGCGGCGCAAGTTTGACGACAGTGCCGGCGAAGCGCGCAAGATCAAGACCGTGTGGGGCAAGGGTTACCTGTTCAGTCGCGTCGAATGGGAGTGCTGAAGCAGCATGCTGAAGATTCTGGTGCGCCTGTACCTGGTGATCATCGTCGCCTATGCCGGTGCTCTGTTGTTGATTCCAGACGCCATCGTCGGCCTGTTCCATGACCGGTTCATGGCCTACAACCTGGACCAGGCCAAAGGCGTGCAGTCACTGATCGTGCGCCAGTTCCGCCAGGCCCCGCGCGAGCAATGGCCGGCGGTCGAACAGGAGCTGGCCGAGGCGTTCGCGCCGCTGCAGGTGAGCCTGTTGCGTACCGATCAGGCCAACTTGAGCGCGCCAGAGCAGGCGCGTCTGGCCCAGGGCTTGTATGCGGTGCGCATCGGCGACTGGGGTTACTACCAAACGGTGCTGGCGCCGCTGGAGGAGGGCTGGCTGGTAAGCCTGCACTCGCCACCGGACCCACTGGACATCAACGTGCTGTCCTGGGGTGTGACCGTGCTGATCGGCGCCGCACTGCTCGGCTGCCTGCTGCTGTGGCTGTGGCCTCACTGGCGCGACCTCGAGCGCCTCAAGGAAACGGCCAGGCGCCTGGGCCAGGGGCAGATGGCCGAGCGCACGCATATTTCCCCGCATTCGAACATCGGTGAGCTGGCCGGTGTGTTCGACACCATGGCCAGCGATTTGGAGCGCCACGTCAATCAGCAGCGTGAGCTGCTCAACGCCGTGTCCCATGAGCTGCGCACGCCGCTCACCCGCCTGGACTTCGGCCTGGTGCTGTTGTTTGACGAAGTGCCGCCCACCAGTCGCAAGCGCCTGCTGGAGCTGGTCGGTCACGTACGCGAGCTGGATGAGCTGGTACTCGAACTGCTGTCCTACAGCCGGCTGTACAACGCCGACCAGGCCCGTGAGCGGGTCGAGGTATCGTTGCTGGAATTGGTCGACAGTGTGCTTGGTGGCTTTGCCGAAGAGCTCGATAGCCGGGGCATCCGCTGGGAAGTGCGCGCCGATGATGGTTTGCCCCGTTTTGTGCTTGACCCGCGTCTGACGGCCCGGGCCGTGCAGAACCTGGTGCGCAATGGCATGCGCTATTGCGATCAGAGCCTGCTGCTGTGCCTGCGCCTGGAAGAGGACGGTGCTTGCCTGTTGACGGTCGAGGACGACGGTATCGGCATCCCGGCCGAAGAGCGCGAACGGATCTTCCAGCCGTTCTACCGCCTGGACCGCAGCCGGGACCGAAATACCGGCGGCTTCGGCCTGGGGCTGGCGATCAGCCGGCGGGCCATCGAGGGGCAGGGTGGGACATTGACCGTGGCGCAGTCGGCGCTGGGTGGGGCGCAGTTCAGGATTCGTCTGCCAGCAGCTTGGTAAACTTACACTTTCAATAGCGAATAATTTCTTCGCGAATGTAATAGCGAAGGTAACTTTTCTGAAGTAATAAACGAACTTTTTTCTCGCCCCCCGTAAATGCTCGACCGAAATTTTTAGAATCATTCACGGGGTTAGTTTTTTCCAATGGATGATGAGATTTATGTGCCTTCCTTAATGACGGATTGAGAGGTCCATAGATGTCTGAATTATCCTGCAAGAGCTGTATCCCGGATGCCGCTTTCGGTCAAAGCGGAAAAGTTGAGATTGTCTTCCCCGGTAACGTCGCCAGCGGCGTACACGGTATGGCGTTGAACAATGGCCGCCTGTTCGTGGTGGCCCGGGTCAGCCACGGCTTTGCGGGCCAGGTCGCCTTTGCCGGTTTGACCGAGCAGGGCCAGGTGGACCCAAGCTTCGGCCAGCAGGGTTTTGTCATGGCGCCGTTCGGTAAAGACCATGCGGCCAAGCCGATCGAGGTCATCGCCAGTGCCGGTGGTGACTTCGTGGTGCTGGCTGAAGACCGTTCGCAGTCGGCTGGCTTCCCCATCCTGGGGCGCTACAAGCCCAATGGCGAGCCGGATCGCAGCTTCGGCGAGGCAGGGGTGGTAACGCTCAAGCTGCCAGGGCTGCTATCCAACGATGAACCCTTTGGCCTGACCGAACTGGCCGATGGGCGGCTGCTGGTCGCCATCACCCGCTTCGACCACGAGGCGAACAGCGTGGGCCTGCTGGTGCGTTTGCTGGCCGATGGCAGCCTTGACGCCTCGTTCCATGACAACGGCGTGTTTGTCTTTGCCTTGAACGATGCGTCCAACCTGTGGTTCGAGGGGGCCCTGCAGCAACAGGATGGCCGGGTAGTGGTCTGGGGCTCGACCGATGCGGCAGGGCTGCTGCTGCGCCTGGGCCTGGATGACCTGCCCGACGCTGGCTTTGGCGAGGGCGGCTGCGTGCGTCTCACCGCGCCGCGTGGTACCCAGCGGGCGAGCATCGAGTTCTACGACGTGGTCGAGGGTGAGGGCGGCGACCTGGTGGTTGCCGGCGCCACCGACAGCCGGCCTTATCTGGCAGTGGTCGGGCGAGTCACGTCCACGGGACAGTTGGATCCGTCCTTCAACAGCGGTGATGTGCTGGTAACCGCCGCCAGCAGCTTTGGCTCCCGTTGGGTCCGCAGCCTGCAGCGTGACGGCCGAGTCACGGTCTGTGCTGGCTTGACCGGTATTCCTTACAACGAGCGCGAGACCGAGTTTCTGGTAGGGCGCCTGTTGGCAGATGGGCAACTGGACCCGGGCTTCGGCAACGGTACCGGCCTGAAGCGCACCAACATCGAAGCGGGCGCAGACGTTGCACACTGTGCATTGAGCCCGGACGATCAGCGCCTGATCCTGGGCGGCACTGCGAACGTGCCGGGTGAGAACAGCAAGGCCTACCTGGTGTGCTACTTCGTTTGACGCGATAAGGGCAGGGGCTGATCAGCCCTTGCCTTGCGGGTCGAGCGCTTGCTTGTCGGCCTCCTGCTGCCAGAGTACGTAGCGGTCCTTACCGGCATGCTTGGCCTGGTAAAGGGCTTGGTCGGCATGCATCAACGCCATGCTCAAGGTGTCCCCGGCGACGATTCGGGTCAGGCCAATGCTGATCGTCACCGGTTGTGCGTCCACGTCCTTGCGCACCCGTTGGCACAACATCGCGACGCGCCGCTCGGCGTCTTGCTGGTCGAGCCCGGCGAATAAAATGACGAACTCTTCACCGCCCAGCCGGGCAAATTCATATCCCTGCATCGTGGTCTTGATGTGCGCGGCCACGCGCTTGAGCACGTCATCGCCGACGTCATGACCAAAGCGGTCGTTGACCTTCTTGAAATTGTCGATATCGATCATCGCCAGGTATTGCCCCGGCGGCGCCTGGTGCAATTGGCGCTCGGCCTTGACCATGAACGAGCGGCGGTTGGGGATTTCGGTGAGCACATCTACATAAGCCTGTTCGAGCAGCAACCTGGACATGTAGAAGTTGTGCAGCTTGGCCTGGCGGATGCGCAGGTAGCTGTAGATCACCAGGCCGCTCAAAAACACCGCATAGCTGAGCAGCATGGCGGCTTCAAGTTCGTCGAGGTCGATGTTGGTACCGTAGAACGGGTTGAGCATGGCCCAGGTGATGACCATGGCGCAGAAGAACGACCAGCGCCGGACTGGCAGAGCCGAGACGCTGTACAGCACGGTGGATGTGCCCAGCACCAGCCAGACCGGGCGCAGGGCGATAGGCAGGCCTTCGATGACCAGGCGCATGCCCAGGGTGATGACGGTGATGAACAGCAGGTTGAGTACGTCGAAATGGTGGCTCCGGCGGGTGAAGCCCAGGACTACCGTGAGGCTGCACAGCAATGCCATGAACAGGCCGGAACGCCAGGTGAAGCCCTGGTTGCCCAAGTAGCTGACAATCAGGTCGAAGACTAGCCAGACGGCGATGCTGACGCAAAAAATCAGCTGGCAGAAGCGCCGCGAGTTGTCGAATTCATGCTGGCGGAACTCGGCGCGCAGTGCAGCGGGCGCGACCTGCTGGCGAACGTGGTCCTCGATGGTCTTGAACATGCCTGAGTTCCTGCTCAAACGGCCACTCACTCCAATGACAGAACACCGCGAGCCCAAGGCCGATAACGCAGCGCGAATACCGCTTCGGCATGGCATCCGCCGGTCAGCACAGGCTCAGCCGCCTGCGCCCGAAAAGCCTGCCCCGGGCCACTCACCTGGCGAAATGCCTCACGCACCACGCCCACGCGGCACGGCAAGGCCTGCTCGTACCCTTGGCGCACCAGTGGTGGCAGCCGCCCGGTGCCGGCGCCGTCCTGCCACCACACAGTCAAGCCCAGCTGCGCCAGTTGATCCAGCCATGCGGCGTTGACCCGCGGCGCCAGCCTGCCGGCACTGAAGGCACTGAGGTGCAGCGGTTTGTCCAGCTGCCGGTTAAATGCCTGCAGCTGGCTGTACAGCGCCTCACGGCGCTGGGCGTCATGAAAGTGCAGGTCGTCCAGTTCCATCGGCAGGTACCACCCCACCACATCGAGGCTCCAGTCCTGGCGTAGCTGCTGATAGTGACTCAAGGAGCGTCCCAACTGAGCCTTCCAGTAGCTGCTCAGCCCCTCGCTGTCGGACTGCTCGATGCGCTTGTAATAATCCGGGTCCATGTAAAGCCCGAGCACCAGCTCCAGGCCTTGGGCGCGTGCTTGGCGCAGGCTGTTGGCCAGCCAGCCCTGGGCGCCGCCAAAATCACTGTCGCCATAGGCGCTCCATTGCACGATCAGGCTCTTGCCACCCTGCGCCGCCGTGGCCTGCCACAGTCGCTGCCACTGGGCCGGGCTGATGTCGGCATCGCGGTTCAGCGGCTGATAGAACAGGCGTTGGTCTGCCAGGGCCGGCAGGCAGAGGGCGAGCATGCAGATTGCCAGAAAGGTACGCATCAGAAGGTCATCTCCGCGCCAACCAGCACACCGTCAGCCCGCTGGTAGAGGTTGCCTCCCAGCGACTGCTGATATTCGGCACGCACTTTCAGCGTGCCGCGGTAAGCGTTGTAGCGATCGTCGTCGAACCACCACTGCCAGCGCAGGCCGACACCGGCGCGGGCATCCTGGCGCCAGTCGTTGCTCGGGTCCTGGCTGGAAAATTCGACGAATCCGTATGGCATCAAGGTCTGCGGCGAGCTGCCAGGCAACTTCCAGGCATGGCCCTGTTGGTAGCGCGATAGCCAGGCATGGTCGCCGGCACGGGTCCACCAGGCAGCGTCCAGGTAGAGGAAACGTTCGTTCCAGTCGTCTTCGTCGACCCGCCAGTCGTTGCGCCAGGTGCCCTGGTCGAGGAACGACGCCGTCGCGCGCAATAGCAGGTCATTGCTCGACTCGGCATGGTTGCGCAAGTCGCTCCAGTTGCCGCCGACCTTGCTCGGGCTCAGCAGCTCGCCCAGGCTCAGGCCGCTGTAGTGCTCGGTGTCGATCTGCCGCTGGTGGTACAGCTCGGCATACAGGTTGAGGTTGGCCTGGCCGAGCGGTTTGTAGCGCAGGCCAACCCCGGTGCCCATACTTTGCGCGTAATCGGTGCGGCTTTGGCCACCGAACAGCACCCGGCCGTACACCGACAAGGTGCTGCCGTCGCGGCTGGGTTCTTCGCCCAGGGCGTGGTCCCACATGGCCATTTGCACATTCTGCGATTGCGCCCGGCGGGAAGTGCCGCTGCGCTCGCCGTTTTCGAGGAATTTGTCGTTGGTCGAGGTGCCGGCGGGCGACCAGGTGCTGGCCAGGGAGACACTGTCACGGCGCGACAAGGTTTCGTGGGCGCGACGCTGGCGGTATTTGCGCGCTTCGAGGCTGCCGAACTCATCGTCGGCATCGACCAGATGCTGCTCCACATCGAGGATCCGGCGCAGTTCGCGGCGGGCCGAAGCGCTGTCTTGGGCTTCGTCATAACGCAGGGCGAGGGTTTCGCCAATGCGGTAATCCTCAGGGAAGTCGCGGGTAGCCTGCTCCAGGTATGGGATCGACTGGCGGCGCAGGGTTTTGTCGGGCGAACTGGCCAGGCGCATGCCGTAGTCCGCGCGGTAGCGTGGCTGGTCGGGGGCCAGACGCACCGCTTCGGCAAGCCAGGCGGTGCTTTGGGCGGGGTCGCCTGCCAGCTGTGCGGTGCTGGCAGCCGCGTAGAAGTGCTCAGCGCTTGGGTTGTGCGCCAGCGCTTGGCGCTGGAAACCCAACGCCGTCTGCAGCTCGCCCTGGCGTTGGGCGATCGCGGCGCCGAGCGCCCAGTTGTCGGCGCTGTCGTGTGCAGCGCCATCCCAGTAACGGCGGGCAGCCTGGATGTCGCCGGCGTTCAAGGCCCCGGCGGCGGCGGTCAGACGGGCGTTGTCAGTCCAGGCGCTGTCCGGCAGGCTGCGCCAGATGGGCAGGGCGGCTTCGGAGTCGCCAGCAGCTTCCAGGGCGTAGGCCAGCGGTAGGCGACTACCCCTGTCGCCCAATCCTTCGGCAGCCTGGTAATAGACCACTGCTTCACCGGGTTGCTCAGGCATCGCGCAGCGACCCAAGGCGCGGTACTGCCCGGCTTCGGTGGGGGGGGCAGCAATGGCCTGGCGCACGGTGTCGCACTGGCCGGCCTCGGCCAGGCGGCCGAGTAACTGGGCGCGGGTGCTGGCATCGACCCTGGGCATCAGGCTGAGCATCCGCCGGGTGTCCAGCGGGCCGTCGTTGCGTGCATACAGATTGCCCAGGCGCTGCAGCAGCGAAGGCGTCAGACGGCCTTGCCGGCGGTCGTAGGCCTGCTCCAGCAGGCCTCGGGCTCGGTCGCCATGGCCTTGCTGCAACAGCAGGAACGTGGCCTGTTCGAGTGCCGCCAGGTCACCGCTTTGACGGTAACGCTGCTCCCATTCGGCTGCAGTACGTGGTTGCGGCGCTGGCGCAGGGTCGCCATAGAGGCGCTGCTTGAGCACCGCATAGGCGCGGGGATCCGCGCTGATCTGGCAGCCCTTGAACTGCGCGCGGGCGACATCCGGGTCGTGGCGTGACAGCCAATCGACGGTGTCCAGGCACGGGCGCTGCAGTTCGTTGCTCAAGCGCCGGACCAAGGGCGCATCGTCGCCTTCACGGGCCAATTCCCAAAGCTGCTGGCGCAGTGCCGGGTCCTGCAGTTGCTCGGCGGGCAGGCTTTGCAACCAGCGCTGGGCCTGCTCGTTATGGCCCACGGCAATGGCCCGGCTGGCCATCGCCAGCCGGGTCTGGTCGGCGATCCCGGGCGAGGGAGCGCTTTGCAGGAGCTTGCTCAGGCCCTTTTCATCGAGTTGTTGAACGTACGCATTGGCCAGCCGCTGCCAGTCCTCTGCCGGCAACTGGCCGTGGTCGGCCAAGGGTTGCAGCTGTTCGATGGTCTGCTTCCAGTTGCGCAGTTGCTCGGCGAAGTTGGCCCGGGCAAGGCGCAGCACCTGGCCGTCGTCGCGCGGCGGCAGTTGGTTGAGCCAGTCCAGGGCCCGGCCGGCGCCTCCGAACTTGGCCAGGCTCAGGCTGTAGGCCTGCCACAGGCGTACCCGCTGCATGCTGTCGGCCGTGGCCAGCCAGCTTTCCACCTGGCTGGCGGGCGGTGGGTCCTGTTCGATCCAGGTCAGGCGCAGTTCCAGCAGGGCATTGGCGTATTCGGGGCTGCCACCGAGTTGCTCGGCCAGGGCTTGGGCGTCCTTGTAGCGGCGCTGGTGAGCCAGTGCCTCGACCAGCAGCGCGCGGGCCTCGTCATTGTTCGGCACCCGGCCCAGTACATGGCGGGTCAGGCGCTCGACTTCGGCCCAGTTGTCCTTCTTCGCTTCGCGGTAACTGCGCTCCATGAACGGGTAGCTGGTAAAGCGCTGAAAATCGGTCATCGGCGCCGCCAAGGCAGGCAGGGCGCAGGAGCACAGCAGCAGGCTGGTGAACGTGAGGGTCAAACGCGGCTTCATGCCACCTCCCTGATCAGGTCGAAGGCAGCCTGCTGCTCGCTGGCCTGTTCGGCGAGCGCCTGCTCCAGCACGGTCTCGGTGATGATGCCGCGTGCGATCAAGTGCTCGCCGAGGCTTTGCTGCTCGGGGTCGAAATCGATTAGCGCCTGGTTGAACAGCGTCACCGGCACCATGCCGCGCACCTGCAGCAAGGCACCGAGCATGACCTGGTGAGTGCTGACCTGCTCGATCAGTTCGGCGTTGTCCTGGTGCCTTTCCAGCACCTCCAGCATCTGCCGGGTCTCCGCCTGCTGCCAGGGGCTGGGGTAGTGATAGCGCAGGCCCAGCGTGACCCGGCCCTGTGGCGCCAGCCGGTAGTTGACCGGGCGCTTGAGCTGGCGGCTGATGACCCCCAGCGAGACCTGGCTGACCGGGCTTTCGCTGGCCAGCACCAGGGTGTCGCCCTCTTCGGCTACCGGCAGTACGCCATAGTGTGTCGCCAAGCGGCGTGGCAGTAGCGCGATCAGTTGCCGATCGAGCTTGAACGGGTTCAGGGGGGCCCAGGGCAGGTCGAGTTGTTCGGCGAGGGTCTGCACCAGCTGTTCGCTGGTCAGCCAGCCACGCAGCAGCAGTTCGCGGCCCAGACGCCGCCGTACCGGGCTGGTGATGGCCTGTTCGAGCTGCGCTTCGCTGATATAGCCCTTGGCGACCAGGCGGTGCCCCAGCGGGGTACGGGCCGGTGAGGCGATGGCAGGGAATTCGTGGGTGGTCTTGTCCCAGGCTACCCGGCGCGAATCGCCCATCTCCATCACTTGCCGCAGGGCGCGCAGGTTGGCGAAGAAGTTGACGAAGTTGCTCCACATCATCCGTGGGGCCGACAGCAGCCCCTCACCGATGCCGTAATAGCGGGTGACGAACCAGCCACGCTGGAACAGGCGGTTGATCAGCAGCAGGCCGTTGAGCCAGAGCAGTGTGGTCAGCAGTTGGCTGTCGCTGAGGATCGACATGAAGCGCCAGGATTGCGGGGCAATCACCGTCACCAGCCACATCGCCAGCAGCACCAGCAGCAACAGGTTGACCAAGAAGCTCAGCAGGTAGGCGAACAAGCCTCGGCGGTCGCGCCAGAGGAAGTAGTTGAGCGCGCCTGTTCGGCTCCAGCCCAGGTTGCTGGTGCCCTGGAAGACGATGCCGACGATCCAGCGGGACTTTTGCCGGATGGCATGCTGCCAATCGCGCGGGAAGTGCTCGCGCACGCAGATCACCTGGGCGAACTCGCGGCTCATGCCGGGGCGCCATTCCCGCTTGAGAGCCAGTGCTGGGTCGGTGACCGAGTAGCGGGCAAAGATGCACTTCATGCCTTTTTGCTTCAGGCGAAAGCCGATGTCGTAATCCTCGGTCAGGCTCTGCACGTCGAAGGCGATGCCGTCACCGTCCTCGAGCAGGGCGCTGATGGCACGGCGGCTGAAGCAGGTACCCACCCCGGCACTGGGCACCTGGCCGGTAAGTGCCTCGCGGACGATCACGTCCTTGCCGTGGTTTTCGGCGAACTCGTCCACGTAATGCCCGGCGGTGAAGCCACGCCATTGCGGCGCGTACGGGTACACCGGGATCTGGATCATGTCCTTGGCGGGCAGCAGGTAGTTGAACAGCCGCAGCTCCATGGGCGAGATCACGTCCTCGGCGTCATGCAGGATGAAGCCTGCGAACTCGATACGCGCGTCGCTCTGGAAACGCAGGATGGCGTCGATGATGTTGTTCAGGCAGTCAGCCTTGCTGGTGGGGCCGGGGCGGGCGCAGACCACCTTGTGGACGTTGGGGTAGTGCAGGCACACGGCATCGACGTCGGCCTGGGTTTGTGGGTCGTTGGGGTAGGTGCCGACAAAGATCTGGTAGTTCTCGTAGTCGATGGTCGAGGCCGCCAGGCGCGCCATTTCACCCACCACGCCCACTTCGTTCCAGGCCGGGACCATGATCGCCAGGGGCTTTTCCGGCACCTCGAACAGGCGCTTCTCGTCGGCCCTGGCGTACTTGTCATAGATACGCAAATGGCGGAACAGCTTGCGGCACCAGTAGCACAGGTCGATGAACAGGTCGTCCAGCCCGAGCACGAACATCAGTGCGGCGAGGATGATCGCCAGGATCTTGAGGCCAAACAGTACGTAGGTGAGAAAATCGACGAAAGCCAGGCTCATGCGTCATCCCGTTTGCTCAGGCTTTCCTCGAACCAGCGGCTCAGGCGCTCGGCGATGATTTCGCTGGCGTGGCCGTCACCGAATGGGGTGAATACGCGGGCCATGCGCGCGTAGGCCTGGTCATCGTCCAGCAATAGGCTGGTTTCCTTGACGATGCGCTCGGTCTGCGTGCCGACCAGCTTCACCGTTCCGCCTTCGAGCACTGACGGCCGTTCGGTGACCTTGCGCAGCACCAGCACCGGCTTGCCCAGGGCCGGGGCTTCTTCCTGGATGCCACCGGAGTCGGTGAGGATGATGTGGGCGCGGTTCATCAGCCATACGAAGTGCTGATAGTCCTGTGGCGCTATCAGGTGGATGTTGTCACGCCCCGAGAGCAGGCCGTAGACCGCTTTCTGCACCTGCGGGTTGAGATGCACGGGGTAAACGAACTGCACATCCGGGTATCGCAGGGCCAGTTCGGCCAGTGCCAGGCAGATACGTTCGAAACCGGCGCCGAAGTTTTCCCGGCGATGGCCAGTGATCAGCACCATGCGCTGATCGTCCTGCAGGTTGTGCAAGGGCGAGTCGGCGGCGGGGTGCCATGCGGTTTCCTTCAGGTATTCACGCATCCACAGCAAGGCGTCGATGACGGTGTTGCCGGTGACTTCGATATGTTCCAGCGGTACGCCTTCGCGCAGCAGGTTGTCGCGGGCCTTGGTGGTGGGCGCGAAGTGCAGGTCGGCGATCACCCCGGTCAGGCGCCGGTTGGCTTCCTCGGGCCAGGGTTGCTGCAGGTTGCCGGTACGCAGCCCGGCCTCGACGTGGCCGATGGGGATATGCCGGTGGAAGGCGGCAAGGCCGGCGATGAAGCTGGTGGTGGTATCGCCGTGGACCAGCACGATCGCTGGCTTGACTTGTTCATAGGCCTTGTCGATCGAGCCCAGCAGGTCGCGGGCAAGGCCATTGAGGGTCTGGTTCTGGGTCATCACCTTCAGGTCCTGATCGACGCTCAGGCCAAAGGCGGTCAGCACTTGTTCAAGCATCTCCCGGTGTTGGCCGGTCGAGCAGATGTGCAGATCGATGTCGGGCCACTCACGCAGAGCCCTGGCCAGTGGGGCCATCTTGATCGCTTCTGGGCGAGTACCGAATACCATCATGACGGTGTTGGCCATCGTGTAGTTCCTCGTACGATTCCCTGGACGAAGGTGTGCGACCTTGCGCCGCCTGCAATGGGTAGATACAAGCAGGCAGGTGCCGGGTTGTCCAATGCACGCGCGTTCGCAGCCAACGGCCTGCGTTGAGCGCATCAAGGCGAGGTCGATTCAGGCCGCCAGGCGGCCGGGTTCCAGGGGGGGGATGGGGTGGTGCGGAAACGGTCATGCTAGTTTTTCTTGACTGGATGGTCAGTCAAAAAAGTATTTCTGACTTTTTCTTGCAGGCGTGTTCTTGTAACTTGGGAGGCCTTTTCTAGAGGGATCTGAACATGCAAGGCAAGGCCCGTAAGATCGTCCAGGCCATTCTCTACGAGGCCATTGCCGTGGCCTGCGTGGCGCCGGCGCTGGAGCTGGCATTCGGGGCCGGCATGGCGCAATCGACCGTGCTGTCGATCCTGATGTCGGGCATCGCCATGAGCTGGAACATGGGCTTCAACTGGGTGTTCGAGCGCTGGGAAGCACGCCAGCCCAAACGCGAGCGCACGTTCTTGCGCAGGGTGCTGCACGCACTGGGCTTCGAAGGCGGGCTGGTGGTGATCCTGCTGCCGCTGGTGGCGTACTGGCTGGATGTCAGCCTATGGGCAGCGTTGCTCACCAACATGGCGTTGTTCGTGTTCTTCTTCGTTTATGCTTTCGTGTTCCAGTGGGGGTTCGACAAGGTCTTCGATGTGCCGCTCTCGGCACAGCAAGCCAAGTGTTGACACGCCGACGTACAGCGGGATAAGTTCCCACCCCATGAACACTTTCCCGCACGTGAACGCCATTATTACCGCCATTATCAGTTTGGCGGGCTAGCGCGTACGTGCACCTAACCCGCCCTGGAGGCGGGTTTCCACTCTTCGACTCCTGGGCAACGTGAAAACAGCCAAGGAGTTGCACCCGATGACCAGCCTCAACGTCAGCCCCCGTACCCCGCTTAGCCCTCAGCAGCTGCTGTCGGAGCAGGTGCGGCGCATTTTGTCCGCGCCGGTGTACGACCTGGCCATCGAGACCCCCCTGCAAGCGGCGCCGGCGTTGTCTGCACGCCTGGGCAACCAGGTGTTGCTCAAGCGCGAAGACCTGCAGCCCACGTTCTCGTTCAAGATCCGTGGTGCCTACACCCGGCTGGCGCGTCTGACCACCGCCCAGCGCGAGCGCGGTGTGATCACCGCATCGGCAGGCAACCACGCCCAGGGTGTAGCGCTGGCGGCCTCGCATCTGGGCATCAAGGCGACCATCGTGATGCCGACCACCACGCCATCGCTGAAGGTCGAGGGTGTGCGTTCACGGGGTGGGCATGTGGTGCTGCACGGTGAAAGTTTCCCCCATGCGCTGGCCCATGCACTGACCCTGGCCGACAGCGAAGGCGCCACCTTCGTCCCCCCGTACGATGACCCGGACGTGATCGCAGGGCAGGGCACGGTGGGCATGGAAATCCTTCGCCAGCAGCCCGGTGCGCTGGATGCCATCTTCGTACCGGTCGGTGGCGGGGGCCTGGTGGCAGGCATCGCCGCGTACGTGAAGTACTTGCGCCCTGAGGTCAAGGTGATCGGCGTGGAGCCTGAGGACTCCAATTGCCTGCAGGCCGCCATGGCTGCCGGGGAGCGGGTGATCCTGCCGCAGGTCGGCACCTTCGCTGATGGTGTGGCGGTTGCCCAGGTCGGCGCGCACTGCTTCGAACTGTGCCGGCATTTTGTCGATGAGGTGGTGACCGTCAGCAGCGATGAGCTGTGTGCGGCAATCAAGGACATCTATGACGACACCCGTTCCATCACCGAGCCGTCTGGCGCTCTGGCTGTTGCAGGCATCAAGAAGTACGTGGCCCGCGAAGGCGCGCAGGGGCAGACGCTGGTAGCGATCGATTCCGGTGCCAACGTCAACTTCGACCGCTTGCGCCACGTGGCCGAACGCGCCGAGCTGGGTGAGCAGCGCGAGGCGATCATCGCCGTGACCATCCCCGAGCAGCCCGGCAGTTTCCGCGCCTTTTGCCAGGCACTGGGCAAGCGCCAGATCACCGAGTTCAACTATCGCTACTACCCCGGCAAGCAAGCGCGGCTTTTTGTCGGTGTGCAGACGCACCCGCTGCACGACCCGCGGGAGAACCTGCTGGCACAGCTGGCCGAGCAGGGTTACAGCGTGCTCGACCTGACCGACAACGAGTTGGCCAAGCTGCATGTGCGCCATACCGTGGGTGGCCATGCGGCGCCGGGGGCCGATGAGCGGGTGCTGCGCTTCGAGTTCCCGGAACGGCCGGGCGCGTTGTTGGGCTTCCTGGAGCGGCTGGGCAAGCGCTGGAACATCAGCCTGTTCCATTACCGCAACCATGGCGCGGCCGAAGCGCGGGTGTTTGCCGCCCTGGAGGTGCCAAAGGATGAGCAGGCAGGGCTGCCGCTGGCGCTGGATGAGATGGGCTATCGGTATTGGGATGAAACCGACAACCCGGCTTACAAGCTGTTTCTTGGATGATCGGGCGCTGTTGAGATCGAAGGCCGCGCACGGGGCGCGCGATCTCAACAGCCCCGCAATACTCAACTCATAGGCCGGCACGCGACAACGGCCGGCTCAGCGCTCGCGCATGAAGAACCCGGCCACGAACTTGCGGAATGTCTCCAGGCTCTTGAAGTCGGCGTAGCGCTTGAAGTTCTCGGCGTCCGGTTCCGGCCCCACCGGCTGCTCCAGCAGCGACACCGACAGCACGCGGTCCTGGTCGGAGGTCAGCACCAGTTCATCCATCACCTGGCCACCGATCACCGGCCTGCGCATCTGCACCTTCACCCCCTTGCTGGCCATCCAGTCAATCAACGACACCAGGGCCTTGAGCGGCTCACGTTCCTCGTCGCGGTAAACCGGGAACAGGTGAGCGCGCGACAGCACCGGCACGCTGGCCACGTGGATCAGTTCATAGAAGTGACTGCCTGCGCTGGTGGGCGAGTACAGGGTCAGCGCCAGCAGCGGCCCGGATGCCCGGCTGCCGCCCCAGTACAGATGGTGCCCCTGGAAGTCGAAACCGTCCTCGCTGCGGTTGTTGAACAGCTTGCGGCCTTTGATCTGGTCGACGCAGTCCAACAGCAAACCGTGGCGGCGGTGGCTGCCGAACACCGTGGCTTCGCGCAGGCGGGCCTTGAGCATCATCATGTGCTTCATGTCCAGCCGGGTTTCCAGGTAGTTGCTGGCGGGCACGCGTTCGAGCAGCGGGTAACGGCTGGCGACGCTGCGCAGTTCGGCGAACTGGCTGGTCAGGTCTTTCTTCAGGTGCGTGGCGTAGAGGTTCAAGCCGCTGGTTTCGATCCAGGTCAGCAGCAGCGAGAGCAGGCGCTGTTGATCGCGGCGTTCATTGCCATCGCCGGCGCCGCCCGTGCTGTCGCTGGCCTTGCGGAAGTCGCCGAGCAGGCGCAATGGTGTATCGGGGGCCAGCCAGGCGGCGGGCGGGGCAGGGTCTTGCTCATGGTCGGCGCCCTCACGCTCGTCTTTGCTGAACGGGCAGCCGGGTGCATGCTCGGCGGTGCCGGGGTTGTTCTTGAGAAACAGCGTGCCGGTGCTGCCATTGAGGGTGACATTGAGCACCGGAAGGGCGTCCTTGCGGCAATCGCATGCCAGCCACTGGTTGGCGCTGCGCACCTTCATCAGCAACTGGTTGGCCTGTAACAGGCCGGGGCCGGTGAGGGTGCCGGTGGCGAATGCCTGCAGCAGTGCCTCTTCGGCCGGGGTCAGGCTACGTACCTGCGCGGCGGTTTTGTCGATGATTCGCATGAAGCAGCTCCAAGCTACGAGCCACAAGCTTCAGGCAAAGTTGCGCCGCTTTCAACCAATCGCTCAGTTGCCGGCGAACAGTGTTGCGGCGCGGGCGCGAATTTCGTCGGGGCTGAGGTCTTCTTTATGGGTGGAGACGAACCACATGTTGCCGAACGGGTCTTTCAATGTGCCGCTGCGGTCGCCGTAGAACTGGTCCTTTACCTCATGCAGGGGGCTTGCTCCTGCTGCGATGGCCTGGGCGTAGACCTTGTCGCAGTCCTCCACGTACAGGTGCAGGCCAACGGCGACACCGTTGAGTGACTGGCTGGGCGCCAGCCCTCCCTCCATGTCGCATGGGTCGGCGAGCATCAGCGAAGAATCGCCGATCTTCAGCTCGGCGTGGCCTACACGGCCGTCCGGGCCCTCTAGACGGAACATTTCGACCGCGCCGAAGGCTTGCTTGTAGAAGTCGATGGCCTTGGCGGCATCCTTGATGCCCAGGTACGGGGTGATGCTGTGTTGGCCTTGTGGAATCGGGCTGGCTGCCATGTTCGACACTCCTCTGAAATGAATGCGAAAGGGGCAGGTAGCGCCCCCTTTGCATAGAGTCGGTCAGGCCGCTTGAAGATCGACAGGTTCGCTAGATCGTTTGTCTATAAGCATGGCCGGGTCAGAAGATGTAATCGGTGGTGAGGAAGGTCGATTGCCGGTTGCGGATGATTTCGCTGATCAGTTCCTTGTTGGCTTCCTGGAAGCGGGTCGCGACCAAGGTACGGATGGAGAACACGCGCAAGGCGTCATGCACCGACAAGGTACCCTCGGCGCTGTTCTTGCGACCATTGAAGGGGTAGGTGTCCGGGCCGCGCTGGCACTGGGCATTGAGGTTGATACGGCCGACCTGGTTGGCAAAGATATCGACCAGGCTGCCGATGGTCTTCGGGTCGTTGCCGAACAGGCTCAACTGCTGGCCGAAGTCGGAATCGAGCACGTAGTCGATCACCGTCTGCAGGTCGCGATAGGGCACCACGGGTACCACGGGCCCGAATTGCTCTTCGTGGTACACCCGCATGTCGCAGGTTACCGGGTAGAGCAGGGCAGGGTAGAAGAACGACCCGCGGCTGTGCCCACCCCCCTCGTTGACCACCCGCGCGCCTTTGGCCGTGGCATCTGCCACCAGGGCGTCGAGGTAATCGACCTTGCCCGGCTCCGGCAGCGGCGTCAGGGCCACCCCTGGCTCCCAGGGCATGCCTGGCTTGAGCGCAGCGAGCTTGCGCTGGAATTTGTCCAGAAACGGTTCGACCACGTCCTCATGGACGAACAGGATTTTCAGTGCGGTGCAACGCTGGCCATTGAACGACAACGCGCCGGTGACCGCTTCTTCGACTGCATTGTCCAGGTCTACCTGGGGCAGCACGATGCCGGGGTTCTTGGCATCGAGCCCCAGGGCGGCGCGCAGCCGGTGCGGGCGCGGGTGGAGCTTTTTCAGGTCGCTGGCGGCCTTGTGCGTGCCGATGAAGGCGAACACGTCGACCTTGCCGCTGGCCATCAAGGCACTGACCGTTTCGCGCCCGCGGCCATAAATGACGTTGATCACCCCCGGCGGAAAGCTGTCACGGAACGCTTCGAGCAGCGGGCGAATCAGCAGCACGCCGAATTTGGCCGGTTTGAACACCACCGTGTTGCCCATGATCAGCGCGGGAATCAGCGTGGTGAAGGTTTCATTGAGCGGGTAGTTGTAAGGCCCCATGCACAAGGCCACGCCCAGTGGCGCACGGCGGATCTGGCCGAGTGTGCCCTGTTCGAGTTCGAAGCGGCTGGACCGGCGGTCGAGGTCTTTCAGGGCGTTGATGGTGTCGACGATATAGTCGCAGGTGCGATCGAACTCCTTCTCGGAGTCCTTGAGGTTCTTGCCGATCTCCCACATCAGCAGCTTGACCACGGCCTGGCGCTGTTCGCGCATGCGCGCCAGGAAGGTTTCCACATGCTGGATGCGTTCGGCCACACGCATGTTCGGCCACGCGCCGCGGCCTTTGTCATAGGCCTGTACCGCGGCGTCCAGTGCCGTCAGGGCCGTATCGGCATCGAGCAGCGGGGCGCTGCCGAGAATCACCTGTCGCTCGCCGCCGCCTTCCTTCAGCCAAACCGGGCTGCGCACGGTGGCCAGCGGCCCATCCCAGCGCCTCAGTTCGCCATTGACCAGGTAATCGCGTTGCTCCAGGGGGGCATCCAGCTGCCAGGGGGTAGGGACATCCCCGGCAGCAGGAAACAGCGAATCGAGCAGATGGTCCATGTGTGCTGCACCTCACAAGTCTGGGTAGGTGAATCGCTTCAGCTTCGAGGATGCACCCGCCGAAAGAAAAATACCAGTCTGGTTCAATATTGCCCGCAGTGCGCCGATACAGCATTAATCGAGCGCATACCAAGGCCTATGACTCCGTCCAATACCCCACTACCTGATGAGCCGCCGCCCACCGGCCTGCCGCGCCGCTCCCTTGGCAGCCTGATGCCGGTAGGCTTTGCCCTGGTCGGCATCGCCCTGTCGGTGCTGCTGGGCAACCTGGACGTGCAACGCCAGCCTGGCGGCCTGTTGACCAGCCCGCTGGTCTCGCCGCTGCTCTGGTTCGCCCTGGCCTGTACGGGTTTGACCAGCCTGTTCCTGGCGTTGATCAACCGCAAGCAACGCCAGCTGCAGCAACGCAACCGAGAACTGCGTAGCTCCCAGGCGCAGCTTGAGCGGCTGGCCCACTACGACACCATCACTGGCTTGCCCAACCGCGTGCTGTTCCAGCAACAGCTGGCCGATGCCATTCTCAAGGGCGATGGCCTGGCTGTGCTGATGCTGGACATCGATGGCTTCAAGCAGGTGAACGACAGCCTCGGTCATGCCATGGGTGACCTGTTGCTGCAGCAAGCCACCGCACGCTTTTTGCAGGAGCTGGACGCGGCTGACCGGGTATGTCGCCTGGGCGGCGACGAATTCGTTTTCATGCTGCGCGGCACCCAAGGCCAGGTCAGCCATCAGGTGGGCCATCTGCTGCGTTGCCTGCAGCGGCCGTTCGACCTCAACGGCAGCACCGCCCTGGTGACCGGCAGTATCGGGCTGGCCAGGTGCCCGCAGCATGGCGAGGATGTCGGTAGCTTGCTGCGTCACGCCGATACGGCGATGTATGCAGCCAAAGAAAGTGGGCGCAACGCCTGGCGCCCTTACCACACGGATATGACAGCCCGCCTGCAGCAGCGCCTGGAGCTTGAGCGCAACCTGCGCCGTGCCTTGCAGGCGAACGAGTTCGAGCTGTGGTATCAACCCAAGGTCGACCTGTTCAGCGGCTGCGTGCAGGGTGTCGAGGCATTGCTGCGCTGGCGCGACCCGGTCCATGGCCTGGTGTCACCTGCCGAATTCATTCCGTTGGCCGAGCGTACGGGCTTGATCATCCCGCTAGGTGAGCGGGTGTTGGCGCTTGCCTGCGCTCAGCTGGCCGCCTGGCGTGACGAGGACCGCCTACCCGGGCCCATGGCGATCAACGTGGCGGCGCTGCAGATCGAGCGCAGCGACTATGTCTCCAGCCTGGCCCAGGCGCTGGAGTGTCACGGCCTGGCGCCGAGCCTGCTGGAAGTGGAAATCACTGAAAGTCTGCTGATGGAAAGCCAGCAACAGGCCTGTGAGGTACTGGCCCAATTGCAGGCCATGGGCGTGACCACGGCCGTGGACGACTTCGGCACGGGCTATTCTTCCTTGGCGTATTTGCGAGCGCTGCCGATCGATCACCTGAAGATCGATCGTGCGTTCATCAAGGACTTGCCGGACGATGACGATGCAGTGGCCGTGGCCCGGGCCATCATCGACCTGGGCCACGCGCTGGGCTTCCGGATCACTGCCGAGGGCATTGAAACCCAGGAGCAGTATGACTTCTTGCGCAACGCCGGATGCGACCAGGGCCAGGGGTATCTGCTGGCCCGGCCAATGCCGGCGGCGGACCTTGCGCGCTGGCTGGCGACCCGTACCGAGCGGGGCCGCCAGGGCAGCGCCTGACCCGCCTCAGAGGTCCAACAGCAAGCTGGCTGGCGAGTCCAGCGCCAGCTCGCGGAAGGCGGGGTCTGTATCCATCCGCTCCAGGCGGCGCCACAGTGATTCCAGGCCCGTCAGGGTGTCATCGTAGTCGGCCGCGTCGTCGATCAGTTGGCGCAGCGCGCGTCGGTAGTGCATAGGCACCCGCGTCCAAAGCTGCAGCCGCCTTGCACTGGCGTCGGCCAGCAGTGGCTGGTAGTCGATATCCGACACCAGCAGGTCCGCACCATGCAGTTGGTAATACTCTTCAATCTGCTCGCGAATGTGCGGCCCAAGCGCTGGGCTTTCCAGAGTCAGGGCATTGGCGGTGTCAACGGGCAGGGTGAAGCCCGGCGCCAGGCGTTGGAACTGGTTCTCGGACAGGTCGATGATCAACGCCGACTCCAGGCGCTCAAGGCCTTGGGGGAGTTCGGTCAGGCCGCAATTGACCATGAACACCGAGCCAAGCCCCGGCAGGTGCTGCAGGTTCGGCGCCTGGAGCAATGGGTTCTGAGACAGGTCCAGCACCCTCAACCCGGTCAGTCGCTCCAGCGCTGCCTGTGCGCGGGCGTCCCAGCTGATGCGGTTATGTTCGAGGTCAAGCCATTGCAGGTTGCCGGGTACCCGAAGTTCTGGAAGCGCGTCGAAGCGGCAACGGCTCAAGGTCAGGCGCTGCAGTTGGGGCAGGCTTTGCAGCCAGTGTGCGGGCAACTCGCTCAGGGCGTTGTTACCGCTGAGGTCAAGGTCGGCGATGTGGCTCAAACCCGTTGGCAGCGTGAGGGACGCCAAGTCGCTGTTTTCAAGCTCGAAGTTTTTCAGGTCGAGGGCGTGGATGCGTTGGCCGGTGGACAGCACACGGATCGAATTCTGCTGCCAGGCATTGAGAACCTTCCGCACGGCGGGCCGGCGCCGGGGAACGGCCGCCGCCCATCGATCAAGGTCGATGCGTACCTGCCTCAAGGCGTCTTCGCGAATTTGCAGTTCCGTTTCCGCAGAGCGCATCGTGTTACGCCAGTCTGCCTGCAAGCGCTCGACCTGCTCCTGGGTGATGCTGGGGTAAAGCCTGCGCAAGCGCGCCGGCACGCTCCGATCGAAGAACGGTGAACTGGGTACCTGCGGGGAGAGCGGTGCGCCACCGCGCAACCGGTGACGCAGGGCAGGGCGCTTGGCCTGGGGGCCCCAGAGGCGCAGTGGCCATTTTTCCCGCTCGGCAGCGGCCAGGTGTTGCGTATGCTCACCCAAGGCTTGTGCGCTACCCCAGGCCGCTTTCAGTTTCGCTGGCGCTGCGCTGTACAGCGCTTGGTAGGCGTCGCGGTACAGGGGCCCGGCCACCGGGCGCTCGCCCTTGAACACTTCGTACCCCAGGTCAGACCTGAGCAACACGCAACGCTCGCTGGCCTGTTGCGCGCCGATGGCCGCCAGTAGGCGGCCCTCGGGATGGGTTTGGCGGATTTCCAGGCGCACGGGGTCTGGCCAACCGGAATGCCGCTCAATGCAGGCCAGTAGCAAGCGTTCGCTGTCGCTGTCGGCCAGGCGTGGCTGGTACAGGCCCTCCAAGGCCCGGGCCAGGGGTAGATCGCGGGTGATCTGCTGGGCTTGCTGCTGCAGCCAGGCGGGGAGCGCACCTTGCGAGTGCCAAGCGGCCAATGCCTCTGGTGAGAGGCGCGCGAGCAGGCGCCTGGCCAGCGGTGGTGTCAACGGCGCATAGGCCTGGCACAGCCGCTGTTCGGCGGCGCTTGCCGTACGCTGGTAAATGCGCGTCAGTGCCGCGCCGCCCAGCTCGGGCATCTGCTCGGCCAGCGTCAGGCGCTCCAAACTATCGGCGAGCAGTGCAGGCGTGGCCTCACCGGCCAGGTGGACTGCCAGCAACTGTGCCCGGTCCACGCCACTGATGACCATGGCCTGCTGCAATTGCACATCGTCCAGGGTATCGACGGGCAAGCCGAGGCGCCGCATGCACTGGCTGTCGGACCAGCCCTGGGGCACCTCGTGCTCCCCCCGCCAGGCGCCCTCGCCGTTGTGTTCCAGCAACGGTTGGTAGGCCTTGGGGTCAGTCGGGTGGATTAACCTCCAGCGCGGGTCGGTCCCACGCTGGGCTACTTCATACTGTTGCCCCTCCATGCGGATGAACTGCCTGCCTTGATGGGCTTGCAGCCCTTGCGGGTCGGCATCAGGTTCTGCAGGTAACGGCTCGGTACGCGCGTAGCCTGTCAGGTCCGCTCGCCAGAGTCGCTTGCTGCCGTCCTGCAGCTTCACCGGTTCGAGGCTTTCCATCAGCGCGCTGTTGAACAGCTTCGGCAGCACCTTGCCTGCTGCATGCAACCCGCCGATCGCAGCCAGGTTCAAACCGACCGCCTCGATGTGCTGCAAGGCCAGGTGGCGGTCGCCGATGCTCCACGCCTGGTAACCCTCGAACACCTCGCCAAGCAACTGGCAGGCGACTACCCCTGTCATCAGGGTGCCGACCCCGGGTATGAAGAAACCTGCAATCATCAGTGCGTTCAGGCCGATGCTTTGCCACTGGGCCATGCGCCGCTGGTGCGCCTGCCGGTCGAGCGCTGCGCTAGGCACTGCCAGGGCTGCGGCCTCGGCCTTCAGGCGTGCCACATGGTCGTCGTAGAGAAACCTCAGCAGGGGCGCCTCGATGGGGGCAAGGGTCAGGTGCAGGTCGGCGCCCTCGCGCATCGACCACTGTTGATCCAAGGCACTGGTACCTGCGGCGTCGAGGTTCTGCTGCAGCAGGTCGAAGAAGCGATAGCACTGCACCGATGACACGTAGCGCTGGAAAGCGCGTCGGTACCCCGCTTGCAGCAAGTGGGTGGCCAGATGCGCATGCACCCCTGCAAGGCCGGGGAACTGCAACAGGTGCTGCTCATCACCCGGCAGGTACAACAACAACCCCGCCTTGCCAGCGTCGATGATCAGGACTTCGTGCAGCGCGATGCCGAACAGCGATGGCTGCCAGCAGGGCAGAGGTGCATCGCCCAGGAGCGCCTCGATGACGTCACGGCCGTTGCCAGTGATGGTGTGGCGCAGCAAGGCCATGTCGGCGGCAAGCCGCAGGCGATCGCGCAGGGTGTTCATGAAAGCTGCGCGTACCGGGCTCGAGGGTGTTTCGAAGATCGTCTGCAGGTGTTCCTGATACCGCTGCCCAATGTCCAGGTCGCGGCAACTGCTGGCGAAGCTGCTGGGGGAAAGCGGCAGCGGCTTGATGCGATATGCCTCGGACGGCAGGTCGATATCCACCAACGTATCGCTGTCGCCCAGGGTGGTCTGGCCGACGACCGTGGTTGCTTCGAACTGTGCATCACCGGCCAGTACCAGGGCACTGTCCTGGCTGAACCTAGGCTGCTGTTCAAAGTTGTGCAGGGCGGCTTCGAGCAGGCTGGTGGCTGTGTGGCCAGTGACGTAGGTGCCGAACGTGAACATGCGTTGAATATGGATGAGCTGGGTACTGCGCAGCGGCACCGAGAGTTGGTGCTCGGCTTTGAGTCGTTGTCCGAGCAAGTCTTCGGCAAATTCGGCAACGTTCTGCAGCCCAGCCGAGGCGCGCGCCAGCTGGTAGTGCGAGTTGTCCAACCGGCGCTGGCTGGCAAGCACTGCTTCGCGCAGATCAGGTGCAGCATTGGCGAACCATGGCAGTTGTTCATCCAGGCCTTGTGCGGGCAGCACGCTCTCGCGCAAGCGCTGCCAGTGTTCAGGGCTCAGGGTTCTGGCCCATGCCGGTAGCTGTGCCTGAATCAGTTGCTGATGAGGGTTGTGATGGTCGAGATCAGTCATCGTCGGTACCTGCATGAGGGAAAGAGCCGGTAGCAGGCACCGTTTGCAGCGCAGCAGTGAGGTAGTTAACTACCCATTGCAGTAATTAATGACTAGAACCGTGCAGGAAAGAAAATTGACGTCATGAAATGAAGGCAGATGATTGCAAAACGCCGCTTGCTAATGCGCGGGCTTGCATCTTAAATTGTTACTGAATGTTAGGCCGGCAAGGGGCAATGTTGTCGGAATATCAGTCGCTTACGTCACTGTCTTGAGCAATAACCCGCTTCTCTTCCGATAAGGCCGTTTGAATTCAAAGGACGTCGAAGAAGAAATGAAAGCGCACATGATGGCCGTAGCTCGAAAACTCATCTCGCCTTCGCTGCGTTACGAGATCAGAACCGTATCAAACGTGTTACGCGACATGCTGGGGCGGGCGTGCTTTTGGCATTGGGAGATCGCCCG
Source organism: Pseudomonas putida (assembly GCF_026625125.1). Lineage (NCBI taxonomy): Bacteria > Pseudomonadati > Pseudomonadota > Gammaproteobacteria > Pseudomonadales > Pseudomonadaceae > Pseudomonas > Pseudomonas putida. The sequence continues at coordinate 3,292,994 of NZ_CP113097.1, read as the reverse complement.
GTTCAGGCTGCAGCAGGAAAGCCCCTACGAAATTCTGTACATCGGCCGAAAGCAACAGCGTGAGATGGCCAAGCTGTTGATAGGCGGCAAGGCGCAGCAGCAGGCACCACAACCCGAGGGCTCGGCGGGCAGCTTGCCCAGCCGCGTCGTCGTCAGTGAGTTACCCACCCTCGGTGCGCTGTCCGTTCCGCACTACCTGAGTGCCGTTGTACCGCTGGGGCGCTCGCTGGACGATATCACCGCGCGCTATGACAGTGAATTGCGCCGCAGTATCCGCAAGAACCGACCGCTCTATGAGATGAGGCAAACGCTGGCTGACGACGAAATTGCCATGGCCGACCGTGATCTGCTGCGGCCGTATGCCAGCGCACGGCAAGGCATTCATGCGGCGCAGTTTCCCACCGAGGAGGTGTTCCGCCTCGCCAAGGGAGTCGGCCGCCTGGACTTGATCACGTTGAACGGCGAGGTGGTTGCCTGCCACCTTGGCTGTGAGATAACCCGGGCGGGCAAGCGCTACTGGAGCACGTTACGTTTCGGTTACTGCGAAGCCGTGTTTTCCGATGCCAAGAAACTGCGTGAGGTCAACTCCATCACCACCTACATGGCATTGGAGTGGGCCTTGGCCAATGGCTTCGACTACTACGACATCGGCCTTTGTCTGGCGCGCCCGGACGATGGGTTATTGAAGTGGAAACGCCGGCGCGGGGGGGATATCGACTCACTCGGCAACCACGCTTACATGTTCATCCGCCTACCCAAGACGGGCGTGGCGCGTTTTCTTTGGGACACGCCACTGTTTGCGGTCGAAGGCGACAAGTTGACGCTGCACCTCGGTTTGCCGGAAGGGTCCAGTGATGAAGCGCTCGCCAGCCGCTACCACGAAATGGTGTTTGGCGGCTTGCACAAAATATACCTGTATGGGGCTAAAAGTTCGGGGGAATTGTTCTTCGAGAACTTGCGTCAACGCTATGCGAACTTGAAATCACCGCCCACGATGGAAAGGGTATTGTCCAACTAACTCAGCGTCAAGGCCGGCCTAGATAAGGACGTTACTTGCGATCTTTTTTTGGCGCTCTTATAAAGGGGCTTTCCATGGGTAGCGATATTTCTAAGTTCAGTTCGACGCTGATCTCCAGCGAAACTGCCTGGACACTGGCCGCCTACAAACACATCGCGAGAAAGCGGCTTGCCCGTAAAGCCGATATCGACATAAAAACGCGCGCGGTTAAAACCTGGGACATTGCACCCGGTGAGACCACCGTCTCCCCACCGGCGTTTTTCCTGCCCAACCAGTTGGAGCGTGTGACCGGCTGGGAGGCCAAGCGGTTTTTCCCGCATGTTCACCCCGCCGGCACCATGCACGGCGGTATTCTTACGCAGCAAGGCCCGACGCGGGGCTACCTGCTGAAGGATGTATGGCTGATTGACGGGGCTTTGTACAAAGACGATGCCACCCACTGGCTGTCGTTGAAGCCCAGCACCTTTCCGCGGGTAACGGTGGACTACGAAATCGAGCGCGGTGCCGTGTATTGCACGCAAAACGGCAACACGTGGTTCGGTACCTGGTTGATGGAAAATTGCCCGACCTACACACTTGCGCGCAACGAGGGCATCCCTGTTACCACGGCACCGTCGGCCAGGTTTCCACTGTTCACTCAAGCCCCCGGTTACGAGGCGTGGCTGGACATGCAGCCCTTGCGCTTGCGTAGCGCCTTTTTCAAGGAACTGGTGCTCTTCGATGACGTGAGCAACAACAGCAGCCGGCATCGGCGCTACCGCGCCATGGGCGACAAGTTGCTGTCGCATGTGGACCCTGTGACGCACCCCGGCGTGTTCATTCTACGCGGCTGTGAAGGGGAATTGCGGTTCATGCGCAATGAACTCGAGGTCGCCGAACACCTGCGCAGGCACCGTGGCTTTCGAGTCATCGACCCACTCAAATGCGATGTGCCGACCATCGTTGCGGCGTGCGCAGGGGCCAGGACGGTGATCGGCGTGGAAGGCAGCCAGCTGGTTCACGGCGTCAACGTACTGCGCTCAGGTGGCTCGCTGCTGACGCTGCAGCCGCCCAACCGCTTCGTCAGCTACTACAAGTACCTGACGGACCGTGACTATCAGCATTTCGGCTTTGTGGTCGGTATGCCGCAGGGCGATGGCTTCACGATCGATATCGATGAGGTCGAACGTACCCTCGATCTTTTCCCGTCATAAGCGTGACGCGAAGCGCAATGATTCGCACTGTTTCTCGTCTTTGAAACACATCGTTCAACTCGCGCGTGGGTGTGTCTATCCGCAAGCGAGCCATTGGGGGTCTCGATGAAAAACTCTTTTTTCCGCCATTTCAATGAGTTGCTACAGATTGGCCACCCTCAAAAGAGCCTGCATCTTCTGCATGTCGAAAATTTGACTAATCAGGGGGTGGCCGATTGAGATTTATTATGGTGTCGGAACGTTGACGTAATGGCATCGTGCCCATAAGCTCAAATCAACAGCGATTCATTCCTCCGCCAAAAAACCCATAATAAATTTTCCTCTTCGTAGGAGGGGACCATGCGCTCAACACTGTTCATCAAATCCATCTTTTTGTTGGTGTTATTGAGCGGGGCGGCACGGGCGGCTGACTCTTATATGAGCCAGACCAACATTGTTCCTCTGGCGACGGCAGGCTGGGTGTTTGCGTTTGCGGTAATCGGGTTTGTCGCAGTTGCCAACAGAAAGAAAATTTGAGGACGTTGCTATTACAAATACGAAGTACTTAACCGTGGTGCCAGTGAATTGACGCTAGATATGGGATGTTTAGGTCAAAGACGGGATCAGTCGCTTGTCAATTTTACAGCTGTTGCTATATTCCAGTAGCTGACGCCCCAGGCGCAAATTGGCAGTGGCAGGCGAAGCGGCATTGCGGTAACAGGGCCTCCTGGATGCTTGAGGCCGTCGCAGCGCGATAACGGCTGCGAAGTGGAGCGAGAGGTTTAGTGTCGTTCTCATTCAGTGCTCTTGAACCTGGGCCGCAAGGCCGGAGGGATCCCTGATGGCGCGTTTGCTGATTTCCATCTTCTGCGTATTGGTGGCTTGGTCCGGCAGCAGTGTTGCTGATCAAGGCAATTCAGCGTATCTGCTCAGCCCCGGTGACCGGGTGCTGATTTCGGTCTGGCAGGAGGACACCCTTCGCCAGGAAACCGTCGTACTGCCCGATGGCAGCATCACCTTCCCACTGGCTGGCCGCATCGATGTGGCCGGCCTGGACGTCACGGCGGTTGCCGCCAAGGTCACCGCCGGCCTGAAACCCTACCTGGCCGATCCCAACGTAAGCGTCGTCGTCACTGGCACGGCGGGCAACCTTGTGTATGTGCAAGGCAAAGTCATCAAGCCAGGGCCGGTGCCCATGGCAGGCCCTACGGCGGTGCTTCAGGCGCTGAGCATGTCGGGTGGAATGGACAAATTCGCCGACGAAAGTGCCATCAAGGTCATCCGCGGCAGCGGCCCGTCACAAAAGGTATTGCCGGTGCGCTACAAGGATCTGGTTTCTGGGCGCGACATGTCCACCAACTTCCAACTTCAGGCTGGCGATACGCTGGTCGTACCTTGACCCTTCCAATATATAAGAATCTCTAGTGCCTATTTTTAGACCAACGCATATTGCAACGGCAATGATGATGTTGCCGTTGTCTGGGGTGGTTCACGCCGCCATTTGGCAGTCTTCAGTCGTGGTGCCCACGTCTGTCGAGTACGACAGCAACCCATTGCTCCTGACGTCCGAGGAGGAAGGTGTGACGCGTACCATCATTGCGCCCGACTACAGCCTGATCGGTCAGTTCGACCGCGACCAGTTGCGTCTGGGCCTGGGTGTCAACGTGCTGCGCTCATCCGATCGGTCGATCGTCGATGACCGAGAAGACCCCAAGTTGAGCCTGGGGTGGCAGCGCGAAACCCAGACCGGAGGCTTCGGTTTGCTGGCGCGTTACGAGGAAAGCTCCACGCTGTCCGGTGCGGTGCAGGACACCGGTGTGGTCACCACCGACGGCACGCAGAGGATGTCCACGCTCGAGGGCAACTGGAGCAGTGCGGTGACCGAGCGCAGTACGCTGGCCAACGTCCTTACCTATTCGCATGCCCGTTATGACATCAGTTCGCTGACCGGTTACGACGAGTTGTACAACACATCGACGTGGACCTACGCCTGGAGTGAGCGCACCGACATCATCACCGGTTTCGACGCCAGGCGTTATGAGCCGCAGGACGATACCACCGCAGTGTCTTCCAACAGCTACAGCCCGAACATCGGCGTCAGGCACCGTTTTTCCGAACGGTTCGAAGGCGAGGTGCATGTCGGCGTCAACAAGACCACGGGGTCTGGCGGCGGGCGCCGCGGTGAAGGTGGCATGTCGCTGTTCTACCGGGGTGAACGTGCCGACGCCAGCTTCAGCGCTGAGCGCAGCACCGTAGCCAACGCCGAGGGCGGCTTCGCCGAGCTCGACATGGTGCGCGGCAGCTGGAGCTACCTGGTCACCGAGGTCGACCGCGTAGGTGTGGATGCCTCCTGGCAGGACAGCAAAGGGGTGTCGCCAAACACCTTGCAAACCTATGGCGTGTGGGCCAGCCGCGCATTCTCACCGGCCTGGGACCTGCGTTTTTCGTTGATGTACAAGCAGCGCCAGCAAGACGGCTTGCCCGATGCTGACGCGACCATTGCCGGATTGACGTTGACGTACAGATATCCCGACATCTGACTCTCGCACGGGTGGCCACCATGAAATCGGACTACGAGCTTTCCCTTAAAGATTACATCGCCATCATCAAGGACCGCGCCTTGTTGCTGGGGGTGAGCATCGTGGTCGTGATTGCGGCAACCATCGGGGTGGCCGTCACGGTGCCGCCCCTTTACCAGTCGACCGGCACCATCCTGGTGGAGTCGCAGCAGATTTCCCCGGAGCTGGTCTCGGCCAACAACAACAGTTTTGCCGATGAGCGTATCGAGGTCATTCGTCAGCGCGTCATGACCCGCGAGAACCTGCTGAAGATCATCGACAAATACAATCTGTTCGCCGACAAGGGCAGGCAGTTCAGCGAAACCGACAAGATCGAGCAGATGCGCAGCGCCATCGCCGTGGCCACGCTCAGTACCTATGTCAAAGGGCGTGGCGAGGCGACGGTCGCGTTCACGGTTTCGTACGAGGACAAGCGCCCTGAAGTTGCCAAGGAAGTGGCCGACGAACTGGTGACGCTGTTTCTCAACGAAAACATGAAGCAGCGCACCGAACGGGCAACCGAGACCACTGAATTCCTTACCCAAGAGGCGAACAAGCTGGGCGCCGAGTTGGCTGCACTCGAGAACAAGCTGGCGGATTTCAAGCAGGCGCACGCCAATGCCTTGCCTGAGAACCAGCAGTTGCGCATGAGCATGTTGTCGCGTTCGGAGCTGGAGTTCCGCGAGGTCGATCGTGACTACAAGGCCGCCCAGGAAGAGCTGCGTTACCTGGAACTGGAACTGGCGGCTGCCAATGCGGGGGTGCCCGCACAGGCGGCTGGCGGCAGGCCTGCCGCGGCGGACCAACCCCAGGACCTGGCCAGCCTCAAGGCCGAGTATGCCCGGCTGTTGACCAAGTACACCCCGGCGCACCCCGATGTGGTGGCCGTCAAACGCAAGATCGACCTGCTCAAGGCGTCGGGCGAGAAGGGGATCGCCGCTGCGGCGGCCATGAATCTCGACGCCGCCAGGGTACGCACCAAAATGGCGGCTACTCAGTCGCGCATCGCATCGCTTGCTGAACAGAAACGGCAGCTGACGGCCAAGATGGAAGGCTATGAGGCCGATATTCTCGAGGCTCCGCAGGTGGAGCGCGGCTTGGTCACGCTGATGCGCGACCATGACAACGCGCGCAAGAAGTACGAGGAAATCCGCAACAAGGAAATGGGCGCGAAGATCACCGAAAGCCTGGAGCAGGAAAACAAGGCCGAGCGCTTCGTGCTGCTGGAGCCACCGTTGATGCCGGAAAAACCGGTCAAGCCCAACCGCAAGAAAATTGTCGCATTGGGCCTGGTGTTGGCGCCGGCAGTGGGTGGCGGGCTGGTGATGCTGCTGGAAATGCTCAACCAGCGTATCCGCGGTGTCGGTGCCCTGGAAAGCGTGCTGGGCAAGCGCGTGCTGGTGGCCGTGCCGTACATTTCCACCCAGGCCGATGTAGCCAGGCGCCGCAAGTGGCGAGTGCTGCTGGCCATCGCCGGGTTGTTACTGATTGCTATGCTGATGGTGGTCGTCCATGTGTTCTACATGCCACTGGACCTCTTGCTGTTTAAAGCTATGGCTCGGTTTGAATAGGGAAGCGCAGCGATGGACAGAATTACGCCGGCTATCGGAAAGAACATTCATCAGGTTTCTCCCTCTCCCGCTGAAACGCCAAAGGCGCCGCTCGTGCCGCAGCAGCCCGAAGCCTTGGGGCAATTCGACTACGTGCAGACCAAGGTGGTGCCGCTGCGGGCGGAGCACCTGGAACGCAACCGGATCGTCTCCTACAACAAGAACTCGAACATGAGCGGGGCCATCGACCTGCTGCGCACGCAAGTGTTGCAGGCCATGGAAGAAAACGGCTGGCGGACGTTGGCGATCACGTCGCCGACACCCGAGGCGGGCAAGACGGTGCTGGCTGTCAACCTGGCCATGAGCATCGCCCACCACACCACCAAGACCGCATTGCTGGTGGACTTCGACCTGCGCCGACCCAGGGTTGGCAGCAGCCTTGGCCTGCCCATGGACAAAGCGCTGAATGAGCTCCTCAAAGGCGAGGCCTGGCTGGAAGAGGTTCTGGTCAACCCGACCTTGCCGCGGTTCGTGGTGTTGCCGACGCGCGAACCGATACCGATGTCCACCGAGATGTTGTCATCGCCCAAGGTCAACAGCCTGATCAGCGACCTGCGCGACCGCTACGACTCGCGCATCTGCATTTTCGATCTGCCACCGCTGTTGAGTTCCGACGATGCATTGACCGTCTTGCCGAAGTTCGACTGTGTGCTGCTGGTGGTGGCCAACGGGGTGAACAGCAAGAAGGACATCGAAGACTGCCTGCATCATCTGGCGACAGCGAACCTGATCGGGGCGGTATTGAACAAGGCGGATGAGCAACCGCGGCCTTACTACTGAGTCTTTGATCGCCGATGCAAGGAGCTGGCTGACCAGGCTTGCTCCTTGCTTGCGCTTGCTGTTGCGCTCACCTCATTGCCAGGGGTATTGAAGCTCCCATTCCCAGGCGTGCCGCACGATCTGCTCCAGTGAATCGAAGCGTGGCTGCCATCCCAGCACCCCCCTGGCCCGTGCAGCGTCCGCTACCAGCCTGGCCGGGTCGCCATCGCGGCGGGCTGCCTCGACCACGTTGATCTGCCGCCCGGTCACGACCCGGGCGGTGTCGATCACCTCCTGCACGGAAAACCCAAGGCCATTGCCCAGGTTGAACGCCGTGCTTGCGCCACCGGCCAACAGGTAATCCACCGCCAGCGCGTGTGCCGACGCCAGGTCGGCCACATGCACGTAATCACGGATACAGCTGCCGTCGGGGGTGTCGTAATCATGGCCGAACACAGTGATGGCATCGCGCCGGCCAGAGGCCGCCTGCAGGATCAAGGGGATCAGGTGGGTTTCCGGTTCGTGGCATTCACCCAGCAATCCTTCCGGGTCGGCGCCCGCCGCATTGAAGTAACGCAGGCACACCGAGCGCAACCCGTAGGCGCGGTCGAAGTCCTGAAGGATCTGCTCCACCATCCACTTGCTTCGCCCGTAGGGGTTGATCGGCACCTTGGGGTGCCGCTCATCGATGGGGATGTACTGTGGGTCGCCGTAAACGGCTGCCGTAGAGGAGAACACCAGGTGCTCGATCCCCGCTCGCACCATGGCATCGAGCAGGGTCAGCGTGGCAGCGACGTTGTTCTGGTAATACTTGCACGGGTCGCTGACCGACTCGGCCACCTGGATGAACGAGGCAAAATGGAAAACCGCATCGAAGTGGCAGTCGTCGAACAGGGCATCGAGCGCGTGCGTATCTGCGATATCCAGCTCGACCCATTCGATAGCGGGGCCGGTGGCCACGGTATCCGCTACCACCACTTCATGCCCGGCGGCCAACAGGTGCTTGACCATGTGTGAGCCGATGTAGCCTGAACCCCCGACAACCAAGTACTTCATCCAATCCTCCTGGAACAGAAGCAGCGTCGAATGCCTGGAATACAGGTCTGAATTGACTCTAGATGGCGATATGCCCTATTTCAAGAAAAGCCAGTTGGCCATGCTGCGGCCATTGAAACGGATGATGTAACGCCCCTGTTCGTAGCTCGACGCCAGCACCTGCTCCTGGCCGTCGGGCGTGCGGCCGTAGAGTTTCAAGCCTGCTGGTGCCTTGACGCTCAGGGTGCCTTCGAGCGGCTCGACGTGAAACGGGGTCATGTCGTCGGGCCGGGGCACGGCACGGGTACCCAGTGAAATCAGCAGGCTGCGCGACTGGTTCAACGGCTTGGTATCGAGGCTTTGTACCACCACGCTGGCATACGCGGTTTTCAGCTGCAGCTGGATGTCGCCAAGGTCCATGGCCTGGCCGCCCAGCCAGCCGGTCGCGGCCTGGGTCGAGGGCGTGTCGATGGTGTACACGCCCCGTTGCCAGTTGCGCCGCAGTTGCCCGGTGTCGGTGACCGACTCGCGGGCGTTGGCATCGAGCAGTGACTGGTCCGGGTCGTGCAGTACCTGTGCATCGGCGGGAATGGTACTGGCCTGCAGCCACGGCAGTTGCGCCGTCTGGGGCATGGCGATCTGCAGTTGGCCCTTTTCCATGGCGGTGCGCAGCAGCACCGAGGTAGTGGGGGTGATCGCCCTGTTGAACAAGGTCTCTGCAGTGGGTGCGAAGACGTAGCGGGTTGTCGCCAGCTGCACGTCCTCGCGGCGGTAGAGCAGGGCGGCGGCAGGCAGGGTAGCTATCAGCGCCGGGTCGTTGTAGGCATTCCAGTTGTCTGCGCGGCGCCACTGGCTGAAAAAGGCCTGCTGGCTGTAGGCGTACTGCATGATGGCGTCCCAGCCCTGGTGGCTGGCCGTGGCAGCCACATACAGCGGCAACGAGTGGCGGTCAGGCAGCGGGAAGGGTTCGGCGTTCCACTCAGTGACCGTCATCGGCAGGCCCACCACCTGAGCGGCGCCGAGCCAGTTGATCAAGCCATCGCTGGTCAACGGGTTTTTCTCCAGCTGCCCGATGCCGCCATAGCTGTGGGCATCGATCACGTCACCGGTGGTCAGCGACGGCAGCGAGGACAAGCCGTTGCCCCCCCAGGTGCTGGTGGTGGAGATGGGGACCTTGACCCCGATGTTGCGCAGGTCAGTGATCATGTCGGCGAACACCCGGTGTTCCAGGTCGTTGAGAAACAGCTTCGAGGGCCCGTGCTCCCAGGCGCGCCAGGTCTTGTCCGCCGGCAGGTCCTGGCGGCTGGCGAACGCCTTGGCTTGGTCCATGTACAGCCGGCTGTGGCGGGGCACGCCTTTGTCCGGCAACAGTGCGTTGCCAAAGTGCTGGGTGATGTCGTTTTCGTTGGTGAGCAAAATGGCCGCGATGGCCGGGTCGTCCTTGTAGGCAAGCCCGGTATAGCGGTTGACGTGGGTCATGTAGCGTTCGGCGAAGCGCTTCATGGCCTGGGCAATGGTGACGTTGACGTAGGCATAGCCCTTCACGCCAGCGACGCCTTGCTCTTTGGGTAGCTCATCGAAGGCGTAGATGTTGTCGTTGGCGGTCAGGATGCGCGAGACGTTCATGTCGAGCCAGACATACACGCCTTCGTCCTTGAGGCATTTGATCCACCAGTCGATCTTCCTCAGCGATTCGGCGTCCAGTTGCTCGGTATTCTTGATCTGCGTGAGGTCGCCGAAGATGTTCGGGCTCACCCACGGCGAGTCGTGGTGGTGCAGCCGTACCAGGTTGAAGCCCAGTGCCGACAGCCGCTTGGCCTGCGCCTTGATCTCATCGTCCGGCGTCTTGAACAGCGCATAGGCCGACAGGTTGGTGCCCCAGAAGCGCGCCGGAGTGTTGTCGGCAAACACCAGTCGTTCACCCGAAGCTTTGACGAAACCACGCTTGCCGGCTGGTTTTTCCCCGGCGTTGAGAAACGAAAGGTCCACCGGTGACGTGCGCCAGTCCAGCTGGTCGTCCGGCCATTGCGTGGGGTCGGCCAGGCCGAAGCGTTCGCTGGGCGTGGGGCCTATGGCGACGTCCCCGGTCACGGTCAGCGCCGCCTCGATCTGTTGGCGGCCAGGCAGAATCGGGTCGGTGTAGAAAAAGGTTCGCACCTGGCTGGTGTCGCCGCGCTCGAAGTAGACCTTGGCCAACGGGGGATCGAAGCGCATTTCCACGTGCGGGCCTTCGCTGTTCTTGCCCCAGGCCCAGCCACGGTTGCCGGGCAACAGCACCGGATCGCCCATGTCCCCGGCGATCAGCGCGGGGTCGAAGCGCCAGACGATGCCACCGCCCATGACATCGTCTTGCTTGCTCTGTGCCTGCAGGTCGAAGTGCCAGGTCAAGGTTTGCTCCTGGTCCTTCTGGATATCGGCCTTGAGGTCGAAATCAAGGTCCTTGTTCCGCCCCGTCAGGGTGTAGCGGTAAGGTCCCTGAACCTTGAGTGTGGGGTAGAAGCCCGTCCAGCTCCAGTCTGGCCCCCAGAAGTCGAAGCTTGAGACAAAGGCCGGGCCGCCGCCGCGCGTCAGGGTGGGCAGGCCGTTCTGTTCGTCGACACTGACAACCCAGTCCGACGCCATTCCGGCCATCGGCAGCATCAGCAGGCCAACCAGTGCCGTTGCCCGGGCCAAGGGGCAGAATGAAGTGCCGGTCATTGAACTACCTCGGTTGCAGGGTGGCGTTGGCTGGGTGTTCGGCATCGGCAAAAGCGTGCCTGCGTACCATCTGGATGTAGGCGATGCCGAGCCCGGCAATCGACCAGTACACCACCGGGATGACCGTGATGCTGCTGACCGTGAAAATGGTTACCAGAATGCCCAGCAATGTCGCCAGCAGCACCCGGCCGAGCTGACGGTAAGGATCATTCCTGTCGGGGAAGGTGCGCATGCTCTTGTTGATGCCCATCAGCACGCAGGCGAAGAACGCTACGAACAGCCCCAGCCCAACCAGGCCGATCCGCAGTGCCAGGCCGATGTAGGTGTTGACGATGTCGATGATGCCTTCGCCCTGGATCATCGATTGCATTTCCGGCGTGTTGCGGAAATCGAACGAACCAAACAACGGGTAGCGCTGAATGACGATCCACGAATTGTCGAGCAAACGCTCGCGGTAGGTGATGTTCTCATTGTCCACGCTGCCGATGAACGGCAGCAGGTCGAGGATCTTGTCGCCGCCAGGCACGACGGTCAGCACTGGAATGCTCAGCACCCCTGCCAGGGCGAGCAGGGACAGGCGCGTGACCGCACGCTTGCCCATGGCGATGAACACGACAATCATCACTGCCGCGCCCACCCAGGGGCCGCGAGACAGGGGGGCAAACAGGCCAGCGGCCAGCAGCAAGGCCCCAAGGTTGCGTTGCAACTGGCTGCGCACAAAGCCCTGCACGAACAGGAATAGGCCAATCGCAACCGTAATCACATAGCCCAGGGCAATGGCCTGGCCGGCGGTGACGCTGGCACGCAAGGAACCGCCCCGGCTCAGGTAGCCCTTCATGCTCCATTCCACACCCAAGGCGTCGAGCAGGGCGTTGTACAGCAGCCAGTGGCGGGCGTACTCAGCCACCGCCAGCAGCGACAGGACCATTGCCGCAATGACAAAGGCCAGCATCGCGTCCTTGAAGTCACTGAGCTCTCTCAGCCCGCGGCTGGCGACGTAGTAGGGCAGGAACACGTCGACATACAGGTACACCGCCTGGCGCAGGGTATCGGTAATCGTGGTTTCGCGCAGGTACAGCAGCCCCATCAGCAACAGGCTGGCGGCCAGCAGCTTGTCGGCCCACAGGCGGCCGAAACGCAGCGTGCCGCTCTGCTTGCTCAGCACCAGTGCGGCGGGAAGCAACACGCACAAGGTCAGTATGCGTTGATGGTTCAGCTCGATCAGGTAGTTGACCACGCCAAACCCGGGCACTTCTTTCGAAGCGGGCGGGATGACGAACAGCAACAGGAAGAACAGCGCCATGGGGTTGCGCTCCCGGCGCCTGGCCGTGAGCAGGATGACGGCGGCAACGGCGGTGTAGATCCAGTAGCTGTGCGCGAAGAAGGCCACCAGTGTCAAGGCGAACCACAGGTTGCGGCGGCGCTTGAAATCGCCCTCGGCAATCAGGTCCGTCGCCGGGCTGCGCGCGAGAAAGAACACCACGCAAGCCAGGAACAAAATGACGATCAGCGCACGTAAATGTTCGGGCATGGGAGAGTTCACCTGTCCCTGGGTGGATGGGCACTAGCATCATGGCTAATTGAAACTATAGTGACTTCTAGCCATTCAGTCAGAGATTCAACTCATGCCGTCGATTGATGTGCAAGCACCTGCCAGTCTGCGCAAGCGTGCCATGGGCGCAGGTGCATGGAACCTGGTCTCGCTGGTGGCCTCGCAGGTGCTGCGCCTGGGCGGCAACCTGATCATGGCGCGGATACTGCTGCCGGAAATGTTCGGGGTCATGGTCATTGCCACGACCGTTTCTGTGCTGTTGCACCTGCTGTCCGATGTCGGCCTGCGGCAGAACATCATTCAAAGCCACCGCGGCGACGACCCCTTGTTCCTCAACACCGCCTGGACGGTGCAGATCGTGCGCGGCTTCACGCTGTTCACGCTGACGCTGCTGTTGGCCCTCGGCGCCTGGTGGGCGCAAGTGGCCGATCTGTGGCCGGCGCATTCCACCTACGCTGCCCCAGAGCTACCGCTGGTGCTGGCGGTGACCGGCATTTCAGCGATCATCTGGGGGTTCCAGTCCACCAAGATAGACGTCGCGGTACGCGCCTTCCAGCAAAAGCGCGTGGTGCTGATAGAACTCGCCTCGCAGGTCGTCGGGTTGATCACCATGCTGGTCATCGGGTATTTCACCCGGTCCATCTGGTCTCTGGTGATCGCCGGGCTGGCCTCGGCACTGGTTGGCACGCTGCTGGGCCACTTCGCCTTGCAAGGCCCGCACAACCGGCTGCAATGGGACCGTGCAGCGCTGACCGAACTGATCGTGTTCGGCCGCTGGATTCTGCTGTCTTCGATGGTCGGGGTGCTGGCGATGTATGGCGACCGCATCTGGTTCGGCGGCACGATGACGGTGGCGCAGCTTGGGGTGTATTCCATAGCCGTGCTGATTCTGGGGTCGATCCAGACCGGCCTGCTCAAACTGGTCGGGTCAGTGGCGCTTCCGGCCTTCAGCGAGGCGGCCAGGGAAGGTGACCATGCGCGGCTGAAAAAACTCTACTTCCACTTCAGGCTGCTGGTCGATCTGGTCATGCTGTTCCTGTGTGGCGGCTTCCTGACCGCCAGCCCACTGCTGATCGGCTGGATGTACGATGATCGCTATGCCGACGCAGGCCCAATGCTGGCGATTCTGTCGCTGTCGTTCTTCACCTTGCGCTATACCTTGGCACATCAGTTGTGGATTGCCTTGGGCCATACCAAGTACCAGGCCATGGACAACATCATCCGGCTCGTCTCGTTGTGGACACTGATACCGTTGTTGCTGTTCATGGGCGGAGTGAAGTACGCCATCTGGGGTGCCGCGCTGCATACCTTCCCGACGCTGGCACTGATTGTCTATGTCAATTCCAAGCTGAATATCTGGAGTTTCAAGCGTGAACTGGTAGTGCTACCGATGTTGGCGGTCGGTGCAGTGTGTGGGTTGCTGATCACGCGCTTTTTCGAATGGCTCTGAAGCCTTCCCGGCAGGCTGCTCAATAAGAAACCGGGCTAGATAAAACCAACGGCATAGGTCTTGTGATCATGGGGAAGCTACAGTTTCTTGGTCGGCAATTGGGTCGTCGCGGCTTTCTTCGCAGTGGGGTAGTGCTGGGGGCGGGCGTAGCCGTTTTCGGTATTGGCGCCCGGGTAGCGCGCGAGCCTGCGCAAAAGGGCGGGTTCGTCGTGATCAACGGGTGGGTCTTGCCTAGCGAATACTTCAAGGACAGTCGAGCATGATCAAGGACTTCCAGGCTGAGAAGACCCTGCGCAAGGCCTACGACGTGTGCATCATCGGTGCCGGCCCGGCCGGCATCACCCTGGCCCTGCAATTGGCGCAGGCGGGGTGGAGCGTGGCGCTGCTCGAAGGGGGAGGGCATGAGTATGAACCACGCTCGCAGAACCTCTACGCCTGCAGTTCGACCGGCCTTGAGCTTTATGCCGAACAGACGCGCCTGCGTTACCTGGGCGGCACCTCCAATCATTGGGCAGGCCGTTGCCGCCCGTTCACGGCTTCGGATTTTGCCGTAGCACCGCCGGTGGGCCTTCCGGGCTGGCCGATCGATTATGCGCAGATCGAGCGCTACCTGCCGGCGGCCATGGCGATCGTCGACTTGCCGCACGGGGCTGATTTCAAACCCGAGAACACTGGCCTGAACGGGGGCGAATTCGACGCTGATTGTTTTCTGCTGAGCCCGCCAACACGGTTCGCGCAAAAGTATGCGTCGGCGCTCACAGAAACGCCTGGGCTGGAAGTGTTCATCAACTGCAACTGTGTCGACCTCGAATTCGATCAGGCCTCAGGGCAGTTGCAGGCAGCGGTAGTGTGCGATTACGACAAACAGCGCGAGCGTGTCGTGGCCAATCAGTTCGTCTTGGCGATGGGGGCGATCGAGAACGCCAGGCAATTGCTCAACAGCGCTTCGCTTGTGAAGGCGGGGGTGGTGAAAAAAGAAGGCCTGACCGGACGTTGCCTGATGGAACACCTGAACATCGACCTGGGCACCTTCATTCTCAAAGATGGCGTGGGCACCGAGCAACGCCAGTATTACACCACCGATGCATTCGTCGCTGAGTACCAGGCCGGCAAGGGCAATGTCTCTGCTACGGTACTGGCCGATGTGCAGACCTACGGTAGAACGGCTGAGGTCAAATACTTTCTGGAAAACCTGGCGTGTCAGATGGGGCTGGCCAGCAAGATCGAGTTCGTCGCCAAGTTCAGCTGCCCCGGCGATGGCGTGCTGACCACGATGATCGAGCAGTTCCCGGATGCGCAAAGCCGGCTATCGCTGCTCGACGAAAAAGACGAGCTGGGCGTTGCCAAGGTCAATGTCAATTGGGTGCTCAGTGCCACCGACAGGCATACCATCAAGTGCATCGGCGCGGAACTGGCCAAGCAGTTCGCCCAGGCGGGACTGGGCTTCATCAAGCTCAACGATTATGTCTATGACACCGAACTGCCCTTGAAACTGTCGCCCCATGCCCATCACATGGGCACGACACGCATGGCGGCATCCCCCGAGTTCGGCGTGGTCGACGCCGACTGCAAGGTGTTCGGCAGTGAAAACCTCTATGTAGCGGGCAGCAGCATTTTTGCTACGGGCGGCGCCTCGAACCCGACGATGCCGCTGTTGCAATTCGCCCTCAGATTGGCCGACCACCTCGATACGAAAATGAGGGCGGCCAGTGGCGCGATGGCTTGAAGGGATGAGCAACGTGGGGAAGGGTTGAGTGCGACAGGGTCAGCATGAACAAGAATGAGACCGGTTCGCCTCAGGGACAGTCCAGGACCGCTAGAAGTGCGAGGGTAGCAGAATGATTGGATGGATACGCAATGCCATGACGCAGTATGTCTACTCAACAGGACGGGGAGGTTCGGCTTACAAGAAATTCTGCAACCCCACGCCCTTGGAGTGGGGCACCTACCTGGCACGGTGGGGCAAATTCCACTCGGTGGGCAGCAATGTGTATATCAACTGCGGCTGCAATGTTACCGACCCCACGCTGGTGCGTATCGGCAGCAATGTGGGCCTGTCGGACTGTACCTTGATCGGCCACGACGGTGTGGTTGCGCTGATCGAGATCTGTTACGGCAAGCACCTCGATTCGGTCGGCTACATTGACATCAAGGACAACTGCTTCGTCGGGCATGGCGCGATCGTCATGCCGCGCGTGACCATCGGGCCTGACTCGGTGGTTGCCGCCGGGGCAGTCGTCACCAAGGATGTACCGCCTGGCACGGTAGTCGGCGGTAACCCGGCCAGAGTCATCTGCACCACCGAAGAGCTGATCACCCGGGTCGAAGCGCGTTGCAATGCCTACCCCTGGATCGAAACGGTCAAGCAGCGCAAAGGCGCTTACGACCCGACGGTAGAACCTGCACTGGCGCGCCAACGCAGCGAGTATTTCTTCGGAGACGGCAGCAATGGATAGAAAACCCGTCGATGTGATGGTCGTCAATTTCAATACCGCATCGTTGCTGCAGCCGATGTTCGATGCGCTGCGCCAAGCCGGCAGTGAACGGTTGGCCAGCTATCTGGTAGTGGACAACGCATCCGTCGACGATTCGGTGCAGCGCCTGGCCGAGGTCTGCCCCGAAGCTGTGCTGCTGAGCAACACGCACAATGTCGGTTTTGGCCGCGCCAACAACCAGTTGCTGGCGCACCTGCAGGGCAAGTACGCGCTGTTGCTCAACACCGACGCTTTCGTCGCTGCCGACAGCCTGCAGAAAACCATCGATTACATGGACGCGCACCCGGACTGCGGCGTGCTGGGCGTGCGCCTGGTGGGGCGCGACGGTGATCTGCAGCCCAGTTGCAGGTACTTCCCCACGCCCTTGAATGTGTTTGTCGCGCGTACCGGGCTGGGGCGCTTTTTCCCCGGGGTGAAGATGGTCGACGAGATGACCTGGGACCATGCCTCGGTGCGTGAATGCGACTGGTTGCCGGGCTGTTTCTACCTGGTGCGTCGTGAAGTGCTCGATCAGGTGGGCCTGTTCGACCCGCGCTACTTCCTTTATTACGAGGAAGTCGACCATTGCAAGCGGGTCAAGGATGCCGGATGGAAGGTGGTGTTCTACCCGCATACCACCGTCGTGCACATCGGCGGGGAGAGCTCCAAGTCGGTCGCCGAGCTGGAGGCTGCGAGCCGGCAGATCTCCAGCTACCAGATCGAGAGCGAGCTGCTGTACTTTCGCAAGCACCATGGCGTGCCGGGCCTGATCCTGCACATGGTGCTGGTAAGCCTGGGTGACCTGGTGCTGGCGCTCAAGGCACTGCTCAAGGGGCGAGGCTGGGGCGCGATAAAGGCCTGTTGGCTGCACACGCGCGCCACCTGGTCGCTGTTGCTCAGGACCCAGTTTGCCAGCCAACCAACACGGTAGGTGAAGCCATGTTCCAGAACATACGCGCGGACTTGCGTGCACACGGTGGAGATTGGGGGGCCCAGGGCTTCTGGGTGCTGGTGGTCTATCGCTTTGGCCGTTGGCGCTACGGGGTGCGGCCGGCGCTTCTGCGCAAGCTGCTGTCGTTTGTCTACAAGGTGCTGTTCAAATTCGTGCAGATCATCACCGGCGTCGAGTTGCCCTGTGAAGTGGTGATCGGCCGCAACTTCGTCATCGATCATTTCGGCGGCATCGTCATCAGCGGCTATGCGCGGTTCGGCGATGACTGCCGGATCCGCAACGGTGTGGTGGTTGGCCTGAAGAACGTCAATGAACCGATTGCGCCCATCTTTGGCAACAACGTCGATATCGGCGCCGGGGCCAAGGTGCTGGGCAACATTCGCATCGGCAACAACGTCGCGATCGGCTCCAACGCGGTGGTGCTGATCGATGTGCCGGACAACTCACTGGCCGTGGGCGTACCCGCGACCATCAAGGCGAGAAAACCCAGCGAAGCGATGGAGTTCACATGAGCCAGGCAATGGCTGACCGTACACGGGGTGGTTTGATCAAGCGTTGCGAGTGAGGTCCAGGGTGACAGGCATTGGCGTAGTGGTTATCGGCCGTAACGAAGGCCTTCGTCTGGAGCGCTGCCTGGCGTCGTTGGCAGGTCGTGCGGACAAGGTGGTGTACGTCGACTCAGGTTCCACGGATGGTTCCGTGCAACGGGCATCGGCCCTGGGTGTCGAGGTGCTGACGTTGGACATGAGCAGACCTTTCACGGCCGCGCGTGCACGCAACGAGGGCTTCGCCTGCCTGCAAAGGGCCCTGCCTGCCGTGCGCCTTGTGCAGTTCGTCGATGGCGATTGCGAAGTGGATGCCGGCTGGCTCGCCACGGCGCGAGCCTTTCTCGACGCCCACCCGCAGGTGGCGGTGGTGTGTGGGCGGCGCCGCGAGCGCTTTCCCCAGCACTCGGTCTACAACTGGCTGTGTGACCTGGAGTGGGACACCCCGGTGGGTGAAACCAAGGCCTGTGGCGGTGATGCGCTGATGCGTGTGGATGCCTTCGTGGCCGTCGCGGGCTATCGCTCGGCGCTGATCGCCGGGGAGGAGCCCGAGCTGTGCGTGCGGCTCAGGGCGGCGGGCTGGAAGGTCTGGCGCCTGGCTGCTGAAATGACGTTGCACGATGCCGCCATGACACGCTTCGGCCAGTGGTGGCGGCGCAGCGTACGCGCAGGCTACGCCTATGCCGAAGGTGCCTGCCTGCATGGGGCGCCGCCGGAACGGCATTGGCTGCGTGAGTCACGCCGTGCCTGGTTGTGGGGCCTGGGCATTCCACTGCTGGTTGCACTGGCAAGCGTCTGGGCGGGCCCGTGGGCACTGTGGTTGCTGCTGGTCTACCCCTTGCAGATGCTGCGCCTGGCGCGCCGTGGCGGCAGGTCGGCGCGGGAAAACGCAGTGCAGGCGGCCTTTCTGGTGCTGGGCAAATTCCCGGAGATGCTGGGCCAGATGAGGTTTGTGCTGAACAGGTACACGGCCGGCAACCCGGCGTTGATCGAGTACAAATGAGATGCCTAAGATGCTCGGATCGTTAGCCAAAAGCGTCCTCACCTTGCAACCGGGCTACTCGCTGCGGGCGCTCAACAACAAGTACAAGCTGGGCGCAGCCATGATCAGGCAGTGGCCGGACTTGCGCACCTTCATGCAGCGCATGTCCGCTGCGCTGGGCAACGAGCGCTTTGCCCGGCTAGGCGTGGACTGCATCGGGGTGGTGCAGTGGCCATACATCAGCAAATGCTGGGATGCCCGTGAGCGGCTCGATGTGGTGGCCTCGCACTATGAGGTGGTCGTCAGCCAGTTGCCGGCACTGTTGCTGTTGGGGCGCGAGGAACGCCGAGTGGTCTGTGACCTGTCGGCCTACTCCAAGGATTGTGCTCTGGTGCTGGATCGGCCGATCTGGTTCAAGCGTGAGGGGGAATTGGTGATCAACCTGTTCCAGGCTGACCTGCGCGTGGCGTCGTTGGCGTTCACCCTGTGCCGCACAGAGGGCGAGTTGTGCCTGTTCATTGGCGCCGTGCAAGGTATTCATAAAGGCATCGACAGCGAAACCTCCCTGAACATCTACCGCGACCTGACCAAGGATTTCGAAGGGTTGCGCCCCCGAAGCTTTCTGCTCGAAGCCCTCAAGTGCCTGGCCAGAACGGTCGGGGTCGCGCGCATCCATGCTGTCGGTGATCAGTGCCGGCACCACCGCCACCCCTATTTCGGGGTTGATAAGGCTCAGGACCTGGCAGCCAACTATGATGTGATATGGCAGGAGAGCGGTGCCGAGGCATCGCTGCGTGAGGGCTTCTTCGAGCTCCCCCTGGCGCCTGCCAAGCGTAATCTGGAGGACATCGCGCCGAAGAAACGCGCCATGTACAGACGCCGCAACGCGCTACTGGACGACGTTTTCGCCAAGATAGAAGCAGCACTGCCCGGCACCACCACGCAAACAGCGCTGCCGTTGCATCCTCAGCTAGCCTGTAGTCAGTGAGCCACAGCATGAGGTAAAGGTCAGGGCGTCGCCGAAGCGGCCCGACCCTATCAGTAAACGGATTTCGATTTGGGGGCGTATGCGCATTGCTTATTTCATCAATCAGTATCCCAAGGTCAGTCACAGCTTCATTCGTCGCGAAATTCTGGCGCTCGAACGTCAAGGCATGGAGGTTCAACGCATCGCCCTGCGGGGTTGGGACGCCGAGTTGCAGGACGATGAAGATATCGCCGAGCGGGGCAAGACCCGCTACGTGCTGCAAGGGGGCCTCAAAAGCCTGCTCAAACCGATGCTGCAGGTAGCGCGCGCCGAGCCGCGGCGTTTCCTTTCAGCGTTGCGCCTGGCGTTGAGCATGGGGTTGCGCGCCGATCGAGCCTGGCCTTATCACCTGGTCTATCTGGCTGAAGCGTGCCGTGTCGTGCAGTGGCTGAAAAGCGCTGCTGCGGAGCACGTGCACGCGCATTTCGGCACCAATTCCACCGAGGTGGTCATGCTGGCCAACACCCTCGGTGGCCCCCGCTACAGCTTCACCGTGCACGGGCCGGAGGAGTTCGACAAGCCGCAATTCCTGCACATGGCAGAGAAGGTGCGCCGCGCCGCATTCGTCGCTGCGGTGAGCTCGTACGGGCGCAGCCAGTTGTTTCGCTGGGTGGCCCATGAGCACTGGGTCAAGGTGAAGGTGGTGCATTGCGGCCTGGAGCGCAGTTTCCATGAAGGCCCGGCCATCGCGCCCCCGGCAGCGCCGCGGCTGGTATGCGTAGGGCGCCTGTGCGAGCAGAAGGGCCAGCTGCTGCTGCTTGAAGCCGCCCGGCGCCTGTTCGCCGACGGGGTGGCGTTCGAACTGGTGCTGGCCGGCGATGGTGAAATGCGTGAGCAGATCGACGCGTTGATCGCCCGCCATGGTTTGCAGGGCCAGGTGCGCGTCACGGGCTGGATCAGCAGCGCCCAGGTCCGGGAAGAAATCCTTGCTGCCCGCGCGCTGGTGCTGCCGAGTTTCGCCGAAGGGCTGCCTGTGGTCCTCATGGAGGCCATGGCCTTGCGTCGTCCGGTATTGACGACCTTTGTCGCTGGCATCCCCGAGCTGGTTCGGCAAGGGGAAAACGGTTGGCTGTTCCCGGCAGGCGAAGTGCAAGCGTTGGCCGAGGCCATGGCGGATTGCCTGGCGCAGCCTGCCCAGGCCCTGCAGCAGATGGGCCAGGCTGCCTACGAGCGCGTGCTCCAGCGTCACGATATCGATACCGAAGCGGCCAGGCTGGTTCGCTATTTCAAGGCAATTGCATGATTACTTTATTGAGTTGGCTGTTAGGCATCGTGGCATTGCTTGTGCTGCTGCCGGTGCTGGTGCTGTTGGTCCAGGTGCTGTTGGCTTGCCTGCCGGCGCGGCCGGAGCCACAGCTCAAGGGCGCACGGCCACGGGTGGCGGTGTTGGTACCGGCGCACAACGAGGCGCTGGTCATCGCGTCTGCACTGGCGAGCATCGCCGGGCAATTGCGCGAGGGCGACCAGTTGCTGGTGGTGGCGGACAACTGCAGCGACGATACCGCCGCATTGGCGCGGGCTGCCGGTGCGCAGGTGATCGAGCGTCAGGACCCGCACCTGCGTGGCAAGGGTTATGCGCTGGACTACGGCGTACGGCATCTGGCGCACAACCCGCCGCAGGTGGTGCTGATCATCGACGCCGATTGCCAGGTGAGCGCCGGTGCCGTCGAGCGCCTGGCGCACAGTTGCGTCGAGTCTGGCCGGCCGGTGCAGTCTTTGTACCTGATGCATGCACCTGCAGGCGCTGGGCTGAAAGTGCAGGTCGCCGAATTCGCCTGGCGCGTGAAGAACCTGGTGCGCCCGCGTGGATGGGCTCGGGCAGGCTTGCCGTGCCAGTTGATGGGGGCGGGCATGGCGTTCAGTTGGCAGGACGTGACAGCGGCCAACTTGGCGACCGGCCACCTGGTCGAAGACATTAAGCTGGGCCTGGAGCTGTGCCGCGATGGCAAACCCCCGCTGTTCTGCCCGGCGGCCACTGTCACCAGCCAGTTCCCGACCAGCCAGGAAGGCCTGAACAGCCAACGCACCCGCTGGGAGCATGGCCATCTGGGGTTGCTGCTGACGGAGGGCCCCGGGTTGATCCGCCGCTCGCTGGCGCAGGGTAACTGGCCTTTGCTGGCCATGGCCGTGGACCTGCTGGTACCGCCGTTGGCGCTGCTGGCCTTGGCCATGGTAGTGGTGTTCAGCGTGGCATGGCTGGCATTTGCGGTCTTCGGCATTGTACTGCCGGCAGTGCTTGCCACCATCAACCTTGCGCTGTTGCTGGCCGCGGTGGTGTTGGCCTGGTGGCGCTTCTCGCGTGAGGTGATCCCGTTTTCCGTATTGCTGTATGCGCCGTTCTACGCGGCGAAGAAGATTCCCCTTTACCTCGGTTTTCTGCTCAAGCGCCAGGTTGACTGGGTGCGCTCGAAACGGGATGACAGCTGAATGGACGCATGGCCCTGGGTGCGACGCTGGAAGACGATCATCGACAAGCTGCGCGTGGTCGATGACGCCGCTGATGAGCAGCAGGTGCTGCAGGCACTGAGCGCGCCGCGCACGGCCACGGTGTTGGGCTTCGTCAATGCCCATGCCATGAACCTGGTGGCTGCCAACGCCGACTACTGCACCGCGCTGGCGGCAGCGGACGTGCTGCTGCGCGACGGGTCGGGCATCGCGATACTGTATCGGCGCCTGGGGCTGGCGCCCGGGCTGAACATGAACGGCACCGATTTCATTCCCGAGTTGCTGGCTGCGTTCAACGGCAGGCGGGTAGCGTTCTGGGGCACCCAGGAGCCGTACCTGAGCCGGGCCGCCGACCAGGCCGAAGCGCTTTACGGGGTAAACGTCGTGTCGCTGCATGACGGCTTTGCCAGTATCGACACCTACATCGACCTGGCGCGGCAGCAGCAGCCGGAACTGATCGTGCTGGGCATGGGCATGCCCAAGCAGGAGAACGTCGCAGCGCGCCTGGCTGAATTGGGCAGGCCCTGCCTGATCGTCTGCGGCGGAGCGATCCTGGATTTCATGGGCGGCAAGGTCACCCGGGCGCCGGACTGGTTACGCCGCTTGGGCGGCGAATGGGTGTACAGGCTGAGCAGGGAGCCCAAGCGGCTGTTCGTGCGCTATGTGGTTGGCAATCCGCTGTTCCTGCTGCGGGCGTTGCTGTTCGGCAAAGCGACCCTGACAGGGCCGTGAGCGAGGCGGATTGAGCCCCGCACTGCCTGCCGGGTACTGCTACAGTGATATCAGGCGGCGCGGGGAGTCGTGGCAGCTTTTTTGACTGATCTGGTGTTGGATCTAAGGTTGGTTGTATCGCACGGGTGTAATGGCAACAGGTGGGTCACGCACATAAAAAGAGGCCTCATAATGGTATTCGAGCCTAGAAGCAGCCGTTCTTTGCTGCAGCGAAGAAGTAGTGTGAGTAACGCCATTCAAGCCGGCCTCGATGGCATCGCCGTCACCAGTGTTGCGTGGTATCTGATCTATGACCAGTTTGGGTATATTACTTCAGACTACGTGATCATGCTGTTGCTGCTGATAGGTGCGCTGGCCGTCATTTATGATCACTATGCCATTTATCGTAGTAACGTTGGCCTGTCCGTCAAAGCCTTCCGGTTGTTCAAGGCGTGGTCTGCCACGTTTTGTTTCTTAGTAGTTATCGCGTTTCTCACCAAACAGAGTGAAACCTATTCGCGGCTGTTGGTGGTGCAGTTATTTGTGTTTGGTTACATTGCCCAGTTGCTCCTGCATATTGTGGTGCGCGAACTGCAAAAGCGCTTTACTGCTCATGCTCGCCAGGACAACGCGTTGATTATCGGCGGGGGCGACTTGGCGAACTTCCTCTACCAGAAAATCAGTAACAACCCCTGGTTCGGTGAGCGGGTGGTCGGTTGTGTGCTGATCGATGAGCAACTCGATGGGCAGGACATGGCCGATGCAAAGTTGCGCCTGCCTGTATTGGGCCGTATTGCCGACCTGGACGAGCTCATCGCCAAGCACGCGATCCGCACGGTCTATCTGGTGACGCCGCTGGGCGGCTCTGAGCTGATCAACGATGTCTACCTGAAACTCTTGGACAAGTGCATTGCGGTCAACTGGGTGCCCGATATCTTCTCGCTGCGCCTGATCAACCACAGCGTCCGTGAGATTGCCGGCATCCCGGTATTGACGTTGTCGGAAACTCCGCTCACCGGCATGAGCCTGTTCCTGAAGAACCTGGAAGACCGCGTGCTGGCTGCGTTCATTCTGCTGTGTGCCTCGCCGGTACTGCTGGTGGTGGCCGCGATCATCAAGTTCGACAGCCCGGGGCCGGTGTTTTTCCGCCAGGAACGTACCGGGTGGACGGGGGAGTCGTTTCGCATCTGGAAGTTTCGCAGCATGCGCGTCCACCAACCCGATGCTGGCGTGGTCCAGCAGGCGCAGAAGAATGACCCAAGGCTGACCCGGGTCGGCGCCTTCATCCGGCGCACCAGCCTGGATGAGTTGCCGCAGCTGTTCAATGTATTGACGGGCGAGATGTCGCTGGTGGGCCCGCGTCCGCATGCGCTGCAACACGATACGTTGTACTCCCAGGACATCGTCGACTACTTCGCCCGCCACAACATCAAGCCCGGCATGACAGGCCTGGCACAGGTGCGGGGCTACCGGGGGGAAACCAAGGACATCGAACAGATGATCCAGCGGGTGAACTCGGACATCGAGTACATCAACAACTGGTCGCTCTGGCTCGACTTCGTGATTCTGGTTCGAACGCTCAGTGCCTTTACCGGCAAGCAGGCCTACTGAAGCCGGTACTCGACCACGCGCCATCCAAAGGGGCAGGGATCCATGAACAGGTTGTCTTGGCTGGGCGGGGTTGTGTCGAGGGTAGCGAAGGCCGAGTGGCCGATTTTTCTGTTATGGGCGTTTCTGCTCTCGCCGTTGTTCGTCAAGCTGTTGGTCGAGTGCAATTGCTCGAAAATGGATTTGTTGGTCATCTACACACTGGTCATTTCAGTGTTATGGCTGCTGGCCACGCGGTTCGTTTCAGCCAATCAATTCAAGGTTCATCTTCTGTTGTTGCCATTCTATCTGGCGGCCAGTGTCGATCTGTTCCTGGTTCTGAACTTTGGTTCGCGCTTGACGGCAGCCTATCTTTTTATCGGGCTGACCAATTATAAAGAGGCGACTGATTTTCTCAGTACCTACTGGCATTCGATCAGTGCGGTACTGCTGGTATTCGTGCTGTGTTATGGCGTTGGCTTGGCTGGCGTGTACCGGCGCACGTTTTACAAGAACAAGGCGATTTTTGGCTTGACGATAAGTGCCTTGTTGGTCGGGTATGGCGCCTATTTCTACAAAACCGTCAAACTCAATTCGCTGGGTAAGAGTGCAGTCCTGGACCTGGCAGCCAAGGATCAAAGTACCCCGGTAGGTTATTTGTCGCAAATCGGCTTGACGGTCACGTTGTATGCCGAGTCCAAGCGCTATATCAAACAGCGCCTGGAGTCCGAGGTGAAGATAACTGCAGTGTCGGACGCCGCTGATGTCGAGACCCTCGTGTTCGTCATCGGCGAGTCCTCACGGCCACACAACTGGTCGCTGTATGGTTACCACCAACCCACCACGCCGAACCTCGACAAAGAGGTGGGGGTGTTCAAGTTCAACAGCATGTGCACCACGGCGCCCTATACGTCGGTCGCCGTGCCTTCATTGCTCAGCCTGGCGCCGATCAAGCACTGGGACCTGATCGCCTCGACCAAATCCCTGGTTGGCATCTACCGCGCTGCCGGCTACAGAACGTACTGGCTGTCTTCCCAGGAAGTCGACAGTTTTGGCGGGATCATTCCGCAGATTGCTGCTGAGGCGCAGACCCGCCAATACTTTGAGCGCAGCTACGACGGCGCCTTGATGCAAGCCTACGAAGACATCATCCGGCAGGGCGGCAGGCAGAAACAGGCCATCTTCATTCATATCAAGGGCAGCCATTTCGATTATGCCCGCCGCTACCCACGCGAGTTCGGCAAGTTCAAGCCGGCAAGCGACAGCGCGAAGGACCGGATCACCGCAGATTACGATAACTCGATCCTGTACACCGACTGGCTGTTGGGCCGTATCATCGATCAACTCAAAAGCAGCCAGCGCAAGGCGTTATTGGTCTATTCGTCTGACCATGGCGAGAATTTGCTGGATGACAGCCGCGGTCTGTTGGGCCATGGCATGGGCAATGAGTATGATCTTTCGGTGGCAGCGTTCATCTGGGCTTCCGGCAGCCTGCTGCAGCGGCAGGCGCACGTGCTGGACAAACTCAAACAGCGGGAAGGGCAGACCGTCAGCATTTCCTCCCTTGCCCATACGTTGTTGAACATCACGGGCATTTCCATGCCGGGTTATGACAGCGCCCAAGACCTGTTGAGCGACAACTTCGTCCCGTCCAAATGCCCACATGTGCTGGCCGGTGAGTACGTGCCCTCGTTTGATTTCGATGTGAAGCGCGTTGCAGTGGAATGATCACGCGGGTATGCGGGTCGTCACGTGACGTGCTTGAACAGGGTGCTGCATGCGAAAGCTGTTGGCCTCTTCCACCAGCCAGTCGTGCACCGCACGAGCGCCCGGCTGGTTCAGCCCGCCTGGCGGGTAATGCACCACATAGCGCTTGTGGTTGGCGATCGGCACACCGAACGGCACGATCAATGCGCCCCGTTCAAGCTCATCATTGAGCAAGGTGCGGCGGGCTATGGCCACCCCGATCCCGGCAATCGCCGCTTCGATCGTCAAGTGATTGCGGTTGAAGGTATGCCCGCGTCGCACGTCCAGCCCTGGCGCACCGATGCCCTCCAGGTAGAACTCCCATTCGGCAAAATCCGAACTGCCGCGCCAGGCGGTGATGTCGTGCAGCAGGGGATAGTGGGCAAGGTCCGCAGGCCCGTGCAACGGCGGGCGGCCGCGCAGCAGGGCTGGCGAGCAGACGGGGAAGACCTGTTCATCCAGCAGCGGCGTCGAGAGCATGCCCGGGTAGCTGCCATCATTCAGGTCAATGGCCAGGTCGAAGTCGCCTGGGTTCAGCGCCTGCGCGCTGTCTTCGGCCACCAGACGCAACTCGATATCCGGATACCGCTGCTGAAAGCGCGGCAGGCGCGGTGTCAGCCACTTGGCCAGGAACGAGGGAATCGAGCGTACGCGCAAGGTGCCGCGGATTTCGCCGGCATCCAGGCGCAGCAGTTCGGCTTCGATGCTGCCGTAGGCCTCGGCCACGGTCTGCGCCAGGCGCTGCCCCTCGGCGCTCAGCTCAACCCCGCGTGCACGGCGTAGGAACAGGCGGTAACCAAGGCGCTCTTCCAGTTGGCGCATCTGCTGGCTGACCGCGCCGGGGGTGATGTGCAATTCCTCGGCGCACCGGGTGAAGGAGAGGTGCCGGGCTGCACAGGAAAAAACATGCAGCCAGACGAACATCTGGCCGTTCATTTGTCGTCGCATCGTTTAGCTCTGCTAAAGCCTTGCTTAGAAAGTTTCGTTGGTCATCAACAGGTGAGCGCGGCAGTATCGCGCAACTTCGCAGTAGCGTTCAATTTATCCAGACAGCCGCGTAACGGTGTTTCAGCCCGGCGCGGTCAGGCATTAGCATGGCTATCAGTGTTTTCGACCTTTTCAAAATCGGCATCGGCCCGTCCAGTTCCCACACCGTCGGCCCCATGCGGGCAGCTGCCACCTTTGCCCAGGCACTGCGCACCCAAGGCTTGCTGGGCCAGGTGCGGCGTATCGAAGTGCGCCTGTATGGGTCGCTTTCCGCTACGGGCGTGGGCCATGCCACAGACCGCGCCTGCCTGCTCGGCCTGATGGGGCAGTGGCCGGACCGCATCGACCCGGCCACGATCGACTCACGTATCGCTCAGGTGATGCAGGAGCAATGCCTGATGCTCGACGCCAGCCACCCGCTGACATTCATTTATGCACGCGACATGCTGCTGTTGGACGAGAACTTGCCCTATCACCCCAATGCCATGACCCTGGAGGCCATGGGCGAGCAGGGCAGCCTGCTCAGCCAAACCTACTATTCCGTTGGCGGCGGCTTCATTGTCGAGCAGGGTGAAATCGACGCGCCGCACAACCAAGCGGCTGCTGTGACGCTGCCCTACGAATTCTCCAGTGCGGCCCAGTTGCTGGCGCTGTGCAAGGCCCATCAGCTGAGCGTTGTCCAGTTGATGCTGGCCAATGAATGCGCGTGGCGCAGCGAAGCCGAGGTGCGCGAAGGGCTGCTGCGGATATGGGCCGCAATGCGTGAGTGCGTCGACAACGGCCTGCGCAACGAGGGCATTCTGCCTGGCGGGCTTGGCGTCAAGCGCCGCGCTGCACGCTTGCATCGCAGCCTGCAGGAACTGGGCAAACCCAATGTGATCGGCTCGACTTTGAGCGCGATGGAGTGGGTCAACCTGTTCGCCCTGGCGGTCAATGAAGAGAACGCCGCCGGCGGGCGCATGGTCACCGCGCCGACCAACGGCGCGGCGGGTATCATCCCTGCGGTGTTGCACTACTACATGAAGTTCAACCCCGTCGCCAGCGACGACGATGTGGTGGCGTTCCTGCTGGCCGCTGCCGCTGTCGGTATCCTGTGCAAGAAGAATGCATCGATCTCCGGTGCCGAAGTGGGCTGCCAGGGCGAGGTGGGTTCGGCATGCTCGATGGCCGCCGCCGGCCTTGCCCAAGTGCTGGGCGCTACACCCGGGCAATTGGAAAACGCCGCCGAGATCGCCCTGGAACACAACCTGGGCTTGACCTGTGACCCGGTCGGCGGGCTGGTCCAGGTGCCGTGCATCGAGCGCAATGCGATCGCCGCGGTCAAGGCGATCAATGCTGTGCAGATGGCCTTGCGCGGTGATGGCGAGCACTTCATCTCGCTGGACCGGGTGATTCGCACAATGCGTGACACCGGCGCCGACATGCATGCCAACTACAAGGAAACCTCGCGCGGTGGCCTGGCGGTGGCGTTCGTCGAGTGCTGAGTCAGCCCAGCACCTCGCGCACCCGATACCACAGCATCCCCAATGCCAGCAGCGGCGAGCGCAACGCCTTGCCGCCTGGGAAGGTGAGGTGGGGCACGGCGCTGAAGACATCCAGCCCCTGGCTGTGCCCCACCGCGATCCCTTCAGCCAGCAGCCTGGCCGTCCAGTGCGTCACGTTCAGGCCATGCCCGGAGTAGCCCTGGGCGTAGTAGACATTCGGGTACTGGCTCAGCCGCCCGACCTGTGGGAAGCGGTTGGCGGTGATGCCGATCATCCCGCCCCACTGGTAATCGATGCGTACCTCGGCCAGTTGCGGGAAGACCTTGAGCACCTTGGGCCGCATGTAAGCGGCGATGTCCTTCGGGTCGCGCCCTGAATAATGGCAGGCCCCGCCGAACAGCAGCCGACGGTCTGCGGTGAGGCGGTAGTAATCCAGGCCGACCTTCTGGTCGCACATCGCCATGTTCTGCGGTATCAGCGCCTTGGCCACGGCCTCGGGCAGTGGCTCGGTGGCCACCACGTAGCTGCCGGCAGGCAGCACTTTACCGCTCAGGCGTGGCTCCAGCTCGTCGAGGTGGGCATTGCAACCGAGCACCAGGCTGTGTGCCCTGACCTTGCCCCGAGCGGTGTGCAGGGTGACCGTGGCGCCGTGCTCGATGCGCAGCACCGGGCTCTGCTCGAAAATGCGTACCCCCAGGCTGTGCGCCGCGCGCGCTTCACCCTGGACCAGGTCGAGCGGGTGCAGATGGCCCGACCCCATGTCCACCAGCCCGCCGGCGTACTGGTCGCTGGCAACGATTTCGTGCAGCCGCTCACGCTCGACCAGGCGCGTTTCATGGCTATAGCCAAGTTCCGCCAGGTCGCGTTGCTCGTCCTTGAACGCCGCGAACTGGGCAGGTGTATTGGCCAGCTCGCAGAAGCCCCAGCGCAGGTCGCAGGCAATGCCGTACTGCTCGATGCGCCTGGCCACCAGGGCCACCGAGTCGATGCCAGCCTGTTTCAGGTAGCGCACGCCATCCTGGCCGACGTAGCGGGCAAAACCGCTGACGTCATGGCCGATGCCGCGGATCAACTGGCCACCGTTGCGCCCGCTGGCGCCCCAGCCGACGCGCCGTCCTTCGAGCAGGATCACCGACAGGCCACGCTCGGCCAGCTCCAGCGCGGTATTGACCCCGGTCAGCCCACCGCCGACCACGCACACATCCGCGGTCAGTTCGCCGTCCAGGCTAGGGTAGGGCGCGGTATCGCGCGCGGTGGCGGCGTAGTAAGACGCAGTGTGTTGGGTATCGAATGGCATGGCGCGCTCTCGGCTCAGCGGTTGGACTTGATCTTGCTCCAGGAACGGGTCATGACACGCATGATCTTCGGGCTCGGCGTGCTGGAAATGTACAGTTTGTCCAGCACCTCCTGGGGCGGGTAGATCTCGGGGTTGTTGACCAGCGATTCATCCATGTAGGCCTTGGCGTCGGGGTTGGCATTGGCATAGCCGACCGTGGTGCTGACCTTGGCGATCACCTGCGGTTCGAGCAGGTAGTTGATGAAGGCCAGCGCCTGCTCGGGGTTGCTGGCGTCCTTGGGAATGGCCAGCAGGTCGAACCACAGGTTGCTGCCTTCCTTGGGGATGCTGTAGGCGATCTTCACGCCGTTTTTCGCCTCGACTGCGCGGTGGGCGGCCTGGAACACATCGCCGGAATAGCCGAACGCGATACAGATGTCGCCGTTGGCCAGGTCCGAGACATATTTGGACGAGTGGAAGTAGGTGATGTAAGGGCGCAGTGCGAGCAGGTGCGCTTCGGCCTTGGCGTAGTCAGCCGGCTTTTCGCTGCGCGGGTCCATGCCCAGGTAATTGAGCATGGCTGGGAACAGTTCGTCGGGCGAGTCCATGAAGGCCACGCCGCACTGTTTGAGTTTCTTGAGGTTCTCGGGCTCGAACAGCACCGCCCAGGAATCGATACGCTCGATGCCCAGTGCAGCTTTGACCTTTTCGACGTTGTAGCCGATGCCGTTGGTGCCCCACAGGTAGGGCACCGCGTACTGGTTGCCGGGGTCGTTCTGTTCGAGTTGCTTGAGCAGTTTGGGGTCCAGGTGCTTCCAGTTCGGCAGCTTGCTACGGTCCAGTGGCAAGAAGGCGCCGGCCTGCGCTTGGCGGGCGAGGAAGTGGTTGGACGGCACGACCACATCGTAGCCGGTGCGCCCGGCAAGCAGTTTGCCCTCCAGGGTTTCGTTGGAGTCGAATACGTCATAGACCACCTTGATCCCGGTCTTGGCCTGGAAGTCGGCCAGGGTGGTATCACCAATGTAGTCGGTCCAGTTGTAAACGCTGACCGTGGGCTCAGCCTGGGCGGCTGCACCGAACAGCAGGGTGAATGCTGCGGGAATCAGGGCTTGCAGATGACGCATGTCGACACCTCGTTGGTCTTGTTCTTTGCGTTGGGTGGTAGGGGCTGCACAGCAGCCCCGAAGATCAGACGCTGAGCAGCAGGAATTCACGCTCCCACGAACTGATCACACGTTTGAAGTTTTCATGCTCGGCACGTTTGACCGCCACGTAGCCCTGGACGAACTGCTTGCCCAGGTAGCGCTGTACGGTCTGGCAGTCCTCCATGTGCTGCAGCGCGTCCTCGATGGTGATCGGCAGGCGCAGGTTGCGCCGCTCGTAGGCGCGGCCCTGTACTGGCGCACTGGGCTCGACCTTTTCGACCATGCCCAGGTAGCCGCACAGCAGGCTCGCGGCGATCGCCAGGTAGGGGTTGGCGTCGGCGCCCGGCAGGCGGTTTTCCACGCGCATGGCGTCCGGGCTGGAGGTCGGCACGCGCAGGCCAGCGGTGCGGTTTTCCTCGCCCCATTCGACGTTGACCGGCGCCGAGGTGTCCGGCAGGAAGCGGCGGAACGAGTTGACGTTCGGCGCAAACATCGGCAGCAGCTTGGGGATGTACTTCTGCAGGCCGCCGATATGGTGCAGGAACAGCTCGCTCATGCTGCCATCGTCATTGGCGAACACGGGTTTGCCGCTGGCGATATCGACCACGCTCTGGTGCAGGTGCATGGCACTGCCCGGTTCGTCGGTGATCGGCTTGGCCATGAAGGTGGCCGTGACGTTGTGCTTGAGCGCTGCCTCGCGCATGGTGCGTTTGAACACGGTGATCTGGTCGGCCAGGTCCAGCGCATCGCCATGGCGGAAATTGATCTCCATCTGCGCCGGGCCGTCTTCGTGGATCAACGTGTCCAGGTCCAGGCCTTGCAGCTCGCACCAGTCATAGACGTCTTCGAACAGTGGGTCGAATTCATTGGCGGCGTCGATGGAGAACGACTGGCGCCCGCTTTCGGCGCGGCCGGAGCGGCCCAGTGGCACTTGCAGTGGCAAGTCCGGGTCTTCGCAACGCTTGGTCAGGTAGAACTCCATTTCCGGAGCGACGATCGGCCGCCAGCCCTTGTCGGCATAGAGCTCGAGTACTTTCTTCAGCACGTTGCGCGGCGACAGTTCGATCGGGTTGCCCTGTTTGTCGAAGGTGTCGTGGATCACGATGGCGGTCGGTTCGATGGCCCAGGGAATCTGGTACACCGCAGTCGGGTCAGGGCGGCAGACCATGTCGATGTCAGCGGCATCGAGCAGGCTGTAGTAGATGTCATCGTCTACGTAGTCGCCGGTGACGGTCTGCAGCAGCACGCTTTCGGGCAGGCGCATGCCACGCTCATGGAGGAACTTGGCGGTCGGCGCGATCTTGCCGCGGGCGATGCCGGTCAGGTCGCTGATCACGCATTCGACTTCGGTGATCCGGTGTTCTTTCAGCCAGGTGGAAAGCTGATCGAAGGGGGCGTTCATACAGACCTCTTGGTTGGGTTTTTGTGGCACTGGTGTGCAGGAGCCTTCCCACATGCCGTGCTGAGGGCTATCTTGGGCGCAGCCCCCATGGGCAATCTATCCACTTTCTTCGGCAATGAATGCACCAAAAGAGTGCAATTAGGACGCAGCGTGACAACGCCCAATGCCTTGCAGGTCCAGGCTTTCCACACCACCGATGTCACTGAGCAGGTGCGCGCCACCCCCGGTTGGCAGCAGCAGTACCGGCAGATGTCGCCCGGCAACTTCAGCGGCCAGCTGCGTTGCCTGGGCCTGGATGGCGTGCAGGTGTACGAAGAGCGCCTGAACACGCGGGTCGAGCAGTTTTTCCGTGCCCCCAGCGGCGCGTTGGCGTTCTGCTTCGACCGCAGCGAAAACAGCCTGTACCTGCTCAACGAACAGAGCCGGAATATCTGGATCACACCGGAGAACTACCAGGAAGTCGCGGTGGTGTTCGACCAGGCCTTCCTGGCCAGCCACGGCCTCGACCCGCAGCGCCTTGACGGCTTGTTCATGGTGCCGCTGGGCAGCGGCCAGAATGCGCTGTTCGGCAGTTGGCTCAGCGCTACCCTGACCCGGCTAGGGGAAGCGGATTGCCCGCTGGCGGGGCAAGCGTTGGCCGAGCAGTTGCTCGAAGACTGCCTGTTCATCCTGGATAACGCCTGCCAGCGGCTGCAGGGCGGGGCGCTGGGGCGGCGGGGAGAGGAGCGGGCGATCATGCAGCGGGTCAGCGAGTGGGCTGCCGACTGCCCGGAAGAAACCCTCAACCTGGTGGAGTTGGCGGACGTTGCCGGCGTTTCCCTGCGCCAGTTGCAGCAGGCATTCAAGGCCTTTACCGGTATGCCGCCGGCCCATTGGCTGCGGCTTCGCCGGCTCAACGGGGCTCGGCGTGACCTGTTGCGCGGGGGCGGGGTGACGGTGGCCGAGGTGGCCATGCGCTGGTCGTTCTGGCATTTGGGGCGCTTTTCCGAAAGCTACCGGCAGTTGTTCCGGGAGTTGCCCAGCGAGACGCTCAAGCGGGGGCGGCCGGTTCGCGGTTAAACCCAGCATTGCTTCGCCAAAGTTGCTATCGTGCCCGCCAGTTTCCACCCGAGGTCCCGATGTTCTACCTGCCTTTGCCCAGCGATCAGGCCGAGCGCCTCGCCAGCGCGCCCCCTGTCACCGACTTTTTCCCTGACGCCAGCGTGCTGCAGGCGGCCGCCGTGCTGTTCGTGCAGAACCTGCCGCGCCAGCCTGCCAGCCTTTCAGCGGACGCACAGGAACGCCGCTTCGCTGAAATCGTGCGCATCGCCAATGAGGTCGAAGCGGCAGCACCGGGCCGTTTTCAGGGGCAGGTAGCGCAGCATTTCGACCGCGAAGCGTTTGCCATGGGCCTTGGCATGCTGGGTGAGAACGGCGTCGCGCTGGTATCACCCGAGGTCGACTACGCTGCAGACGATTTTCAGGACGACGAAGGCCAGTGGAACTTCCAGTTCGCTGACAGCTACCGGCAACGGGTCACGCCGTTGCACCCGGTGTACCTGCCGTCGCTGGCCAGCGACCTCATGCTCAGCGATCAGCAGAACCGCCTGCTGCGCGAGTTTTTGTCCGGGGTGGACGAGTCGGTGGCGGTGCAGGGCTTTGCCGGGACTGGCAAAACCTTCCTGATTCACCAGTTCGCGCGCCTGCTCGACCCGCAACGCACGTTGCTGCTGGCGCTCACCGAAGGCCAGCTCAGGGCATTGCGGGCACGGGTCAAGGACGCTGAGGCGTACACGGCGATGACCTTTGGCCAACTGGCCGACGAGATTCTCAACCGCGACCTCACCAGCAACGGTTGGCGCCTGCGGGACCCTTACCGGACCAAGTTGTCCTGGCGCCCGCAGGAGGCGCAGGTGGTGAAATGGCTGGCCATCCCTGATATCGGCCCCTTGGCCGCCCGGGACGTGGTCGCCCTTTGCATCAAGGCCGTGCGCAGCTTTTGCCGTAGCGGCGATAGCCAGATGCAGCTGCATCACCTGCCCTGGGCGGGCCCGGGAACCTCGCCGTTGGATCAGGAAGTGCTGCTGGAAAAGGCCAGGCTGTACTGGCAGGAACTGATTCGCCCATCGTCGCGCGAGATCCAGTTGCCGGTTCGTGATTATCATCGGGTCAAACTGTTGTCGCTGACGGCCGAACAGATCGACAGCCGCTATACCCATGTGATCGTCGATGAAGCCCACGAGTTGTCTGCACCCATGGTCGCCGTGCTGGATCGCAGCCCGCAGTCGGTCATTGCCCTGGGCGATGAACTGCAGAACCTCAATGGCCTGAGCCCGCACCATGGCGGCTTCATCCGCCAGCGTTACATCGACCATTCATTGCGCGCAGGGCCTGCCATGGACAGCGTGCTCAACCCGTTGATCCAGGCCCACCCGGCGGCCATCCAGGCAGCCTTCAGCGGCAGTGCCGAGCATTACACGCGGGTCAGTTTCTTCGACACGGTGACGGTACCGGCGCAGCCCACGGCGTTGATCGTCGATGACGAGTGGGGGTTGTTCGGTTGGTTCCAGCGCCTTACCCACCAGGGCGTGCCGTTCGTGCTGCTGCAAAGCGCACGCAAGGATTTCGAGCTGTTCGTCGAGGATTGCATCGAGTTGTACCGCTACGGCACGCGGCCGCGTCACCCGATGCTGTTTCGTTACCCGAGCTGGCAGGCCCTCGAGCAAGACAAGGGTGAGGACAAGGCGTTCGTTGCCGTGGCCAACATGCTGCGCAAGGGTTACACCCCGGAGCACTTCGCCAAGGCCAAGAGCCGCTACCGCTGGGACAAGGCGCCCAAGCTGTTCCTTGGCCGCGTGCGCGATGTGAAGAACATGGAGTTCGCCCGGGTGATGGTCTCGCCGGAGCTGATGGTTGCGCCGGTAACGGCCGGTAATCGCAACGAGCGGGCCCGCATGCTGGCGGGGCTGTACACCGCGTGTTCGCGGGCGCGGCATGAGCTGATCGTGCCGGGGGGGATGCTGGACTGGGTCAAGGACCAGGTCCGCGATTGAGTGGCCGGGGCCGCTGCGCAGCCCAATCGCCGGCAAGCCGGCTCCCACCTGGATTGCGCCGAGTTTTAGAAATGGGTAAGACCGTTGCTTCCACAGGTAAAGCGCAGGCCTGAAGAACTACGCGGTCTCCAGTGGGAGCCGGCTTGCCGGCGATTGGGCTGCAAAGCAGCCCCGGTTCAGCACATCAGTTGCGGTCCAGCCACACGGTTTGGGCGTTGGTGAACTCGCGCACGCCGAAATGCGACAGTTCACGGCCGAAACCACTCTTCTTCACCCCACCGAAAGCCACGCGGGGGTCAGAAGCGCAGTAACCATTGATGAATACCCCACCGGTGTCCAGCGCTGCCGTCATGCGCTCGGCCAGGGCATAGTCTGCGGTGTAGATGGTCGATGCCAGGCCGAATTCGCTGTCGTTGGCCAGCTCCACTGCATGTTCGGCATCGCGGGCAGTGATGATCGCGGCCACCGGGCCGAACAGCTCCTGCTTGAACGCGGTCATGGCCGGGGTGACGTTGGCGAACACGGTCGGAGCATAGAAGTTGCCCACCCCTTCGACCTTGTTGCCGCCCAACAGCAGGGTGGCGCCTTCGGCGAGGGTCGCCTGGACCTGTTCATCGAGCTCGTCGCGCAGGTCGTAGCGTGCCATCGGGCCGATGTAGGTGTCATCTTCCAGCGGGTTACCGACCTTCAACTGGCGCGTTGCCTCGACGAACTTGCGGGTGAATGCCTCGACGATGCGCTCTTCCACGATCAGGCGCTTGGCTGCGGCGCACACCTGGCCGGTGTTCTGGTAACGGCCGACCACGGCGGCTTTCACCGCAGCGTCCAGGTCAGCGTCGGCCAGCACAATGAACGGGTCCGAGCCACCGAGCTCGAGCACGCACTTCTTCAGCGCAGCACCGGCCTGGGCGCCGATGGCCATGCCGGCACGCACGCTGCCGGTCAACGTCACGGCAGCGATGCGCGGGTCGTTGATGGCGCGGGTGACACCGGCCGGGGTCACGTTGAGCACCTCGAACACGCCTTCGGGCAAGCCTGCATCTTTGAACAGCTCGCCCAGCAGGTAGGCACTGCCCATGACGTTCGGCGCATGCTTGAGCACGTAGGTGTTGCCGGCCAGGATCGCCGGTACGGCGCCACGCAGCACCTGCCAGATCGGGAAGTTCCACGGCATCACCGCCAGGATCGGGCCCAGCGGGCGGTATTCGATACGCGCTTTTTCCACCTGGGTCGGCTCGGCCGCAAGCATCGCCGGGCCGTGCTCGGCATACCACCGGCACAGGCCGACGCACTTGCTCACTTCACCCCGGGACTGGCTGATCGGCTTGCCGATTTCGCGGCTGATCATCTGTGCGAAGGTTTCGGCTTTGGCCTCGAGGGTGTCGGCCAGGGCGAGCAGGTACTCGCTGCGCTGACCCAGCGACACCTGGCGCCACTGGCGGTAACCAGCCTTGGCACGTTGCAGCGCCGCTTCCAGTGCGGCGTCGGTGTCGAAAGGGTAGGTGCCGATCTGCTCGCCGCTGTGCGGGTCGATGGAGATGGCGTGGGTCAGGCTGCTGATCTCGCTCATGGTTGGACACTCATTGTTGTTCATGGGTGAAGCCAGACTAGTGGGCTAGGGCTTTAATGAAAACTGAATAATAATGAGCGAAACATTCACGTTTGGAGAATGACTGTGGACTTGGTGCAACTGGAGATCTTCAAGGCCGTGGCCGAGCAGGGCAGCATCAGCGCCGCCGCCCAGCACATTCATCGGGTGCCGTCCAACCTGACCACGCGTATCAAGCAGCTGGAGGAAGACCTGGGTGTCGAGCTGTTCATCCGGGAAAAAAGCCGGCTGCGCCTGTCGCCGGCTGGCTGGAACTTCCTCGAGTACACCCGGCGCATCCTCGACCTGGTGCATGAGGCTCGGTTGACGGTGGCGGGCGAAGACCCGCAAGGCACCTTCGCCCTGGGCTCGCTGGAGAGCACCGCAGCGGTGCGCATACCGGCATTGCTGGCCGCCTATAACCAGCGCTACCCGAAAGTCGATCTGGACCTCTCCACCGGGCCGTCGGGGACCATGCTTGAAGGCGTGCTGTCCGGGCGCCTGGTGGCCGCATTCGTCGATGGCCCGTTGCTGCACCCCACGCTTGAAGGCATGCCGGTATTCGAGGAAGAGATGGTGATCATCTCGCCCCTCAACCACGCGCCGGTAACCCGAGCGCAGGATGTCAACGGTGCGAGTATCTATGCCTTCCGTGCCAACTGCTCGTACCGCCATCATTTCGAGAACTGGTTCGTCCAGGACCAGGCGGTACCGGGCAAGATCCACGAGATGGAGTCCTACCACGGCATGCTCGCCTGCGTCAGCGCCGGTGCCGGCCTGGCCATGTTGCCGCGCAGCATGCTCGACAACATGCCGGGTTGCAGCACGGTCTGCGCCTGGCCAATGTCGGAGGATTTCCGCTACCTCAAGACCTGGCTGGTGTGGCGCCGGGGTACCGTCTCGCGCAGCTTGAGCATGTTCGTCAAGCTGCTCGAGGAGCGGCACGCTGGCTAAGACGGCGCTGCATATTAGCCATTAGTGGCAATTTACTTCCAACTTCCTGATTACTTGGACGATAATCAGAAAAGTATTACCTCGTGTGACCGGTTGGATGCATCGGTCACCGTAAAAACGAGGGGCGAAAAGCCCCCGCTTGCCCGTGTTGACCATCAGGAGATGTCATCGATGAAAACCCGTTTCGCCACTATGCTGGCGGCCGCCGCATTGGCTTTTTCCGGGGCCAATCTGGCCCAGGCCGCGCAGGTGTCCGGCGCCGTGGGCGCCACCAGCCAGGGCGACATGACCTACCGTATCGGCCTGGCCTTCGACTGGGACAAGAAATGGCTGCAAAGCAGCACCGGCTTCGTGTCCGGTTACTGGGACGCGGCCTACACCTACTGGGAAGGTGGTGAGGCCAGTGGTGCCCACTCGCTGTCGTTCAGCCCGGTGTTCACCTACGAATTCAGTGGCTTCACCTACACCCCGTATCTGGAGGCAGGTATCGGCCTGGCTGCATTCTCCAAGACTGATGTCGGTGATCAACGTCTGGGTTCCTCGGTCAACTTCGAGGACCGCATCGGCTTCGGCCTGAAGCTGCCGGGCGAGCAGAAAGTCGGCATCCGTGCCATTCACTACTCCAACGCCGGTATCAAACAGCCTAACGACGGCATCGAATCCTACTCGCTGTTCTACAGCACGGCGTTCTGAGACTGCGGGCCGCGCCAGCGGCCCCGGCCATTTCAGAAGGTGTACGATACCCCGGCTTGCACCGTACGCGGTGCACCTGGGTACACGTAAGTGTTGAACGCCCCCTCGTCGTAGCCTTTGTTGAACACGTTGTTCACATCCAGGTTCAGCCGCACATGCTCGTTGACCTTGTAGAAGCTGTGCAGGTCCACCACGCTGTAGCTCGCCATGGTGTAGGTCGTGGCGGCGGTCTGCCCGGCACGCTCATCGATGTACTTCACCCCGACCCCCAGCCCCAGGCCCTTGGCCAGGCCGTCCTGAAACTCGTAGGTGTTCAGCAGGCTGAAGCTGTTGCGCGGGATGTTCGCCAGGCGCGTACCGCTGGGTACGGTGTTGTCCTGGGTCACCTCGGCGTCGACGTAGGCATAGCCACCGATCACACGCCACTCAGGAGTGAGGTTGCCGGCAATGTTGATGTCCAGCCCGCGGCTGCGCACCTCACCGGCGGCGATGCTGTAGGTGCCGGACGGGTCGTTGGGATCGCGGGTCAGCACGTTTTCCTTGACGATGTGGTAGACGGCCGCGTCGATGCTTAGCGGGCGATCCGGCGCTTCCCACTTCATACCCAGCTCATACGACTTGCCTTTCTCAGGGTCGAAACCACTGCCTTGCAGGCTGGCGCCACTGTTGGGCTTGAACGAGCGCGCGGTGTTGGCGTAAACGGCAAGCGTGTCGGTGAGGTCATACAGCAGGCCGAAACGGGGGGTGACGCCGTTTTCACCCTTGCTGAAGTCGCCAGCGTTGTTCAGCTTGTTGTCGTAGTCATGCTCGTAGCGCTCGAAACGCACCCCGGCAAGGGCTTTCAAGCGCTCGGTCAGGGCGACCTGGTCCTGAATGAAAGCCGCCCAAGTCTTGAGGTTTTCCTTGTCGTGGGTAGTCGTGCGGGTCAGGGCAGGGCGGGGCTGGCCCAGCACCGGGTCGAAGATGTCGATCGGATAGGCGCCGGCACCGGCGGCCGAGCGTTGAATGATCGAACTGTAGTCGTAATCTTCGTATTCGATACCGGTCAGCAGGGTGTGGGCAAAACCACCCGTGTCGAAGTGGCCGGTCAGGTTGAGCTGGTAGTCACGGTCGGTCCATTCGAGCTTGCGGTAGTTGAAGTTGCGCCCCAGGGTGCGGCCATCGGCCTGCAACGCATTGGCCTCCACGGCGTTGCCCTTGAGTGAGCCATCCAGCCACTGCATGCCGCCGCCCAAGGTCCAGTCATCGCTGAGCGCGTGCTCGAAGCGCAACTGCGCCATGTTGTTGTCGTTGTGCAGCAGGTTGTCGCTGCCTTTTTCCCAGATATTGGTGTCACGCGAGGCGCTGCCGCGCTGGCCGGGCAGGCGGGTGAGGCCGCGGTCGAGCGGGTGATTGTTGCGCATGAAGTCGCCCTCGAAGACGATCTTCGTGGCGTCATTGACTTGCCAGCTGAGCACGGGCGCAATGTCGTAGCGTTCACTTTCGACATCATCGCGGAAGCTGTCACCCCCTTCGCCCAGCACGTTCAGGCGGTAGGCGAGCGAGCCATCTTCGTTGAGCGGCCCAGTGGCATCGAGCGTTGCCCGGTGCATGCCCTGATCGTCGAG
Source organism: Pseudomonas putida (assembly GCF_026625125.1). Taxonomy (NCBI): domain Bacteria; kingdom Pseudomonadati; phylum Pseudomonadota; class Gammaproteobacteria; order Pseudomonadales; family Pseudomonadaceae; genus Pseudomonas; species Pseudomonas putida. Next base: position 3,252,506 of record NZ_CP113097.1, on the reverse strand, counting down.
CTGGCTGCCCAAAGTCACTTTGGGGTCGGCCAGTGGCTGCTTGCTGACCACGTTGAAGGTCCCACCTGGATCGCCGCGGCCATACAGGCTGGTGGCCGGGCCGCGGATCACTTCCAGCCGCTCGACACTGTTGGCATCGGGGGCATTCGGGTAGCCACGGTTGATCGGGAAGCCATTGCGGTAGAACTCGCCCGTGGTGAAACCGCGTACCGTGAACGTGGTCAGGCCCTGGCCGCCAAAGTTGTTAGCGCGACCCACGCCGCCGGCGTAGTCCAGGCCGTCCTGCAGCCGCGTGGCGCCGGTGTCTTCGAGTACCCCCTTGGGCACGACGCTGATCGACTGCGGTATTTCGTGCAGCACGGTGTCTGTACGCGTGGCGCTGGCCGAACGATTGGCTTTGTAGCCGTCTACCGGCCCATCGGCGCGTTCACTGTCGGCGATACCGCTGATGTTCAGGGCCTGAAGTTCGATCTGGGCGGGGTCACCGAGTGATTCGGGCTCGGCGAACGCCAACGGGGAGACAGCATGTAGTACACAAAGCGAAACGAACGTTCGACGCATCGACGGTACGATCCTGAAGTAGGGCGCGAGGAAGAGGAATGAAACGGCGCAAAGATACTACGAATCATTATCAAATGCATTGTTTTTAAGTGGAGCGGGAGTGCCAGTTGCGTGCCGCTCGTGCATTCGATTTCCGCTGTCAGGTCGAGCGCAGCGCAGCCCGCGCTCGACCTGACCACCGCAAAAATTTCAGCCGATGCGTCAACGCACGCCTTTGACCGCCAGCACATTGCACAGCGGATGCTCCAGCACATGCGCCGTGGTCCCGCCCAGGAACGCCTGCAGGGCGTCATGCCGGTGGTTGCCCATCACGATCACATCGACCCGGCTGTGGCTGACGAACTGGGCAATCGCCCGAATCGCCGCGCCTTCCAGAAAGTGCCGGCGTTCCAGCGGGATCTGGTGATGGTCGCCAAGGCGGTTGAACGCTGCCCGTTGCGCGGTGCGCACGTTGCCCTCGAAGCCAGGCATGGTCACCGTGCCGGCGCCGAAGTCGGCGAGGTGGGTTCTGGCCGCATCGCACACATGCAGCAGGTGCATCTCGGCGTTGCACTGCAGCGCCAGGGCGTGGGCACAGTGGATCACCTGCTCGTCCAGGTGTTCGCCGGCACCGTGGCTGTTGAGGTCGACGGCGACGGCGATTTGCCGGGGCAGCGGCAGGCGAATGTCGCTGACCAGGTGCACGGCCACCGGGCTGTCCTTGAGCAGTTGCCAGTCCAGCGGTGTGACCAGCAGGCGCTTGAGCACCGGTTCGTGCTGTACATCCTTGATCAGCAGGTCACAGCCCAACTGCTCGATGCGCTCGATCACGCTGCCCAAAGGGTCGCGGGTGAGCAGCAGCTCGGTGGACACATCCAAGCCGGCATCGCGCAATTGCTCGGTGGCGTCGGCCAGCCATTGGCGGTTGTCGGCAAGCAGTCGCTCGCGTTCACGGCCGTCGCTCATCAGGCCAAAGGTGTCGACATCGTCGACGAAGACATTGATATCCAGCAGGGCATCACTGGATTCAGCCAATGCCGCCGCGCGCTGCAGCGCGGGCGTATAACGCATCTGCGGGCCGAGCATCACTAACAAACGCTTGAACTGGCTCATCGCACACCTCCACGTGTGGGCAGCCCCCCGGTTCATGCCTGTCGATCTGGTCTGTTCAGTCTAGGCGGGAGCGGGCTTGCCCGCGAATGCCCAGGCGTCTACCGGCACAGTGTTTGTCGGGTATGATGCCACCCCATCATTTTCACGAGGCCCGTGCCATGTCCCTGAGTGCTGAACAGACCGGCGAATTCCGCGCCTTCGCCGAGCAGTTGGCCGATGCCGCTGCCGCCGCGATCCAGCCGTATTTCCGTGCCAGCCTGGACGTCGAGGACAAGGGTGGGCGCCTGTACGACCCGGTGACGGTGGCCGACAAGGCGGCCGAAGATGCCATGCGTGCGCTGATCCAGGCGCGTTACCCGGAACACGGCATTCTTGGCGAAGAGCAGGGTGTGGCAATCGGCAGCAGCCCCTTGACCTGGGTGCTCGACCCCATCGATGGCACCCGCGCCTTCATCACCGGCCTGCCACTGTGGGGCACGCTGATCGCCCTGAACGATGGCAGCCGCCCGGTGCTGGGGGTGATGAACCAACCGTTCACCGGTGAGCGTTTCGTCGGCACCGCTGATGGCGCGTGGCGTAGCGGCACGCCATTGAAGACCCGCACCTGCACAGACCTTGCCGCGGCAACCTTGATGTGCACAACGCCAGACATGTTCGACACGCCAGCACGCAAGGCTGCGTTCCAGGCCGTGGCTGACCAGGCGCGGCTGATGCGCTACGGCGGCGATTGCTATGCCTACTGCATGCTGGCCTCGGGGTTTGTCGATGTGATCGTCGAAGCGAGCCTGCAACCGTATGACGTGCAGGCGCTGATGCCGATCATCGAAGGGGCGGGCGGGGTGATCACCGCTTGGGATGGCAGTTCGGCGCAGCACGGCGGCTGTGTGGTGGCCTGTGGTGACCCGGTACTGCACGCCCACGTGGTGCAGATGCTGCGCCACGCCATGTGAGCCTTGCTGGCAAGGGTTCATGGCCAGCCGCCAGGCAGGCGTGAGCAAACGGGCGAGCAGGCGCACTGACGTTCGGTCACCGCACCATCGCACTTTTTCCGCTTTACGGGCTCTATGCTTGGCCAGGCTGCGCCGATCCCCGGCGCGGCCGCCGATTTCGACCCGGTGCCGATGGTTGCAAGCAAACCCGTATTCTTCCCACGCCTGCTGCTGGCAGGCGCGCTGGCCTGCCTGGGCGCCTGCACCCAGCAGCAAGGCCAGGACATCGTCAGCCAGTTCGGCAATGGCAAACCCAGCGAGCTGTTCCAGACCAGTGTCGACCGCATGGCGACGCTGGCCATGCGCGACAACCTGCAAAGCCTGTTCCTGCTGATGAACAAGCTGTACCTGCGCAACCCCAGCCAGTGGAAAATGTCCGGTTACCTCGATGCCACCACTGCAGAACGGCAGATCCGCATCGCCATCGAACAGCGGCAACCCTTGGCGCAGTTAGGCAACCGTCGTGACCTCGCTGCCTTGAGCTACGCCCTTAGCCCGGAGTTTCGCGGCGATCGTGTCGGGGCGTTCATCTACGCCATCGGCAGCATGCTGATTACCGCGCACGGCGGGCGAACCGAGTTCTACATGACGGACACCATCGACCCTTTGTTCGTCAACAACGCCGCCCGCAACATCGAAAAGGCTACCTGGATGCTCAGCCAGCGCCAGGATGCCAATGGGGTATTGCTGTTGTTTTCCAACGAGATCTCGGAGGAGGGCAGCAACCTGAGTTTCGCGGTGGAGTTTGGCAAGATCGTGGCGCGCCTGGATTTGCTGGCGCAACTGTTGGATGAGCGCTACCGGCGGATCGGGCTCAACTACGCGCAAAGCCTGTTGCTGATGAACTTCCTGCCGGTGCAGTGAACGCCGTCACAGCAACGCCTGAATCGCATTCCGATAGCGCTGGCCGGCGCGGCTCATGCTGTTGTTGTGGCTGGCCCCCGGTACCAGCAACAAGGTCTTGGGCTGCTGCGCTGCCTCGAACAACTGCTGGCTGAAACGCGGCGGCACGAAACGGTCGTCCAGGCCGTGCACCAGCAGCAGCGGCAGGCCAACGTCCTTGATCTTGTCCAGCGAATCGAATTTCTGCGACAGCAGCCAACGCACCGGCAGGGTGGTATCGGCCACGGCAGCGGCGACATCGCCCAATGACGTGAAGGTCGACTCCAGGATCAGCCCCCGTGCGGGCACTGCACCGCCTTCTTTCTGCGCCTGGCGCGTCAGGTCGGCAGCCAGCTCCACCGCTACCGCGCCGCCCAGCGAATGGCCAAAGATCAGGCGTTTGCCCGCATCCGGCTGCAGCTGGGCAAAACGCTCCCAGGCAATGCGTGCGTCTTCATAGACGGTCGCCTCGGACGGCAGGCCGCCGCGGCTTTGGCCGAAACCTCGGTAATCCACGGCCAGCACCGAATACCCCATGGCATGCAGCTGTTCGATGCGAAACAGCTGGCCGGTGAGGTTCCAGCGTACGCCGTGCAGGTAGAGGATGGCCGGCGCATCGGCGCGGCGGGCCGGCCACCACCAGGCGTGCAGGCTCTGGTTGGCGGCGAAGCTGCGCGGGCGCAGGTCCAGTTCCTGTACGCCATTGGGCAGGCCACGGAACCAGCTGGCCTGGCCTGGCTCGATGCGAAACACCAGTTCACGTTCCTTGTGCTGCAGAACGGCGCAGCCGGCTGGCAGGCCGACAACCAGGAAGGTGGCGCACAGCCAGGTGAGCCAGCGACGGCGCAGGTGGGTGAATAAGGTAGTGGGCATGCGGTTTTGTAACAGATACCCAGGTTCGGATGTCGGAAAAGTTACCGGGTGGACGTGCAGGTTGGTTGCAAACTATTTCGTGCGATAACCGCCCAAACGCTGCTTTCGCCTATCCGATAGCCGCCCACCCAATCCGAACATCGCATTGCCCAGCTCCGCTCATTTGCTTAGTGTGTCACCAAGCCACCGGCGGTCAGCTGCCCCCTGAAATCCGACCCCGGCCCGGTAGAATGACCGTTGACCGCAACCACAGGCCCCGGGCCAGTAGGACGCGGCGCCCAGAACAATAACGATACCGAGTGCCTTGCCTATGGAAAGCCGCCTGCTGAGCGAGCGCAGTAGCGTGTTCCATCACGCCGACCCCTATGCGGTGTCCGATTACGTCAACCGCCACGTCGGCCAGCACTGCATCGGCCTGTCGCGCAGCACCCACCCGCAGGCCAGCCTCAGCCACCGCAAGTTCGCCGAACTCGACCTGTGCCGTATCAGCTACGGGGGCAGCGTGCGGGTCACGTCACCGGCCCTGGAAACCATTTATCACCTGCAGGTGCTGCTCCATGGCAACTGCCTGTGGCGCGGGCCACAGCGCGAACATCACCTGGTGCCAGGCGAACTGCTGCTGATCAACCCCGACGACCCGGTGGACCTTACCTATTCCGAAGACTGCGAGAAGTTCATCCTCAAGGTACCAACGCACATGCTCGACTCGATCTGCGAGGAGCAGCGCTGGCAGCGGCCTGAGGGCGGGGTGCGTTTTTTGCGCAACCACTACCGGCTCGAAGAGCTGGACGGTTTCGTCAACCTGCTGGCCATGGTCTGCCATGAGGCCGAGGTGAGTGATGCGCTGCCGCGGGTGCAGGGCCACTACAGCCAGATCGTCGCCAGCAAGCTGTTGACGCTGATGAGCACCAACATCCGCCGGGAAAGCCTGGGCACGCCGGGGGCCAGCCTGGAGCGGATCCTCGACTACATCGAGCGCAACCTCAAACTGGAGCTGGCAGCCGAGATCCTGGCCGAACAGGCCTGCATGAGCGTGCGCTCACTTTATGCGTTGTTCGATCGCCACCTGGGCACCACGCCCAAACAGTACGTACGGCAACGCAAGCTGGAGCGGGTGCATGCGTGCCTGAGCGATAGCAGTTGCGCGGTGCGCAGTGTGACGGAACTGGCGATGGATTACGGCTTCCTGCACCTGGGGCGGTTTGCCGACACCTACCGTGAGCGTTTTGGGCAGCTGCCTTCGCAGACCTTCAAGCAACGGCGCTGAGTTGACGGGGGCAATCGCTGGCAAGCCAGTCACTTCGAATAAAGCCCTGCCAACCTGGCGGGCAGGGCTTGACCTTGGGGGCCGGTGAGAACCATCACAACGGATAGTGCTTCAACTCCCTGGCAATCAACATCCGCTGGATTTCGCTCGACCCTTCATAGATCTGCGTGATGCGCGCGTCACGGTAATAGCGCTCGACCGGGTAGTCTTCCAGGTAGCCATAGCCGCCATGCACCTGGATCGCCATCGAACACACCCGCTCTGCCATCTCCGATGCGAACAGCTTGGCCTGCGACGCCTCCGACAGGCAGGGTTTGCCCGCGCTGCGCAGGCGTGCGGCATGCAGGATCAGCAAGCGTGCGGCATTGACCTGCACCTGCATGTCGGCCAGCAGGTTGGCGATGCTCTGGTGCTCGTTGATCGGCTTGCCGAACTGCACCCGGTCGCGGGAATAGGCCAGCGCCGCCTCGAACGCGGCGCGGGCGATACCCAAGGCCTGGGCCGCGATGCCGATACGCCCGCCTTCAAGGTTGGACAAGGCAATGGCCAGGCCCTTGCCACGCTCACCCAACAGGTTGGCGGCGGGGATGCGGCAATGGTCGAAGGTGACGGCGCAGGTGTCGGAGGCGCGGATACCCATCTTGTGCTCGCTGCGGTCGACCTTGAACCCCGGGTTGTCGGTGGGCACCAGGAATGCCGAAAGGCCTTTCTTGCCAAGCGCTGGATCAGTCACGGCGAAGACGATGGCCAGGCCCGCGCGGCGGGCGTTGCTGACGAACTGCTTGGCGCCATTGATCACCCATTGGCCGTCGATCAATTCGGCGCGGGTGCGCAGGTTGTGCGCTTCAGAGCCGGCCTGCGGCTCGGTCAGGCAGAAGCAGCCGATCACTTCACCGCTGGCCAGGCGCGGCAGCCAGGCTTGCTGCTGCTCGGGGGTGCCGTAGGCCAGCAGCGGGCCGCAGCCCACCGAATTGTGGATGCTCATCATCGCCCCGGTGGCGCCGCAGCCTGCGGAAATTTCCTCCACGGCCAGAGCATAGGCGACGTAGTCGGTGTAGCTGCCCCCGAAGTCTTCCGGCACCACCATGCCCAGGAGCCCCAGTTCACCCATCTTGCGCACCACGCCGTCATCGATCCAGCCGGCCTTTTCCCAGGCCTGGGCATGCGGGGCGATTTCGCCGCGGGCGAAGTCCCGGGCCATGTCGCGGATCATGATCTGCTCTTCGCTCAGTTCTACGTCTTGCATCTGAGTACTCCCCGGCTCACAGGCCTTCGAAGAATTGGTCGACGCGCTGGCGTTGCAGCCCCGCCAGGGTCGGCGGGTTCCAGCGTGGTTGTTTGTCCTTGTCGATGATCAGGGCGCGCACGCCTTCGATGATGTCGCCGTGGCGGAACCATTGGCGGTCCAGGTGCAGCTCCATGGCGAAGCAGGCTTCCAGCGGCAGGTGACGGCCGCGGCGCAGCATCTCCAGGGTAACCGCCATGGCCAGTGGCGAGCGGCTTTCCAGCTGGTCGGCAGTGGCCAGTGCCCATTGGTGGCTGTCGCCGATGCTGACTGCCCGCAATTGCTCGATGATCGCTGCCACATCAGGCTGAGCGAAGTAGTGGTCGATGACCGGGCGCAGGCTTTCCAGTGGTGCGTCGTCCAGCACCTGCTTGCCCAGCCTGGCCAGCAGCCCCTGCAGGGCCTTGAGCGGATGGGCGCCGAGGTCCAGGCGGTCGAGGCCATCATCGAGTTCAGCGAGTTTTTCGCTTGGCAGGTACCAGTCGGCCAGCCCGCAATACAGCGCGTCGGCCGCCTGGATCTGCGCGCCACTGACGCCCAGATAGGTGCCCAGCTCGCCCGGGATGCGTGAGAGGAAGTAGCTGCCGCCAACGTCCGGGAAATAGCCGATGCCGACCTCGGGCATGCCCAGCCGGCTGCGCTCGGTGACGATACGCAGGTCGCAGCCCTGTGCCAGGCCCATGCCGCCACCGAGGGTGAAGCCGTCCATCAGCACCAGTACCGGTTTGCGGTAGCGGTGTATCACCAGGTCCAGGGCGTATTCCTCGACGAAGAAGTCTTCGTGCAGCGTGTCGCCGGCCTTGTAGCTGTCATGCAGCGAGCGGATGTCGCCGCCGGCGCAAAAGCCTTTGGGGCCTTCGCCGCGCAGCACCACGGCTTGCACGTGCGGGTCATCGGCCCAGCGGTCCAAGTGCTGGCGCAGGCTGCGCACCATGTCGAGGGTCAGGGCATTGAGGCCACTGGGGCGGTTGAGGGTGAGGTGGCCAATCTGGTTGCGGACCTCGGCCAGAACATGGGCCGTTGCCGAGGTATGAGCGTGCGCGGTCATCGCGTTCTCCCTGCTTTGTTATTGATTTTCCAAGTGAAGTCTGGAGTGCGCTGGAGGATCGATGGATCCTGTCATGCAAAATTGCCCTGCACAATGGATATATCTGCAGGTGAGGCGTGCGTTTTTGCCAGGGCTCCGGCGTTGAGTCTTTCAGGCTAGTGCACCGCAGGCAAGCCAAGTGCAATCATTACCCTGAGCGTAACGATAACGCCACCAGCTTGATTGATCGCTCAACCGCCCAGTCCTACTGTGCCTCTACGACAGCGAACCGTGGAGTCACCCATGACCATAACGAAGAATCCACCGCCGCAGTGGTCCAGGCGGCGCGCCGAGAAGCAGCGCCGCCTGGAGCGGGTCCGTCACCTGGCCGACGGTGTGGTGCTGCCGACCGAGCGAATCGTCGAGGCACTGGAGCTGTTGATCGCCCCAGGGGACCGGGTGGTCCTCGAAGGCAACAACCAGAAGCAAGCCGACTTCCTCTCCCGTTCGCTGGCCAAGGCCAACCCCGAGCAACTGCACGACCTGCACATGATCATGCCCAGCGTCAGCCGTGCCGAGCACCTGGACCTGTTCGAACGGGGCATCGCACGCAAGCTCGACTTTTCGTTCGCAGGGCCCCAGAGCCTGCGCATCGGCCAACTGCTCGAAGACGGCCTGCTCGAAGTCGGCGCCATTCATACCTACATCGAGTTGTACTCGCGCCTGCTGGTCGACCTGATCCCCAATGTCACGCTGGTCGCCGGGTTCATGGCCGACCGAGACGGCAACCTGTACACCGGCCCCAGTACCGAGGACACCCCGGCCCTGGTTGAGCCGGCAGCCTTCAGCGATGGCCTGGTGATCGCCCAGGTCAACCAGCTGGTCGAGCGCGTCGACGACCTGCCACGCGTGGACATTCCGGCCTCCTGGGTAGACTTCGTGGTGGTCGCCGACCAGCCGTTCTACATCGAGCCACTGTTCACCCGCGACCCGCGGCACATAAAACCGGTGCACGTGCTGATGGCGATGATGGCCATCCGTGGCATCTACGAAAAGCACAAGGTGCAGTCGCTCAACCACGGCATTGGTTTCAACACGGCCGCCATCGAGCTGATCTTGCCGACCTACGGCGAGTCGCTGGGCCTCAAAGGCAAGATCTGCCGCAACTGGACGCTCAACCCGCACCCCACGCTGATCCCAGCCATCGAGACCGGCTGGGTCGAAAGCGTGCATTGCTTTGGCACTGAACTGGGGATGGAGGACTACATCGCGCAACGCCCGGACGTGTTTTTCACCGGCCGCGATGGCTCGCTGCGCTCCAACCGCATGATGTGCCAGCTGGCGGGGCAGTACGCGGTCGACCTGTTCATCGGCGCCACCTTGCAGGTCGATGGTGATGGCCATTCCTCGACCGTCACCCGGGGCCGCCTGGCCGGCTTCGGCGGCGCGCCGAACATGGGCCACGACCCCCGCGGCCGGCGCCACGCCACTGCGGCCTGGCTCGACATGACGGTGCCCGACACCTTGCTCGAACGCGGCCGCAAACTGGTGGTGCAGATGGTCGAAACCTACCAGGAAGGCGGCAAACCGACCTTCGTCGAAACCCTCGACGCCGTGGACGTGGCGAAGAAGGCCGGCATGCCGCTGGCACCGGTGATGATCTACGGCGATGACGTCACCCACCTGCTGACCGAAGAGGGTATCGCCTACCTGTACAAGGCGCGCAGCCTGCAAGAGCGCCAGCAGATGATTGCCGCCGTGGCCGGGGTCACCGCCATTGGCTTGCGCCACGACCCCAAGGACACCTTACGTCTGCGCCAGCAAGGCCTGGTCGCCTTGCCCGAAGACCTCGGCATCCGCCGCACCGATGCCAGCCGCGAACTGCTCGCGGCACGCAGCATCGCCGACCTGGTGGAGTGGTCCGGTGGCCTGTACAACCCACCTGCACGGTTCAGGAGCTGGTGATGCAACTATTCGATCTGCAACCGTATGCTCCGTTTCACCGGGCCGCGCGCCCGCTTGAACACTGCCCGATCCCTTTGGCAGCCGGCTTGCCAGCGATCACGCCGGCCGCTGATAGCGCAATTCCCCTTGCCGACCACCTGGCCGACCTGGCGGTCGAAGCGCTGATCGACGAGGCCGACCTGTCACCCAAGCCTGGCCTGGTGGACCGGCGCAGCAGCGGCGTGCACAGCGACATGACGCTGGCCATGATGCATGCCTCGGCGCTTGCCCTTTGGCCTTGCTTGCGGCAAATGGCCGGCGCCGCCCAGGCCCATGGCGAGGTTGGCCCGGCGCTGCGCATCGAGCTGGGCCGTATCGGCCGTGAAGGGGAGGCCGCGATGCTGGCCACCACCTGCGGCGTCAACACACACCGTGGCGCGATCTGGGCCCTGGGCCTGCTGGTGGCCGCCCAGGCCCTGGATGCCACGGCCGACGCGAGTACCGTCGCAGCCCGTGCCGGGCGCATCGCTCTGATCGAGGACCCAGCCGCCGCCACCCACGACAGCCACGGCACCCAGGTACGCCGCCGTTACGGCGCCGGCGGTGCCCGCGAACAGGCGCAGCAGGGCTTTCCTGCCATCATCGGCCACGGCCTGCCGCAACTGCGCCGCAGCCGCGCCAACGGTGCCAGCGAAAACCACGCACGCCTCGATGCCTTGCTGGCGATCATGGCCGCGCTGAGTGATACCTGCGTGCTCTGGCGCGCCGGCCCGCAGGGCCTGCAAACGCTGCAGCAGGGCGCCCGCCATGTGCTCGCAGCCGGTGGCAGTGCCACCCTCGACGGCCGCCGCCTCTTGCGCCTGCTGGACACCCAACTGCTGCAACTGAACGCCTCACCGGGCGGTGCCGCCGACCTGCTGGCTGCCTGCCTGTTTCTCGACAAAGCCGGGAGCCTGTGACATGGAAACCCTGACCTTTCAATTCCCTGCCGCCGAGCCTGGCCGTGGCCGCACCCTGGTGGGTTGCGTCAGCTCGGGCGACCTGGAAGTCCTGATGGAACCCGGCACCGCCGGCAGCCTGAACATTCAGGTGGTGACCTCGGTCAACGGCAGCGGCGCCCGCTGGGAGCAACTGTTCCAGCGCCTGTTCCAAGGGCGCACATGGCCGGCGGTAAACATCGACATCCATGACTTTGGCGCCACGCCTGGGGTGGTACGCCTGCGCCTTGAGCAAGGTTTCGAGGAGATCGCCCATGACTGACACCGAACGCTTGCTGCAAAGCCGCAGCTTCGTTGAACTGGGGGCGCGCCAGCGTGCCCGCACCTTGCTCGACCCGGGCAGTTTTCGCGAGCTGCTCGGCCCGTTCGAGCGGCTGATGTCGCCGTGGTTGCCGCGCCAGGGCATCGTGCCCCAGGCCGACGATGGCGTGGTCATCGCCAAGGGCTTGCTGGGTGGCCGCAACTCGGTCATCGCCGCCATTGAAGGCGCCTTCCAGGGGGGCAGCATGGGCGAAGTGGGCGGGGCCAAGATTGCCGGTGCCTTGGAGCTGGCCATCGAAGACAACCGCAACGGTATCCCGACTTGCGCCGTGCTGCTGCTGGAAACCGGCGGGGTGCGCCTGCAGGAGGCCAACCTTGGCCTGGCGGCGATTGCCGAGATCCAGGCAGCCATCGTCGAGCTGCGCCGCTATCAGCCGGTGGTGGGCCTGGTCGCAGGCTCGGTGGGCTGTTTTGGCGGCATGTCCATCGCTGCGGGGCTGTGTAGCCACCTGCTGGTGACCCGAGAGGCGCGCCTGGGCCTCAACGGCCCGCAGGTGATCGAGCAGGAAGCCGGCATCGCCGAGTACGACGCCAAGGACCGTCCCTTCATCTGGAGCCTGACCGGTGGCGAGCAGCGCTACGCCAGTGGCCTGGTGGATGCTTATGTGGCCGATGACGTCGACAGCGTTCGCCAGCAACTGCTGCAGTTGCTCGACGCCCCCAGTGCCGACCGCGCAGGTCGTCATGCCTGGTACCTCGAACGGCTCGCAAGCCTGGGCAACGCCTGCCCGCAACTGGATGCCGCTGCCGTACGCGCCCTTTATCAAGGAGATGCCCCATGAACCGTGCCCTGAACTGGCTGCCAGGCTTGGCCGGCGGCGAAGCACTGTCGGGTTATCCCGCTTCGCTGCGGGTCATCGACGGCGAACTGGACAACCGCCCGGCGCGCTTCATCGCCGTGGTGCCGGATGCGCACAACCCGTTCCCCCGGGCGCGCAACGGTGAGGTCGGCCTGCTCGAAGGCTGGGCCCTGGCCAAGGCGGTGAGCGAGGCGATCGAACTGGACCGCGATGGCGAGAAGCGCGCCATCGTCGCGGTCATCGATGTGCCCAGCCAGGCCTACGGCCGCCGCGAGGAAGCCCTGGGCATCCACCAGGCGCTGGCCGCTGCGGTGCAGGCCTATGCTCAGGCACGCCTGGCGGGCCACCCGGTCATCGGCCTGCTGGTGGGCAAGGCCATGTCTGGCGCGTTTCTGGCCCATGGCTACCAGGCCCAGCGGCTGATTGCACTGGATGACAGCGGGGTGATGGTGCATGCCATGGGCAAAGCGGCGGCGGCGCGGATCACCTTGCGCAGCGTCGACGAACTGGAGGCCTTGGCCGCCGAGATTCCGCCGATGGCCTACGACCTGGCCAGCTATGCCTCGCTGGGCCTTTTATGGCGGCGCCTGCGCGTCGATAACGCGGATACCCCGAGCGCAAGCGATCTGGCCCAGGTGCGTGCCTGCCTGGCCGAAGCGCTGCGCGATATCGGCAACAGCACCGACCTGACGTCACGTTTGGCCGGCGAGCACCGCAGCGCTTCGCGCGAAGTGCGTGCACGCTTGCGCAGCCAGTGGCAGGAGGCCTGAGATGAGCGTGCCGCAGCCACATGACCTGCTCTGGGGGATGGCCCCGGCCGCGCTCCCTGACGATGCCCCTGCCTGGGCGACGCAGGTACTGGCAGCCGGGCAACCGGTGGTGGTGCGCCGAGCGTTCTGCGCGGTAGGGTGGGTGGCGGTGGGGTTGCGCGGGGAGGGGCGCGCCCAGCGCCTGGGTGTGCAGATGCGCCTGGCGGACATTCGCCGGCATCTGCGCCCGGAAGCCTTGCGCGGGCAGGGCGCGAGCCCCTGGCCTGCGCTACAGGCGCTGGCCAGCGTGGCCCCGCTGCTCGACGCCAGCGGGCTGGCCTGGGGGCCGACAGGCGGGGTGGGTTACCAACTGGCTACCGGGGTCGAGGTGCTGCACGCGGCCAGCGACCTTGACCTGCTGCTACGCACACCGCGGCCCATGAGCCGGGCCGCGGCGCGTGAGTTGCTCGATAGCCTCGACTGCGGGCCTTGCGGTATCGATGTGCAACTGCAAACCCCCGCAGGTGGCATCGCCCTGCGTGAATGGGCCGGGGCGGCACCGCGTGTGCTGCTCAAGTCGGCGCTTGGCGCACGGCTGGTGGCCGACCCGTGGAACCTGCTGGAGTGCGCAGCGTGAGCAGCCTGTTCGCGTTCCCTGGGCAGGGCGCCCAGCAGGCGGGGATGCTTCACCGCCTTCCCGAAGGCTCGGCAGCGTTGTTGGAGGAGGCCAGTGACACCCTCGGGGAACAGGTGCTGGCCCTGGACAGCCCGCAGGCATTGCAAACCACCCGCGCCGTGCAGTTGTGCCTGCTGTTGGCCGGGGTGGCCTGGGCGCGCACGTTGTTGCAGCGCAGCCCGGCGCCTGAGTATGTGGCAGGGCTGTCGATCGGCGCCTACCCTGCCGCCGTCACGGCGGGCGCCCTGGCGTTTGCCGATGCCGTACGCCTTGTGGCCCTGCGCGGTGAGCTGATGCAACGGGCCTACCCTCAAGGCTACGGCATGACGGCCCTCAGTGGCCTGGACCTGGCCAGTGTCGAGCGCTTGCTGGCGCAGGTGGGCGGCGAGGTGTACCTGGCCAACCTCAACAGCGACAACCAGATCGTCATCGCCGGCAGCGACAAGGCCATGGCCGAGGTCGCCGCCAAGGCGCGCAGCCGCGGCCAGGGCGTGGCCCGGCGCCTGGCGGTCAGCGTGCCGTCTCATTGCCGCTTGCTCGACGGCCCGGCGGCCGAGCTGGCACAGGCATTTGCCGGTGTGCAGATAAACCGCCCACACATCACCTACCTCAGTGGCAGCAGCGCGCGGCCGCTGTTCGATCCGCAACGCCTGCGTGACGACCTGGCCGGCAACATGGCCCGGCTCGTCGATTGGCGTGCTACGTTGCGCAACGCCTATGAGCGCGGCGTGCGCCTGCACCTGGAGCTACCGCCCGGCAGCGTGCTGACCGGCCTGGCCCGCCCGGTGTTCGAGCAGGGGCGTGTACTTGCCCTGGAGCAAACCCGATTCGATACAGTGGACGCCCTGCTGCGTCAGGAGGTCAGCCAGCGCCCATAAATGCCGTGTTTTTCGAAGGACAACAACAAGCAACTTCGACCCAACGCGAGGACAACAACAATGATCATTTACGGTGTGGCCTTTCTGGCCCTGTGTACCCTTGTAGGCCTGTTCATCGGCGAACTCCTGGGCAAGCTCCTGGGTGTCCCAGCCAACGTCGGCGGTGTCGGCATCGCCATGCTGCTGCTGATCTTCATCGGCAGTTACCTCAACAAGCGTGGCCTGATCAAGGCCAAGTCCGAACAGGGCGTGGAATTCTGGAGCGCCATCTACATTCCCATCGTGGTCGCCATGGCCGCCCAGCAGAACGTACTGGGTGCGCTGTCCGGCGGGCCGATGGCGATAACGGCCGGCGTCGTGGCGGTGATCGCAAGCTTCGCCATGGTGCCGCTGCTGGACCGCATCGGGCAAAAGAAGCCTGAGGCGGGCACCGACAAACCCCTGACTGCTGCGCAACGGTAACCGCCATGTACGAATCGATGATGAAAGTGATCAACGGGTATGGCCTGGTCAGTGGTTTCGCAGTGATCGGCGTAACCATGTGGCTGTCCTACTGGCTCTCCGACAAGCTGACCCGCGGGCGTCTGCATGGCTCTGCCATCGCGATTTTCCTCGGCCTGGCATTGTCTTACGTCGGTGGGGTGATGACCGGCGGGCAGAAAGGCTTGGTGGACATTCCGCTGCTGTCTGGCATCGGCCTGCTGGGTGGGGCCATGTTGCGCGACTTCGCCATCGTCGCCACGGCTTTTGGCGTCAACATCGAAGAACTCAAGCGCGCCGGGCTGTCCGGGGTGATCGCGTTGTTCTTCGGTATCGGCACCTCGTTCGTCGCAGGGGTAGGGGTGGCCATGGCCTTTGGTTACACCGATGCGGTCAGCCTGACCACCATCGGCGCCGGGGCAGTGACCTATATCGTCGGGCCGGTGACGGGCGCTGCGATTGGTGCAAGCTCCGAGGTGATGGCGCTGTCGATTGCCGCGGGGCTGGTCAAAGCCATCCTGGTCATGGTGGTGACGCCCTTCGTGGCCCCGATGATCGGTTTGAACAACCCGCGCACCGCGGTGATCTTCGGTGGCTTGATGGGCACCTCCAGCGGCGTGGCGGGCGGCCTGGCGGCGACCGACCCCAAGCTGGTCCCCTATGGCTGCCTGACCGCAGCGTTCTACACTGCCCTGGGCTGCCTGCTGGGCCCCTCACTGCTGTACTTCTGCATGCGTGGCCTGATGGCCTAGCCGAGCCTTGCTGCGGTGGTTCTGCCGAACCGCCGCGGTGCGCGGCGCTCAGTTTTCCCGGCTGTACATTCGGCACTCCGCCAGCAGTGCCAGCAGGTTGGGCTCGCGCTCGCGGGCCTTGAGGAACACCACACCGATATGCTGCTGCAGCCGGTAACGCGGCTGCAGCGCAATCAGCTTCACACGGTTTTCGTACACCGCGGCAATGCGCCCGGGCAACAGCGCAAAGCCCACCCCCGAACTGACCATGCTCAGGAGGGTGAAGATGTCGTTCACCTGCATCGCCACCTTCGGCTCGAACCCTGCCTGCTGGAACACCCGTGCGCCATCACGGTGGGTGGCAAAACCTTGGGTCAGGGTGATGAAGGTGGACTCGGCCAGGTCCGCCAGGTCCACTTCCTGTTGCTCGGCAAACGGCGAATCGGTGGGCACGGCGAGGTAGATATCGTCGGAGAACAGCGGCAACTGCTCGCAGGCAGGGTCGGCCACGCTTTCATCCAGCGACACCAGCACCGCTTCGAGTTCATGATTCTTCAGCCGCTGCAGCAGGTCGACGTTCGAGCCCAGGGTCAGGTCGATGTTCAGTGCACTGCGCCGCAGCTTCAGGCCCATCACCAGTTTGGGCACGGTCTTGACGGTCAGCGAGTACAGCGCCCCGAGGCGGAAGCGTTCGGCGTAGAAGCCGGCCGCCTCGCGGGTCTGGCGCACCATCTGCTCAGCGTCCTGGATCAACTGGCGGGCCTTCTTCTCCAGAACATAGGCGCTTTCGAGCGGAATCAGCTGACGACCTTCGTGCTTGAACAGCGGGCAGCGCAGGGCGCTTTCCAGCGAATGAATGGCCCGGTGCACGCTGACCGCGCTGGTGGACAGCTCGGCGGCGGCGCGGCCGAGGTTGCCGCTGCGCATGAAAGCGAGGAAGGTCTCAAGCTTTTTCAGGGTCAGTTCTTCGTCGATCAGCATGTTCAGGCCCTGAAATGAAAGAGCTGCAAAGCATGCCACAACCTCACCCGGAAGGGTGATGGCCGGCCCCGGCATCCCATGCAAGAATCCCAACCATGACCACCCCGGCATGGGACAACGACAATGAGCAAAGACCGGCTGAAATCGCCCGACTGGTATGCGCAGATGGGCCGTGTCATCGACGCCCAAGGCACGCCGGGCTTCGTCGAGGCGTTGTTCGCCGCGCTCAAGTTGCTGGCGCCGTGCCAGGCCATCACGGTGTTTCTTTACCCACGCAAGGGCCTGCCCTCGGCGCTGTTCGTCAAGGACGAGGAGGGCCCATGGCTGCCGGAAGGCAACGTGCAGCGCTACCTGGAAGGCTACTACCTGCTGTGCCCGTTCTACCGTGCCTGCATGGACGGTGTGGCGGCCGGCTGCTTTCGCCTCAGCGACGTTGCCCCGGACCATTTCAAGCGCAGCGAGTACTACCTGTCGTTCTACCAGCACGCACACCTTGAGGACGAACTGAACTTCATCGTCCCTCTGGATGAACACCTGACCATCGCCGTGGCCCTGGCCAGTACCCGCCGCCTGGACCGTCAGCAGGTCAGTGACCTCAAGTGTGTGGCGCCCTGGGTGGTGGCCGTGGTGCGTCGCCAGTGGAGCCACCTGGATGTCGACGCCGTGGGCGGGCGCTTCGAAAGTGCCCTGGGCCGGCAGATCAACGCCGCGCTGAACAACTTCGGCTCTTCACTGCTCACGGAGCGCGAGTGCCGTATCGCGCAGTACCTGCTGCGCGGCCACTCGACACGCTCGCTGGCCGAGCGCCTGGGCATCAGTGAAGACACGGTCAAGACCCACCGTAAGAATCTCTACACCAAGCTGGACATCGCCAAGCAGTCCGAGCTGTTTTCGCTGTTCATCGATTCGCTGGCCCAGGCCCAGGAAGGCCTGAGCAAGGACCCGCTGGAAAGCTACCTGCGAAGGCGCTGACGGCGCCACGTCCACCCACATCCACACCACCTGCAACCGGCCGCACGCGCGGCCGAAAGGGAGACCTGCGTGCATACGAAAAGCGATTGGCAGCAGCGCGCTGCACGGCAAAGCTTCATCACCACGGCGCTGATCGACGGCCGCCCGCTGGCCCCGCAGTCCGGGGAGACCTTCGATGCCATCAACCCGGCCAACCGGCAGTTGCTGGCCCAGGTCGCCGCGTGCGGCGATGCCGAAATCGACCAGGCAGTGCGTGCCGCGCGGCGCGCCTTCGAGCAAGGCCCCTGGGTGCGCATGGCACCTGCGGCGCGCAAGCGCGTGTTGCTGCGCCTGGCTGAACTGATGATGGCCCACCGCGAGGAACTGGCGCTGCTCGACTCGCTGAACATGGGCAAGCCCGTGATGGACGCCTACACCATCGACGTGCCAGGCGCGGCCAACGTATTCGCCTGGTACGGCGAGGCGCTGGACAAGGTCTACGACCAGGTCGCGCCAACTGCTGGCAATGCCCTGGCCACGGTCACGCGTGAAGCGCTGGGTGTGGTCGGCGCCGTGGTGCCATGGAATTTCCCGCTGGACATGGCTGCCTGGAAGGTCGCCCCGGCACTGGCCGCCGGCAACAGTGTGGTGCTCAAGCCCGCCGAGCAATCGCCGTTCTCTGCCCTGCGCCTGGCCGAGCTGGCGCTGGAGGCAGGGGTGCCCGAAGGGGTGCTGAACGTGGTGCCGGGCCTGGGTGAAAGCGCTGGCCGTGCCCTTGGCCTGCACCCGGATGTGGATTGCCTGGTGTTCACCGGGTCGACCCAGGTGGGCAAGTACTTCATGCAGTACTCGGCGCAATCAAACCTCAAGCAGGTGTGGCTGGAGTGTGGTGGCAAGAGCCCGAACCTGGTGTTCGACGACTGCCAGGACCTGGACCTGGCAGCGGAGAAAGCGGCCTTCGGCATCTTCTTCAACCAGGGCGAGGTGTGCTCTGCCAATTCGCGCCTTTATGTGCAGCGCTCGGTGCACGACGAATTCGTCGAGCGCCTGCTGGCCAAGGCCCGCCAGTGGCAGCCCGGCGATCCCCTCGACCCGGCCAGCCGTGCCGGCGCCATCGTCGACGACGCGCAGAGCGCACGCGTCATGGCGGCCATCGAGCAGGCCCAGGGCGACGGCGCCCGCCTGTTGTGCGGCGGCCAGCGGCTGAGCTTCAACGGCTCGAACAACTTCATCGCGCCGACGGTGTTCGCCGACGTGCGTCCGGATTCGGCCCTGGCCCGCGAAGAAGTATTCGGCCCCGTGCTGGCGATCACGGCCTTTGACGACGAAGCGCAGGCCGTACGCCTGGCCAACGACAGCGTTTATGGCCTGGCCGCTTCGCTGTGGAGCGACGACCTCAACCGCGCCCACCGCGTGGCCCGGCAGTTGAAGGCGGGCACTGTCTCGGTCAACACGGTCGATGCCCTCGATGTGGCGGTGCCCTTTGGTGGCGGCCGCCAGTCGGGCTTTGGCCGCGACCTGTCGCTGCACGCCTTCGACAAGTACACCCAGCTCAAGACCACCTGGTTCCAGCTGCGCTGACCCTCACTCACGGAGAACAACAATGAACGCCCCCTTCCAGCCGCAACGCGACACCCGCGACTACCAGGCCAGTGACGCGGCCCACCACATCCACGCCTTCCTTGACCAGAAGGCGCTCAACGCCGAAGGCCCGCGGGTGATCACCCGCGGCGAACGCCTGTACCTGTGGGACAACGACGGCAGGCGCTACCTGGACGGCATGTCTGGCCTGTGGTGCACCCAGCTGGGCTATGGCCGCAAGGACCTGACTGCCGCCGCCGCCGCGCAGATGGACCAGCTGGCGTACTACAACATGTTCTTCCACACCACCCACCCGGCGGTGATCGAGCTGTCCGAACTGTTGTTCAGCCTGCTGCCCGGGCACTACAGCCACGCGATCTACACCAACTCCGGCTCCGAGGCCAACGAGGTGCTGATCCGCACCGTGCGCCGTTACTGGCAGGTGGTTGGGCAACCGAACAAGAAGGTCATGATCGGCCGCTGGAACGGCTACCACGGCTCGACCCTGGCCGCCACAGCGTTGGGTGGCATGAAGTTCATGCATGAAATGGGTGGGCTTATTCCGGATGTGGCGCACATCGATGAGCCGTACTGGTACGCCGAAGGCGGCGAGCTGAGCCCGGCCGAGTTCGGTCGTCGTTGTGCTTTGCAACTGGAGGAAAAGATCCTTGAACTGGGTGCAGAGAACGTTGCCGGTTTCATCGCCGAGCCGTTCCAGGGCGCGGGCGGGATGATCTTCCCGCCGGAAAGCTACTGGCCGGAAATCCAGCGCATCTGCCGCCAGTACGATGTGTTGCTGTGCGCGGACGAGGTGATTGGTGGCTTTGGCCGTACCGGTGAATGGTTCGCCCATGAGTACTTCGGTTTCGAGCCTGACACGCTGTCCATCGCCAAAGGCCTGACGTCGGGTTATGTGCCCATGGGTGGCCTGGTGCTGAGCAAGCGCATCGCCGAGGCGCTGGTGGAGCGGGGCGGGGTATTTGCCCACGGCCTGACGTATTCCGGCCACCCGGTGGCAGCCGCAGTGGCCATCGCCAACCTCAAGGCGCTGCGCGACGAAGGCATCGTGCGCCAGGTCAAGGACGATACTGGCCCATACCTGCAGCGCATCCTGCGTGAGGTATTTGCCAACCATCCCTTGATTGGCCAGGTGCAGGGCGCGGGGTTGGTGGCGGCGTTGCAGTTCGCCGAGGACAAGGGCAGCCGCAAGCGTTACGCCAATGAGAATGACCTGGCCTGGCAGTGCCGCACCTACGGATTCGAGGCGGGCGTGATCATTCGTTCGACCCTGGGGCGGATGATCATGGCGCCGGCGCTGGTGGCCACGCATGGCGAGCTCGATGAGCTGGTGGACAAGACGCGCATGGCCGTGGACCGGACGGCGCGGGGCTTGGGGATTTTGTAAGGTTCCCAGGAGGGCTCGCGTTGCGAGCCATCGCCGGCAAGCCCGGCTCCCACCTGGATTGCGCCGGCTTTTGGACATTGGGCAAGACCGTTGCTTGCACAGGTAAAGCGCAGGCCTGAAGAACTGCGCGGTCGTGGTGGGAGCCGGCTTGCCGGCGATGGGCCTTTACAGGCCCACCCTCAGTGCGGTGCCCGGGGGATGGTCTTGAGCAGGTCTTCCGGACTGATGTGCCCGACGACCTGTGCCACGGCACTGCCGGGTGTCGGCAGGTCGATGATGTGGCTCTTCATCTTGCCAACCACATGCATTTCGCATGGCTTGCAGTCGAACTTCAGGGTCAGCACTTCATCACCCTGGATCAGCTGCATCGGCGCCACCTTGGTGCGCACGCCGGTCACACCCTTGGCTTGTTTGGGGCACAGGTTGAACGAGAAACGCAGGCAGTGCTTGGTGATCATCACCGGCACTTCACCATGCTCCTCGTGCGCTTCGTACGCCGCATCGATCAATTGCACGCCGTGGCGGTGGTAGAAGTCGCGGGCCTTTTGGTTGTACACGTTGGCCAGGAACGACAGGTGCGACTCCGGGTAAACCGGCGGCGGCGTGGTCTCGGCCTTGCGCCCGCCACGCGGGTGGGCCTTGATGCGCGCTTCGGTAAGCGCCTCGATGGCTTCGCGGCGCAGGGCCTTGAGCTGCGAGTTGGGGATGAAGTAAGCCTGCGGTGCGTCCAGCACGATGGCGTTGGCGTGGTACATCGTGGTACCCAGCTGGCCGAGCAGGTCGTGCAACTGGTCCAGGGCCTGCTGGGGCTTGTTGGCTACGCCGAACGGGCCATCCAGGGCGACCTGCACACTGACGCCTTCCTCACTGCAAACCCCCAGCATCAGGCGCTGCTCGGTGAGCACGGCGTGCCACTCCACACCGACACGGCGCTCGGCCGAGGTGCGCTGCAGGGCCTGCTGCCAGTTGTGGTCCAGGTTGCGCGACAGCGGGTGATTGGGCCGCAACTTATGCAGGCCTTCAGGCATCTCGTTGGGTTCGACCCGGTAACGGTAGCGCTTGTGGCCGTCTTCTTCGAACTCGCCACGCGGCTCAGCGATGTTGGCTCGGAACCCCACCACTTCACGCTTGACCAGCACGTTGAGGCCATCGCCGTTGGTCAGCGGTACTTCGGTGACCACCTGCAGGTCGCGCTTGCCGACTTTTTCCACCACACCTACCGGCAGGCCGGTGAAAGTGGGTGAGTCGAAGGCGCCGATATCCACCTTGCGGTCGGTGACGAAGTAGTCGGTGCTGCCGCGATGGAAGGTCTTGTCAGGATCGGGGACGAAGAAGTGCTCGGTGCGGCCGCTGGAGGCACGGGCCAGGTCCGGGCGGTCTTCGAGAATGGCGTCGAGCTCTTTGCGGTAGTGGGCGGTGATGTTCTTCACATAGCCCATGTCCTTGTAGCGGCCCTCGATCTTGAACGAGCGCACCCCGGCATCGACCAGGTCGCGCAGGTTGGCGGTCTGGTTGTTGTCCTTCATCGACAGCAGGTGCTTCTCGAACGCCACCACGCGGCCCTGGTCGTCCTTGAGGGTGTAGGGCAGGCGGCAGGCCTGCGAGCAGTCGCCACGGTTGGCGCTGCGGCCGGTCTGGGCGTGGGAAATGTTGCACTGGCCGGAGAAGGCCACGCACAGCGCGCCGTGAATGAAGAACTCGATGGCTGCATCGGTCTCGGCGGCGATGGCGCGGATCTGCTGCAGGTTCAGTTCACGGGCCAGTACCAGCTGGGAGAAGCCGGCCTGGTCGAGGAACTTGGCCCGCTCCAGGGTGCGGATGTCGGTCTGGGTGCTGGCATGCAGCTCGATCGGCGGGATGTCCAGTTCCATCACCCCCAGGTCCTGCACGATCAGTGCATCGACGCCGGCATCGTACAGCTGATGGATAAGCTTGCGCGCCGGTTCCAGCTCGTTGTCGTGCAGGATGGTGTTGATGGTGGTGAACACGCGGGCGTGGTAACGCCGGGCGAACGTCACCAGCTCGGCGATTTCGCCGACTTCGTTGCAGGCGTTGTGGCGCGCGCCAAAACTCGGGCCACCGATGTAGATGGCGTCAGCGCCGTGCAGGATCGCTTCACGGGCGATGGCCACGTCACGGGCAGGGCTGAGCAGTTCCAGGTGATTCTTTGGAAGGGACATGTCGTTATAGGTTCGGGCTGTCACGGTAGGGCGGCATTGTAGCGGGGAAATGGGCCAGTGGCATGCTCTGCCTGCCCAGAGGTGCTTGGCCGGTACTGCGTGCTGCTTGGGTTGGGGCCGCTTTGCAGCCCCTGGCGGTGGTACCGGCTGTGTCAGCCCTTGGCGGCCATGGCGGTCACTTCCACACGCATTTGCGGGTACGCCAGCGCCGCCACGCCCACGGCAGCACGCACCGGCCACGGCTTGCTGAAGAAACGCTGGTACACCTCGTTGAAGGCGGCGCGGTCGGCCATGTCGGTGAGGTAGATAGTCAGGTGCATGACCCGGTCCATGCCGCTGCCGGCCTTTTCCAGGGCCTCTTTGAGGGCCTGCAGGGTGCTTTCGCTCTGCTGCACGATATCGCCGTCCAGATCAGCAGGAATCTGGGTGGTGACCAGCACGCCGTTGAACTCGGCGACGTCGGAAGAAATGGATTCGGCATCGGAGTCGGGGGTGAAGATGATGTCGGTCATGAAGTGTTTGCCTTGCGACGGAAGGAAAGCCGCAAGCCTACGCGAGCACGGCGCAGGGGTCGAGCCACAGGGCGCCGCTTGGCCCATGCGCATTGTAATACCGCGCCACGGCGGTCAGAATCGCGCCGATTGTTGAGCAAGGGGCTTGAGTTGAACGAACAGACATTGTCCATGCGCCTGGAGCGCGTGGCGGCGCATGTGCCGCAGGGCGCGCGCCTGGCCGATATCGGCTCGGACCACGGCTACCTGCCGGTGGCCCTGGCGCTGCGTGGCACGATCGAAGCGGCCGTGGCCGGGGAGGTGGCGCATACGCCTTATGCGTCGGCCCAGCGCAATGTGCGCCGCAACGGCCTTGACGAACGCATCACCGTTCGCCTGGCCGATGGCCTCGAGGCGATCCAGGCGCAGGACCGCATCTCGGCGGTCAGTATCTGCGGCATGGGTGGCGACACCCTGTGCGAAATCCTGGAGCGGGGCAAGGCACGCCTGAGCGGCAGCGAGCGTTTGATCCTGCAGCCCAACGGCGGTGAGCGCGAGCTACGGGCCTGGCTGATGGCCAACGGGTATCGGATCGTCTGCGAAGAGGTGTTGCGTGAAAACCGCTTCGATTACGAGATCATCGTTGCCGAGCCGGGCGCAGCGGTGGTCTACAGTGCCGAAGAGTTGTATTTCGGGCCGGTGCTGATGCGTGAGAAAAGCCCAGCGTTCGTCACCAAGTGGCAACGCATGCTGCGTCAGAAGCAGCAGACCCTGGCCAACTTCGAACGCGCCCGGGATGCGATCGCGCAACACAAGCTGCAGGACTTTGCCAGGCAGGTTGGCTGGATCACCCAGGTGCTGGCCTGAGTCATTGCTGCGAGCAGTTACCCATTTCCCGGTAGTTGACCTCGTGGGTCTGGCCCTGATGGTCGACGTAGACCATGTGCGCGGTGCCCACCTGGCAATCGGCAATGTTGCTCGCCGGGGAGATCGAGACGACTTTGGCGACATCCAGCGGCATGCCGTATTCGTAGTTGGCGCTGTCGCTGGCGACCGGTTGGGCGGCGGCCGGGGCGGCCAAGGCACCGAACGAGGCAAAGGCGGCAGCGCACGCAAGCAACGCGATCGAGCGTTTGATGTTCATGGAAAGCTCCTTCATCAATGTTTCACCCATGATGTATTGCTTTGCTGCGCACAATAAATGGGCTAAGTCGTGATAGATTCCTGCCTTTAGTGTACGAATAAGCACGAACCAAGGAGACCAGCCCCCATGGACATGCTGCACGCCATGCGTACCTTCACCCGGGTAGTGGAGTGCGGCAGCTTCGCCGCCGCGGCCAACGCCCTGGACATTTCTGCCGCCCAGGTGTCGCGGATCGTCGCCGAGCTGGAAAACCAGCTGCAGACCCGCCTGCTGCACCGCACCACCCGGCGCCTGCGCATGAGTGAGGCCGGCGAGCGGTTTCTGGAACGCTCGCGGCAGATCATGCTGTTGACCGAGGAGGCGGTGGGCGAAGCGCGTGGCGCGCACCTGACCCCCCGTGGCAGGCTGCGCCTGCATTGCCCGCACGGCCTTGGCCTGTTGCTGATGCCGCTGGTGGCCGGTTACAACGCCCTATGCCCGGAGGTGGTGGTGGAGCTGACCCTGTCCCAGCGCAACCCCGACCCGCTGGTCGAAGGCCACGATGTGGTGATCACCCTGAACGAGGCGCTGCCCGACTCGCAGCTGATCGCTGTGCCGCTGGGCACCGTGTTCAGTATCCCCTGCGCCGCGCCCAGTTACCTGGATGCCCATGGCGTTCCCGAGCGGCCCGAAGACCTGCATGAACACCGGTGCCTGCGCATGGCGTACCCGATGTATGAAGGCGACTGGGTATTCCCGGAGGGGTTGGACCATTGCGTTATCTCGCCGCGCGACGGCTTCATGACCAACGTCGCCGACGCGATGCTGGTGGCCAGTGAACTGGGCATGGGCATCGGGCTATTGCCGTTCTACACCGCCAGCCAGGCGATCGAGCAGGGGCGCTTGCGGCGGCTGCTGGCGCCTTACCGTCTGCGCGAGTGTGCGCTGTATGCCATGTATCCCTCGCGGCACTACCTGGATGCCAAGGTGCGGACCTGGATCGACTATCTCAAGGAGCAGCTACCGGCACTGTTCGCAGGGCATGAACAGATTGTCGATGACACCCAGTACTGGCGTTGAATCAGATCCGGGGCTCTCGCGGAAAAGGTGGCAGTAAACACCGACCCCTATTGGCGCATGTGCCAATTTTTGCCCGGCATTGGTGCAAAATTGGCGTACAGAGGGCATGGCTACCTACCTAATCATTAGCTTGCATACGAGTTGGCGCAGTACTTGCTGTCACTTTGCCATTGTGGTGTCGCGTATGGTGAAGATAATGTCGCTTTCAAGTGGTTCCATGCAGTTGTCATCGGGTGAGCAGCGTTGGCTGCCGTGGTTCGGAAAAACCGGCAAGCTCAGCATGGGCTGGTCGTGCGGGCTCAACCGAGCGATGTATCCGGTCATCGAGCAGACTTTCGAAGCCATGGCCCAGACGCGCATGCAATTGCTGCAAAGCTGGGCGCGAGAACAGTGGGAGCACCTGGCCGAACTCGCTGAGAACCTTGCCTCGTCAGTGGCTCACGCCGACCGCACTGCTTTGCTGGACAAGCTGGCCCAGGCGAACGACTTCTCGGAACTCTTCGTCGTCGATACCGATGGCAGGGTTGTGCTGTCGAGTTGGGCGCAACGAAGCAATGGCCAACCCATCGCACAGTGTGGCGCTTTGGCCCAAGGGCTGAAAGCGCCGTTCCTGCACGGCCCGTATGTCGATCCGCTGACCTTGCAGATCGGCCCTTCTTCATCGCGGTTTCACGATGAAGTCACGTTGATGTTCTATCAACCGCTCAAAGCCCAAGGGAAGGTTTACGGTTGCCTCTGCGGCCGGGTGCCCAACGATGTGGTGGGCGACCTGATCCAGCGCGAAGCCGGGCATATCTATGCCGAGTCCGGTGACAATTACCTGTTCATGGCGCAATCGCATTTCGACCCTGCTATCGCACCGGGCACCGCCCTGTCGCGCTCACGTTTCGAGGATGGCACCTTCACCCACGGGGAGAACCTCAAGAGTGGGGTGCATACGGCGTGGAGCACCGTGCAGGTCCAGCACCACACCGAGCTCGAACTGCGGTTTACCGACCCTGCCACCGGCGAGCTTCATCCCGGTGTGCGGGAAACCATCCGCCAGGGCGCCAACCTGTTCGTGACTTATCCTGGCTATTCGGACTATCGCCATGTGCCCGTGGTGGGCAAAGGCGTCACATTCCAGTTGCCGGGCTCGCCGGACCGCTGGGGCATGATGTGCGAAGCCGATCTGGAGGAGGTCTATCGGCGCCGCTCGCTCAGCTACGGGTTGATGAAGCCCTACATCGCCATCATGGCGGGCGTGTTTGGTTGCAACTTTTTGGTGCAACACTACGCGGGCTTCGGGCAAGGCATCGCCGATGCGTTGCTGGCGCTGGCCATGCTGGCTGCCACGCTGCTGTTCAGTGCAGTGGGGCCAAGGCGGCTGGCTGCCAGGTTCAATGGCATGACCGATGTGCTGCGTACCATCGCCGAGGGTGAGGGCAACCTGCGCCAACGCCTGGACACCACGACCATGGCCAATGACGAAAGTGGCGACATGGCGCGCTGGATCAACAGTTTCATCGACCGCTTGGACTCGGTGGTAGGCCAGGTGGTCAAGGCCAGCCGCACGGTGGGCGCCACCAACCAGATGATGCTGGGCCGCAGCCACGAAGCGAGCGTCACCTCCACCGAGGTGGCCGAGGCGGTGCACCAGATGATGATCATCATGGAGGAGCAACTGGGCGAGCTGCAGCAGGCCTCGGTCAGCGCAGAGCAGATGAAGCAGGCCATGGACGAGGTGGTCAGCCGTGCCCGCGAGCAGTACCTGGCGGTGCAGGCTGGCACCCAGTCGATTCGGGATGTGGTAGCGCGCTCGTCTTCCAGTGTGCAACTGCTCGACAGCCGGATGGCGCAGATCAGCAACATCAGCGGGCTGATCAGCGACATCACCAACCAGACCAACCTGCTGGCCCTCAATGCCGCCATCGAGGCCGCCCGCGCGGGCGAGCATGGCCGAGGTTTCGCGGTGGTGGCCGATGAAGTGCGCAGCCTAGCGGCGCGTACGGCGCGTGCGGCCGACGACATCCGGCACATGGTCACCGGGCTGCAGAGCGAAACCGGGCAAGCCGTCAGCTTCATGGAGCAGGGCGTACAGAACGTCGATGACAGCCTGCGCCTGGCCGAGGACGCTTCATCGGAGAACGTCCAGCTGCACCAGGCGGTAGAGAGCATGTTCCTGATCATCCAGCAGCTCAACCAGCGCAGCCTGGCTTATGGCAGGACCATTGAGCAGGTCAACCAGTCTTCCAGCGAAATGCGCCAGACGGCGGTGGTCCTGCAAAGCAGCGCCGAGACGGTGAAGGCCAATGCCAGCAAGCTGCAGAAGCTGGTCGGGCAGTTCGAGGTCAGCAGCGACACCAGGCCGGCCGCGGCGGCTTGAGGGCCACTGGGATGCTCCGGTTTCACCGCATCTGGCCGCCTTACGTTATCATCCGCGGCCACGACCGGAGCAGCCCATGGCCAAAGACATCGATAACCCTTGCGTCTCGCTTTGCCAGCTCAACAGCGAGCTGTGCGTGAGCTGTGGCCGAACCCGTGATGAAATCCGCAAGTGGCGCGGCATGAAACGCCCGGAGAAGATGGCCACCGTGCAGCGCGCTGCGACGCGGATGAAGGCCATCGTCAAGAAAAACGCCAAGCGCCAGGGCAACGAGTGATATACCGGACCGCCCAGGGCCTGAATACATCCCTTAAGATGTTGCCTGCCTGATCAACCCTTTGTACCGAGTGGCACCATGAACCGTCGCAAGAAAATCAAACAGTTGCTGCAAGCACACCAGAAAAAAGCCGCCGCCAAACTGGCACCGCGCAGCAAGCCTAAATACATTTGCAAGGCCGATCGGTTGAAGCTGGCAGGTGAAGCCGGTACCCAGTGCCCGCCAACTCTTTGCCCGGAGCGTGATGCCGTATGTTGAAGTCGCTATTGGCCATTGGCGTCGGTGCCATGGTCGGTGCCTGGTTACGCTGGGGGCTGGGCGTCAAGCTCAATGCACTTTTCCCCGCCGTGCCGCCCGGTACGCTGCTGGCCAACCTCATTGGTGGCTACATCATTGGCTTGTCCATCGCCTTCTTCTCTGCATCGCCGTCGCTCAGCCCCGAATGGCGCCTGCTGCTGATCACCGGGTTTTGTGGCGGCTTGACCACGTTCTCCACTTTTTCCGCAGAGGTCGTGTCGCTTATCCAGGAGGGGCGTATTTCATGGGCCCTGGGCTCCATCGCTGTGCATGTCACGGGTTCTTTGTTGATGACTGCAGCAGGCCTTGCGACGTTCTACTTCTTCAGCGGGCGCTAAAAATCGGAGTAAAGCTGCTGCGGTTCCATTAGCATTGGGCGCTTGTCTGCTGCCTTGCAGGCACGATGAGCCCACCCTTGTCTTTTGAAACCGACGCTGCCCTCAATGACTGCCTTCTACCTCAAGTTCCTGATCACCCCGACCCTCATGCTGGCCATCTCGCTGGCCGCCAGGCGCTGGGGCACGCAGATCGGCGGGCTGCTCTCCGGGTTGCCAGTCACCTCGGCATTGGTCATGTTGTTCCTCAGCCTTGAACAGGGCCCGGGTTTTGCCTTGCAGGCGGTGCCTGGCGCATTGGCAGGGGTGGCTGCGGTACAAGCAACCTATCTGTTCTACTTCCTGGTGACACGGCGTGTGTCCGCCTTCACCGGTTGCATCACGGCCCTGGCGGTTTACGCCTGTACCGCCTTTATGATGAGCCGCTTGGGTGGGGTAGCATTGTCCGTCGGCGTGACGTTGGTCCTGCTTACACTGATCATCATCCTCAGCTCGAACAACACGCAGACCGGCGCCGCCAAGGTTGTGCCACTGCCGCGCTGGGTGATTCCCATGCGCATGCTCACGGCAACCCTGCTGTTGCTGGCGATCACTGCCAGTGCCCAATGGCTGGGGCCGGTGGCCAGCGGCCTGCTGGCACCCATCCCGGTGATCGCCTGGCCGCTGGCGGTGTTCGCCCATGTTCAGGGTGGCCACCAGGAGCTGGGGGCGATCGTGCGTGGCAATGCCATCGGCGCTGTAGGGGTGCTGGGCTTCTACCTGGCGGTGAAAAGCTCGATCGAGCCGTTGGGTACGGTACCGTCCATTACGGGTGCAGTCGTGCTGGCCGTGGTGGCAACGTTCGTGCTGGCGAAAATGCTCGGCAAACGCTGAGGGGAGGGCAGCCGTAGGGTTTCAAAGCCCTGCCCACAGGCCCCGCAGCATCTGCCAGCGCATTTCAGGCCTTCTGCTTTGCTTCACGCGGCGCGCTGCTCACCCTTGAGCATCTTTTTATGCGCTTGCATGGCTTGGCCCATTTCTTCCAGCAGGTCTTTGCTCAACAGCTTTTTCGCAGTGGGAAACAACTCGTCTTCCTCTTCTTCGATATGGTGCTCGAGCAACTCTTTCATCACTTTGACCCGGCCAGCGAATTCGAGCGTGCCGGTTTCGGTGTGCAGCAGGTCGGGTAACACCAGCGCGTCGACGGTGCGGTGTTCCTCTTTCGCCTCGTAATACATTTTCGCTTCTTCCTTGCCCCCGGCCTGTTTGATGGCTGGGTAAAGGATCTCTTCTTCCAGTGCGGTATGGATCTGCAACTCCTGTTCGATCCGGTGCAGGAGTTCGGCACGCTTTTTCACGGCGCGTTCGGTGGTCGAAGACAGTTCGTCCAGCAGCTTCTTAACCAGCTTGTGGTCCTGGATCAGCAGATCGATAGCGTTCATGTGGCACCTCATCGCGGTTTGGGAATCAAGGCCTTGGGATCAAAGAATGGGTTTGCCGCCAGTCACGGCATAGCGCGCGCCGGAGATGTAGCTGGCCTCATCGGAGCCGAGCAGGACGTAAACCGGGGCCACCTCGACCGGTTGGCCCGGCCGGCCCATCGGATAGGCTGACCCAAAGTTCTTCACCGCCTCATCGGGCATGGTGGCAGGGATCAGTGGGGTCCAGATCGGGCCTGGTGCCACACTGTTGACCCGCACCCCTTTGTCCCCCAGCAACTGGGCCAGCCCGGCGGTGAAGTTGGCGATGGCACCTTTGGTAGTGGCATAGGCCAGCAACTGGGGTGACGGGTCATCGGAATTGACCGAACTGGTGTTGATGATCGAGCTGCCTTTGGGCATCGACGGGAGCGCCCGCTGGCAAATGCGGAAAATGGCCGTGATGTTCACGTCGAACGTCATGACCCATTCGTCATCGTCGATTTCATCGAGGCTTTCGTGCGCCATCTGAAACGCGGCGTTATTGACCAGGATATCGATACGGCCGAACTGCTCCACGGTCTTGTCAACGATGTCGTAGCAGTGCTGTTTATGGGCCAGGTCCCCAGGCAGCAGGAGGCAGCGCCGGCCAGCAGCCTGGACCCACTGGGCGGTTTCCTGCGCATCGTCGTGCTCATCGAGATAAGCGAGGGCAATGTCCGCGCCTTCGCGGGCGTAGGCGATGGCGACTGCACGGCCGATCCCGCTGTCGGCACCGGTGATCAGCGCTATCTTGCCGGTGAGCCGACCGCTGCCGGTGTATGTGTGCTCTCCGCAGTCCGGGGTGGGCTCCATCTTGCGCTGTGAACCCGGAACGCTTTGCGGTTGTGAGGGAAACGGAGGGGTGGGGTAGTCACGCATGGTGCAAGCTCCTGCAGTTGGAAAGCGCATACCTGTTCGAAAGATGCCACAAGGGTTTGTTGAGCTCGATCGTGCATTGGACCGACGGGCGGTTGGGGGGGCTTCGTGACTGAATTTTCATTGCCTACCCGGTTCTACCGCTTAAGCGCCTACCGCCATCCGTGGTATGGCTCAGCTACTGCCAGGAGTCGCCACGTGCCGCGAATCATCACCCCTACCACCCCTGAACACGAGATTGATGCACACAATGCGAGGATGTTTGGTTCGCCGAAGGAGCGGCTGGACTTCTACCGCAGGGAAATCCAGTACGAAACCACCATCCTGGCCAACCGCACCGATGCCTATCTGGCCGCTCAGTCCTTTCTGGTCATCGCTTTCGTGTCGTCCATGGGCAACCTGAACCAGAGCTGGGGGGAGATGTTCACCCTCCTGGTGCCTGCCTTTCTGGCTTTGCTGGGCGTGATGAGTACGCTCAATGCCTGGCCAGGCATTCGCGCGGCGTATCGCATCATCGATCACTGGCAGGTCAAGCAAAGCAATCTGCTGCTCAGTGAGCCCATGATGGGCTTGGCCTACGATGAATCGCCGCTGTTCTGCGAGGCGGAAACCTCCCGGGCAGGGCACCGTAAGTCACTGCTCTTTTCGCTGCGTACGCCTTGGCTCTTTCTCGGTTTCTGGCTGTTGCTGGGCAGTTACTCGATTTATATCCAGCTGGCATGATCAGATTCACTGCTGGGAGTTGCACCAAAGCGATAAGCGGTGGTACACCAGATCCGATGTAGCCTACAGCCGCTTCTGCAGGGGCTAACCTTAGAACGGCATTTCTCAGCGCCCTGGATGACTATTGATGCAGCAGCTGCCCCCTGATGAGACCATTCGTGCCGCCCTCAGGAGATCCCAAGCCCGGCTGCAAAGGCAGCATGAGCTGGTGGTCGAGTACGCGGTCATGTCGCTTAAATCCACCAACCTGGATGAGTTGCTGGACCAGGCTTGCGCATTGGTCGCAAAAGGCATGCAAACCCGATTCGCCAAGATCCTCATGCCCATTCCCGATACCGACCGGTTCCTGCTGACGCATGGGGTGGGGTGGGATGAGGCCGATATCGGCCACGCTACCGTGGGCGCCGACGAGGCCAGCCCTGCCGGGTTTGCCATGCAGACCTACCGGCCTGTGATTTCCAATCATCTGGGCCAGGAACATCGCTTCAGAACGCCGGAATTGCTGAAAAAGTACGGTATCGAGCGTGCCATCAACGTGCCTATCAGGGGCGCATTGCTGCCTTACGGGGTACTCGAGGCAGACAGTAGCGATGGTGAAGACTTCATTGAAAGCGATCTGGTCTTCCTTGAAGGTATCTCCAACGTCATCTCCATGGCGGTAGAGCGGCTGACCGCAGGGGCTGACGCTCAGTTGGTCGACCCCTATTCGGAAAGCATGCTCAACGCCAGCCCGGACTGTGTGAACGTGCTGTCCAGCAGCGGTGACATCGAGTTCATGAACGAGGCTGGGCTGGCGTTGATGCACATCGACGACCTGGCGCAGGTCAAAGGCCAGCCATGGTTGCAGCTTTGGCCTGACGAGTCGCGCCCGGCCGTGCAGGAGGCTTTGCAAAAGGTCGCCAGAGGCGAGTCGACCCGCTTCGAAGGGGTCTGCCCTACTGGCCAGCAAGTGCTCAAATGGTGGGACGTCACGGTCGCCCCGGTCCTGGGCGCCGATGGCCAGCTGGAAAAGATCATTGCCGTATCCAGAGACATTACCGAACGGCACTATTACGAGGCCCAGTTGCTGTCGCTGATCGATTCTCAGAATTCCAGGCTCAACAAGACCGACCTGCATCTCGAAGAAATCCATCACCGCGTCAAGAACAGCCTGCACCTGGTCAATACGCTGCTGCTGTTGCAAGCGAACCTGACGCCGGATGCCGCGGTAAAGCTGCAGCTGGAGACGGCGGCGGGGCGGGTCTTGACCATTGCCAGCGTGCACGAACGGCTCTATCAAACGGCCGATCAGGAGGTACTTGCCTGCGACTACCTCAGCGCCTTGCTCGGTGACCTGGGAAGGGCGCTGGCCGATCGCAAGATCGTCCTTGACGCTGACCCGTTCACCCTGCTGCCGGCGAGGATGGCACCGCTGGGGCTGGTCATTTCAGAACTGATCACCAACGCCCTGAAATACGGCAAAGGCACCATCGAAGTCAGTGTCCGCGATGCCGGTGATCACGCCTTGATCACCGTGACCGACGAGGGTGATGGTTTTCCTGCTACCTATCCCAAACCGAGCGGGACGGGCCTTGGAATGCGGCTTGTCAGAAGTTACTCAGGCTATGGAAGCTCGGCGATCTCGATCGATGCCTACAAAGGCAAAAGCACCATCCACGTTCGCTTCAAACTTTGACGGCCAAGCGCGCCCGGCGTCATGTCTGGAATGCACTGATACCCGTGAATCGAGCGCCGCCTGGGCGGCGCCCGATCCCCTGAGCCCCGCCTGCTGCTACAGCACTTTGTCCAGCGTTATCGGAAACGCTCTGACGCGCTTGCCGGTGGCATGGTAAACGGCATTGGCAACCGCCGCCGCGACCCCCACGATACCGATCTCGCCCACCCCCTTGGAGCCAAGCTCATTGACGATGTCGTCATCCTCGTCAACGAACATCACCTCGATATCAGCGATATCGGCGTGCACCGGGATGTGGTACTCGGCCAGGTTGTGGTTGAGGATGCGCCCGAGCTGATGATCGGTTTGGGTCGCTTCCTGCAACGCCATGCCCAAGCCCCAGACCACGCCCCCGAGGATCTGGCTACGGGCGGTTTTCGGGTTGACCACACGCCCGGCGGCCACTGCGCTGACCACCCGGGTGACCTTGATCGTACCCAGGGCCTCGTCCACCTGTACCTCGACGAAGACGGCCGAATGGGTAGCGGTCGAGAACGGCGTGCGTCCGGCACCAGGCTCGGCGTCGATCTGCACCTGCAGCTCGCCGTCCGTGGACGTTGCGGCGATGCTGGCGATGGCGATACGGTGTTCCCCCGCTTGCAGGTAGCCTTGCGCGAAGGTCATATTTTCTACCGGTATTGCAGCTATTTCGGGAAAATTGTGCCGTGCGAGTTCCAGGACCTTGGTGCGCAGGGTCTGGCAGGCCTGCTGCACCGCCGAACCCACTGAGGACACCGTGAACGAACCACCCTGCAACGGCGCGGGCGGCAGTGAGGAGTCGCCCAGCAGGAAGGTCACGTCCTGTGGCAAGACCCCGGCAGCGTCCGCAGCAATCTGGGTCATCACGGTATAGGTGCCGGTGCCTATGTCGGTGGTAGCGCTACTGACGGTCAAATGCCCGCGGCTGTCGAAGCAGGCCCGGGCGCTGGCCTTCATCTGCAACGCTTCCCAGACCCCACCCGCCACGCCCCAGCCGATCAATTGCTGGCCCTGGCGCATGCTGCGTGGCTTTGAAGTACGTTTGCCCCAGCCGAAGCGCGCGGCGCCCTGGTCATAACAGGCCAACAGCTCTTTGCTGGAATAGGGTTTGCCGTCGTTGCCATTGTGGCTGGCGAAGTTGCGGCGACGCAGTTCGAGGGGGTCAAGGTTCGCGGCACATGCCAACTCATCCATCGCGCACTCCAACGCCAGCACGCCGGACGCGGCACCCGGCGCACGCATGTCCAGCGGGGTGTAGACATCCAGCGGCGCAAGGCGATAACTGAGCGCAACGTTGTCGCAGTGGTAGAGCATGCCGCTCCATTCCACCAGGTGTTCGGTGAAGTCTTCGAAGCGCGAGGTCTGGCCGAGCGCGTCGTGGGCAACCGCCAGCAGCTTGCCATCGGCCGCCGCGCCCAGGCGCAGCCGTTGCTGGGTACGGGGGCGGTAGCCGAAGGTGAACATCTGTTGGCGTGTGAGGGTAAGGCGCACCGAACGTTTCAGGTGCAGGGCTGCCATCACGGCCAGCGGCAACTGGTATTGCGGCCGCAGCCCGGAGCCGAAGGCACCGCCGACAAAAGCGGCGAGCACCCTGATGTTCTGTTTGGGCAGGCCGAACACCTTATGCAAGTAGTCCTGACAGTTCTGCGTGCCCTGGGTCTTGTCATGAATTTCCAGGGTGTCTCCCGCTTTGTAGAGAACGGTCGACGCGTGGGGCTCCATCGGGTTGTGATGCTCGATGGGCGTGTCGTAGGTGGCATCGACCCGTACTGCGGCTTGAGCGTAATACCCAGCGAAATCACCGCGGGGCTCTGGCGTTTCAGCGGGTGCCGGGTGCGTCTGGTCGAGCACCGCGCCCAGGTCGGTCTGGTGCGGCTCTTCGCTGTAGTCGATGCGCACCAGGGCGCCGGCATGGCGTGCCAGTTCAAGGCTCTCGGCGACCACCAGTGCCAGCGGTTGCCCGCTGTACAGCACACGGTCGTTGAACAGCGGCCGGAACGGGGAGCCTTCGGCCGAGTCGGCATCACTGTAATCGTCGTCATAGCTGGAAATGCGTGGGCGATTGGCGTGGTGCAGCACCGCGACCACGCCGGGCAACTGCATTGCCTGGGTCGTGTCGATGGCGCGCACCCTGCCGCGGGCGATGGTGCTCGATACCACACTGGCGTGCAGCAGCCCCGCCTCGGGGTACTCACCGGCATACCGCGCTGTGCCAGTCACCTTGGCCACGCCATCCACTCGGTCCAGGGGTTTGCCCACCACGTGGGTCGTCAGGCTCATGGCGTTGTCCTCTGAATGCTGGTGCCCCCCGCGGCTTCACTGAGCGCACGGACGATCGCGCGTTTGGCGAGTTCCACTTTGAATGCGTTGTGGCTCAGCGGTTGAGCCGCTTGTAGCCACGCTTGGGCCGCGCGCTCGAAGAGCGCCTCGGAAACCCTTTGCCCTTGCAGGGTCATTTCCACGGCCCGGTCTCGCCAAGGCTTGTGCGCCACGCCTCCCAGGGCCACCCGGGCGTCCTGGATCACTTCGCCATCAAGCTTCAGTGCGGCGGCGACGGACACCAGGGCAAATGCGTAGGAGGCACGGTCACGAATCTTCAGGTAGCGGGCGTGCTGCGCAAATTCAGGGGGCGGCAACTCGATCGCGGTGATCAGCTCATCGGCTGAGAGGTGGTTGTCGTGTTGTGGTGTGTCGCCCGGCAAACGGTGAAAGTCGGCAAAGGGTATCTGCCGCGTTCCCGCCCGGCCTTGCACGTGGACCACCGCATCGAGTGCTGCCAGTGCCACACACATGTCCGAAGGGTGGGTGGCGACGCAGGCATCGCTGGCGCCCAGGATGGCGTGGCTGCGATTGAGGCCCGAGCGGGCAGGGCACCCGCTGCCCGGCTCACGTTTGTTGCAAGGGGTGCCGGTGTCATAGAAGTAATAGCAGCGGGTGCGCTGCAGCAAGTTGCCCCCGGTGGTCGCCATGTTGCGCAGCTGCGGCGATGCGCCGGCAAGGATCGCCTGGGACAGCAACGGGTAGTGCTGCTCGATCAAGGCATTCCAGGCCAGGTCGGCGTTGCTGACCAACGCGCCGATCAGCACGCCGCCGTTCGCAGTGGGCTCGATACCTTTCAAGTCCAGGGCAGTGATGTCGATCAGGCGCGCCGGGCGGACCACGTTCTCCTTCATCAGATCGACCAGGTTGGTGCCGCCGGCAATGAAACGGCTGGCGCCGTCCGCCAGGTTCACCGCTTCGCTGACCGAAGATGGCCTGTGGTAGCTGAAAGGCGTCATGGCTTCGGCCCTCCCTGCGGCTCGACGGCAGCCTGCATCAGCGGCAATGCCTCTTCGACCGCCGCGATGATATTGCTGTAGGCGCCGCAGCGGCAGAGATTGCCGCTCATGTGCTCGCGGATGTCTTCACGGGTGACGGCGCGGCCTTCGTGGGCCAGCCCGACGGCAGAACAGATCTGACCGGGAGTGCAATAGCCGCACTGGAAGGCGTCATGGGTAATGAAGGCGCGCTGCATGGGGTGCAGTTGCTCGCCTTGGGCCAGCCCCTCGACCGTGACCAGGTCGGCGCCGTCGCACATCACGGCAAGGGTCAGGCAGGCATTGACCCGCTTGCCGTCGCGCAGCACCGTGCAGGCGCCGCACTGGCCATGGTCACAGCCTTTCTTGCTGCCGATCAGGTCGAGTTGCTCGCGCAGCAGATCGAGCAGGGTGGTCCAGGGTTGGACGTGCAGCGACGTGCGTGTGCCATTGAGTGTCAGGCTGATGGGATGCCCATCGACACCCTGTTGGGAGTTGGTGCTCATGGGAAAACCTCACGGTCAGGAATGCATTCGCGCAATCAAGTGCGTCTATTCCCTGCGACTGGAAGGTTTTGCCAAACGTTCAGGTTTTATTCGGGGCTTGCGGTCATGCGCCGTGCTGGCAGGCTATGCCATCCATGGCAAACGGGCTCAACGGGCGACGGCTTGTTCTTCTGCCGAGGCGCCGAAGGACAGGTAGTACGCCAACCCCACGAAGATCGCGCCACCCACTGCGTTGCCAAGGAAGACTGCCGCCAGGTTGTGCACCAGCTGCCCCCAGCTCAGGTAACCGGCGAAGATCGCTGCCGGGATCAGGAACATGTTGGCCACCACGTGCTGGAAGCCGATGGCGACGAAGGCCATGATCGGGAACCAGATACCAAGCACCTTGCCGCTCATCTCACGGCTGGCGTAGGCCAGCCAGACTGCCAGGCACACCAGCCAGTTGCAGCCGATGCCGGAAACGAAGGCATGGAGGAAATCGGCGCTGGCCTTGCTGGTTGCCGCGGCCAGCGTCTTGCTCAGGTAGGCACCTTCAGTGAGCCCAAGCAAGTGGCCAAAGCAGTAGGCCACGAACAGCGCGCCCAGCAGGTTTGCCACGGTCACCAGGCCCCAGTTGCGCGCAACGTCCACCAGGCGGATGCGCCGGGCGAACATCGCCAGGGGCAGGCTCATCATGTTGCCGGTGAGCAACTCGCCGCCGGCCAGGATGACCAGGATCAGCCCGATCGGGAATACCGCGGCGCCCAGCAAGTTGCCCAACGAGGCCCAGGGCGCAGGGATCATGGCGCTGACATGGATGTCCAGCAGAAACCCCATTGAAATGAAGGCCCCGGCCAGAAAGCCCAGGATGAGCGTGGCACGGGCGCGCATGTGGGCTTTGCGGGTGCCGGCTTCGATGACCAGCTCGGTGATGCGGGAGGGGGTATTGACGGACATTTCAGTAACTCGAACGCAAGGACGGCGGTCACGCCATGAGGCATGTTCGCGGTCGGGGGTTAACAGAGGGCGCAGGGCAGTCAGCGAGGTATTCAGCAGAAGGGCAACACAGACAAACTCGATCGACTTCGTGGAGCGGGGCACGTTATCTGAGGCAATTTGACGCAGTCAAATCGATAGACTGGATGGCTTGATAGAGGCACTCGATGATGGGGGAGATGTGGGCGCTGACCTGATACCTGTCAGGGTTCGCAGCGCGTGCCGGCATCGAACCGGCCACCGTTGAAAACGTGGGGCTTGGGCTGTTGAGAAAACTCAGGAGGTAGTGCTGGGGGCCACGCTGCGCGAAAACCCCCGAGGCTTCGATTGCAGTGAAAATCAGCGGCGATAGTAGTGATGATCGGCTTCATAGCGGTGGTGCATGGCCCGCTCATGGCGGCGGTGCCACTCGCGGCGGCGTTCGGCTTCACGGCGCGCCTGCTCACGGCGCCACTGGTCGCGGCGCCATTGGTCACGACGCCAGTCGTCTCTGCGGTCGTGCCAGTGGCCGTCGCGCCGGTAACGGTCATCATGGGCCAGCAGCGCAGCGGGTTGGGCGGCTGTCATGCTCGCCAGGCTCGGCCAAGGGTTGTTGGCGGCCTCGTTGTACGCCTGAACAGGGGTGGCTTCGGTGGCAACGCGCGGCGCGGGTGCTTTCGCCGGTGTTGCGCAGGCCGAGCCCATTGCCGCGAACGCGAAGAGGCCGAGCAGCACTATCCGTGGAACTTGGAATTTCATGAGCGAAGACAACCTCTGATGGACATCGGGACGTTGGGCCATGGCGTCGCGGGCAAACCCAGGGGCAGCCAGCGACGTTCATCTGCCTGTTCACATAGACCCGTAATCAAAAAAAAGTTCTGGAAAACCGTAACTTAGTCATCTGGGTTGCAACGCCGTGTGCTCGTCCAAGGGCGTCATCGGCCGCCAGCAACGGTATACTCCGTACCTTTGCCAGCGCCCCGGAGACAGCCATGCGGCAGGTTTTACTCATCATCGACGTACAGTCCACCTTCAGCCCGCCCGAGTGGCTGGTCGATGGTGTGCGTGCGCTGTCTGCGATGATCCCGACCATTGCCTCGGTGCAGTTGCACGATGAACAGGTCACGCCGTTCGAGCGGCAACTGGGCTGGCACCCGGCAGCAGAAGACGAGAGCCTGGTCGAGGCCGACAAGGTCTTTATCAAGCATGGTTACAGGCAGACTGCCGAGACCATCGAGTACATCAGGGCGCTAGGCGTGGAACGGGTATTGGTCTGCGGGTTGCAGACCGAGACGTGTGTGCTTGCCGCCGGCTTCGCGCTGTTCGACGCGGGGCTCATGCCGACGTTGATCACCGACCTGACCGTGGGGTCTTCCCTGGATCGCTCAGGGAAAATGGGCATCGAGTTGTGGAAGCATCACTTCGGTAACGTCATCACCCGGGCTCAGGTGCTGGCCGAAGGGGGCGTCTGAACACGCTCCAGGCTGGTCGCTGATCCACACGAGTGGGCGCGATGGATCAGCGCTGGCCATGCGCTTGAATGTTTCTGAATCGAGCATGGCGCTTACCTGGCCGACCTTGGCAAGCAGCTGGTCGGCGAAATCTGGGTTGATGATGCCGCTGTCTTCCACGGACACACCATGACCTTCGTGCTGGATCGCCAGATGGTAGTGGTTCACGCCGTGGTCGTTTTGGCTGCTGGCCAGCGTCACGATGCAGCTTGGGCCGAGCACCGTGGCCAGGCGTCGCTGCACCTGCTCTAGCAACGCGTGGGGTAATTGTTGTTGCAGCATGGAGGGATACCTGCCAGGCGAGTTCTAGGGGGAGTCAGCTTAGGCAAACGGACTGTCAACTTGGGTTAAGCCGGGGTAAAAGCGTGTAAGACTCGCGCCCAGGGCACCACCCCGCTCCTGGCAAAGTCAGAACGTCTGCCCCAACGAGAACTGGAATATCTGCGTCTCGGCGTTCTCCGGCTTCTTCACCGGCGTGGCAAGACTGAACGTCAGCGGCCCCATGGGGCTGTACCAGGTCACCCCGACGCCCAGTGACACCGCCAGTTGGTCCAGGCTCACGCTGCCGCAACCCTGGGTGGTGGACAGGTAGCAGGTGTCGGAAAACACGTTCCCAGCGTCCACGAAAACCGAGCTGCGCAGCTGCCGCTGGTCCTTGATGAAGGGCATCGGGAAGATGTACTCGGCGCCGCCGGTTATGAGGATGTTGCCGCCCAGTGCATCGGTGTCGCGGTCGGAGTAATAGGCCTGGCCGGCACTTGCGTAAGTACCGGTGGCCGGCGTATTGCGTGGGCCCAGCGAGCCATCCTTGAAGCCGCGCACCGAGCCCTGGCCACCGGCTGTGTAGTTCTCATAGAACGGCAGGCCTTCGGTGGAGCCGTACCCATTGCCATAGCCCAGGCTGGTATGCAGGCGCAGCGTGGTGCGGTCACTCAGCGGCAGGTAGGTCTGGCCGCTGTAGTCGAGCTTGTAGAACGACAGATCGCTGCCGGGCGTGGTGGCCATCAGCGTCAGGCTCTGAGAGTGGCCTCGGGTTGCCAGCACGCCTTTGTTCAAGGTCGACTCGGACCAGCCGATCGAAGCCTTCAGGTTGTTGAAGCTTTCGCCCTCGCGCTGGATGAAGTCATAGATCTCGTCGGCGCTGTAGGTGCCGGGTGAGATGTCGTCGTGTTGCAGGGTCAGGCCGTAGGTCAGGCGCGATGTTTCGCTGATCGGGTAGCCCAGGCTGACGCCCGCGCCATAGCTGTTGATGGCGTAGTAGGAAACACCGTCATCGTAGTAATCGCTGTAGTCGGTGCTGCTGTAGAACAGGTTGTAGCCCAGGCTTACGCCATCGTCGGTGAAGTACGGGTTGGTGAAGCCGAAGTTGTACTTGGTCTGGTATTCCGAGCGGGTCAAACCGATGGAAACCTTGTTACCCGTACCGAGGAAGTTGGTCTGGCTGATCGAACCGCCCAGGATCAGGCCGGCGCTCTGGGCGAAGCCCACGCTGGCAGTGATCGAGCCGGACGCCTGCTCTTCGACGCTGTAGTTGACGTCGACCTGATCGTCGGTACCCGGCACTGGCGGGGTCTCGACGTTGACTTCCTTGAAGAAGCCCAGGCGCTCCAGACGGGTCTTGGACTGGTCGATCAGGTAGGTCGAAGCCCAGCCGCCTTCCATCTGGCGCATTTCGCGGCGCAGCACTTCGTCTTCGGTCTTGGTGTTGCCGCGGTAGTTGATGCGGTTGACGTAGGCACGCTTGCCCGGGTCGACCACGAACATGATGTCGACGGTGTGGTCTTCGTCATTGGGCTGTGGCACGCCGTTGACGTTGGCGAACGTGTAGCCTTCGTTACCCAGGCGGCGGGTGATCAGCTCGGACGTGGTGGTCATCACCTTGCGCGAGAACACCTGGCCCGGCTGCACCAGCAGCAGCGACTTGACCTGGTCTTCCGGCACCTTCAGGTCACCCGACAGCTTCACGTCACGAACGGTGTACTTCTCGCCTTCGTTGACGTTGACGGTGATATAGACGTGTTTCTTGTCCGGGGTGATCGACACCTGGGTGGAAGCGATGTCCATGTTGATGTAGCCGCGGTCCAGGTAGTAGGAACGCAGGCGCTCCAGGTCACCGGAAAGCTTTTCGCGGGCGTACTTGTCGTCGTTCTTGAAGAACGACAGCCAGTTGGTGGTCTTGAGCTCGAACAGCTGCGACAGCGCTTCATCGTCGAACACGGTGTTGCCAACGACGTTGATGTGCTGGATGGCAGCGACGGTGCCTTCGTTGATCTTGATCCTCAGGGCAACCCGGTTGCGCGGCTGCGGCACCACCTCGGCGTCGACCTCGGCTGAGTAGCGGCCCTGGGCCACGTACTGGCGCTGCAGCTCGTTACGCACGCCTTCGAGGGTGGCACGCTGGAAGATCTCGCCTTCGGCCAGGCCCGACTGTTTCAGGCCCTTCATCAGGTCTTCGGTGCTGATCGCCTTGTTGCCTTCGATCTCGATGCTCGACACCGACGGGCGCTCGACCACGTTGATGATCAGGACATCGCCGTCGCGGTTCAGCTGAATGTCCTGGAAGAAGCCGGTCTTGAACAGCGACCGGGTCGACTCCACCAGGCGCCGGTCATCGGTCTGATCGCCCACGTTCAGGGGCAAGGCACCGAAAACGCTGCCGGCGGATACCCGCTGCAGGCCGTTGACCCTGATGTCGGCGATCCTGAACGGCGCGGCCTGGGCCACGCAGGCTTGTAGCAGCAGGATGGGGAGCAACAGACGCGGGTAGTTCATCGGGGGTTCCAGGCGGGCGTGAGGGAGGCTGAGCAGGCTCGGCGAAGGCGCGCGGCGGCTGCCAGGCAAGCGGGCGATGAGGATAAGGGCGGGCTGTGTTTGGCGCGGTTAACCCAAGGTAAAGATGTGTAAAGTTCGCCCTGCTTGCGGTGACAGCCTGGCGCGGCAGGGCGATCATGCGCGCTTTGCAGCCCTGCCTACGCGTACCCCCCATGATTCCTGTGCTTTTGGTCGATGACGACCGTGAACTCACCGAAATGCTTGCCCTTTACCTGGCCCGCGAAGGCTTTGAGGCAACCGCCGTGGCAAATGGCGAAGAGGGCGAGGCTCACGCGTTGAGCGGGGCTTTTCGCATCGTGGTGCTGGACGTGATGCTGCCGGGCATCTCAGGGATCGAAGTATTGCGGCGTATTCGGGCTCGCAGCCAGGTCCCGGTGCTGTTGCTCACCGCCCGTGGTGACAACATCGACCGCATTGCCGGCCTGGAGCTGGGCGCCGATGACTATGTGCCCAAGCCCAGCTCGCCGGGCGAACTGGTGGCGCGCCTGCGTGCGATCCTGCGCCGGGTGCAACCGCACGCGTGGGCTGAAAGCCAGGCTGGCGAAGTCCTCGGCACAGGGGCGCTGACTTTATGGCCAGGGCGCCGCAAGGCCCAGTGGGCGGCGGCTCCTCTGGACCTGACCGGGACTGAATTCAGCCTGCTCGAAGCGTTGGCTCGCCAGGCGGGCCGACTGGTGAGCAAGCAAGAGCTGTCGCTCAACGCCCTGGGCCGGCCGCTGACCCGTTACGATCGCCGCATCGATGTGCACATCAGCAGCATCCGACAGAAACTCGGGCCACGCGCCGACGGCAGCAGCTGGATTCAGAGCGTACGGGGCATGGGCTACATGCTGATCATCGAATGATGCGCCGGCGCCTGTTCTGGAAGCTGTTCCTGGCCTTCTGGATGGCCAACTGCCTGACGTTCCTGGTGGGCGCGGGGGCCTTCATGCTCGACGACCTGCGTGGCGACACCCCGGCGCTGCGTTCGCTGCTGGTTACCGAGCTGAACATGTTGCACAGATACGGAGAGCAGGCTGGCCGCCAGCTGTTGCGGGTTTCGCCCCAGCCTGAAGGTGTTCAGGTGGGGCTGTATGACGGCACCGGCCACTTGCTGGCAGGCAGGCCTGTACCCGAGGCCCGCTTCGAGCGGGCGCTGCTCGACCAGGGCGGTCGGGCGTTGGTGTTGCGTGCATCGGTGGCGACCCGCCTGGACGAACTACCACGCCCGCGGAGCATGGGCCCGCTGCTCACCGGGACCTTGATGAGCGCACTGTTCGCCTTGCTCTGCAGCCTTTACCTGACCAAGCCTTTGGCATGGCTGCGCGAGGCCATGGAGCAGGTCGCCCAGGGCCGGTTCGAGGTGCGCGTCAAGCCGCGCCTGGGCAAGCGCCGCGACGAGATCGTCGACCTTGCCGAAGGCTGCGACCGCATGGCCAGCCAGCTCAAGGCGCTGGTCGAGGCTCAGCAGCAACTGCTGCATGATATTTCTCATGAACTGCGCTCGCCACTGACCCGCATGCACGCGGCCATCGGCTTGGTACGCCAGCAGCCGGAGCGTGCTGAGATGCTGGAACGCATCGAGCGCGAATCCCGGCGCATGGATGACCTGATCGAGCAACTGCTGACCCTGGCACGTGTCCAGTCACAGCCGGGCGATGGCAATAGCCAAGCGTTGGATGTGGTCGAGTTGCTGGCGCAGATCGTCGAGGATGCCCGTTTCGAGGCCAGCATGAAGCAGTGCCAGGTGTCGCTGAGCGCGGATGCAGCATGGTTGACCTGCGGGCATGAGGAACTGCTGTATCGCGCCTTCGAGAACGTGGTGCGCAATGCCGTACGCTACACAGCGCCTGGGACTGAAGTGCGGGTGCTGGCGCTGCTGGCCGACGGCGGCGACCAGCTGGAAGTGGCCATCATCGACCAGGGCCCGGGCGTGGCCCCGGCGCGCCTGCAGAGCATCTTCGAGCCGTTCGACCGGGGTTTGGACAGCGGCAGCGATGGCTTCGGCCTGGGTTTGGCGATCGCCCGTCGGGCAATCGCGCTGCATCAGGGCTCGATCAGCGCCCAAGCGGGCGAGGGAG
This sequence comes from Pseudomonas putida, assembly GCF_026625125.1. Lineage (NCBI taxonomy): Bacteria > Pseudomonadati > Pseudomonadota > Gammaproteobacteria > Pseudomonadales > Pseudomonadaceae > Pseudomonas > Pseudomonas putida. Next base: position 3,207,997 of record NZ_CP113097.1, on the reverse strand, counting down.
GGGGGTTGCGGGTGAATATCCAGCTGCCGAAGCGGGTGTGAGCGAACCCCCAGCCGCCGCCTGATTCGCAGCCGACTAGCGCCCGAGCATGACCGTCTGCAGCCTTGCCTGCGCCTGCTGCACGGTCTTGGCCTGGTTGTTCAGGTCCGCCAGCAAGGCATTCAACTCAGCCTGAACGGTTGGGTCGGACACTTTCACGATGGCCCCGTTGATTTCTATCTTTTCCTTGTGCGCATCCACGTAGTCGGCCACCTTCAGGCTGCTGTCCAGGGTGCCGTTGATTTGCGGCAGCACGTCCAGGAAGGTGTCGGCCGGGACGCTGACGGTGCGCTCATAGGCCTTGTCGTACACCACCTTGAGGTCTTCCGGCTGCTTGAGCTGGGCATGGGCGGTGTCCGCCTTGGCCTTTTGCTCTTGCAGCTGGTTGCCCATGTCGTTCAGGCCGGTCTGCACGGCCTTGATGTCGTCACGGCGGGCAGTGACGTCATTGAGCGAGCGAACCGCGCCTTTTTGCAGCAGGTTGCCCAAAGGCTGCACTGCGGCATCCATCGCGCCGTTGAACTGGGTGATGACGGCGTAGTGATCGCTGTAGGGGCCAAATGCCTTGGACTCGTCTGCGCTCAGCTTGGGCACATGCACGCCTGGCTTGTCGACGATACGGGTCTGCAGGAATTCGCTGAAGGCGGCCCGTTGCTTGGGTTCGCTGTCGCCGCAGGCGGCAAGTACCAGGGGCAGGGCAAGGGCGAGCAGCCAGCGGGGCTTGAATGGGACGTTCATGTCGGTGAATCTCCTGAGTGCATGGGTAGGCCTGCGCACCGGCAAGCGCTGCGCGGCGGTGCAAGGGTAGCGTTTCTCAGCCTGCGGATCCAATCCGGCATTCACGGCCTCTCCAGGGCCACCCGCTTTACCTGTCGGGCAACTCGAACCCAGGGATCTGCCGCCCCAGCTTGCGTGCCTGGACATGCAGCACGCGCATCAGGTGCAGGGCCGCCTGTGACGGCGGGTCAAAACGCGAATGGACGAAGCTGATATCGAAGTGAATCTCGTCGGCCAAGGGCACCACGGCCAACCCGCTGTCCTGTGCCACGAATTCATCGATCACGCTGATACCCATGCCTTGCTTGACCAGCGCCACGGCCTCGTTGGCATTGGTGAACGACAACAGCGAGTCCAGGTGCAGGCCACGGCGGGCTATTTCCTCGGCCAGCAACTTGCCGAACGGCATGTCCGGGCGGAACAGCAGCAGCGCATGGCCTTCCAGCTGCTGCAAGCTCAGGCTTGGCTGCTGTGCCAGGGGATGATCGACGGGCATTACAGCGACCATGCGCCCACGCATGAATGCCTGTGAATGCAGGTGGTCGTGCACCACCGGCAGGGCGGCGATAGAGAGGTCGACCTTCTTCGACAGGATCTGGTTGGGCATCTCGCCCATCAGCGAGGTCTGCCATTCGATCTGTAGTGCAGGCGCCTCACGCTTGAGCTGGGCCAGGGCGGTGGGGATTACCACCGTCGACAACGAGGCGCTGCAGGAGATCCGCAGCTTGCGATGGGCGCCGGTGGCCAGCGCCAGCGCGCATTCATTGACTTGCAGTGCTGCCTGATACACCCGCTCGACCTCACGGAACAGGATCTGCGCCTCGGCGGTGGGCACCAGGCGGTTGTTGATGCGCTCGAACAGGCGGTAGGCCAGGCGCCCTTCGATGTAGCCGATGAGCTTGCTCACCGCCGGCTGCGAGACATACAGCATCTTCGCGGCAGCGCTGATCGAGCCGGTCAGCATGACCGCCCGAAACACCTCCATGTGCCGCAGTTTGAATACCAGTGCACTGGCGTCGCTGCCTTCTTTGCCGGGAAGCATGAGCATTACCTTAGGTTATGGTCTTCGCCATCTGTGTATGAGCGCCTCGGCGACGCCCGCAGTATCGTGGGCCCAGGCTAATCGCCCGTGGTGGCGAACAATAACAAGATCTGCAGGCAAGCGCAGTGGCGCTTGAAGGAGCCGCCTTTGAACATCTTTGATGAACCGAAGATCGATTGCCATAACCATTTGTTTGACCCTGCACGCTTCGCCTATCACCCCGATGCGCCGTACGCACCGTCCGGCCAGGAGATCGCGCCGCTGGAGCAGTTCAACCAGGTGATGGAGGCCTATGGCGTGCGCCATGCCTTGTTGGTTGGGCCCAACAGTGGCTACCACACTGACAACCGCTGCCTGCTGCATGCCTTGGCGAGCGCTCAGGGCCGCTTCAAGGGCATAGCGGTGGTCGAGCGCCACATCAGCCTCGAGCAACTGGCCGCACTGCGTGAGCAGGGCGTGGTCGGTGTGGCGTTCAACCCGGCAATGTATGGCGTGCAGAGCTTGAACGACGCCGGGCCGTTGTTCGGCAAGCTTGCCGAACTTGGCCTGTTCGCCCAGATCCAGGTGTGCGACGACCAGCTCGTCGAACTGCTCGGCCTGATCCAGGGCAGTGCGGTGCGGGTATTGATCGACCATTGCGGGCGGCCGGATGCGGCCGGCGGTACCCGACAGGCCGGCTTTCAGGCATTGCTCCGGCTGGCGCGACAGGGGCGGCCCTGCGTGAAGCTCTCGGGCATGCAGAAATTCGCCAGCGCTGCTGCCCTGCATGAGCAAAGCAGCGTGTACGTACACGAGTTGATCAACGCCTTTGGCCCGCATGCCTGTGTGTGGGGTTCGGACTGGCCCTTCATCCGCCAGCATAGCCGGGTGGATTACGGCCCCTTGCTGAAGTTGGCCGAGCGCTTGATGCCAGACCCCCACCTGCGGCGCACCATCATGTGGGAGACCCCAAGGCGCCTGTTCGGGTTTGCCTGACGCCTGCACCTTTGCCATTCCAAGAACAAGAGAGCAATTGCCATGAATGCTGACCAGCCTATCGGCGCCGAGGTGTTCGACACCCCCGCGCGCCAGCAGCAACGTACCCGAACCCGCTTCATGATCCTGGCGCTGATCTCAGGCGGCACCATGATCAACTACCTGGACCGCAGCGTGATGGGCATCGCCGCGCCGAGCATCAGTGCCGAACTGGGCCTCAACGCGGCGATGATGGGGGTGATCTTCTCAGCGTTCTCCTGGACCTACGCGGCGGCACAGATCCCTGGCGGCATACTGATCGACCGGCTGGGCACCAAGCTCACCTACTGGCTGGCACTGACGCTGTGGTCGCTGTTCACCGGCCTGCAGGGCCTGGCCCAAGGGTTTCTGTCCTTGCTGGGCATGCGCTTTCTGGTCGGTGTGACAGAAGCACCGTGCTTCCCTACCAACAGCCGCGTGGTGGCGACCTGGTTCCCGCAAAGCGAGCGGGCCAGGGCGACCGGTATCTATACCTTTGCCGAGTACACCGGCCTTGCGTTCCTGACACCCTTGCTGTTTTGGGTCTTGCACGCCTACGGCTGGCGCTTTCTGCTGATGGCGGTCGGGTTACTGGGCGTGCTCTACGGGTTGGTCTGGTGGCGTAAATACCACGAGCCGCACCAGTCCACCACGGCCAACCAGGCCGAGCTCGATCATATCGCTGCCGGCGGTGGGGTGGTCGATGGTGGCCAGAAAGCCACTGTCTTTGCGTGGTCGCAGATCCCGGCGCTGCTCAAGCACCGCAACATGCTCGGTATCTGCCTGGGGCAGTTCGCCTGTAACTCGACCAATGTGTTCTTCCTGACCTGGTTCCCGACCTATCTGGTCACTGAGCGGCACATGCCTTGGCTTAAAGTCGGTTGGGTAGCGGTGCTGCCGTTCATCGCCGCTTCGCTGGGCACGCTGGTCGGCGGCTGGCTCTCCGATGCCTTGCTGCGCCGGGGCTACTCGCTGAATGTGGCACGCAAGCTGCCAGTCATCGCCGGCCTGCTGACCGCCTCGGTGATTGTCCTGGCCAACTATGTCGAGTCGGACGTTCTGGTCATCGCCATCCTGTGTATCGCCTATTTCGCCCAGGGCATGTCCGCCCTGGCCTGGATGATCGTTTCCGACATCGCGCCCAAGGGCTTGCTGGGCCTCAGTGGTGGGCTGTTCAACCTGTTCGCCAACGCCGCCGGCATCGTTACCCCGCTGACCATCGGCCTGATCGTGACGGCCACCGGGTCCTTCGTCTGGGCCTTGGTCTTCGTCTCCTCGATCACCGCCCTTGGCGCGCTGTGTTACCTGTTCATGGTGCGTGACCTGCGTCGCCTGCCGGATATTCCCTGTGTTGAAAAAGGAGCTGAACAATGAGCCAACCCCTGCAAGGGCAAACTGCGATCGTGACCGGTGGCATGCGTGGCATCGGCCTGGCCATCGCCCAACGGCTGCACTGCGCCGGTGCCCAGGTGGTGATCTGGGACCTCGAAGTGGATGGCTGGGACAGTGTCGGCAACGGTTTCGAGCCAGTGCTGCGCCAGGCCGTGGATGTCGCCTCACTGGCCACGGTCGAGGCGGCATTCGCTGAGGTGCTGGCGCGCGTGGGGCAGGTCGAAATCCTGATCAACAACGCTGGCATCAACGGGCCGGTGGTACCGTCCTGGGAGTACCCGCCGCAGGCCTGGGACAAGGTCATCGCCATCGACCTGAATGGCGTCTTCTACTGCTGCCGAACGGCCATCCCGCATATGCGCGAGCGCGGTTATGGGCGGATCGTCAACGTGGCATCGATGGCGGGCAAGGATGGCGTGCAGTACATCAGCGGCTATTCGGCTGCCAAGGCCGGGGTCATCGCCTTCACCAAGGCCGCAGCCAAGGAACTGGCGCAGGAGGGTGTGTCGCTCAACTGCATCGCCCCGGCGATGGTCGAAACGCCGCTGATGGCTGAGATGACGGAGGAGCATATCGCGGCGAGCAAGGCCAAGATACCGATGGGGCGTTTTCTCAAGGCTGAGGAAATTGCCAACATGGTGGCCTGGATCGCCGGGCCGGAATGCAGTTTCACCACAGGCTTCGTGTTCGACCTCAGTGGTGGGAGGGCGACCTATTGAGGCCCCTTGCGGTTGCCCACCTTACCGCGCTGGACCTTGCGCCGCAGGCGTTGGTGCGTGAGGCTGGCAGTGCCGGTTTCAACGCCGTGGGCTTGCGGCTGCACCCGGTGATGCCGGGGGCGCAGGCTTACCCGCTGGCGGCGGGGGGGCAGGCGTTGCGAGAGGTGAAGGCCGTGATGGCTGGTGAGGGTGTGAGTGTTGCCGACATCGAGTTCGTCTCGCTGACGCCGCAACTGCAGGTTGGCGATTGTTCAGCCTTGCTGGCCGCAGGTGCTGAACTGGGCGCCACCAGCCTTACGGTATCCGGGGATGACGAAGACCGTGTGCGGCTTGCGCACAACTTCGCGGCGCTGTGTGAAATGGCCAAGGCGTATGGCTTGCGTGTGGATCTGGAGTTCATGCGCTGGAGGCCGGTGGCCACCCTGCAGCAGGCGTTGGCTGTGTTGCACATGGCTGGGCAGGACAACAGCGCGGTACTGGTGGATGCGCTGCATCTGTTCCGTTCGGGCGGGAATGTAGCGGCACTTGCCGACGTCGACCGGCGCTACCTGCGGGCGGTGCAACTGTGCGATGCGCCGCTCACGGCGCCGGCTGAGGCACTGATTATCCAGGAGGCGCGTGAAGGGCGGTTGTTGCCGGGGCAGGGGCAGTTGCCACTGGCAGCACTGTTGGGCGCGTTGCCGGTGGAGGTACACGTGAGCGTGGAAACGCCTTCGATGATGCTTGGCGGTGAAAACCGCTTGCAGCAGGTGCTTGCAGCGACGCACGGTTGGTTGAGCAGTGCTGGCCTGCAGTGAGGCCTGTTGAAGGCTTGCATTCGGTTCTCCACCGATTGCAGGGGAGGCCGGTGGTGTGTAGCTAGCGCTGCGGGTGCAAGCCATAGGCTGTTGCCACCCACCCGGTGGCCCGGACCTCGCCGAAGGTATGTCGGGCTGGGGTTGGAAAGGGGCCGGCAGTCGCCCCCGACGGCGACAACCAACCGGACGGCGCACACCGCTAGGGCGATGGCCCTCACCTATGGTATACAACCCATAACACCACACCACCATCACCTGGCGCCTGGAAGCGTTCTGGGTTGGTCGGTGACTTTCCTGCAACTGCTCCTTTTATAGAGAAACGGAGATTCGAAGATGACCGCCACCGACCGTCTGAGCCTGCTTCAGTATGAGCACCTGGGCCTGGACGATGTAGCCGCCGCTGAATTCAAGGTCGCTCTGGGTGAACTGCGCAAGTTGGCACTGGGTGACCGCTACGAACACCACGCCGCGCTCCATCTGGGCGATATCGCCGAAGCCGAAAACCGTCAGCAACTGGACCAGACGAAAAACTGGGGCATAGGCTTCCTGCAGGGGCTGACCTGCGCGCAGACGCTCACCGAAGAGCAAGTCAGGGCACTGCGCGGCGTGTTCCAGGCGGCGGCCAAGCGGTCTTTGGCGCGCATGCCCGGATAAATTTCTGGCAGCCAGCTGATTCTCGTCCAGAATCTTTAGAGCATGCGGGCAGCAGTACAGCAGACGTGCGCAGGATGTGGCAGCCTTTCGCGACCACGGCTGGCCGCCTAAGGCCCCAAGCACCGAGGGTTGTAGATGGTCGAGCGGTGGTCCGGTCGGTCTTTGCTGCTTTGGCTTTTCTTTTTTCTGCTGCCTCAGGCCTGGGCAGCGGAGGATGCGTGTCGGCAACTGACCGCCACCGGCAATCCGGAATACCCCCCTTACCTGTGGCGCGACCCGACCAACCCCCAACGACTGATCGGGGCCAACGCCGACCTGCTTGATCACCTGGGCCGGGCGCTCGGGCTGGAAATGCAGGTGGTCTACGGTGGGCCCTGGTCGCGGGCCCAGGAAGAGGTGCGCAAAGGCCGTATCGATTTGATGGCCGGTTACTTCCTGACCCAGGCGCGTCAGCAGGAGGTAGACTTCATCAGCCCGCCATTCCTGCATACCCCAAGCGTTGTCTGGGTGCGCCAGGACGCGGCCTTTGCTTACCGTGGCTGGTCAGACTTGAAGGGGCGCAAGGGCGGCACCCTGGTCAGCAACAGTCATGGCCAGGCGTTCGATGACTATGCCAGGGCCAACCTCACCCTCGAAGCGGTTCCCAGCGCCAGGCAGGCGTTCGAGAAGCTGCTGCACAAGCGTAACGACTACCTGATCTATGAGCAGTACCCCGGTATGGCGATGGCGCGGACGCTGGGTATGGAGACGCAGCTGAAGGTGCTTGACCCGCCGGTTTCCAGTGAGGGTTTGTACCTGGCGCTGTCCCACGCCTCGCCGTGCAACCAGCCCAGGCTGCGTGAGCGCCTGGCGCAGAAAATGAAGGAAATCGTCGCTGGCCCGCTGCCTGGGCAGCTACTGGCGAAGAACCTCGAGCGTTGGAAACAGCAGCAAGCGGGCGGGCCGCACTGAGGCGGCGTGCGCGCGGCGGCGGTGTTCAGTGATGGGCGCACGTTGATATCATGCACTGGCTTCCCGAGCCCGCTTGGCCGTGGTCACATTGGCCGCGCTGGGCAAGGCCACGCCGTTCTTGATGGCCAGCACCTCGGCCATGACGCTGACCGCGATCTCTGCAGGGGTCTTGCTACCGATGTAGATGCCGATTGGGCCATGCAGGCGTTTGAGTGAGGCCTGGGTCTGGCCGAAATGCTCGACCAGGCGTTCGCGGCGCAGCTGGCTGTTACGCCGCGAGCCGATCACACCGATGTAGAAGGCTGGGCTGTGCAAGGCTTCGAGCAGGGCCAGGTCGTCCAGCTTGGGGTCATGGCTAAGGCCAATGATGCAACTGCGCAGGTCCGGGGCAAAGGCCCTGACCATGTCGTCCGGCATGCCGACCAGCTTCTCCACGCCCGCGACATTCCAGCCATCCATGTATTCACGGCGAGGGTCACAGACGGCCACCTTGAAGCCATTGAACAGCGCCATGGTCGCCAGGTATTCGGCCAGTGCCCCGGCACCGATCAGCAGCATGCGGTAGCCGGGGCCCAGGGTATTGACCATTCGCTGGCCATCGAAGCTGAACTGCTCTGGCGCATACGTGGTGGTCAGGCTTGTGTCACCGGTGCCAAGGTCCAGCTGGCGACGGACCAGGTTGCCAGCGTCCAGTTGCGCCAGAAGCTGCTCAAGGCAGGGCAACGAAGGGTTGAATTCGAGTATCAGCTCCAGGGTCCCGCCGCAGGGCAGGCCAAAGCGATGGGCCTCGTCGGCACTGACGCCGTAACGCACCACGCGCGGCAGCCCTTGCGGCATGCCCTCGCCGTTGTAGGCGGTGGTGTAGCGGTGCACCAGGTCATCCTCGATGCAGCCACCGGAAACGCTGCCAATGACCCTGCCATCGCCACGCAGGGCCATCATCGAACCCACCGGCCTGGGCGATGAGCCCCAGGTACGGGCGACGGTTGCCAGCAGCACCCGTTCGCCTGCCTTGAGCCAGTCACAGGTGGTGCGCAGGACCAGCAGGTCGATGCTTTCCATTGACGGTTATTCCTCAGCGCATGTGCAAGATGATCGGGCTGCTGCTCGCCGGGTCGGTATCCCCGCGCAGCTTGCTGACGGCCTGCGCATCGACCGCACCGCCGTGGTTGCCCCAGGTACCGCGGACGAAGCTCAGTACATCGGCGATCTCCTGGTCCGACAATTGCTCGCGGAACGCCGGCATGCGGTAGGCATCCGGCAGCCCTGCGGCGACGATGCGTTGCGAGCCATTGAGGGTGATGTTGATCGCCGACGCATCTTCCTTCGCCAGCGACGAGGTGGCCCCCGCCAGCGGCGGCATCCATTCTGCCTGGCCCTTGCCGTCCAAGCCGTGGCAGGTGGCGCAGCGGGTCACGTAGGTGTGGGCGCCCGGGCTGTTCAGGCGTTCGCCGGCAGACACCGCCTGGTATTGCCACGGCGCGCCGTCACGTTGTGGGTCGCCCGGCAACGATTTGAGGTAGCGGGCGATCGCTGCCAGGTCGTCATCGCTCATGAACTGGGTGGAATTGTTGAACGCCTCGGTCATCGAGCCATAGACCACCGCATGCTGATTGCGCCCGTGTTTGAGGAACTGCACGATCTGCGCCTCGCTCCAGCGGCCCAGGCCAGTATTGTGGTCGTTACGCAGGCTGGGTGCGTACCAGCCATCGAGCAGCGCACCGGCCAGGAACGGCTTGCCCTCTTCATCCAGGGCTTTTTCGTTGAAGGCCAGGCCCCGCGGGGTATGGCAACTGCCACAGTGGCCGGGCCCCTGAACGATGTAGGCACCTCGGTTCCACACCGCGTCCTGCGTCGGTTTGACCGCGTAAGGTTGGTCTGCTGCGAACAGGCCGTTCCACAGCGCGATCGGCCAGCGCATGTTCAACGGCCACGGGATATCGCTGGGGATGTTCGCCTGCTGTGCAGGCTGCACACCTTTCATGAAGAAGGCATACAGGGCCCGCACATCATCATCACTGAGCTTGGCATACGAAGGGTAGGGCATGGCCGGGTACAGCCGCCGGCCGCCCGGCGCGACGCCGTGACGCACGGCGCGGTCGAAGTCGGCGAGGCTGTAATTGCCGATGCCCGTCGCGGGGTCGGGCGTCACGTTGGTGGCGTGTATCGCCCCCAGTGGTGTGGCCATTTCCAGCCCACCGGCAAACGGCTTGCCGTCGGGCAGGCTGTGGCAGGCGACGCAGTCGCTGAGCCTGGCCACGTACTCACCACGGCTGACCAGCGCCGGGTCGAAGCTGGTGCTCTGTTCGGTGACGAAGGGCGAAGCGGGCTCACGGGTGACATACCAGGCCAGCAGGCCGGCGGCGACCAGGCACGGCAGCGCCAGCCAGCCTGCGGTTCTTGCGAATCGACTGTGGGTCATGGGGCGTTCCTTGTCCGGTCAGCTGAAGGTATGGCGGCTCATGGGCAGGCTGCGGATGCGCTGGCCGGTAAGCTGCGCCACCGCGTTGGCCACTGCTGGCGCCACCGCAGGCAACGGCGGCTCGCCAATGCCCCCCATCTTCGCGCCGCTTTCGACAATGCGCACATGTACCCGGGCCATGCGCGAGGCAGGCAGGATCGGATACAGGTCGTAGTTGCGCGCACGCGGCTTGCCATCGATGAACACCGCTTCCTCGACCAGCGTCTGCGACAGGCCGAGTGCCACGGCGCCGTTGACCTGGGCTTCGATGATCGCCGGGTTGACGATGCTGCCAGGGTCGATCGCCTGCCAGATATCGTGGACCTTGACCTGGCCATCTTCGATCGACACTTCAGCGATCACGGCAGCTTCCGAGCCGAATGGCGAGGCCATGGCCACACCTCGTGCCCGCTTGCTGCCGTCTTCAGCGGTGAACGGCCCGCGCTTCCAGCCACCGGACAATTCACCCACCGCTTGCAGCAGGTTGGTCAGGCGAGGGTTGTCGCGCAGCAGGTGCAGGCGCAACTCGAAGGGGTCCTTGCCGCCCTTGTCGGCCAGTTCGTCCAGGAAGGACTCATAGAAGAAGTCGTTCAGCGAGTTGCCCACCGAGCGCCAGTAACCCAGCATCGCCGGGCCCTTGACGTAGATCTGTGCAATGCGCTTGTTGGCGATGGCGTAGGATTTACCCGACAGCCCTTCGAGCGCCGTTGGGTCGATCTTCTCGCCTTGCTTGCCTGCCAGGGCCTCGGTCGGGCCCTCTGTGGCACTCACCGCTTCGATGGCCACTGGCAGGCCATCGGCATCCAGCCCTGCGCGGAACTTGACCACCGCCACCGGTCGCAGCACATCGCGCAGGAATTCTTCCTCGCGGCTCCAGATCAGCTTGACCGGGCGGCCGACGGCCTTGGCCAGCAAGATGGCCTGCGGGTACGGGTTGGCCGAGTCATACAGGAAGTGGCGACCGAAGAACCCACCCAGAAGCGGGGAGTGCAAGGTGATCTTTGCAGGGTCCAGGCCGGTGCGTTTGGCGATGTCGTCACGGAACATGTCCGGCGCCTGGTTGGGCAGCCAGACCTCCAGTGAACCGTCGGGGTTGTAGCGCGCCAGTGCGGACGGCGGCTCCAACTGGGCGTGGTTGAGGTACTGATTGTGGTAGGTGGCCTCGACCTTGGTCTTGGCGTTGCCGAGTGCCGCGGCCAGATCGCCCTCGCTTTCGTCGTCGCGGGCCGGGCCAGTCTGGGCGGCCAGGTGCTCGCGCCAGGCATCGCTGGAAAAGTCGGCGGGCATGGCGCGTACCGTGCTGTCGGCGCCGGGTTCCTGCCAGTCCACCTGGACCGCTTCGACCGCACGCTTGGCGTGCCACCAGCGTTCGGCCACCACGGCAACGGCGCCTGGCAACTGATGCACCGAATGCACGCCTTTCATGGCCTTGACCTGCTCTTCGTTGCGCAGGCGGCCCACGGTCATGCCCAGGCGCGGGGCATGCTGCACAGCGGCGTGGAGCATCCCCTCGAGCTTGATGTCGATGGTGTAAAGCGCTTTGCCGGTGGATTTGTCGTAGGCATCGACGCGCGCCACCGGCTTGCCGATCCAGCGGAACTGGCTGGGGTCGCGCAGCGTGATGCCGGCCGGGTCCGGTACCGGCAGGTCCATGGCCCGTTCAGCCAGTTCGCCATAGCCCAGCGCACGGCCCGAGGCAGCGTGCAGCACTTTGCCAGGCTCGGTGGACAGCTCGCTCACCGGTACGCCCCATTGTTCTGCTGCGGCCTGCAGCAGCATGGCCCGGGCGAGGGCGCCGAGGCGGCGCATGGTCGGGTAGCTCATGCGCACCGACATGCTGCCGCCGGTGATCCGCATGCCGTTTTCCATCACGACGTAGGCTTCGCCCGGCGGGGCACTGTCGACCACGAATGTGGCAGGGTCCGCGTCCAGTTCTTCGCCGACGATCTGCGCCATGGCGGTATAGGTGCCTTGGCCGCCTTCGATGAACGGGCAGAGCAGGCGTACCGTGCCGTCCTGGCGGATTTCCAGGAATGCAGGTACCTGGGTGCCGCGCTCCTGGGCGGCGGCCGTCGCCGCCTGGACCCGGCTGGTGCCCAGCGGCAGCCCGAAGCCCAGGACCAGCGCGCCTACGGCGGTACTGGCGAGAAAACGCCGACGCGACAAGTTGACCGTTGCCCCTGGCGGTAGGTCGAGCAGCGCTGCAGGGGTACCGACAGGCGTATTCATCAGGCCTTCTCCCCTTGGGCAAGTTCGTGCACGGCGGCATGGATGGCGTTGTACGTGCCGCAGCGGCACAGGTTGACCATCGCCGCGTCGATTTGCGCATCGCTCGGTCTCGGGGTGTGCTTGAGCAGCGCGGTGGCCGCCATCACTTGCCCGGACTGGCAGTAACCGCATTGGGCCACCTGGTGCTCGACCCATGCCGCCACTACGCGCTTGCCCACCGCATCGGCCTCGATGGCTTCGATGGTGGTCACTTCACGCCCGACCACGCCGGCCACCGGCGTGACACAGGCCCGTACCACATTGCCGTCCACCAGCACCGAACAGGCGCCGCACTGTGCCAGGCCGCAGCCATACTTGGTGCCGGTCAGGCCGAGGTCGTCGCGGATCACCCACAGCAACGGCGTGTCGGCGTCAGCCTCGACCTGGTAGGTCTTCTGGTTGATTCGAAGTTCCATGGCTCACCTGCTGATCATCGGTTGTCATTGTGTTGTCGTGCAGGGAATACGTTGCTCCCCAATCCGCAAACGCTAGCACAGCGGTGTGTGCGGCGGCCTGCCGTTTACCGAAGGTTCAGAGAATCAGGCAAGCAATCCGTTGAAATGCGCAATCGTGTGCGGTCGCGGTCAGGTGCGCAGACAAACAGGACTTCCAGCCGAAAAAACCGGATAATGCCGGCCAATTTCGTTTTGCACGTTCAAATCACGGTGTTCCCGCATGGAAATCAAGGTCAACTTTCTCGACAACCTTCGTCTTGAAGCCAAATTCGACGACTTCACGGTGATCGCCGACCAGCCGATTCGCTACAAAGGCGATGGCTCGGCCCCGGGGCCGTTCGACTATTTCCTTGCCTCATCGGCCCTGTGCGCCGCCTATTTCGTCAAGCTGTACTGCCAGACCCGGGGCATCCCTACCGAAAACATCCGCCTGTCGCAGAACAACATCGTCGACCCTGAGAACCGCTACAACCAGATCTTCAAGATCCAGGTCGAGTTGCCGGAAGACATCTCCGAGAAGGACCGCCAGGGCATTCTGCGTTCCATCGACCGCTGCACGGTCAAGAAAGTGGTGCAGACCGGCCCTGAGTTCATCATCGAGCAGGTCGACAACCTCGATGCCGACGCCCAGGGCCTGCTCATGCCGGTCGCCGACACCACCACCTACATCGCCGGCAAGGACCTGCCGCTGGAGCAGACCATCGCCAACATGTCGGGCCTGCTCGCCGGGCTGGGCATGAAGATCGAGATCGCCTCCTGGCGCAACATCGTGCCCAACGTGTGGTCGCTGCACGTGCGCGATGCGCAGTCGCCGATGTGCTTCACCAACGGCAAGGGCTCGACCAAAGAGGCCGCCCTGGCCTCGGCGCTGGGTGAATTCATCGAGCGTTTGAACTGCAACTTCTTCTATAACGACCAGTTCTGGGGCGAGGACATCGCCAACGCGCCGTTCGTGCATTACCCCAACGAGCAGTGGTTCAAACCCGGCCCCAAGGACGCGCTGCCAGGTGAGATCCTCGACCCATACTGCCTGCAGATCTACAACCCGGACGGCGAGCTGCGTGGTTCGCACCTGTATGACACCAACTCGGGCAATACCGAGCGTGGCATCTGTTCGCTGCCGTTCGTGCGCCAGTCCGACGGCCAGGTGGTGTACTTCCCGTCCAACCTGATCGAGAACCTGTTCCTCAGCAACGGCATGAGCGCCGGCAACACCCTGGCCGAAGCCCAGGTGCAGTGCCTGTCGGAGATCTTCGAGCGGGCGGTGAAGCGTGAAATCCTCGAGGGCGAGCTGTGCCTGCCGGATGTGCCGCAGGCGGTGCTGGCCAAGTACCCAGGGATCGTCGCGGGCATCCAGGGGCTTGAGGAGCAGGGCTTCCCAGTGTTGGTCAAGGACGCGTCGCTGGGCGGTGAATTCCCGGTCATGTGCGTGACCTTGATGAACCCGCGTACCGGCGGCGTGTTCGCCTCGTTCGGCGCCCATCCAAGCCTGGAAGTGGCGTTGGAGCGCAGCCTTACCGAACTGCTGCAGGGCCGCAGTTTCGAGGGGCTCAACGACTTGCCGCAGCCGACCTTCGAAAGCCACGCGCTGACCGAGCCAAACAACTTCGTCGAGCACTTCATCGACTCCAGTGGCGTGGTGTCGTGGCGCTTCTTCAGCGCCAAGGCCGATTTCGAGTTCGTCGAGTGGGACTTCTCCGGCCAGGGTGAAGATTCCAACGCCCAGGAATCCGCGACCCTGTTCGCCATTCTCGAGGGCATGGGCAAAGAGGTGTACATGGCGGTGTACGACAACCTCGGCGTCAACGCCTGCCGCATCCTGGTACCGGGTTACTCGGAGATCTACCCGGTCGAGGACCTGATCTGGGACAACACCAATCGTGCCCTGGGTTTCCGTGCCGACATTCTCAACCTGCATAGCCTGGACAACCGGGCGCTGCGCGCGCTACTCAAGCGCCTGGACAACTGTGAGGTGGACGACTACACCACCATCACCACGCTGATCGGGGTCGAGTTCGATGACAACACGGTGTGGGGGCAGTTGACCATCCTTGAGTTGAAGCTGCTGATTTGCCTGGCGTTGAAGCGTTTCGAGGACGCCAAGGAGCTGGTCGAGGCGTTCCTGCAGTTCAACGACAACACTGTCGAGCGCGGTTTGTTCTACCAGGCACTGAATGTGGTGCTGGAAGTGGTGCTCGATGACGAGCTGGAAATGGAGGACTACGAGGCCAACTTCCGCCGGATGTTCGGCAACCCGCGCATGGATGCCGTGCTGGGTTCGGTGGACGGTAGCGTGCGCTTCCATGGTTTGACCCCCACCAGCATGAAGCTGGAAGGGCTGGACCGCCATCTGCGCCTGATCGAGAGCTACAAGAAACTGCATGCCGCCCGGGCCAAGGCGGTGTGACAAGGCTCTAGCCGCGCGACCTGCCGCGTTGCGCCTGTGCTAGTTCTTGCACTTGGCCATGACCACCTGGCAGGTCTTGGGCGTTCCGCCGGACCTGCCGGCGTAGCGGATGCAATTGTTCATCGACTTGTGTCGGGCCATGCTCAAGGTATCGCCCCACGCCAGGCCGCCTTCTCCCAGGGTGGGCACGGCCTTGGCGAAACAGTTCGAGCCCAAGGCCGCTGTCGGGTAGCGAGCCTGGCTCTGTTTGTTCGAACATCCGCCCGCCAGCGTAAGGCTCAGGCCAAGCAGGGCATGTGCGGCCCACAACGCATACGGTCGTGCTGTATCAGCGCTCATGCCATTTGCCTCATGTGGTAAGGGGTGAAATCTTTCAGGATGTTTCTATCAAGCCAAGCGGTGAACTAACCGGACGTCAAGGTGATCCTTTGCTAAGCGCACCCCGCGCACGCCTGACGGACCGGGCCCTCGCGCCTGTCCGCCAGCCCTGGTCACTGACTGAGTAAGGAGGCGCCGTGACCGCTACCGAGCAAACCCTCTACCGCTGCACGCCCAGCCCGTTGCATGCAATCCTGCTGGCCGGCACGGTGCCGTTGTTTCTTGGCGCATTGCTGAGTGACATAGCCTATTTCAAGAGCTACCAGATCCAGTGGAGTAACTTCGCCTCCTGGTTGATTGCCGGCGGCCTGCTGTTCTGTGGCCTGACGTTGCTGTTCGCGCTGGCCAACCTGGTGCGCGCCGAGCGCAAGGGCGGGCGGCCGACGCTGTACTTTCTGCTGTTGCTGGTGACTTGGGTACTGGGCCTGATCAATGCGTTCGAGCACGCCAAGGATGCCTGGGCAGTGATGCCTGCGGGCCTGGTGTTGTCTCTGATCGTCACCGTGCTGGCCTGCGTGGCGGCCTGGCTGGGCATGAGCAACCTGCGTTCGGGAGGTGCGGCATGAAACCTTTGCATGCATTGCCTGTTTTAAGTGTAGCGCTGCTGTTGAGCGCCTGCGGTGGCGACGGCGAGGCGACCCAGGCCCTGGGCCCCGACCCGAAACTGCCAGCGCCTGAGCGTGGCCTGCTGCCGAGCATGAAGATCGCCGAGCCGGCACACTGGGGCGAGCAGAAGCCGACCGTGCCTGAGGGTTACAGCATCACCGCCATCGCCACTGACCTGAAAATCCCGCGCCAGAGCCTGGTACTGCCCAATGGTGACATCCTGGTGGCCGAAGGCCGTGGCGGCAGTGCAGCCAAGCTCAAGCCCAAGGACGTCATCGCCAGCCAGATCAAGGCCAAGGGCAATACGCAGGTCAAGGGTGGCAACCGCCTGACACTGCTGCGGGACGCCGACGGCGATGGCACCTACGAGGTGCAGACAGTATTTGCCGAGAACCTCAACGCGCCGTATGGCCTAGCGTTTGCCGACGGCAAGCTGTACGTGGCCAACCAGGACGCTCTGGTGCGTTTCGACTACCAGGACGGCCAGACCAAGGCCGCTAGCCCGCCGACCAAGGTCACCGACCTGCCGGCCGAGATCAATCACCACTGGACCAAGGCGCTGACCATCAGCCCCGATGGCCGTTATCTGTATGTCGGTATCGGGTCGAACAGCAATATCACCGAGCGGGGCATGGAAGCGGAGATCGACCGCGCCATGGTCTGGCAGGTCGACGCAGCCACCGGCGCCCACAAACCCTACGCCACCGGCTTGCGCAACCCAACGGCGCTGGCCATCCAGCCTGGCAGCGGGCAGCTGTGGACCGTGGTCAACGAGCGCGATGAACTCGGCCCGGACCTGGTGCCGGACTATCTCACCTCGGTGCGTGAAGGTGGCTTCTATGGCTGGCCCTACAGCTACTGGGGGCAGAATGTCGATGAGCGGGTCAAACCGCAGAACCCCGACAAGGTGGCCGCCGCGATCAAGCCCGATTACAGCCTCGGTTCGCATGTGGCCGCGCTGGGCGTGGACTTTTCCATACCGGCCATGGGCGAGCGCTTTGCCGACGGGGTGTTCGTGGGCGAGCACGGCAGTTGGAACCGGCCAAACCCTGTGGGCTACAAAGTGATCTTCGTCCCGTTCAGCAATGGCAAGCCTGCCGGCGAACCGATCGACTTCGCCACCGGCTTCCGGGCCGAGGACGGCAAGACCCGCGGCCGGCCGGTCGGGGTGACGGTCGATCCACGGGGTGCGCTGATCATCGCGGACGACCTGGCCAATACCGTCTGGCGGGTCACGCGCAATCGGTAAGTCCAGCTATGGTGTAGGAGCGGCGCGTGAAGCGTTCACGCGCCAATCTTGTGTCGACTACAAGGAAGCAGGCCTATGAATGCTCTTTGCACACTCGCTCGCGCCGTTGCGCTTGCCACGCTCGTGGGTACCGCCAGTTTAACGGTGCAGGCTGCCGATATACCGATCGCCAGTGAAGCACTGGAAAGCCATGTGACCACACAGGTCACGGCCATAGACCAGGCCAACCGGCAGGTGACCGTCAAAGGCCCGGACGACAAGGACGTGACGTTCCAGCTCAGCGAAAACGCCAAGGCGCTGCCCAACCTCAAAGTCGGTGACCAGGTCGATATCTACGTGACCCGTGCAGTGGCCTATGTGCTGAACACTGAGGTGGGCGGGGCGCCCAAAGCCAGCGATGAGTCGGGAACCATCCGCGCCACCATGGCCAACCCCAACCCGGGCGGTGAGGCATTCCGCCAGGTGCGGGTAACGTCGCAGATCAAGAAGATCGACCTCAAGACCCATGAGGTGAGCCTGCTACCGCCGCAAGGCAAGTTGCAGGTGGTCAAGGTCGAGGACCCTGAACTGCAGGCACGCATGAAAAACCTCAAGGTCGACCAGACGGTCGATGCGATCTACACCGAAGTACTTCGGGTCGAGACATCCCGCTGACCTATCGCCGGCCCAGGCAGGGCGAGCCTAGCACCGGGCCGGCATCATTGATCGGTATCCATCATCCATGTGGCGAATAACCTGAGTGCAGGATTTCGATTTCCATAACGCCGGTCGATTTGCAGATGATGTACCAACCCTGTCTTCAGAAGAGTACATCCATGCCTAACAAGGCCCTGCTTATCGCTTTCCTTCCCTTGCTGTTGGCGCTGCTCGCCGGGGTCGTGCTGCCCTACCAGGCCGCCAGCAACGCTGCCGTCGGCCGTGCGCTCGGGCACTGGCTTTGGGGCGCCTTCACGTCATTGACGGTCAGTTCGGTGGTGGTCATCGCGGCCTTGCTGATCCTGCGGGTACCGCTGCCCGACCTGGGCAAGGCAGTGCAAGGCCCATGGTGGCTGTGGATCGGCGGCGTGCTTGGCGCCCTGTACGTCGCCGCTGCCGCCGCCTTGACCCCCAAGCTCGGCGCCGCAGGCTTTCTGGTGCTGGTGGTGGCCGGGCAGATCCTCACGTCGGTGATTGTCGACCATTTCGGCCTGATGGGCGTTGCCAGCAAACCGGTGAGCCTGCCTAGGCTTGCGGGGGTGGTGCTGATCCTGGTTGGGGTGTTCCTGGTGCAGAGCACCTGGGCCGCCAGCCCTGCGTCTGCCGCAACGGCCAGCGTCAAACAGCCCGAAGGATGATCAGCGGCCGGGCTGGCAACAGGTCCAGACCGTCTCCCGCAACCAGCGATGCCCTGGATCGCTGTCTTTTCGAGTGTGCCAGGCCTGTTGATAGGCCAGGTTCGGGATTGGCAAGGGGGGGGCGAACTGGCGCAGGGCCTTGTGTGGCCGCATCGGGCCCACTGCGCGCTTGGCCACGGTGAGGATCAGGTCAGTGCCGGCGAGCACGTCGACGGCGGCGCTCCAGTGCGGCAGCGCCAAGGCGATGCGCCGGCGCAGGCCCCGTTCACCCAGTGCGCGCTCGATCTCGTCGTGGGCGTCCGGGCGCATGGCCATGAGCACGTGCGGCCGTGCCAGCCAGTCCTCCAGCGCAAGGCCGCCTTTGCCCGGCAATACCTGCCGGTCGGCAATGCTGACGAAGCTGTCCTCGAACAGTGTTTGCGCGGTAATGCCTTGGGGCAGTTCGGGGAAGATGCCCAAGGCGAGGTCGAGTTCGCCATCAAGCAACTGCGCCATCATCGCCTCGCGGCTGGCCTGGCTGATGGCCAGGTCCACGCCCGGTGCTGCCTGACGCAGGTGGCGGACCAAGGGCGGCAGGATGAGCCGTGAGGCGTAATCGGACAACGACAGGCGGAACCTGCGCTGGGCCTGAGCGGGGTCGAAGCGTGGTGTGGCCAGCAGGCTGTTGAGGCTGCCCAACGCGTCCTGCAAGGGTTTGATGAGGGACTGGGCGCGTGCGGTCAGGGCCATGTGACCGTTCTGGCGGATCAGCAGTGGGTCGTCGAAATGCGCGCGCAGTTGTGCCAGTGCATGGCTGACTGCCGGTTGGCTACGGTGCAGGCGGATGGCAGCGCGTGTCACGTGTTTTTCGCTCAGCAGTGCGTGCAGGGCCAGCAGCAGGTTAAGGTCGATCTTGCGCAGTTCATCCATGGTGCGAATGGCCAGTGGGGTATTTGGGGGCTTCGTATCAGCCTAACAGATGTGCACAGGCCTGAGCGGTTAGGCCCCGCTGGCAGCGATAAACGCCAGCCAAAGCAGCATCGAGCAATCTCCGGCGCTATAATCGCCGCCCGTTTTACAGTAATCCGAGCATTCCAATGGGTCTTTCCGCAACCGTCACACCCGAACCGCGCCGTCTGCGCGCCCCCCTGATTGCCTTGGCCCTGCTGCTGGCCGGTGCCTGGTTCCTCAACCTCAATGCCGGTTTCAAGCAGGTCTTGCTGCTGATCCTTGGCGCCGCCCTGGGGCTGACGCTTTACCACGCAGCGTTCGGCTTCACGTCGGCCTGGCGCGTATTCATCACCGAACGACGAGGTGCCGGCCTGCGTGCGCAGATGGTCATGTTGGCCCTGGCCGTACTGTTGTTCTTCCCGGCATTGGCGGCTGGCAGCCTGTTTGGCAACCCGGTCACCGGGCTGGTGGCGCCAGCCGGGGTGTCTGTGGTGTTTGGCGCTTTCATCTTCGGCATCGGCATGCAACTGGGCGGCGGGTGTGCCTCGGGCACGCTGTTCACCGTTGGTGGCGGCAACGCCAGAATGCTGGTGACGCTGCTGTTCTTCATCATTGGCTCGGTCACGGCCACGCACCATGCCGACTGGTGGTTCGCCTTGCCATCGTTGCCGGCCACCTCGATCGTCCAGGCCTGGGGCGTCGCGCCGGCGCTACTGGTCAGCGTGGCGGTATTCGCGCTGATCGCCTGGGCGACGGTGGTACTGGAAAAACGCCGCCATGGCGCCCTCGAAGCACCTGTAAGCAGTGAGCACCAAGGCCTGCGCCGCTTCCTGCGTGGCCCGTGGCCGTTGCTGTGGGGTGCTGTGGCCCTGGCCTTGCTGAACTACGCCACGCTGGCCCTGGCAGGCCGCCCGTGGGGCATTACCTCCGCTTTTGCCTTGTGGGGCGCCAAGACCCTTTCCAGCCTTGGGGTGGACGTCGGCAGTTGGGTGTTCTGGCAGGCCCCGGCCAACGCCAAGGCGCTGGCAGCGCCGCTGTGGCAAGA